>NZ_SPUM01000038.1 GCF_004614195.1 Massilia horti | reverse complement strand
AAGGCGAAACGATGGAAGGCGTATGCGAGCGCGAGGATGGAAAGATGGTGTTCCAGCTGCGCCGCTACGACCTGGACGACTGACCTTCAGGCGCCGCCTCGACCTGTGGGCCGGGATCGCGTATCCTGCGCCCATGTCGACATCTGCCTCGCCCGCGCCATCCGATCCCCGCCCCCAGCCGCCAGCATACGGCATTCGCGATGTCGAATACGAGCTACTCAAGTTGAGCCTGGCTCGGCTGCAGAGGGTATTCCTTGCTGTCCGGGACGATCGTCTGATAGTGAATCAATGAACTTGAGCACACTGGCCTGAATGCCTCGCCAGTTTGGCAAGTGCCGCCTGAAATAGCTCACTTGTATCACTGACTTCGGCAATCTCGGCGAAAAGAACGTATGTTCACACATGGGGTTTTTGACCAACTCCCCCTTACGTCGCAGTTGTGCAGCTTCAGGCGATTCCGGGTCGGGCACACTGTCGGGCGTGCAGTTGATGAGTGCCTGATCAGGCCCCGGGCCGAGATTCAAATACACATCGTTATGCACAAAGGCCGAGCGAGCGCCAGGTTCCAACACATAACGCTGCAACCCGAAACGCTGGCCTTCCTTGCTGCGGCTCTCCAGCCAGTCCTTGGCGTAACTGGCCAATAATTCCCGGCGTTCGGCTTCTGAATTCACCCCGGCGGGGCCAATCAGTATCGATATCTCGTCGCGATAACGATCGAATACCGGCGAGTTATCTTCCGGATCCACGAATGGCGCTAAGGTAGGCAGCACCGCTTCTATCCGCAAAGCATCGGTCCCGTGACCGTCCTGGTAGAGCCCGCGCTCCCGGGGCGGAATGTAAGCGATCGGAAGGAAAATGCGCTGTCCGTTCAGCCAGATAACGATGCGCTTCTCCTCTACCCGCGGGGCCTTGGTACTCCCCGGGTGGACCAGGTGCACGGCGACGGCAAGAAGGGAGCCGGTAACAAGCGTCCAGAAAACGATTTTCTGCATCAAGATCACCTGCTTTCAATCGTTCGGGATTGATCCGATGGCGTCACTGGATGTTCTTTAAGAAATTTTTGTCGTTCGAGGCGAAACGCTCGCGCACGGTCCAGCTCCGCCTTCCGGCGAGGGTTGGCGATACGTTCTTGCCCAAGCGGCACATTGAACCTGTACCACTGGCCGCCGGCGTAATACCAATCGCCAATCTTGTCTGGATTGCTAAATTCTTGCCATGGATTGTCTCCATAAGCAAGCGTCGCATTCGAAACGACAAAAAACCATTCAGCATGATCCGTCCAATCTGTTGAGCTTGCTCCTTTATTGTCAGCCCACACCGAACCACCAACTTGCCGAAAGAAATTTATATCCATCATAATCGTCCAGATTGCTTCGGCCTCTTGGTAGTCTCCACTCTTGATGTAAGGGGCAAGCGGAACGTAAGCGGTCCACGCCTTCTCATCAAGACCGAACTGACGGAAGGTCGCAGCATGGTATTCGTAGATATATTGGACAGGCAGGTTGAGAACGTAATCCTGCGTATCGGGCCGGGTGGCAAAACCTTTGCGATACTGAAAATCCTTCCTCATGAGCTCTATGCCAAGGTCATTCCATTGCCTCTCGTCGAGCGTGACGCCGAGTTTTTCGGCGCGGTGAGCCGCGTAGAAGTTTGCAACGAAGCCATTGAGCGAATCATTACGAACCACGCCTAATGCCAATTGGGCGTATGCGACGCCCTGAGCAGCAAGATAGTTCCAGTAGCGTTCACGATTACCCTGGAATGCGTACTGACTTAGAATGCGCAGATGCAACTCGCTTGCACGAGCCAGTGCCGACGGGGTGAGCTTAACCCGCTCCCCGAAAGCACAGATGGGCCCAGCGGGCCGGGAATTGAGTCGCCCACGATTCGTATCGCTACCAAACGGGCCGCGCATTTGACCTCCGCAAAAGGGAAATTCGAATTTGCTGGCCGAACTGTATGTGATTCCATGTGTACCCGCCATAACGAAGGAGCAGCCATTTGCGGTTGCTCATGAGCTCGCTAAGGCTGCAGCATGCGCAGTAGCAAGAAAATGCGCGAGGAAATCAACGGCATCCTTAAGAAAGGCGAAACGATGGAAGGCGTATGCGAGCGCGAGGATGGAAAGATGGTGTTCCAACTGCACCGCTACGACCTGGACGACTGACCTTCAGGCGCCGCCTCGACCTGTGGGCCGGGATCGCGTATCCTGCGCCCATGTCGACATCTGCCACGCCCACGCCATCCGATCCCCGCCCCCAGCCGCCAGCCGAGCCGGCGCCGGAGGACTGCTGCCGCAGCGGCTGCATGCCATGCGTGTTCGACCTCTACTCGGAAGCACTGGAACGCTACGAGCAGGCGCTGGCCGGGTGGCTTGCGCGCCATCTCGACGCGCATTCCACATGACTGCCCAGGCAGAAACGTAGGGGGCGCACGGCCGGCGGGGACCTGTGCGCACGCGGTTCGCAATCGCAGCATCTGGCGCAGCAGACGCAAACTCTGCTCAACCGTACAGCGTGCGCGACAGCGCATCCTACGCCTTTTGCAACTGCTGCAGGACAAGCAAGCGGCAACGCGAATCGCCAAGTCCGCCACGCCCAGCCGGCGATTTGTGCCAAACAATCAAGAACAACTCCGCACAACTGTCGTGTTTTTGCCCAGCCGTACGGTGTGCGCCTCACCTCGGCCCAAGTGCTACTTTTTTGGGCAGCGCTTGTATCTGGTGGCGCTTGCGGAGTCATTTTCAACAGGAGGTATCCATGAAACATGTTCTTTCAGTTCTCGCGATTGCGGCATCGAGCCTGGCGGCCGTGTCGACGGCGCATGCGCAGCAAAGCGAGCCGCTGCGTGCTGTTCAAGTGGGTGCGCTCGAATCGCCGCCGAATTCCTCGGCCGCCTACGGCTTGACGGCACTCGACTTCGCGGGGGACATCCTGCAGGTTGACTCGAATTTCAAGTACCTGGAAAGTCCGTCACTGGCCAGCCATATCCACTGCTGCACCAGCACTCCCTTCACCGGCGATGCGGGGATCGCGGTCCCCTTCACTCACACTCCCGTCGGCGTCCAGTCCGGCTCGTTCACCCAGGCGATCGACCTGACCAAGGATGCCTCGTTCACGCCGGCCTTCCTTGACAGTAATGGTGGAACGGCCGAGTCCGCCCAGGCAGCGCTGATGGCTGGCATCAATGCGCACGAAGCCTATGTGAACGTTCACTCGGACAAGTTCCCCGAGGGCGAAATCCGCGGCTTTATCGTGGCGGCGCCGGTTCCGGAGCCGGCAAGCTGGGCGATGCTGGGTCTGGGACTGGCCGGGCTCGGCTTCGTGGCGCGCAAGCGCAAGGTCTAGGCGTTACGCTGCGCGAGCAGGAGGCGCCATGCTGGAATAGCAACTTGCCAGAAGCCAGCAAGTGAATCGGGGCGTTCCAGCATCAGGCCGAGGAAGCGCGATGCCGCCAGCAGCGCGTCGATCGCGCCAGCCTCGTCGCCGGGCTGCACGGCCAGCGCGCCGGTCTGCTTGGAGAGTTTTTCGCCGTCGGCGTTGCGCACCACAGGCACGTGCAGGTAGCGCGGCGTAGGCAGTCCGAGCAGGCGCTGCAGGTAGATCTGGCGCGGCGTCGAATCGAGCAGGTCGGCGCCGCGCACGATGTCGGTGACGCCCTGTTCGGCGTCATCGACCACCACCGCCAGCTGGTAGGCCCAGTAGCCGTCGGCGCGCTTGAGGACGAAGTCACCCGACTCGGTGGCCAGGCGCTGGCTCACACGGCCGGCAAAACGATCGTCAAAGCTGATGGTGTCTGTGCCCTGCTCAGGTACGCGTAGCCGCAGGCTGCGCGTGCTGCGTCCCGGCGCCAGGCCGGCGCGGCAGGTGCCGGGATAGATCGCCGCGCCATCGGGTGCAATGCCCAGACGCGAATCGGCGATCTCGCGGCGATTGCAGCCGCACGGGTAGGCGTGCGCGGCCAGGCGGTCGAAGGCGGCCTGGTACAGGTGCTTGCGGCGGCTTTGCCAGACCACTTCGCGGTCAGAGTCCATGCCCAGCCGGTGCAGCTGGGCCAAAATCTCTTGCGCCGCTCCCGGCACCGCGCGGCCTTCATCGATGTCTTCAATGCGCACCAGCCACACTCCGTCGTGGGCGCGGGCATCAAGATAGCTGGCCAGGGCGGCCACCAGCGAGCCGGCGTGCAGCGGACCTGTCGGGGATGGCGCGAAACGGCCGACGTAGGTGTTGCTCAATTGCGTTACTGTTCTCTGGTCAATCGGACACGATAGCACAAACCGGGACTGCATGACCCACCGCCGGCTTGGAGCCCATTACTTCCGATAGGGCGGCTTGCTGCCTTGAAACCACAACCTATACTCAAGGAGCGGCGTCCGCCACCCCATTTGCGGACCGGTCCAGAGGGAGACATCGATGGAGCAAACCAAGACTGCGCCACTGGAAGAGCACGCAGTCGTGATCCATGTGGAAAAGGGCACGGCCCGCCATGCCAGGGTGGTTGAAGCGCAAGCCAATGCGTCACCCAACGAGATCACCGTGAACATCAGCAAAAGGCACAAGCTGCCGGCCATTCCTGTACTGGGGGTGGTGATCAACTAGCCGCTTCAGGCCGTGGGAACGCCGCAAGCGCGACGCTTGCGGGGCTTTGCCAAACTCAGCGGGAGTCCGGATGCTGCAACCCTGTCCATGCCTGCGCCCCGACGCGCAGCTGAGAATCGCGAACCATGGCGTCGAGATCGAACTGACTGATGCCGTGTTCTCGGTCTCGGGCCTGCCCGAGGTGCCCTTGCTGCAAGCGATCATGTCGATGAACGGCCTGCTCGACGTGGCCGCCATCGCGCGCCAGAGCGGCTTGTCGCCGCACGCGGTGCAAATCGTCGTGCGCCGGCTCGAGCAAGTCGAGCTGCTCGGTTACGTGTCGCCGATGACGGGGGATGCCTTCTCGCCGGACTCCTTCAACACCCTGTGCGCGTCGCTCTACCGCCAGTGGAAGGCACGGCTGTTCGCGCATCCGCTGTGGACCGGGATGGCGCAGGGCTCGCTCCCGCGCTCGGTGTTCATCGGCTGGGTGGTCGAATCGTGGTGGTTCGTCACCGGCATCCAGGAGCGGCTGCCGATGGCTATCGCGTGCTGCGAGGACCCGACGCTGCGCGCGATGTTCGCGCGCCACTTTGCACAGGAGTGGGACCATTTCCGCTACTTCGAGCGGGCGCTCGATGAGCTGGAGGTGACGCTTGAAGAGCGCAAGCGATCGCTGCCGCTGCCGGCCACGCGCGCCCTGCTGCACTTGATGCGTGCGGCGGCGCGCGTCGATCCCCTGCGCTATGCCGTCTGTTCCGGCTTCCTGGAATCGACCAGTAGCGACCGTGCCGACGCGCGCGCCTTTTTCGACCGGGTGGCGATCCGCTACGGAGGCGCCGACCAGGCCTGTGTGCGGCCGATGGCCGAGCACCTGGCACTGGACGAGGAATACGGTCACGAGGGCGTGGTGCGCAGGGTAACGCGTGCGGTCGGCCCGATCGAGCGTGCGCGCGCCTGTTCCGCGCTGCGGGATGCGTTCGCCCTGGTCGAAACGCTCGAAATGTGGTCGACCGACATCCTGCGCCACTATCAGTCGTCCGCCGCCTTTCCGCTGTGCGCGCAGCGCAGCTATCGAGGAGTGCGCAAATGAACACGCTCGCACACCGCCGCCTGCTGCTCTCCCCCGGCTGCCGCCTGCTGCGCACCAGGGGCTGCCTGACGGTCGCCGCCCGCGACGAGGAGATCAGTCTTACGACCGCGGACCCGGACGCTTTCGAACGCGCGCTGCTGGCGCTCGATGGCCAGGCCGCTGCATGCGCGAATGAACAGGCAGGCGTGCCGGCCGCGGTACTCGAACCGGTTCTGGCCACGCTGCTGGAGGCCGACCTGCTGCTCGACCTGGACCGCGCCAGCGAGGCGCCCGACCCCGAGGCGATGGCCGGGGCACTGCGCGCCAGCGCACGCTTCTGGGCACGCCCGATCTTCGAACAACCGTTTTGGGAAGACCTGCTCGCCGGGCGCCTGTCGCGCGCGCAGGTGCTCGGCTGGGGCACCGAGTTCTATCATTTTGTCGACGCCGCCAATCGCTACATGCCGCTCGGGGTCGCGCACTGCCGCCAGGCGCACGCGCTGCACGGCGCGCTCAGCCGGCAGTACGTGGAAGAGATGCGGCACGCGGCGATCTTCCTCGACGGCCTGGTCGAGTGCGGCCTGGAGCGCGCCGCGCTGACGGCGGCACCGCCGCTGCCGCAGACCCTGGCGCTGATCAACCAGTTGGCCGAACTGGCCTACGAGGGCGAACTGGCCTACACCGCGTCGTTCGCCATCATGCAGCCCGGGCTTACGCCGCCTTCGGAAACCGATCTCGATCGGTTCTACGAGCGGCTCACCGAGCAGTATCCGTATGCGGCCAGCCTGTTTCGCGCGTTCCGCCGGCATGCCGCGCTCGACCATGATTTGCGCCACGAAGACACCTTGTTCTACCGCCTGTGCCGAGACTCGGGCGGCCTGGAGCCGCGCCAATGCCGCCGGGCGGAAGCGGTGATGCAAACGGTGGCCGAGTCGTTCATCCTGTTCTTCGAAGGCATCCGCGATGCCTATCCTGGGGACGCGTTTGCGCCGCGCCGGCCCTTGCATCTCGAAGGTCTGGCGTAAATGTTATTGGCGGGCCGGCACCGAAGGGCTGGGTGCTGCAACAGATGCAGGGGCGGAGCTTGGCGAGGCTTGCGCGGAAGGTGCTGCCGTTGGGGCGCGCGCCGTAGGGTGCGCACCTGTGCGCACGCGGTACGTGTGTGTACCGGAGCCAACGGCATTCAACTGTTCCGCGTGCGCACTGGTGCGCACCCTACGCCTTAGGTAAGCACGGTTCCACACTTAATGGGGACATAGCTTTTTGAAACGTCTTACCTGCCTGCCGGCGCGGACTGGGCCTGCTTGATAAGCGTGACCACTTGCCCATTCACCTCGTTCGGCACCGCCATCGACAGCTGGTAATGCACGATCTCGAAGCCATGCGCGGTTTTGCGGATCACCCCGCTTGCCATGCACGGCCCCATGTTCGGCGTATCGAGGATTTCATCGAACCAGATGAACGAGCGGTCCGGCGAAAAATAGACGTTGCGCCGTGTCGCCTTGAACGACCACGCCGCCTTGCGCTCGAAAAAGCGCTTGGCCCAGGCCTTGAATTCGTCCCGGTGCCAGAGCTCGTTCTTGTCGGTGCCGATATAGACGCCGTCTTGCGCGATCTTGTCGAAATACGCCATCCGCGCATGGGCGGCATCGTCATGCCACTCGTCCATAAAGGCGTTGACCTGGCGCGTCAACGCCGCGTCCTGCTGGGCATGCGCGGCGACGCTGGCAAGCAGCAGCCAGCAGGCGATCAAGAGACGCTTAATCATCAGAACTTCCCGCTGTCGACGTCGTTCAAGAAGCGGATCAGGCCGTCGAAGTAGACCTTCTGGTCGTCATACAAGGCCATGTGTCCGCCGTTCGGGCAGTACAGGTAGCGGCCGCGCTTCACCTTTTCCGCGACCATTTTCATGTGCGCCGGATCCATGGTGTCGTGGCGCGCGCCGATCAACAGCGTCGGCACGGTGATCTTCGGCAGGTCGGCCACGCGGTCCCAGAACTCGAGCTTGGTATTACGCGAGCCCAGCTCGCTCGGTCCCTGCATCGGGATGTAGACCTTCGGGTTCAGGCGCTTGAACGCGCGCCCGACCGGTTCCGGCCATTGGTCGGGTGGCAGGCGCAGGATGTGGTGCACGTAGAAGTTCGGCATCAGCAGTTCCATGTAGCGCGGATCCTCGTATTTCTCCTCCTTTTCGAGCTGCCTGATCTCGGCCAGCGCCTTGGGGTCCATCTGCGGCTGCAGGACCTTTTCGGCATACTGGTTATAGGCCGGAACGCTCATCATCATGTTGGAGATCACCAGCCCCTTCAGGTTCTGGCCATACTTGAGCGCATATTCCGCAGCCAGCAGACCGCCCCAGGAGTGGCCATACAGGTAGAAGTTCTTGCGGTCCAGACCGAGTGCCTTGCGCACCTGCTCCACTTCTTCCACGAAGCGCGGCAGGTCGACCAGCGACGGTTCGTCCGGCTGGTCGCTGTATGCCGAACCGAGCTGATCGTAGTAGTAGTACTCGATGCTGGCACCGGGGAAGTAGCTGTCGAAGGCTTCCAGGTATTCGTGCGTGGCGCCCGGGCCGCCGTGCAGCAACAGCACCTTGATGGTCGGGTTGTTGCCGATGCGCTTGGTCCAGACATTGAAGGTGCCCTTGGGCGTGGTGATCGGGATCATGCGCACGCCACCGCTAAGCACGTCGCTGCGGCCGGTGTTATCAAAGTAGTTCTTGGCGGGGGCGGCCGCACTGAATGGGCTGGCGGCGAACATCGCCAGCGCTGCGGCAAGTGCTACGAAAGATTTCATCAAGGCCTCGCGTGCTGTCAAAAGAGAAATCTATTGTAGCGGCAATATGTAACGAGATGTTCAAAATGGCAACGGTTCTCGTTGTTCGTGTACATTTGCAAATACGCTAGGCCACCGGAGTCCCGATGAGATTCAGCATGACCGCGTTGTTGGTCGCCCTGCCCTTTGCCACTGCACTCGCCGCTCCGACGGAAGCGCCGGCCGCGAGCGATGGCGGGCTGCGCGCGAAGATCACCGACAAGGCGATCGCGCAAGCGGTACGGGAGACACTTGCCGATACCGTTGAGAACCCGCGCCGGCATGAAGCGGACGTGTTAAAGGTCGACAAGTGGCAGAAGTTCTCGCAAGATTTTGAAGAAGCGAAGGTGCCGGACTGCCTGCACCCGGACGGCCTGAAGCGGCAGCCGCCCGTTATCGGGTTCATCTCCTTCCAAGGACTGTATGCGATCCCGTTTGTGGTGCTGGCAAAGGCCAGGGGCAAATGCTTGTAGCGGTTGGCGAACCGCTCGGCTAAGACTTTTCGAGCGTAAATTCGGACCCAGTGGCGCAGATTCTGCCAAAGCCTAGTTCCTGCATCAGCGCTGGCGTTACCGATTCAGGTGCGCAGCCGAAAATCCGTACTTGCTGGTACCCCCCAGTGAGGCTTCCCGCTCCGTGATGTTCGTCAATGTCGTAGAGCGCACGCACACAAGTGTCGTTGGCATCCTCCTTGGCGGGCGAAAGCGTCGTGATGTCAGCGGTGATTCCGAGTTTGGCGCGGGCCTGTTCCACCGCACGTTTGTTCTGTTCGCTGGCGACGATCCAAACAGGCATATCTTTTGCCAAATCAAAGACACGCGTGCCGAACTGCGGATCCAGAATCAATGCGATTGACGAAGTCATTCGAACCTCCAGTATCTGGCCCCTCGCTCTTGGGCCTAGGGTTTAGACGCGTCCTTGGCACCTTGATTAGCGCAGGCGGATCAATTTTTGAGCTTGCTCACGGCCTTGTTGCCGATCGCGCTGACAGCAAACGGGATCAGGAACGGATACAGGCCCCAAATGATCCTGCCGTCGATCCGCACGCTTGCCGCAGCGTACAAACCCGGCAGCGCCATCAGCAAGATCAGGCTCGCCAGCGGCCGCACCTGTGCGGGGGCGCGGCGCCAGCCTGCAATAGCCAGCGGCACCACCAATCCGGCGCAGCCTGCAAGCGAAAGCAAGGACGGGACATCCCCCAGCGCATGGCGCACGGTCCACATGTTCGGCACCCAGGTGTAGGACGGCAAGCCCGGAATCAGCCACCAGCGCACCGCCACCAGCCAGCCGGCCGCGATTGCCAGCGCGGCCAGGCCGTGAACGAGCGCGATCCGGCGCGCGGCGATGAGCCAGACGAGCAACAGGATGTTTTCCTCGCGCACGGCCGTGCCCATGACTGCGGCCAGCGCCGCCAGCCAGGGCTGCCCGGACAGCACAGCGAGCACGAACGCGCTGCGCGCACAAACCGAACCGGGATCGACCAGCAGGTAAGGCGCATACCAGAAAGTCGGCAGCGAAACCAACATGATCAGCCCGGCGAAAAGCGCTTGCCGTTCGCCCAAGCAGACTCGCCGCCCAGCAGCTACGGCCATGCATGCGCTTGCCGTGACCAGCGCCCAGTTTAGTCCGGCAAATGCGTGACGCAGGTCGCCCGGCAGCTTTGACGCGACGGCGGGCACCAGCAAGCGGTAGGGAAATGGGGCGCGCAGCTCGGAGGCCGGGATTTCTCCGCGCAGGTAACGCGCGGCGTTGAAGTAAGCCAGTGAGTCCTCGACGGTTCCGCCCCAACGCCATGTCATCAGAAGGAACGCCACGGCGCCGAAGCCGAGGACCAGGAACCACCAACGCACCGGCTGCGCTGGGTATGCATACTGCAGGTTGGAAGTCGACACAAACGATTAGCGAAGCAAATAAACGCGCGAGCATATCCGACAATTGCCTAAGCAGCAAGACGCACCGCCCCGCGCTCGCTTCGTTTGAAAGAATCGTGGATAATTGCTACATGAACGACACTACCAAACCTACCCTGCCCGACCGCCTGTCCATCGATCCGCGCAGCCCGCATCACGTGGCGGACGTGTTCAAGCACGAGGTCGGCATCAAATTCAACGATAAAGAACGCTTCGATGTCGAGGAGTACTGCCTGAGCGAAGGCTGGATCAAGGTCGCCGCCGGCAAGGTCCTGGACCGCAAAGGCAAGCCGATGCTCATCAAGCTCAAAGGCAAAGTCGAAGTTTTCTATCGCTGATTTCCCAACCTCCTCTTAACGACAACGGCTGCCCGAGTGATCGGTCAGCCGTTTTTATTGGCGCTGGGGGGTTCGTAGGGTGCGCACCCGTGCGCAAGCGGTACCTATGTGTGATGTTGGCTCATCTATCCGCACGTACTCTGCGCATGCGTTCGTGGGCATACAGGAGCCAATGGCCAGCAAACGTACCGCGTGCGCACGGGTGCGCACACTGATTCACACAAACAAAAAAGCGAGCCTCGGCTCGCTTTTCTGTTAATGCCTAAGACCGATCAGCGCTTGTCGATCGACGGCACGTCGCGGCGCGGGGCGCCGATGTACAGCTGGCGCGGACGGCCGATCTTCTGCTCCGGATCGGCGATCATCTCGTTCCACTGGGCGATCCAGCCGATGGTGCGGGCCATCGCGAAGATACCGGTGAACAGCGAAACCGGGATGCCCAGGGCCGACTGCACGATGCCCGAGTAGAAGTCGACGTTCGGGTACAGCTTGCGCGATACGAAGTAGTCGTCTTCCAGCGCGATCTTTTCCAGCTGCATCGCCAGCGCGAACAGCGGGTCGTTCTGCAGGCCCAGTTCGTTGAGCACTTCGTAGCAGGTTTCGCGCATCAGCTTGGCGCGCGGGTCGAAGTTCTTGTACACGCGGTGACCGAAGCCCATCAGCTTCACGCCCGAGTTCTTGTCCTTGACCTTGGCGATGAAGTCCGGGATGTTCTCCGGCGTGCCGATTTCCTTGAGCATGTTCAGCGCGGCTTCGTTCGCGCCGCCGTGGGCCGGACCCCACAGGCAGGCGATGCCGGCAGCGATACAGGCGAACGGGTTGGCGCCCGACGAACCGGCCAGGCGGACGGTCGAGGTCGACGCGTTCTGCTCGTGGTCGGCGTGCAGGATCAGGATGCGGTCCAGCGCGCGCACCAGCACGTCGTTGACCTTGTACTCTTCGCACGGATTGCCGAACATCATGCGCATGAAGTTGGCGCTGTACGACAGGTCGTTGCGCGGGTACACGAACGGCTGGCCGATCGAGTATTTGTAGGCCATCGCGACCAGGGTCGGCATCTTGGCGATCAGGCGGATCGCGGAGATTTCGCGCTGGGCCGGGTCGTTGATGTCCAGCGAGTCGTGGTAGAACGAGGCCAGCGCGCCGACCGTGCCCACCAGCACCGACATCGGGTGCGCGTCACGGCGGAAGCCGCGGAAGAAGAATTGCATCTGCTCGTGCACCATCGTGTGACGGGTCACGGTGTTGGTGAACGTGTCTTTTTGCTGCTTGTTCGGCAGTTCGCCATTGAGCAGCAGGTAGCAGGTTTCGAGGAAGTCGCACTGGACCGCCAGTTGCTCGATCGGGTAGCCGCGGTACAGCAGTTCGCCCTTGTCGCCATCGATGTAGGTGATGGCCGACTGGCACGACGCGGTGGACATGAAGCCCGGGTCGTAGGTGAACTTGCCGGACTGGCCGTACAGCTTGCGGATGTCGAGGACGTCCGGGCCGATCGTGCCCTTGTAGATCGGGAAGTCAACAGGCTGGCTGCCATCCGAGAACGACAAGGTGGCTTTGGTATCAGAGATATTCATGGCACTTCCTTCTTGGGAGGTGAAAAATAAAAAACGAAACCCTTGTTTCGCTTACGCTTCCCGCAGGCGCACCAGCAGGGCGCGCACATGCGGCAGGTCGACCTCGCCTTCGGGCTCGGCGCGACCGAGCAGCAGGTCCATGAGCGGGTTGTCCGCCAGGTCGAGCAATCGGGTCAGCGCATCGACGTCCTCGTCCGTCAATTCTTCTTCATGCGCATCCAAAAAGCGCGTGAGGATCAAGTCGTTTTCGAGCAGGCCGCGACGGGCGCGCCAGCGAAGGCGGGCACGGTTGGCGGGGTCGGATTGATGCGTTGTCACACTAGAGTCCGTTGTTAGGTCAACACTATACCTCGGCTGCCGAACTTCGGCAGTACGGTATTTTTACTGTATTTATGGCCAGGTGCCGGCGCGCACTGCTGCGCCGCACCCGCGAAAGCACGCACCTGCGCCGGGCCGTGCCTGTACTGGCTTATACCGGGCGCGGCGACGCGCACCCGGGTCTCTCGCTCTGCCGGCGGCGCCGCCCTCCCTGGCAAGCGCCGCCCGAACGCGGTTAGATCGCGCGTCGGACCAGCAATTCCTTGATCTTGCCAATCGCCTTGTTCGGGTTCAAACCCTTCGGGCACACGTCCGTGCAGTTCATGATCGAGTGGCAGCGGAACAGGCGGTACGGGTCTTCCAGGTTGTCCAGGCGCTCGTTGGTCGCTTCGTCGCGGCTGTCGGCGATGAAGCGGTAGGCCTGCAGCAGGCCGGCCGGGCCGACGAACTTGTCCGGGTTCCACCAGAACGACGGGCACGAGGTCGAGCAGCATGCGCACAGGATGCACTCGTACAGGCCGTCGAGCTCTTCGCGCTCGTCCGGGTACTGCAGGCGCTCTTTCTCGGGCGGGATCGAGTCGTTGATCAGGTACGGCTTGATCGAGTGGTACTGCTTGAAGAAGTTGGTCATGTCCACGATCAGGTCGCGGATCACCGGCAGGCCCGGCAGCGGACGCAGCACGATCGGCTGGGTCAGCTCGTTCAGGTTGGTGGTGCAGGCCAGGCCGTTCTTGCCGTTGATGTTCATGGCGTCCGAGCCGCACACGCCTTCGCGGCAGGAGCGGCGCAGGGCCAGCGAGTCGTCGACGTCGGCCTTGATGCGCTGCAGGGCGTCCAGCAGCATCTTGTCGGTGTCTTTCAGCTCGACCGTGTAGTCTTGCATGTAGGGCTTCGTATCCTTGTCCGGATCGTAGCGGTAAATCTTCAGGTGGACTGTGCGTGCCATGTTTTACCTATCTTCTCTGGACCGGGGTCCATGCCCCGGCCGCAAAATATTTTTTAGAAAGTACGTGCCTTCGGCTTGAAGGTCTCGACCGTCAGCGGCTTGGTTTGCACCGGCTTGTAGTCCAGGCGGTTGCCTTCCGAGAACCACAGCGTGTGCTTCATCCAGTTCACGTCGTCGCGCTGCTCGTAGTCGCTGTGCGCGTGGGCGCCGCGCGACTCCTTGCGGGCCGCGGCCGAGACGATGGTGGCCTTGGCGGTCTCGATCAGGTTGTCCAGCTCCAGCGCTTCGACGCGCGCGGTGTTGAACACTGCGGACTTGTCCTTGAACGAGACATGCTTGCGGCGCTCGTCGAGCTTCATGATTTCCTTCACGCCGGCCTGCAGCAGTTCGTCGGTACGGAACACGCCGCAGTACTTCTGCATCGTCGCGCGGATGTCGTTGGCCACGTGCTGGACCTTTTCCGAGCCGGTCGAGGTTTCCAGGCGGTTCAGGCGGTCGAGCGCGAAGTCGGCCGCGTCCGCCGGCAGTTTCTTGTCCGCCTTTTCGCTGAGGTGCTGGGCCACGATGTGGTTGCCGGCCGCACGGCCGAACACCACCAGGTCGAGCAGCGAGTTGGTGCCCAGGCGGTTGGCGCCGTGCACCGAGACGCACGAGCATTCGCCGATCGCGTACAGGCCATTGACGACCTTCTGGCCGCCGCTGCCGTCCGGCGCGACAACCTGGCCGTGGATGTTGGTCGGGATGCCGCCCATCTGGTAGTGGATGGTCGGCACGACCGGGATCGGTTCCTTGGTCGCGTCGACGTTGGCGAACTTGTGGCCGATTTCCAGGATCGAAGGCAGGCGCTTGCGAATCGTGTCGGCGCCGATGTGGCGCAGGTCGAGCAGCACGTGGTCCTTGTGCGGGCCCACGCCGCGGCCTTCCTTGATTTCCTGGTCCATCGAGCGCGAGACGAAGTCGCGCGGCGCCAGGTCCTTCAGGGTCGGCGCGTAGCGCTCCATGAAGCGTTCGCCGTTGGCATTGATCAGAATGCCGCCTTCGCCGCGCACGCCTTCGGTGATCAAGACGCCCGCGCCGGCCACGCCGGTCGGGTGGAACTGCCAGAATTCCATGTCCTGCAGCGGCAGGCCGGCGCGCGCCGCCATGCCCATGCCGTCCCCGGTATTGATGAAGGCGTTGGTCGAAGCCGCGAAAATACGGCCGGCGCCGCCGGTGGCGAAGATCGTGGTCTTCGCTTGCAGGTTCATCACCTCGCCGGTTTCCATTTCCAGCGCCACCACGCCCAGCACGTCGCCATCGGCGTCGCGGATCAGATCCAGTGCCATCCACTCGACGAAGAAGCAGGTGCGGGCACGCACGTTGCGCTGGTACAGCGTGTGCAGCAGGGCGTGGCCGGTACGGTCAGCCGCCGCGCAGGCGCGCTGGACCGGCTTTTCGCCGAAGTTGGCGGTGTGGCCGCCGAACGGGCGCTGGTAGATGGTGCCGTCCGGATTGCGGTCGAACGGCATGCCGAAGTGTTCCAGCTCGTAGACAACCTTGGGCGCTTCGCGGCACATGAACTCGATGGCATCCTGGTCGCCCAGGTAGTCGCCGCCCTTGACGGTGTCGAACATGTGCCAGTACCAGTCGTCCTCGCTCATGTTGCCCAGCGAGGCGCCGATGCCGCCTTGCGCTGCGACCGTGTGCGAGCGGGTCGGGAACACTTTCGACAGCACCGCCACGTTCAGGCCGGCTTCGGCCAGTTGCAGCGATGCGCGCATGCCGGAACCGCCGGCGCCAACAATAACCACGTCAAAGTGGCGGGTAGGAATTGCAGTTTTGATTGCTGCCACGATTACACGCTCCAGAGAATTTGTACGGTCCAGGCGGCGCAGGCAATCAGCCACAGCACCGTGGCCATCTGCAGAACCAGACGCAGGCCAACCGGCTTGACGTAGTCCATCCAAATGTCACGCAGGCCAACCCAGACGTGGTAAAACAGGCCAAACAGGGTGACCAGGGAAAACAGCTTGAACCACTGGCGGGCGAACAGCGAGGCCCAGCCTTCGTAGGTGAAGTTCTGTGCGGTCAGGAAGCTGACCAGCAGGACGACGGTGTAGATCACCATCACGATCGCGGTGACGCGCTGCGCCAGCCAGTCCTTGACGCCGTAATGCGCGCCGACGACGAGGCGGCGCGGGCCGATGTTATTCTTGGGGGTTGCCATTATCAAAATACTCCGAACAGTTTGAGGCCAACCAGCACCGTCAGTGCCAGGCTGATGACCAGGACCCAACGCGCGGTTTTCTGGGAAGCGGCCTTGTCCAGGGCCATGTGGTTGTCCATGAACAGGTGGCGGATGCCGGCCGTGAAGTGGTGCAGATAGGCCCAGGACAGGCCCAGCAGGATGATCTTGACAAATACGTTGTCGACCACACCTTTGAAGTGCGCGAACGAAATTTCCGAGCGCAGGCTTTCCTGCAACAGGTACAGGATGAACGGCAGCAGCAGGAACATCCCGAAACCACTGATGCGGTGCAGGATCGAGACAAGCGCCGACGGCGGTTGCTTATAATTCGTAGTAATGTCCGTAATGCTGACGTTACGGATTACCGGCCGCTGCTTCTTTGGAGCCTCTCTCACGGCTTCGGACATACAACACCTCCCTTAAGACTGACAAATTTTTATCGAACCCTTCATTCTCGCCGATTTTGTGGACCGCTCCAAACCCATAAGGACTGGAACACCGCGAGCGAACCGGGCCCCGTTCAGTCGCTTTGCCCAAAACCAACATATTTTAATCGCAAGCAGCGATTAATGCAGCGGCAGGCGCCTGCCGCTGCCCGCCACGTGAACGACAGGTACAGTCTCCGGTAGGGTGGGCGGGGTAAAGTTAGCCAATGGCTAACTCTACGAACGCCCACGCGTTCAGCGACTGCGGATCCGGCCGGTACTTCTGACCGCGCCGGATGCGCCTGAACGCGTGGACGGCACAGCCGCCCACCCTACGGGAAACGGCACATCACCGCCCCCGTAGCTTCTCCATACCTTTTACGACAATTCGCTCAGGTAGTGATGGTGCGCGGTCAAGTACAGGCCGCGCCGCAATTCAACTGCCTTGTCGCCGTAGGTAAACGACACCCGCTCGGCGCACAGCAGCGGCGTACCTTCCGGCACGCCCATGTATTCGGCCGCGCCGGCATCGGCCGCGACCGCACGTATCTTTTCGGTGGCGCGGATCATGCGCGTGCCGAATTCGGACTCGAACAGCCCATACATTGGACCCTTGTACTCCACCAGCCGTTCTGCCGTCAGGCCCTTGAACAGCTGCCCAGGCAGCCACAGTTCCTCGAGGATGGTCGGCGCGCCGTCGAACGACTGCAGGCGCTTGATGTACACCACCGCGTCGCCGGTCTTCAGGTCGAGCAGGCGCGCCACCTCGGCCGCGGCGCGGATGCGCTTGACCTCGATGAAGCGGTTGTCGGGATGGTGGGGAACGCCCTCGTCGGGCATCAGGCGCAGGAAGCGGTAGTGGGCACGCTCCTCGTGGTGGGTGGCGACAAAGGTGCCCTTGCCCTGGCGTCGCACCACCAGGTTCTCGGCGGCCAGCTCGTCGATCGCCTTGCGCACCGTGCCCTGGCTGACCTTGAAACGCGCCGCCAGCTCCACTTCGCTGGGCATCAACTCGCCTGGCTTCCACTCGCCCGACTGCAGGCTCTGCGTGATCAAGGCCTTGATCTGCTGGTACAGCGGACTGAAGGTGGGAGAGCTTCCCGCCCCTGCGGCAGGCGTGCCGCTGGCTGCTGTGCCATCTTTGGCCGGGCTGGACGATGCTGGGTTCATAGACCGCGATTTCACCACAAAAGCACTGCGACGTCCAGTGCAATACCGATAAACTTATGTGTCTTATATAAGACATATGATATGAATTGACAGATGGAACAGCACGGGACTACACTCGCGTTCGAAATGGGCGCCGGCGCCCCGCTTGCACGTTGCGCCCGGCCCCCAATTGACGGATGGCGCTTTTGGTATCATTGCGATTTGCTTACCTAAATAGGCGTATCCTCGGCTTCGACCGTTTTCCTTCCCACTTTTGGAGATTCATCATGGCTAAAAACCCAATGCGCGTCGCCGTCACCGGCGCAGCCGGCCAGATCGGCTATTCCCTGCTGTTCCGCATCGCCAACGGCGATTTGCTCGGCAAGGACCAGCCGGTCATCCTGCAACTGCTCGAGATCGACAACGAGAAGGCGCAGAAGGCGCTCAAGGGCGTCATGATGGAACTGGAAGATTGCGCGTTCCCGCTGCTGGCCGGCATGAGCGCTCATTCCGACCCGATGACCGCATTCAAGGATGCCGACGTGGCGCTGCTGGTTGGCGCACGTCCGCGCGGCCCGGGCATGGAGCGCAAGGACCTGCTGGAAGCGAACGCCCAGATCTTCACGGTGCAGGGCAAGGCGCTGGACGCCGTCGCTTCGCGCAATGTGAAAGTGCTGGTGGTCGGCAACCCGGCCAACACCAACGCCTACATCGCCATGAAGTCGGCCCCGAACCTGCCGGCTAAGAACTTCACCGCCATGCTGCGCCTGGACCACAACCGTGCGCTGTCGCAAGTAGCCATCAAGTCTGGCGTGCCGGTCAGCCAGATTCACAAGATGTGCGTCTGGGGCAACCACTCGCCGACCATGTACGCCGACTACCGCTTCGCCGTGACCGATGACGGCAAGTCGCTCAAGGACCTGATCAACGACGAGCAGTGGAACCGCGACACCTTCCTGCCGACCGTGGGCAAGCGCGGCGCAGCCATCATCGATGCGCGCGGCGCCTCGTCGGCCGCTTCGGCCGCCAACGCAGCCATCGACCACGTGCGTGACTGGGTGCTGGGCACCAATGGCGAGTGGACCACGATGGGCGTGCCGTCGGACGGCTCGTATGGCATTCCGGAAGGCGTGATTTTCGGCTTCCCGGTCACCACCGAAAACGGCGAATACAAGATCGTCCAGGGCTTGGCCGTCGACGAGTTCTCGCAAGAGCGTATCAACAACACGCTCAAGGAACTGGAAGAAGAGCGCGCCGGCGTCGCCCACCTGCTCAAGTAATGTGATCACCCGCGGCGGTTCGTGGCGCATGCGCCGCGAAGCGCCGCGCGGGCCGTGCCGCCTCCCCTGCGGCGCGGCCAAACGCTTTAACAGACGAACATGCATCCATCCGAGGTTTTATTCCAGGGCAAACGCCAACCGCTGCTGCTTCCCGCCTGCGATCACTACGCCGGTTCGGAAAAGCTGATGCGCAAGTCGATGGCCCTGCAACAAGAGCTTGGGCCGCTGTTCGATATCACTTTCGACTGCGAGGACGGCGCCGCGACCGGCGACGAGGCGGCGCACGCCCGGCTGGTGGCGAGCCTGCTCGCAAGCGAAGACAACCGCTTCAAGCGCATCGGCGCACGGCTGCACGATGTGAACAGCCCGCACTTCGAGCAGGACGTGGCGACCATCGTCGGCGCTTGCGCCAATCAGCTCGCCTATGTGGTGCTGCCCAAGCCGAACGGCGTGGACGAGGTGCTGCGCGCGATCGAGCTCATCAACCATCACGCGGTACCAAACGGGCGCGCCGCGCTGCCGGTGCACGTGCTGGTCGAAACCCACGGTGCATTGCACGAGGCGTACCAGATCGCCGCCCTGCCCCAGGTCGAATGTCTGTCGTTCGGGATCATGGATTTCGTCTCGGCGCATTACGGCGCGATTCCGGCCGCCGCCATGCGCACCCCTGGCCAGTTTACGCATCCGTTGGTTGTGCGCGCCAAACTGGAGATGGTTGCGGCATGTCATGCGCACGGCAAGGTCCCCTCGCATAATGTGACCACGGATATCAAGGACAGCGCGGTGGTTGCCAACGACGCCCAGCGCGCCGCGATCGAATTCGGCTTCACGCGCATGTGGAGCATCCATCCGGACCAGATCAAGCCGATCATCAAGGCGTTCACGCCGCGGCTGTCCGAGGTAAATGAAGCAACCAATATCCTGCTGGAAGCGATGGCCGCCGATTGGGGGCCAATAAACCAGCACGGCCGCTTGCACGACCGCGCGAGCTACCGATATTATTGGACCGTGTTGCAGCGCGCGAAGCTGGCTGGCCTGGCGCTGCCGGATGCCGCGGCGGCACTCGTCAATCAACCGGAAACTCTCTGATGGCCACCACTCTGAAACAACTCCTCGCCGCCTGCACCCTGCTGCTCGCGGCTGGCGCCTTTGCGACCCCCGCTTCGGCTAACTCCAGCGACACCCCAAGCAAGACTGCTGCCCATAAGGCAAACACCAAGCCGAAGGCAAAAGCCAAGGCCAAGAAGACCGAGCCGGCCGAACCGACCGTTGCCGACGATCCGGAACCGGACGTCACGGGCAGCGTCAGCACCGAGTACGACTGCGAGCAGGGTAACAAGATCACTATCTACACCAGCGACAAGGACGACGCGCATATCGCCCTGCGCTGGAAAAAGCATTTGCACCAACTGGATCGCGTCGGCACCACGACCGGCGCCCAGCGCTTCGAGAACAGCAAGACCGGCCTGATCTGGATCGGCATTCCGGCCAAGGGCATCCTGCTCGATTCGAAGCACAACCGGCAGCTTGCCAATGAATGCAAGAGCGCCACGCAGTCGGCTTCGGCCGGCGGCTCGTCGCTCGAAAAGAAAAGCTGATGCCGAGGGCGGCCACGAGCCGCCCCCCATCGCCTCGCTGTTGCAAAATCGACGATTGAAGCAATAACAAGTACCCCACTGAAGGAGAGCTTATGTCTCGCAACACTCTGAACACGCTGAAGGAATTCCCGCTTGGCGCGGGCCAGAACGGCCAGTTTTACTCGCTGCCGGCACTGGCGGAATCCCTCGGCGTGAACCTGTCGCGCCTGCCGGTGTCGATCCGCGTTGTCCTTGAATCCGTGCTGCGCAACTGCGACGGCAAGAAGGTCACCGAAGAACACGTCAAGCAGTTGGCCAACTGGGGCCCGACCGCGGACCGTACCGACGAAATCCCGTTCGTCGTGGCGCGCGTCGTGCTGCAGGACTTCACCGGCGTGCCGCTGCTGGCCGACCTGGCGGCGATGCGCAACGTGGCCGCCAAGATGGGCGCCGATCCGAAGAAGATCGAGCCGCTGGTGCCGGTTGACCTGGTGGTCGACCACTCGGTCACCATCGACCACTTCCGCGAGCCGGGCGCGCTGGACCTGAACATGAAGCTGGAATTTTCGCGCAACAACGAGCGCTACCAGTTCATGAAGTGGGGCATGCAAGCCTTCGACACCTTCGGCGTCGTGCCGCCGGGCTTCGGCATCGTGCACCAGGTCAACCTGGAATACCTGGCACGCGGCGTGCATAACGCCAATGGCGTGTTCTACCCGGACACCCTGGTCGGCACCGACTCGCACACCACCATGATCAACGGGATCGGCGTGGTCGGCTGGGGCGTGGGCGGCATCGAGGCGGAAGCCGGCATGCTGGGCCAGCCGGTGTACTTCCTGACCCCGGACGTGATCGGCGTGAACCTCAAGGGCAAGCTGCGCGAAGGCTGCACCGCGACCGACCTGGTGCTGACCATCACCGAAATGCTGCGCCGTGAAAAGGTCGTGGGCAAGTTCGTCGAGTTCTTCGGCGAAGGCACCCGCTCGCTGTCGACCACCGACCGCGCCACCATCGGCAACATGGCGCCCGAATACGGCGCGACCATGGGCTTCTTCCCGGTGGACGAAGCGACCCTCGACTACTTCCGCGGCACCGGCCGCACCGAAGAAGAAATCGCCGCTTTTGAGAACTACTTCAAGGCGCAGCAGCTGTTCGGCGTGCCGCAGGAAGGCGAGATCGACTACACCCGCGTGCTGGAACTGGACCTGTCGACCGTGACCCCGTCGCTGGCCGGCCCCAAGCGTCCGCAGGACCGCATCGAGCTGGGCCAGGTGAAGAACACCTTCACCGAGCTGTTCTCCAAGCCGGTGGCAGCGAACGGCTTCAACAAGAACCCGGACGACCTGTCCAAGGTGTATGAAACCACCAACGGCCTGCGCGTCAAGAACGGCGACGTGCTGATCGCCGCCATCACCTCCTGCACCAACACCTCGAACCCGAGCGTGCTGCTGGCCGCTGGCCTGCTGGCCAAGAAGGCGGTCGAAAAAGGCCTGCACGTGGCGCCGCACATCAAGACCTCGCTGGCCCCGGGCTCGCGCGTGGTCACCGAATACCTGCAGGCTGCCGGCCTGTTGCCGTACCTGGAAAAACTGGGCTTCGGCGTGACGGCCTACGGCTGCACCACCTGCATCGGCAACGCCGGCGACCTGACCCCGGAACTGAACGCGGTCATCACCCAGAACGACATCGTCGCCGCGGCCGTCCTGTCCGGCAACCGTAACTTCGAAGCGCGGATCCACCCGAACATCCGCTCGAACTTCCTGGCTTCGCCGCCGCTGGTGGTCGCGTACGCGATCATCGGCAACATGACCCGCGACCTGATGAGCGAGCCGGTCGGCAAGGACCAGAACGGCGTGGACGTCTACCTGGGCGATATCTGGCCGACCACACAGGAAGTGGGCGAACTGATGCGTCTGGCGATGAATGCCGACATGTTCAAGAAGAACTACTCGGACGTGAAGAACAACCCGGGCAAGCTGTGGGAAGACGTGTCGTCGGTATCGGGCCAAGTCTACAACTGGCCGGAATCGACCTACATCGCCGAGCCGCCGTTCTTCGCCGACTTCGAGATGACCCCGAAAGCGGCCGAAAGCGGCATCACCGGCGCGCGCGCACTGGGCGTGTTCGGCGACTCGATCACCACCGACCACATCTCGCCGGCAGGTTCGATCAAGGAAGACGGCCCGGCAGGCAAGTACCTGAAGGAGCACGGCGTGCTCAAGGCCGACTTCAACTCGTACGGCTCGCGCCGCGGCAACCACGAAGTCATGATGCGCGGCACCTTTGCCAACGTGCGCATCAAGAACAAGATGATCCCGCCGAAAGCGGACGGTTCGGTGGTCGAAGGCGGCCTCACGATCCACCAGCCGACGGGCGAACAGATGTCGATCTACGACGCCGCGATGAAGTACATCGCCGACGGCGTGCCGACCATGGTGTTCGGCGGCGAAGAGTACGGCACGGGCTCGTCGCGCGACTGGGCGGCCAAGGGCACCCAGCTCTTGGGCGTGAAGGCTGTGATCGCCCGTTCGTTCGAGCGCATCCACCGCTCGAACCTGGTGGGCATGGGCGTGCTGCCGCTGCAGTTCATCGGCAGCGACAGCCCCGAGACGCTGGGCATTACCGGCATTGAAACCTTCGACCTGAAGGGCCTCGAGGGCGAGATCAAGCCGCAGCAACAGGCCACCCTGGTGATCCACCGCGCGGACGGCACGAGCCAGGACGTGCAGGTGCTGCTGCGCATCGACACCCCGATCGAAGTCGATTACTACAAGCATGGCGGCATCCTGCCGTTCGTGCTGCGCCAGCTGCTGGCAGCGTAATCGAATGTCTGCCCGCCCGCGTGCGGGCAGTTCACGGAACGCCGGATTTTTTGTCCGGCGTTTTTTTTGGCTATATCCCCATTAAGTGTGGAACCGTGCTTACTAAGGCGTAGGGTGCGCACCAGTGCGCACGCGGTACAGTTGAACGCCGTTGGCTCCGGTACACACACGTACCGCGTGAGCACAGGTGCGCACCCTACGGCGCTATGGGTTCCCGCCTGCGCGGGAACGACGATATTTGGGCTAACTAATTGCGCGCCTCCCACACTTAACGGTGACCTAGCTTTTTTTGAGCAGGGCGCCCGGCGCACTGCGGCGAATTCCATGAACAATGGATAACTTCGATGCCGCCCAGCGCGGCCAGGCGCAGCCTCTGCCCGGTCGTTGTGTTCATGGCATGTGGCCGAATCAACTACAATACCGGGGATAAGGGGTTATCATGACCCTGAACTTCACTTACCTGACAAAGAGACTTTTTTAGCGCCATGCGTCGTCCCTCCAAAGATTCATCCCACAAACTGTCGACAGAAAGCCAGCGTCTCGCCAGTATTTCCCAAGCCATTGTGCAGGCCGCCAGCCGCGTCGAAGAACGCGCCTGGGAGCGTCTGCTGGATACGCAACTGCAAAAACTGCTCAAGACCAACCATCAAGACAGCATCGACACCGCGCTCAATGCCTTGTTCAAGGACGATCTCGCTTCGTACGACGTGCTGATGGATTGCGTCGAGGCGGTCAGCGAATCGTCGGTCATGGTGGAGCAGCAGGCGGACGGCAGCGAGGTGACTTGGCAGGCACTGCTGGTGGCGGCGCCGATCCTCGCGTGGACGCGCTTTTCCATCGGCTCGGGCAATATCCCGGGCGATTTGCTGACGACCCTGTCGGCCCACTTCTCGGCGCACCTGCTGGCCGAAGGCGCGCGCATGGCCATGGCGCCGACGCTGTACGCGATCGACCAGTTGCCGCGCACCCATGCCGAAACCTATGCCATGACCCACAAGCTGGCCGGGGCGGCCCACAAGGGCAGCAGCGTCAAGCCCGCGGTGCGCACGCCGGAAACGGCGCCGTTCCTGGCCGACACGCGCTACCTGCTGGTGGCCGTGGTCGCGCCCCAGGGCGCACCGATGTTCCGCTGGCAAGAGCCTCAGCACCACATCAACTTCCAGGCCGAACGCGCCAACGCGCTCGAGCAATGGCGCGCGCAGGCGACGCCGAACGTGGCGCGCCTGCTGCCGGGCTGCGGCATCGAACTGCTGCTGCCGGAAGCTTACTACGTCGCCTGCCGCGAGGCGGACAAGCTGATCCGCCCGGTCTCGATCCGCGCCGCCGTGCATTACCTGACCAATACGCTCGAAGTGGAACCGTCCGACCTGCGCGCGGTGATCGCCGGCTTTGGCGAGGAATCGACCGACGGCCAGATCGACGAATACCGCATCGGCTTTACCATGCGCCAGTCGTCGGAAGTGGTGTACGGCATCGTGTGGCCGCTGTACGGTCAGGAGGACGAGGCCGGCACGCCGATGGAAGGCGGGGTTGCCGCAGTGCCGATTACCCCAATCAACGAGATCACCGCGCACCTGAACGAGGCCGGTGTCGCGCACATCAAGCGCATCGGCGAGCGCTACATCACCGAGTACTGCGACGATTGCGGCGCGCCCCTGTTTGCCGATCCGACCGGCGAGCTGGTACATGCCGAGATGCCGGAAGATACGCCGGCGGGGACGGAGCACTTCCACTGATCAGTCCGCACACCCTGCGGTAACGCTAAGGCCGTCATCTCGATGACGGCCTTTTTTATTTGCGTAGGCGCACCCTACGCCTCCGATAAGCAGTACGACTCAATCGCACTGGATCTCATTCCCGCAATCATTTGTAAAAAATAAATGACCATGATTGTAAAAAAATGTAGACTTTTAGTTACGCATGCGGTTACAAGTTGCTGCGGGAAACGCCACACATCAACTGAATAGCGGAGAACCTATGGCTTTGAAACGTGCAGTGGGCTGGCTCGGCGCGACACTTGCCTTAGCTGGTGCAATTTCAGTAGCGCAAGCGCAAACGGAAACCGACGACAGCGGTTACCGCAGCGCGCAGGATTTTCGAACGTTCCAGGCAGCAGGCGAAGACGAGGAAGACCGACCGTCTGTGATAGGCAGGCTCGAGTGGATGAAGGCGCGCTATGGCGCCACCCTGCCCCCGGACTTGTCGCGCCGCATGGTCCAGGAGTTGCAGAACCAGCGCAACACCTATCCGCAGCTCGCGCCCGGGGCCGTGGCGCCAAACGGGGTGCCGCGCTGGCAGTCTATTGGCCCGACCCGCGCCACCAGAAAGGAGAACGAACTCAAGCTGGGCGTGACCGACAGCGGCCGCCTGCGCAACATCCTGCCGCATCCGACCGACCCGAACACGGTGTACTTGCTCTCTTCGGGGGGTGGCATCTGGAAGACCACCAACTTCGAAGCGCCCTACCCGACCTGGACCCCGATCACGGACAAGGTGATCACCACCAGCGGCGGCGCGGCGGCGTTCGGCCGCGACCCGCAGACCTTGTACTACGGTACCGGCGACCCATTCGACGGCGCCCCGATGGTCGGCGCCGCAATGCTCAAGACCACCGACGGCGGCAACACCTGGTCACCGTTCGTGTTCCTCGGCCCATCAGGCGTGGTGGGGGACCTGAAGGTGGACACCCGCGGCCCCGTGGACGTGGTGCTGGTGGGCACCAATACCGGCCTATATCGCTCGGCCGACGGCGGCAATACCTACGACCAGGTGCTTGGTCGAGTAGGGATGGTCTGGAGCATTGCGCGCACCAGCATCGGCTGGCTGGCCACGACCGCGGCAAACGGCTTCTTCAGCCCGGCAACGCTGTACCAGTCCAATGACGGGATCAACTGGGCGCCACTGGCGGTGCCGAACCTGACCAACAGCGCCGGGCGCATCACGCTGGCAGTGGGGGCGCCGGGCGACCCGGTGGTGTACGCGTACGCGGCAGGCTCGTGCGACGCCGCTTGCCTCCAGAAAGACCTGTACCGGTCCGTGGACGGCGGCTATTCGTGGACCGCGCTGGGCCTGAAAAGCAAGGCGCCGAGCAACCCGAACGAAGAAAACCCAACCATGGATCTGATGCGCAATCAGGCCAACTACAACCAGATGGTGGTGGTCGATCCGAGCGATCCGACGCGTAACACGGTCTACCTCGGGGGCCGGCTCAACACCGGCAAGACCACCGACGGCGGCAAGACCTGGCGCTTGCAGAGCAACTGGATGGGCCAGTTCGGCCTGCCCTACGTGCACGCCGACCACCATACCGCCGTCGTTTCCATGGCGGGCGGCAAGAAGCGCGTGATGTTCGGCTCCGACGGTGGCCTCTTCGTCAGCTACGACGAAGGCGTGAACTGGAACAACCAGAAGAACACCGGTCTGGTCGACCATTTGATCTATGCGATGGCGACCTCCGGCGCCGATCCGAAAAGCGTGCTGGTTGGCATGCAGGACAACGGCACCCGTATCCGCTCGGGCAACACCGGGGTGTTCAACGAGAGTTACGGCGGCGACGGCTTTGGCGTCGGCTGGAGCCAGTCGGGCAACGTCACCGTGCTCGGCAGTTCTACGTACGGGTTTATCGTCTACTCCCAGAAGGACCCCAACATCCAGAAGAAGTGGACCGAGCCGACCTTCGACCCGGCCACCTGCACCTACAACGGCATTAATGCCTGCAACGCGTACTTTGTAACGCCGATCGCGACACCCAGCGCCACAGCTGACCCAGGCGGCAAAACCTACTTCACCAACACTGCCAGCTTGATCTATCGGACCGACAATGCCGGCGCATCGTGGCGGCCTATCTTCAGCGGCGACCCGCGGCTTATCTACATCCGCGGCACCACGCACTCTTTGGCCGTCAGCCCGGTCGACCTGAATCACATCGCTGCGGTATCCACCGGCACCAAAATCCTCATCACGACCGATGGCGGTGCGCACTGGGACACGCGCAATGTGGCGGTGCCGGGCTACACGAGCTTCAACAGCAGCATCGCATGGGCCAACAATTCGGTGCTGTATGTGGCTTCGGAACACCCGTTCGGTCAAAGCGTGTGGGTGGTGAAATCGACCGACGGGGGCCTGACTTGGGCGGCTGCCAGCCGTGGCTTGCCGAACGTGCCGATCCAAAAGCTGCTCGCCGCGCCGAACGACCCGAGCGGCAATACGGTGTATGCGGCCACCTGGATCGGCGTGTACCGCACCGTCGATGGCGGCGCCACCTGGAGCCAGTTCGGCGCCGGCCTGCCGACCGTCCAGGTAAGCGACCTGTACATGCCGGCCGACGGCAGCTTCCTGCGCGCATCGACCTATGGTCGCGGTGTCTGGGACCTGCCACTGCGTTGAGGCATCGTCGGGTTGGCATCGCCACAACATCTCCCGCCAGCGGGGACGGAACACTTCCACTAATCAATCCTCGCAGATTTTGGTAACGCTCAGGCCGTCATGTCGATGACGGCCTTTTTTATTGAGTAGACGTCTAGGGACGGGGTCGACTCTGGCTTTTCACACCTGTGCGCACAGGGCATTAAAGCCCCCGACTCATTCCCACAAACATTTGTAAAAGCGCATGCCTATAGTTGCCAAAAAAGGTAGTATTTCAGGCAAGTCCACATCAGCTTCCTGGTTGTTGGCGGGAATGGCCACAAATCAACTGAATAGCGGAGAAACCATGGCTTTGATACGTGCAGTGGGCTGGCTCGGCGCAACACTGGCCTTAGCCGGTGCAATTTCAGTAGCGCAAGCGCAAACGGCAACCGACGACAGCGGTTACCGCAGCGCGCAGGATTTTCGTGTGTTCCAGGCAGCAGGGAGCGGCGAGGAAGACCGGCCGACCGTGATGGGCCGCCTCGAGTGGCTCAAGGCGCGCTACGGCGCCACCCTGCCCCCGGACTTCTCGCGCCGTATGGCCCAGGAGTTTCAGGACCAGCGCAACACCTATCCGCAACTCGCGCCCGGCGCCACAGCGCCAAACGGCGTGCCGCGCTGGCAGTCGATCGGTCCGAGCCGCGCCAACAAGACCGAGAACGAGATCAAGCTTTCCGTGACTGACAGCGGACGCCTGCGCAACATCCTGCCGCACCCGAGCGACCCGAACACGGTCTACCTGCTCTCTTCGTCGGGCGGCATCTGGAAGACCACCAACTTCGAGGCGCCCTACCCGACCTGGGCCCCGATCACGGACAAGGTCATCACCACCAGCGGCGGCGCAGCGGCGCTCGGCCGCAATCCACAAACGCTGTACTACGGTACCGGCGACCCGTTCGACGGCATCCCGCTGGTCGGCGGCGCGATGCTCAAGACCACCGACGGCGGCAACACGTGGTCACCGTTCGTGTTCCTCGGCGCGTCGAGCATGGTGACGGACCTGAAGGTGGACACGCGCGGCCCCATTGACGTCGTGCTGGTGGCGACCGATACCGGCATCTATCGCTCGGCGGACGGCGGCAATACCTACACCAACGTGCTCGATCGAGGGCGGGTCTGGAGTCTGGCGCGAACCAGCATCGGCTGGCTGGCCACGGTCGCGACCAGCGGTTATTACAGCCCGGCGGTGCTGTACCTGTCCAATGACGGGATCAGCTGGACTTCGCTGCCGGCGCCGAACCTGACCGCAGGCGCTGGCCGCATCACGCTGGCAGTCGGTGTGCCCGGTGACGCTGTGGTGTACGCGTACGCGGCAAAATCGTGCGACGTCGGCTGCGACCAGAAAGACCTGTACCGGTCCGCCGACGGCGGCTTTTCGTGGATCGCGCTCGGCCTGAACAGCAAGGCGCCGGTCAATCCGAACGAAGAAAACCCGACGATGGAGCTGATGGGCGGCCAGGGCTTCTACAACCAGATGATCGTGGTCGATCCGAGCGATCCGGCGCGTAACACAGTCTACCTCGGCGGCCAGCTCAACACCGGCAAGACCACCGACGGCGGCAGGACCTGGCGCTTGCTGACCAACTGGCTCGCCCAGTTCGGCCTGCCCTACGCGCACGCCGATCACCATACCGCCGTCGTGTCCATGGCAGGCGGCAAGAAGCGAGTGATGATCGGCACCGACGGTGGCATCTTCGTCAGCAACGACGAGGGCGCGAGCTGGAACGACCAGAAGAACGTCGGCCTGGTCGATCATTTGATCTATGCGATGGCGACCTCAGGCGCCGATCCGAAAAGCGTGCTGATCGGCCTGCAGGACAATGGCACCCGTATCCGCTCTGGCAACACGGGGGTGTTCAACCAGAGTTACGGCGGCGACGGCTTTGGCGTCGGCTGGAGCCAGTCGAACAATGTCACCGCGCTTGGCAGCTACGTGTACGGCTACATCTACTACGCGCAAAAAGACCCCAACATCCAGAAGAAGTGGACCGACCCGAACTTCGACCCGGACACCTGCACCTACAACGGCATCAACGCCTGCAACGCGTACTTTGTGACGCCGATTGCGACGCCTAGCGCCATGGCTGACCCGAGCGGCAAAACCTATTTCACCAACACGGCCAGCCTGATCTATCGGACTGACAATGCCGGCGCGTCGTGGCGGCCTATCTTCAGCGGCAACCCGGCGCTGACCTACATCCGCGGCGCCTCGCACAGCGTGGCTGTCAGCCCGTTTGACCTGAATCACATTGCGGCGGTCTCCACCGGCGGCAATATCCTGATCACGTCCGACGGT
Source organism: Massilia horti (assembly GCF_004614195.1). Lineage (GTDB taxonomy): Bacteria > Pseudomonadota > Gammaproteobacteria > Burkholderiales > Burkholderiaceae_D > Telluria > Telluria horti. Next base: position 105,080 of record NZ_SPUM01000038.1, on the reverse strand, counting down.
GGCGCGCACTGGACCCTGCGCAGCACGCTGGTGACGGGCCACTCAGGCTACAACAGCAGCATCGCATGGGCCAACAATTCGGTGCTGTACGTGGCGTCGGAAAACCCGTTCGGTCAAAGCGTATGGGTGGTGAAATCGACCGACGGTGGCTTGAATTGGGCGGCTGCCAGCCATGGCTTACCGAACGTGCCGATCCAAAAGCTCCTTGCCGCGCCGAACGACCCGAGCGGCAATATGGTGTTTGCGGCCACCTGGCTCGGCGTGTACCGCACTCTTGATGGCGGCGCCACCTGGCACCAGTTCGGCGCCGGCCTGCCGACCGTCGAGGTAAGCGATCTGTACATGCCAGCCGATGGCAGCTTCCTGCGCGCATCGACTTACGGGCGCGGTGTGTGGGATTTGCCACTGCGGTAAGTGGGGGTTTCGTGGGGTGGGCGGGGTAAAGTTGGCCAGTGGCCAACTTTACGAACGCCCACGCGTTCAACGAACACGGAACCTGGCAGGAATATGGCCGCCATCGCTGAACGCGTGGGCGTTCGGCCGGCCACTGGCCAGCCTCACCCTGCCCACGTTACGCCCCCCAGTTAACGCGTTGCGCCAGAATTCAGGACTGGCTGGCGAAGGTGGCCTTGTATTTGGGCAGCGCCGACAGACCATGCAATGTTCGCAAACGCATGTATTCCCTCTCACGTTATGTTGACGGAACAACTTCATGCAAAGAACCCGGAAAGCCAGGTTTCTGGTCAGCTACCGCATGCGGCCGGCGACGCCGTAGGGGCGCGGGGCCGCCGAGGACCTGTGCGCACGCGGTGCGGACGGTGCGTCATGGGAGCGCCGCCGCGAGCCTGCAAGCCGTGACCGCGTGCGCACAGGTCCTCGGCGGCCCCGCCCCCCTTCGCCCTGCACTCAGCGGATCGCCGCAATCACCCGTTTCGCGAACTCGGCCGGATTCCCGGCATGCCAGCGCCAGACGATCACCAGATCGTGTTCCGGCGAAATCACAATGTCGTTATTGCCCGCGCCCATTGCCGCGAAGGCGGTCGATGGCAGTCCGGGCAGGTTCTTGCCCTTGGTGTTGAGCCACCACAGGTAGCCATAGTCCGGCCCGTGCTCGCTTGGCGTGAGGGCTTCCTTTACGTACGACGGCGGCAGGATCTGCTTGCCGTTCCACGCGCCCCCGCGCAGCCACAGGTAGCCGAAACGCGCCAGGTCCCAGGAATTGATCCACATGCCGCCGCCCCAGCGCGTACCGCCGCTGACCGATGCCGCCCGCTTGCCGTTCAGGTCGACATAGCTGTTGTGGTACGGCACCCATTTCCACGTGTTCGAGGCGCCGATCACGTCCATTACCTCTTGCTGGAACACGTCCGGCACCGGCTTGTCCAGCACGCGCAGCAGCGACAGCGCAAAGCGGTTGATGCGCACGTCGTTGTATTCGTAATACGTGCCCGGTGCCTGGAACGTGCGCGGCTTGCGCGCGCCCGCGCCGAACCCCTCGCGCCCGATGAAATCGGCATTCTTGCCCCACATGCTGCCTTCCCACTCGGACTCTTGCTGTAGGTGCTGCTTCCAGGTGATGGCGGCGTTGTGCGGCGACGCATAGCCGCCGTCGCTCACCGACTTGCCGACCGGATCGGTCAGGCTCGCGATGCGCCCGTCGCGCAGGGCAATGCCGGCCACCGTCGACAGCATGGTCTTGGCGACCGAATAGGTCGGATCGACAAAACCGGTGTCGCCGAATTGCGCGACCACGTAACCCTTGTAGATCACGAGACCGTTGGTCGCGGCGCGCGTGGTCGGCAGCGAACCGAGGGGCGGGCCGAAGGTCGCTTCCTGGTCCGAAAAATCGCGCGCGCGTTCGGTCTCGTGCGATTGCGCGTACTTGACCGCCTCAAGCAGCTTGTCCGGGTCCATGCCGAGCGAGGCCGGAGTCCGACTGGCCCAGCTAGATGCGGGCGGAAAATATGACTGCGCAGGCTGCGCCGCATGGCCGGTGTACGCGTACAGCGCAAGGCAAAGTCCGAGGGCCAGACGGCGGCGCGCATCAATCATACCTGCTTGCTCCAGAGGGAAAAGGGAAAACGGATCAGGCTGGAATTGAAGTAGCGCGGGTCGCCCGTGACCTCTGCGCCGATCCAGTCGGGCTTGTCGAACGCCTCGCCTTCAGAGGCCAGTTCGATTTCGGCAAGCACCAGGCCGGCGTTGTCGCCAAGGAAGTCGTCGACTTCCCAGACATGGCCGGCGTGTTCGATGCGGCGCCGGTATTTTTCGATCAGCGGGCGTTCACACAGCGTATCAAGCAGTTCGGCCGCCTCGGATACGGGAATCGCATATTCCCACTCCCCGCGCGTGGCGCCGGTGCTTTTGCCTTTGATGGTGAGGGTGCCCTGGTCGCCTTCGATGCGCACGCGCACGGTGCGCGCCGGATCGGAGCACAAGTAACCTTGCCGCAGCAGCACCGGGGTGCCCAGCGCACGCCAGGCGTCACCCTTGAGCAGGAACTTGCGCTCGATCTCGACGCCCACGGCGGCAATCAGTCCAGCGAGCCCAGGATCGGCTGCAGGATCGCGGCGCCCAGCGCGGCGCTGCGCGCACCGTTCCAGCCCGTGTGCGGGTCGGGCAGGTTGGCGTTGTCCTTGAACGGCATTTCCAGGGTCAGCGACAGGCACTTGAAGGTGTGGCCGATATACTTCGATGCGAGCGTGAGCAGCTCTTCGTTGTACTTGCTGGCGGCGTAACCGTAGACGTTCTGGAAATCCGGGCTGGCGGCCATGTATTGCTCGACGAACGCGTTCTGGCGCGCCATGCGCTCCGGCGTGAAATCCTGCAGCATTTCGTTGCCAGCCACGAAGTTATACGGCAGTGCCTCGTCGCCATGGATGTCGAAGAACATGTCGACGCCAATGTCGTGGATCTTGTTCTTCACGCACAGCACTTCAGGGCTGCGTTCGGCCGACGGGGTCATCCACTCGCGGTTCAGGTTGGCGCCGGCGGCGTTGGTGCGCAGGTTGCCGCGCACCGAACCGTCCGGGTTCATGTTCGGCACGATGTAGAACACGGCGCGCTGCAGGAGCTTGCGCGCGACCGGGTTGGCGCTGTCGAGCAGCGCGTCCATCATGCCTTCGACGAACCATTCGGCCATCGTTTCGCCCGGATGCTGGCGGGCGATCACCCAGATCTTCTTTTCCGCCGCCGGGTTGCCGATCACCACCAGGTTCATGTCGCGGCCGTCGACCGTGGTGCCGATGTCGTGCACACGCGCAATCGGGTTTTCGGCCACTTCGCCCAGCAAGCGCAGGTGGCGCTCCCAAGTGTAGGGCTCGAAGTAGGCGTAGTAGACGCTATCCAGTTCAGGCGTGTGGTTGACGGTCATGACCTGGCCGTCGAAGGTGGTCGGCACGCGGAACCAGTTTTCGGTGTCGTAGCTGGCGCACACCTGGTAACCCTCGAAGCCCTTGGCGTAGGTCGCCTGGCCGGCATTCAGGAAGCGCATCGTGCAGGCCTGGCCACGTGCGCCCTGCAGGCGGAAGTGGAACCACTGGTGGATGTCGGCGTTGTTGTCGCTGCGCAGCTTCAAGTCGATCTGGCGCGGATTGGTCGCGTCCACGACTTCGATGGCACCGGAGTCGAAATGCTGGCTGATCTTGATCGGCATGGTGTCTCCTTACGCGGCGTCGAGATCGATCAGGTCCTTGGTGTACAGGACCATCACTTGGCGCATCAGTTCGACGTTGCTGGGATCGAGCACGATGGTCAGGTCCGGCTTGCGGTCGAGGTTAAAGGTCATGCGCAGCGCGCCTGGCATTTCCTTGCAGTTGACGGTGAACGCGCGCGGCGTGTAGGGATTCTCCCAATCGCGCTGGTCAATCGTCGGGGGCGGCGGCGGGGCCTGCAGGTAGGGATTCTGGTTGACTGGCAGGTGCTTGAGCAGCCAAAAAATGATGTTGGCCGGAATCTGGATGCAGACGTCACTGGCGCCGACGGTGGAGAACTTGGCCAGCAAGAGGTTGCCGACCCGATCGCAGGACATGGACAGGCTCTTGACTTGGCGAATGACCGTTTTCACGACGATTTTCCTCGGAAGTTGGTTGACAAAGGCGCAGCGATTCTACCGCATCCCATCGCCGTTTTGTGTGGTATCAGAAACAAAAACGGGGAGCTGCTACTCCCCGTGTGGTACTACCGTCACGGCGCCGCCGCGCCGATGGCCCCTACTCGTGCGAGCCACCGCGGCTACCACCGCTGCCGCCCTGGTGGCTGCCGCCACTGCCGCCCTGGTGGCCGCCGCCCGTGGTGCGGGTCGAGGTCCGCGATGTGCTGCCGGTGCTCGCGGAGGCGGACTGCCGGTTGCCATGGCTCATGCTACCTGCGCGGCGTGCCTCTTCCGAGGTGAACTCGTGGGCGGTGCCTTTGGCGTGTGCTGCCTTGCCGCCCTGGCTGGCGATTTCGCGCTGGCGCTGCGGGTCCATCGACGCGAAACCGCGGTTGCGGGTGCCGCTGCTTTGGCTGTTACCTTGGTTACCACTTTGCTTGTTGCCTTGATTTGAAGCCATGGTCTTCTCCCTTCACTTGTACAAACCGCCGCGTCCTGCGGCAGGCTAAGGACTGCGATCGCCAGCGGCACTCACCGCTAACCGATCGGTCAAATTCATCTTAGGCACACGGGATGGATGAGGGTATAGGACGTATTCAGATGACTTTGTAGGATTTCGCGCGACAGAAAATGCAATTCCGAAACCTCACTTCCGGTCATCAACGTCTCGTCCGTTTCAGTCCTACACGGCCCCGCTACGTCTTCCTATACTGGCCTTAGGAGCTGGCGCGCATGATGGGTGCGAAAGGAGGCGACATGAACTCGAATCAACTTAGCAAAAAGAACAACAAGGCCGGCAACAAGGACAAGGAAAAGCGCAAGCCGGGGGCATCGGCGCAGGGCGAACCGGAGGCGCACCTGTCGAATGATGCGGCGGGCGGCCTGCCGCGCAGCCCGGGCAACAGTGGCCCGTGGCCGCAACCGCGTGACACGCACCTGACCGGCGCGCAAATCCACGCCAACCAGCAACAGGCGCAAGGCGGCGTCCATCAGTCGAACGATGTGGCCGGCGGCTACCCGAAAAGTCCGGGTGGCGCCAATAAGCTCGCAGCGGACGAGAAGATGGATGACGATACGGGATTTTCGAATAAGGGGTGAGAGGCGGGCAGGAAGGCGCCATAGCGCTGCGGCGTAGGGTGCGCACCTGTGCGCACGCGGTCAACACATGCAGGCTTGCGGCGGCCGCTTCTTTACGCGACGTTCGCGAGCCGCGTGCGCAAGCGTCCAGCCGGCGCGTCAACGCCGCTATGCGTTCGGTTGATTCACGCTCTGCTTGAACGCGTGGGGTGAGTCGGGCGAAATGCCCGACGAACGAGCCGCCCACCCTACGCCTCCGATACGCCGCACGACCGCACTCGCCTTGCGACCCGAGTCACGCTAACCGGTGCCCTCCTCCGCCAGCACGCCGCGAAAGTATTCGATCGTGCGTTCCAGCCCTTCGCGCAGGCCCACCTGCGGGGACCAGTCCAGTTCGCGCTGCGCCATGCCGATGTCCGGCCGGCGCCGTTGCGGATCGTCGCACACGGCAGCCAAGTGGATGATCTCGGAGCGCGATCCGGTCAGCGCGCGTACCGTCTCTGCCAGCGCGCGCATGCTCACCTCTTCCGGGTTGCCGACGTTCACCGGCCCGCAGACGTGTCCGGGCGCCTCCATCAGGCGCAGCAAGGCGGCCACCGTATCGTCCACGTAGCAGAACGAGCGCGTCTGGCTGCCGTCGCCATAGATCGAGATGGGCGAGCCCGCCAGCGCCTGCACGATGAAGTTCGAGACCACCCGCCCGTCATCGGGCCGCATGTGCGGGCCGTAGGTGTTGAAGATGCGCGCGATACGCACCGTCAATCCGTATTGGCGCCGGTGATCCATGCACAGCGTCTCGGCGCAGCGCTTGCCTTCGTCATAGCAGGCGCGCGGCCCGATCGGGTCGACCCGCCCGCAGTAGTCTTCCGGCTGCGGGTGCACGTCCGGGTTGCCATACACTTCGCTGGTCGATGCCTGCAGGATGCGCGCGCCCTGGCGCCGCGCGAGCCCGAGCAGGTTGAGGGCGCCGACCACGCTGGTGCGGGTGGTCTGCACCGGATCGGTCTGGTATTGCCGCGGCGACGCGGGACAGGCGAGGTTGTAGATTTCGTCGGCCTCGACCAGGAACGGCATGGCCACGTCATGGCGCAGCAGCCGGAAGTTCGGCAGCGCGCGCAGCGGGGCGATGTTGCGCTCGCTGCCGGTGGACAGGTTGTCCACGCACAGCACGTCGTGCCCGCGCTCGACCAGTGCCCGGCAAAGGTGCGAGCCGAGAAACCCCGCGCCGCCGGTGACGAGGATGCGTTTGTGGGGGGCAACCGTCATGCGGCCGTCCCCATCATCGCCTGCTTTTCGAGCAGGAACGGCCCGATCGCGAGCGCATCGAGTGGGCTGGTGCAAAACGACGCGAGCGCGTCGCGCGGGGTACAGACGATCGGCTCGCCGCGGACGTTGAACGAGGTGTTGACCAGCATCGGCACCCCGGTACGGCTGCCGAACGCCGTGAGCAGCGCGTGAAACAGCGGTTGCCGCTCGCGGTTCACGGCCTGCACCCGCGCCGTCCCGTCCACGTGCCGCGCGGCCGGGATGCGCGCGGCCCGCTCCGGACGCACGCGTTCGACGAACAACATGAATGGTGAGCGCGCGCCGCCGACAAACCAGTCGTCCGCCGCTTCTTCCGTCACGGCTGGCGCCACCGGGCGGAAGTCCTCGCGCTCCTTGATCTGGTTGAGGCGCTCCTGCATGCCCGCGTCCAGCGGCGATGCCAGGATCGAGCGCGCTCCCAGCGCCCGCGGGCCGAACTCCATGCGTCCCTGAAACCATCCGAGCACCTTGCCGGTTGCCAGCAGATCGGCGCAGGTGGCAGCAAGATCCGGCGGGCGGCGGTAAGGCAATCGCGTTTCGCGCAGCACCTCTTCGATCGCATCAATCGCATATTGCGGGCCGAGAAAGGCATGCTCCATCGTCCAGCCACGCTCGGCACAGCCTCGTTCGGCGCGATCGACCCACAACGCGGCGCCCAGCGCGGTGCCGGCATCGCCCGCGGCCGGCTGCACCCATATTTCGGAAAACAGGCCGCGCTCGCGCAGGCAGGAGTTGAGTACGCAATTGAGCGCTACCCCGCCCGCCATCGCCAGGCGGCTGGCGCCGGTTTCCTTGTGTAGCCATTCGGCCAGCTGCAACACCGTTTCCTCCAGCACCGCCTGCAGGGAGCTGGCGATGTCCAGGTGGCGCTGGTCGATCGGCCCTCCGCGCCGGCGGGCCGGGCCCAGCAACTCGTGCAGGTCGGCCGGCGCGACTTCATAGCGGCCGCCACCGCGGTAGCGCACCAGCCGGCGCAACGCAGGCAGCCAGGACGGCCTGCCACCGGACGCCAGCGCCATCACCTTGCATTCGTCGCTCGAATGCAAGAAGCCCAGGTGGCTGGTGACGTCCTCGTACAACAGGCCCAGCGAATGCGGGAAGTCGACCTGGCCGATCCGCGTATAGCGCCCGTCGCGGTACAGGCCATAGCTGGTGCAGGCGCGCTCGCCACGCCCGTCCATGACCAGCACCGCGCATTCATCAAACGGCGACGCCAGGCAGGCGCTCGCCTCGTGCGCGCGGTGATGCTCGACAAAATGCCAGCGGAACGGCCCATCCGGGCTGGCGCCGGCGAACAGGTGCCCCAGGTGGTGCGGCGCGCCGCCGGCGAGCTGGCGCGGCGCGTTGACGACATAGCACAGCCCGAGCTCTTCCCACGGCGCGCTTGCGCGCTCGCGCGACGGCTCCAGCGGCAACGCGATGCTTCCAATCGTGCCGCGCGCGCCCAGTTGCAGGGACGGATCGTACGCATACGCCACGTGGTCGACATCGCGCAAGCCGATGCCTGCTTCCTGCAGGCAGTAGCCGATCGCGTGAAACGGCAGTTGCCACACCGTGAATGGCACCGGCCGCTTGCCGTGCTTGATGCGCGTGAACCGTTCCTCCTCGGCCGCCGCCAGCACCACGCCATCCCTGACCAGACAGGCCGAACAGTCATGGAAAGCGGCGTTGATACCGAGCGTGTACATGGCAGCTCCCGTCGGGCGAACTGCTGCTCACCATAGCGCGCCTCATCCGCTTTGCAAGCCGCACACGCGGGTTCCCCTAAAAAATTGAACACTGTTTGAGCCACCACAGGAATCCACTGCGGAGCGAAGGGGCCGCCGTCTGTCCAACGAGCATTGCCCCCGGACCGCGATACATGGCTGAGAACGCTGACCAACACGCCGATTGGCGCCGCATGGGCGCCGAACTGTGGAGCGTGATGCATCAATTCCGCTGGCGCATCGCACTTTCCGTCGCACTGCTGATCATTGCCAAGGTCGCGACCGTGGCGGTGCCGCTTGTGCTCAAGCGCATCATCGATGCGTTCTCGCATGCCCCCCTGCCCGCCACGCTGCCGGGCTACCTGCTGATGGGCTACGCGCTGATGCGCTTTGCTGCGACCCTGTTCAACGAGTGGCGCGACCTGCTGTTTGCGCGCGTGACCCTTTCCACCGTGTCCGCCTACGCGCAGCAGGCGTTTGCCCACCTGCACGCACTCGGCCCGCGCTTTCACGCCCAGCGCCGGATCGGCAGCCTGCTGCCGGACATCGACCGCGGCACCAACGGCATCGCCTTCCTGCTCGGGGTCGGGCTGTTCACGGCGGTGCCGACCTTGGTCGAAATCGGACTGGTGCTGGCGGTCATGCTGGACCGCTATGCGCCCAGCTTTTCGGTGATCATCGTCGTGACGTTCATTCTTTACGCCGGCTTCACGCTGGCGTTCACCGCCCAGCGCGTGCTGTACCAGCGGCGCGTGAACAAGCTCGATTCGCGCGCCAAGGGCCAGCTTGGCGACAGCATGATCAATTACGACACCGTCAAGTATTTCACCAACGAAGCAGTCGAGGCGAAACGCTTTGCGGACATCATGGACCGGTGGCTGGAAGCGGGCATCGGCAACCAGCGCGCGCTGTTTGCCTTGCACGTGGGCCAGAGCGCGGTGGTCGCGTTCGGGGTCGCGGCGATCATGTTGCTGGCTGGCGCGCAAGTGATCGCTCACCAGATGAGCGTGGGCGACCTGGTGCTGGTCAATGCCTACGCGCTGCAGGTGTGCCTGCCGCTCAACGCGCTCGGCTTCGTGTACCGCGAGGCGCGCGATGCCTGGGTCAACGCCGAGCGCCTGTTCGCGCTGCTGCGCGAACGCCCCGACATTCCCGAGACGCCCGGCCTGCCGCGGCTGCGGGCGGGTCCCGGCGAGGTGGTGTTCGAACACATCGATTTCCAGTACGAACCGGGGCGGCCGGTGTTGTCGGATGTGAGCTTTCACATTCCCCACGGCACGACGCTGGCCGTGGTCGGGCGCAGCGGTTCCGGCAAGTCGACCCTGGCGCGCCTGCTGCTGCGCATTTACGACCCGGACCGTGGCCGCATCCTGATCGACGGCCAGGATACGCGCCAGCTCAGCCCGGACAGCGTGCGCCGGGCGATCGGCGTGGTGCCGCAGGACGCCGCGCTGTTCAACGACACGATCAGCAACAACATCGCCTATGGCCGCATTGGCGCCACAACCCAGGAAATCATCGCTGCCAGCAAGTCGGCCCATCTGCACGACCTGATCGAATTACTGCCGGAACAGTACGACACGGCGGTTGGCGAGCGCGGGGTCAAGATTTCCGGCGGCGAAAAGCAGCGGATCGCGATCGCGCGGGCGATCCTGAAGAACCCGCCGATCCTGATCTTCGACGAAGCGACGTCCGCGCTTGACCTGGATTCAGAACACGCGATTGCGCAGGAACTGGACCGTTTATCGCGCAATCGAACCACTCTCATCATCGCCCATCGGCTGTCCACGATCGTCAATGCACACGCCATCATCGTCATGGAGCGCGGCCGCATCGTCGAGCGCGGCACGCATGCGGAACTGCTGCGGCGCAAGGGCCTGTACGCCCGCCTGTGGCTGCTCCAGCAGCGGCAGGACCAGGACCTGGCACGGCACGGGGCATCGTCATCGTAGAAGAGGTCGTTTCAAAATGAGCAGGGCAAGGCGCGGCGACGAAGACCGTGCGTTTGCACGGCGAGGAGCCGCAACGCAGCCATGCTCATTTTGAAACGACCTCCAAGGAGAACACATGCAAGCAACTTCGCCGGCGACGGCGGCGGCCGCTATCGGCGTGTCGGTGGTGGTGCCGACCTGCGGCAGGCAAGACCTGCTCGACCGCTGCCTGGACGCGTTGACGCGGCAGACGTTGGCGCCGTCGCGCTTCGAAGTCATCGTGGTCGACGACGGGCCGAGCCACGACACGCTGCGGCTGGTGGCCAATTGGCGCCTGCGCACCGCCCTGCGCGGCGGGCCGCGCCTGTTCTACATTGCCAATGCCGGCCCGCACGGCCCGGCCGCCGCGCGCAACCGCGGCTGGCGCGCGGCGCAAGCGCCGCTGGTCGCCTTCACCGACGACGACACTGTGCCCTCCCCCGATTGGCTGGCGGCCGGCCTGGGTGCGTTCCTTGATGGCGTGGACGCGCTGTGCGGGCGGATCGAAATGCCGTTGCCGGACCAGCCCACCGACTACGAGCGCAACGCGCGCGAGCTGGAGGATGCGCAATTCGTCACCGCCAACTGTTTCTGCCGCAAGAGCGTGCTGGAGGCGCTGGACGGCTTCGACGAACGCTTCACCGCGCCCTGGCGCGAAGACAGCGATTTGCACTTCCGCCTGCTCGAAATGCACGCCAGGGTCGTGCATGCACCGCAGGCGCTGGTGGTGCACCCGGTACGGCCGGCGCCGTGGGGCGTGAGCCTGCTGCAGATCAGGAAGATCGCGTTCGATGCTCTGCTCTACAAGAAACATCCACGCCTGTACCGCGAACGGATCGCCCGCCGCGCACGCTGGGACTACCACCTGATCGTGGGCGCGCTGCTGGCCGCGTGCGGCGCCCTGCTGGCCGGCAGCACCCGGGTGGCAGCCGTGGCCGCCCTGCTCTGGCTGGCGCTCACCGGCCGCTTTTGCGTGCGGCGCCTGGCCGGCACCGTCAAAACGCCCGCCCATGTGACCGAGATGGTGATCACCTCGGTCCTGATCCCGCCCCTGGCCGTGTTCTGGCGGCTTGCCGGCGCGATCCGCTACCGCGTCCGCTTTGCCTGAGAGGATCCCATGCGCCGCCTGAACGTGCTGACCTGGCATACCCACGGAAGCTACCTGTATTACCTGTCGCAGGCGCCACACGAGTTCCATGTCTTGTCCAAGCCCGGCCGCCCGCCCGGCTACGGTGGCCGCTGCGGCCCCTTTCCCTGGGGCGACAACGTGCACGACCTGCCGGTCGAAGCGGCGCGCGACCGGCAGGTCGACTGCATCCTGTTCCAGGACGACCACCAGTGGGAACAGGACCAGTACGAATTCCTGAGCCCGGCGCAGCGCGCTCTGCCGCGCATCTACCTCGAGCACGACCCGCCGCGCGCGCATCCGACCGACACCCTGCACCCGGTCGACGACCCCAACGTGCTGCTGGTGCACGTCACCCGCTTCAACGAACTGATGTGGGACAACGGCCGCACGCCGACCCGCGTGATCGAGCACGGCGTGCGCATCCCGGACGGCGTGCGCTACAGCGGCGAGCTGGAACGGGGGCTGGTGATTACCAACCACCTCGACCGGCGTGGGCGCCGGATGGGACCGGACCTGTTCCTGCACGTGCGCGCGCAGCTGCCGCTGGAACTGGTCGGCATGGCGGCCGAGGCGCTGGGCGGGCTCGGCGAAATCGAGCACGGCATGCTGCCGGAGTTCGCGGCGCGCTACCGCTTCCTGTTCAGCCCGATCCGCTACTCGAGCCTGGGACTGGCCGTGATCGAGTCCATGATGGCCGGCCTGCCGATCGTTGCGCTGGCCACCGCCGAGATGGCGACGGTGATCGAGAACGGCGTGTCGGGCTACATCGACACCAACGTGGCCACGCTGGTTGAGCACATGCGCGAGCTGCTGCGCGATCCGCTTCTCGCGCGCGAACTGGGGCAAGGTGCGCGCAAACGCGCGCTCGAACGCTTTTCCATCGAACGCTTCAGCGCGGACTGGGACGCGGCGCTGCGCCAGGTTACGGGCCAGGAGGGGGCATGAAACTGGAAAAACCCGTCACGGGCGGCGGGGGCGGCCCGGCGCTACGCCACATCGCCATCGTCAGCGACCACGCCTCGCCGCTGGCGGCGCCGGGCAGCATCGACTGCGGCGGCCAGAACGTCTACGTCGCCCACCTGGCGCGCGAACTGGCGCTGGCCGGTTACGTGGTCGACATCTTCACCCGGCGCGACGCGCTGGCCCAGAAGCAGCTGGTGCACTGGCGCGAAAACATCCGGGTGATCAACGTGCCGGCCGGGCCGGCGCACTACGTACCGAAGGAGCAGATGCTGCCCTACATCCAGGCCTTCGCCCGCTTCGTGACCCGCTTCGCGCGCCGCCAGCAAGCCCGGTACGACATCGTGCATGCCAACTTCTTCATGTCCGGCATGGTGGCCCAACACCTCAAGCAACTGCTTGGCATCCCGTTCGTGATCACCTTCCACGCCCTGGGCCACGTGCGCCGCCTGGCGCAAGGCGCGGCCGACGCCTTTCCGCCGGCGCGCCTGCGCATCGAAAGCATGCTGATGCGCCAGGCCGACCGCATCATCGCCGAATGCGCCCAGGACCGGCTGGACATGGAGCAGTTGTATGGCGCCGCGCCCGAGCGCATCGCGGTCGCGCCGTGCGGTTTCGATCCGGAAGAACTGTGGCCGGTCGATGCGCCCGAGGCACGCACCCGGCTCGGCCTGGCGCAAGAAAAGTTCATCGTGCTGCAGTTGGGACGCATGGTGCCGCGCAAGGGCGTGGACACCGTCATCCAGGGCGTGGCGATGCTGCGCAGCCGCCATGGGATCGACGCCGAACTGCTGGTGGTCGGCGGCGACTTCGACCAGCGCCACGGCCGCGACAGTCCCGAAATGATCCGCCTGCGCACCCTCGCCTGCCAGCTCGGCATCGGCGAACACGTGCGCTTCACGGGACAACAGCCGCGCAGCGAGCTGCGCTACTTCTACGGCGCCGCCGACGCCTTCGTCACCACGCCCTGGTACGAGCCGTTCGGCATTACCCCGGTGGAAGCGATGGCCTGCGCGCGCCCGGTGATCGGCTCGGAAGTGGGCGGCATCAAGAGCACCGTGGTGGACGGGTTGACCGGCTTCTTGATCCCCTCGCGCGATCCGCAGGCAGTGGCCGAGCGGCTCGCCGTCCTGCACCACGATCCCCTGCTCGCGCGCAGCATGGGCAATGCCGGCCTGCGCCGCGCCTACGAACACTACACCTGGCGTGCGGTGGCCCAGCAAGCCGCCGCGATCTACGCCTCCGTACTCGAGGAAACCCGGCACGCCCGGGCCGACCTGTCATCCATTTAGGAGAAACCCATGGCATCGACCGCAGCACGCGCAGCACCCGATCTTGCCGGCAAATGCATCTTCATCACCGGCGCCGCCAGCGGCCTGGGGGCGGCGCTGGCCACGCTGCTGGCGGAAAGCGGCGCCGATATCGTCGCCACCGACCTGCGCGCGCATGCGCTGGCAGCCTGTGCAACACGCTTGCGCGAACTCGGCGGGCGGGTGCACACCATTGCGTTCGACGTCGCCGAGCCGCTGGCGGCGGCGCGCGCGATCGCGGAAGCGGTCGAGAAGATGGGCCGGCTCGACGTGCTGATCAACAACGCCGGGACCGACGTCACCCTGCCGATCGAGGAAATTTCCGATCAGAATTGGCTGCGCGTGATCGGCACCAACCTGAACGGCCCGTTCATGCTGGCCAAGCACGTGGCCGCGCACATGCGCCAGCTCGGCGGCGGCCAGATTGTCAATGTCGCCTCGACCGCTGCCAAGCGCGCCTGGCCGAACGCAGCGGCCTACCATGCCAGCAAATGGGGCCTGCTCGGGCTGTCGCACGCGCTGCACGCCGAACTGCGTCCGCACAACATCCGCGTCACCGCCGTGATCGCCGGCGGCATGCGCACGCCGTTCCTGCTCGACCGCTTTCCCGACCTGGACCCGGACCGGCTGCAAGATCCAGTCAACGTCGCCGAGGCGATTCGCTCGGTGCTGCTGCTGCCGCCATCGAGCGTGGTGGCCGAACTGACCGTGCTGCCCGCGCAGGAAACCTCGTGGCCCTGACATGAAAGCAATCTTTCTCGACAAGGACGGCACGCTGGTCGAAAACATTCCCCACAACGTCGAACCGCGCCGCATCATGCTGACCACCGGCGCCGGCGCGGCGCTGCGCCTGCTGGCGAAGCTCGACTTTCGTTTCTTCGTGGTCACCAACCAGTCCGGCATCGCCTACGGCTATTTTGGCGAGGACGCCATGCCGCCCGTCAGCTACCGCCTGGGCGACCTGCTGTTCCGTGAAGGCCTGTTCTTCGAGCACTTCTACTACTGCCCGCATCACCCCGACGGCACCGTCGCCCGCTACGCGGTCCAATGCCATTGCCGCAAGCCGCGGCCCGGAATGCTGCTCAAGGCGGCGCAGGATTATGAAATCGACCTTAGCGCGTCGTGGATGATTGGCGACATCCTGCACGACATTGAAGCGGGCAACCGGGCAGGCTGCCGCACGGTATTGATCGACAACGGCAACGAGACCGAATGGCACCTCGGTCCACGCCGCATCCCCACCCGCATCGCGCCCGACCTCTATTCGGCAGCGGTGCTGATCGCCAGCCATACGGAACACACAGACACGCGATGAAGCCGTCCTGGAACAAGGCACGCCGGGTATTGTGCGTGCGGCTCGACTCCCTCGGCGACGTGCTGATGTGCACGCCAGCGATGCGCGCGCTGCGCGACTCGCTTCCTGGCCGCGCGCTGACCCTGCTCGCCTCCCCCGGCGGCGGCGCCGTCGCGCCCTACCTGCCCGAGGTCGAGCGGGTCCTGGAATACGAGGCGCCATGGATCAAGAGCAGCACCACGCACCCGCCAAAGGCCGACATCGCCTTTGCAGCGCGCCTGCGCGCGCACCGGTTCGACGCCGCCGTCATTTTCACCTCGTACAGCCAAAGCGCATTGCCAGCGGCCTTCCTGTGCCACCTGGCCGGCATCCCGCTGCGCCTGGCCCACTGCCGCGAAAACCCGTACCGGATGCTGACCGACTGGGCGCCCGAAACCGAGCCGGAACGCCTGGTGCGGCACGAGGTACGGCGCCAACTCGACCTGGTCGCCAGCATTGGCTGCCGCACCGAGATCACCCGGCTCTCGTTCGCCCTGCGCGAGCCGGATCTTGACCGGGTGGCCCAGCGGCTGGCGGAACTCGGCATCAAACAGGGCCAGCCGTGGATCCTGCTGCACCCTGGCGCCAGCGCCCCCTCGCGCCGCTATCCGCCGCGGCACTGGGCCGAACTGATCCGCCAGCTGTCCGATCGGCTCGGCTGGCCGATGGTGGTCACCGGCGCCGCGCATGAGACGCCGCTGGCCGACGAAATCCGCGATGCCAGCGGCGTACCCGTGCACTCGCTGACGGGCATGCTCGGGCTGGGCGAAATGGGCGCCGCGCTCAAGCTGGCCACGATCGCGGTCTCGAACAATACCGGGCCGGCACACATCGCCGCCGCGGTCGGCACGCCGCTGGTCGACCTGTACGCGCTGACCAACCCGCAGCATACGCCGTGGCAAGTGCGGCATCGCGTGCTGTACCACGACGTGCCATGCCGCTTCTGCTTGAAAAGCGTGTGTCCAGAAGGCCATAACGACTGCCTGGCCAAGATTCCCCCGGCCCGCGTGGTCGAAGCGGTTTGCAGTCTGCTCGAACCCGAAATGCAAGGCGCAGCGGCGCATCCCCTGCGCCGCCGCTCCGCCGCGCCGCACGCTGCCTGAGCATTGAAACAGCTGGCGCAGCGATTACCTGGAACGCGTGCCGGCCCAAGGCTGGCCGCTGCCCGCCAACAAGGCCAAGGGAATCGCATTGGCCATCGCCTGCATGCCCTGATCGCTCGGGTGCAGGTGGTCGCCGCTGTCGTAAGCCGCCAGCATCCGTGCCGGATGATCGGGGTCGCGCACCGCGGCGTCGAAATCGATCACTGAATCGAACTCGCCGCTGGTGCGGATCCAATTGTTCACGGCCACGCGCAGCGCCTCCTTCTCCGGCGTGTAGTAGCCTGCGAAGCGCGTGCCCTCAAACGGCGTTAACGTCGCGCCATGCACAGTGATGCCCTTTGCATGAGCCCGGGCGATCAACTGGCGGTAGCCCGCGATCATCTCGCCTAGCGTCGGCATGTCCGAAACGGGAATTGTGCCCGTGCCCGGGTGACCGATGTCGTTAATACCGATCAGCACAATCATGTGGCGCACGCCGGCCGTGGCCAACACATCGCGATCAAAGCGCGCCAGAGTCGACTTGCCGAACATCGGCTGCTCGCCCGGATCGCGCAGCAGGCGGTTGCCGCCGATACCGCGATTGACCATGCCGAGCCGGCCGTTCGCGCCTGCGCCCCGCCTGTCATTGGCGATCTTGGCATCGGCCGTCGCACTCGCGCCATGCAGGCGCAGCGCCAGCAGGTCGGGCCAGCGGCGGTTGGTGTCGAGCGTGGTATTGGCGCCATCGGTGATCGAATCCCCGAATGCCACAAGCGCCGCACTACCCGGAGAATTGACGTCCACTTCCGTCAGGAACGGCCACGACATGATCGTACGCTCGACCGGCAACGTAACCGAACCGGTGAAGTTACCTGGCTGCGAAACGTAATTGGTCTGGAAGGCCGAGCCGTGGGACGTGGATGCCTGCACCGAGCCGGGCAAGTACAGGCTCACGGCCAGCTCCGACATTGCGGGCACGTTCAGGTCAACCGGGTCGGACAGCACCGCCGCGCCTGGCGGAACAATCATTGCCTGCATACCGCTGAAGGTGAGCACTCGATCAGATCCCGCGACAATATTCGCGGCAGTGTCGCGCAGCGCGATATGTGCCGAGCCAATACGCAGAGGCGTCGCGCCCAGTTCGTTCGAAACGCGAATCCGCGCCTGGTTGCCGCCGATGCTGGTGCGGACGATCAGGCGCAGCGTGGCGTCGTTCAGCGTCATCATCTGAGCCGCCACCGCCGGGCCCGCCGGCGCGGTGCCCCAGGTCCCCACCCAGTGCTGGATTTCCGGGGGGCGCGACTGGGCTCCGACGGGCGCAACCTGTCCCCCTAAGCCCGCGAGGGCCAAAACTACGGCCAGAAAAATCCGGCGCGACGCAACGCCATTTGCAATCCCGGGCCGCACGACCGACATCCGCTTGAAAAATGCGAAAAACCGCGACATGAGTCTGCTCATCTCCTCTCCCCAACGCTGCTTTTTGTTGTCGTGAAGGCAAACGGCTCGGCTGGCCGAACAGCTGAGAATACAACAATTCCAGAAGAACAAGTAGCACAAGAAATCCCGTCGGGTCGCTCCCGTTGTTGCCTATCAAAAACAGAAAGTTGTGACGTGCCACCATTCAAGCTTGTTCCGAGACAATCTTGGAGGCGGCTGTGGGAAGCGACAACGATTTCGTCAATTTCATGCTCAAGCAGAAGCAGCTCAAGGTGAATACCAGGGCGATCCGGTTGACGCTCGCCCCTCGCCAGCAACTTGCCGACGACGTTCTATTGCCCCAGTTCGTCACAGGCAAGGAGGCAATTTGTGACGGCTTCACCTATTGCGTGAACTGCGTCGCCACCTCGAACACCTTGGCCCTGAAGGAATTCATCGGCGTTCCCGCAACCCTCCAGTTCGTCACCGACCGAGGCCAGCTTCGCAAGATAAGTGGCCTGGTAGCCGAAGCCAGTTCGGGCGACAGCGACGGCGCGATCGCCAGCTACCAGATCGTCATTCGCGACGCACTGGCAATCATGGGAAACCGGGTGAATACGCGCGTCTTCCGCCACATGAGCTGGCCCCAGGTCGTTAAAACAATCCTGGGCGAATGGCAGCACATCAACACAGGTTTGATCGGCGCCTTCGATTACGAATTTGCACCCAACTTCAACCACGATTTATTTCGGGAACGCGAACAAACGCTGCAATTCAATGAATCCGATTCGGCCTTCCTGCGGCGCGTGTTGGCGCGCGCAGGGATCGGCTGGTTCTTTCGGGTCGGGCGCAACCGCTCCTGGCAACAGCGCAATCAGGACGACTCATATCCGGCCCACACCCTCGTGCTGTTCCACGACCAGCGGGCACTGGACCAGAACGCGGCCGGCAGCGTGCACTACCACCGCGACGCCGCGACAGAAAAACGCGACACGATTACGCGCTGGGGCGCGGTTCGAAAGCTACAGGCGGGAAGCGCGACCCGATTCAGCTGGGATTATAAAAATCCGGACGGCACCACATTCATGGCAACCGACACCCAGAGCCGGGCCGACCAGGGACTGTCCGGGAACGTTTTGGCCGCGGGATTAAACGAATACATCATCGATCCGCCACACGTAGGCGACAATGTGGACGAACTGGTCCGCCTGGGCACGCTGTACATGAGGCGCAAGGACCTGGAAACCAAATGCTTTCACGGCGAAGGCAGCGTTCGCGACTTCTGCGCCGGTGAATACTTCATTCTTGCCGATCACCCTGAAATTGATCGCCATGATGCGGCGGATCGTGAATTCGTTATCACCTCAGTCGAACTGGCAGCGCAAAACAATCTGCCGCAAGGGCTCGAGGCACGCATACAACGCCTGTTCGATCGGAACTCCTGGCTGGACGCGCCATATCGTGACGGCTCATCATTTGATTTCGCAACCCAGGGCAGCCCGGTCCGGTTCCATATGCGATTCGAGGCCGTACGCCGCTCCGTCCCCATCGTGCCGGCGTTTGATCCCCGAACAGACCTGCCCGATCCCGGCCTGCAAAGCGCCATCGTGGTCGGCTTGGAAAATGAAGAGATACACTGCGATTCGCTTGGACGGGTAAAAATTCGCTTTCCAGCGACGCGCCCCGCCGACCACAAGCATGCATACGGCGCTGGTGCCTCCAACACCCAGTCCGATTCCGCCTGGGTCCGCGTCGCATCGAATTGGGCTGGCAGTTCGACCTCACACTGTGGAACGCTTGCGCTGCCACGTGTAGGGACCGAAGTGCTGGTTGCCTTTCTCGGCGGGGATCCGGATAAGCCGATCATCATCGGCCAGCTGTTCAATGGGCGGGCGCTGCCCCCACCGCTAAGTTCGCGCGCCAATCTCCCGCTGACCCGCGTCCTGTCAGGAATGCGCAGCCAGGAAATCCGGGGCGGACGCGCCAACCAGCTGTGCTTTGACGACACGCCGCGCGAGATCAGCGCCCAACTCGCAAGCGACGACGGGGCATCCCAGCTGAACCTAGGTTGGCTCACCCAGCCGCGGGACAATCGACACCGGCCACGCGGCGAAGGCGCCGAACTGCGTAGCGACAAGGCCGTGGCGGTGCGCGGCGGCAAGGGAGTACTGATCACTGCGAAAGCCAGCAACGAAGCCGAAGGAAACCAGCTCGACCGCGACGAATTGATCGGTCTGACAGATGGCCTGCGCAATATCGCCGACCAATTATCGAAACTGGCTGAGACGCACTCAAAAGATCGCGCCGCTGGTCCTGAATTGGCTGGGCTGGTGGACAAGCTCAGGAATCTGCATCAAGGCACCAATGTGGTCTCACGCGATACCGCTGGGGGAGGTGGCGCACCCATTGTCGCCGTCAGTGGCCCCGCAGGGATTGTCATTGCGAGCCAGGAAAATCTGGCACTGGGCGCTGAGAAGAACGCGGACCTTATTACGGCTGCCGATACCACTTTCACGGCGGGTGGAACGACATCGTTCTACGTTCGGCCAAGGGCGTGAGTGTATTCGCGAACGACGGTGGGATCAAGAACATCGCAGCGAAAGGTCCCGTTCAGATCGACGCCCAGGACGGTGCAATAGAACTGCTTGCCAAGAAGGTTCTCGAGATCATCAGCACCACGGACTGGATCAACATCAAGGCGAGGCAAGGCGTACGGATCTACGGCGGGGGCAGCGAATTGCAAGTCAGCGCCGAGGGCATCTTCGGCTACACAACTGGAAACAGCCACATCTACGCCGCCGACCACCAGACATTCAAACAACAGTCGCGCACGACGCAATTCGCCGACGAACTACCGCATCACAACATCTGCATTCCCTGCATGCTCGCAGCGGCGCGCATGCGTAGCCCTATGGTGGAGGCCGAATGAGCAGCGAAAAATCTGAGGTTTATGCGTATCTCCTGGTCGACAACGGTTTGCTCCAAGAGTCGTCCGCAAAATACACCGAACCATCAGCGGACAGTCGGCCGACATGGCTGGAGCCGATTTATGAGGCCAAGGCATTGGAAGTTAGTCCCCTTCTGATCGACATCGAGGCGGCATACGAGGGGGGATCGCTCGATCGCATGATGGAGTTGGTCAACGCGCTCAAACCGGCGATGCATCTATCGATCATCGAGTCCGCGCTTCCATTATCCGAACTCGCTCAGCATCTACGGCGTTTCATCTTCATCGTTGCTGAAAACGGCAAACAGTACACGCTACGCTACGCCGACTGCGCGGTATTGGTTCCGCTGTCATCGGTGCTGTCGCCATCTCAGTGGACAACGCTAACGGAGCCATTGCTTCGCTGGTCGGCTCATGACCGCGCAAACGCTCTGATCCAGATGCCGCCGCCGATCATGGAGCAAACGGGTGCGCCCACACCACTTCACTTTACAGACGACCAGTTCACGACTCTGAACGAAGCCCTAGAGCCAGATCACTTTCTGGCGCAGGTTAAGCAGCTGCGCGCTGGAATCACCTTTCCGGGCGACGCCTGCGAACAGCATGCATGGGCAAGCCAAGCCCGAGAAGCCTGGCGTGCGGCTGGTAACACAAATAATCTCTTCCTGCTGTCCCTTACAGAAGCAGCGCTGCTGACCCGAGGCGAAATTCTTCGGCGACGAAATCTTCCCAGTTTGCTTGCCATAAAAGAACTAAGCTCATTTCGAGCCAAGATTCGTGAATTGGCCCAAGAAATCGAGGAGAGGCGGATTCGATTGCTAGAAATGAAAACAAGTAGCCCGGAAACAGCACAATACTAAAGAAGGGCCCTGTGATAAATGACCACATTTCGCTCCCCGTTTTAAGCAGAAGTCACCGAACAAGGACAAAAAAGTGAACAGCCAGAATACAAAGCCAATATTTTCTTTCCGAACTCGTTCTGCCTTACTTGCTTTAGCCGTAATCGGCGCATGCGCGGTGGGCGCTCTAATCAACAAGGATAAGGCCGAATACATTGGCGTCAACATTGGAAGCGATCACCACATGGGCGAAGATTATAGCGTTTATCAATTTTTTATCGATGGAAATTACGGCGGCAACATTGACCGCGGCGGTGGCGGTGGCGGCATGGTCTGTTGCATTGGAATCCCCGAAAAATGGCGCGAGGGACTTTTTGTGGACGTCCGTTGGGAAGTGTTCCATTGGCTTGACGGTGGTGCAAAAAGGCCACTGACAAGCCAAGACGTAGAAAGCGCCGGAATTTATCGTGCAGCTAAAGTGCCTGTAGAAAAATATAGCAAACCAGGCGATCTTTGGGTTCATTTCTTCCCCAATGGTCGTGTACGTGTTGTTGTAAGCAATTCGGGGTCGGAGCATCCAGCCCACCCTGTAAAGCATAACGAGCCCCGGGATGCATTAACTGCGTCCGCTGGAACGTTGATAGCTGAGTTTTTCACGAAAGATGAGCTGGAGAAAAATCAAAAGAAAACGAAGGAGGAACGTCGTATTTATGGAGACTGGAGATGAAAGCCGTTCGTATTCACGCCGCGGCGTGCCTTACAGCTCCGACTAACGTAATCAAGCCGGTCGATCCGAAGCTCCACTGCGATGCCAATAAGTGCCAAATTCGAATAAACGTTGGCTTATTTTTTGATGGCACCAATAATAATATGGAAAAAGACTTGGCAAATAGGGCAGACAGCAACATCGCGAGACTATACAATGCCTACCCAAGAAAAACCAGCCTTGGCTATTTTTCACAGTACATTCCTGGCGTCGGAACAAAATTCGAAGAAATCGGCGAAAAAACCCAGAGCACGATGGGCGAGGGATTCGGCCAGGGTTGCGAATCGCGAGTCCTATTCGGGCTGTTGACATTCTACAACTTCCTCCACCGTGCGGCCTTTTCAGGCCTCCTCCTGTTTGAAAATGACGAGATCAAAGCACTGTGCATGAATGTCTCTGACATGGAACGTAAGGACAGTTTTACTCTTCAGCGCCTGGAAGTGCCCATGGGCCTCGTGGGGCAATATTTCGAGGACGAAGGTAATCGAACCATTTTTCTACGAAAACACGCTAGCCTTCTCGAAGCCAAGCTAAAAAAATCCAAGCCACAAATTGTCGAATGTTTCCTCGACGTGTTTGGCTTCTCGCGGGGCGCGGCGGAAGCACGAGTTTTTTGCAATTGGCTAAATCAATTAATGTCCAACGGAAAGCTTGCGGGTGTTCGCATTCGATTCCGGTTCGTTGGCATCTTTGATACGGTAGCCTCAGCCGGTTTTTGGTCCGGCACCGCTGCTGGCGTTACAAGTGGTACCGGTGGGCACAGCTGCTGGGCACAGGCAAAATTCTTGCGATTGCCATCCAACGTCGAAAACTGCATCCACATGGTCGCAATGCACGAATTGCGCCGTAACTTTCCGCTCGACGAGATAGGCGAAAATGGAGTCATGCCAGCTGGGTGGCAACAATACGCTTATCCCGGCTCTCATAGCGACGTTGGAGGCGGCTATAAACCAGGCGAGCTTGGCATCTCTGTTGGGAAGACTATGGATGAGGGTGACTCACTCAAGCTGTCGCAAATACCCCTCAATCACATGCTGGACTGCGCTATTGCTTCCGGGGCAGCCCTGTCGTCACTGGGAATCGGTATGACTCATTTGCAATCCATCCACGTTTAGCCAAGGCATATGCGGAATTTCTGTCGGCGGCGACAACGTCTCCACGCCCGATATGCGATTGGCTTCAGCATTACCTGAACTGGCGCTGGCAGGTCCACGAAACCTTTTCACAATGCAGTCAAGTGAGGTTGGCAAGCAATGATGACAAGCGGATTCTCATGGATTTTAATGACAGTCTGATCAAAGATGCCAACGCCTTAATTCGGTCTTCGATGGGTTGGGGCAAGCGGACACTAGCCGTTGCGATGGACTTTACAGGGGTCGGTGCGCGCAATGATCTTCGCAGAACATTCTTTTTAGATCCGGAAGCGCGCGATGTTCTCAGGCTGGCTCAGAGCGCCAAGCCCACCCCACCGGAGTATTCCATATTGTTCGATGAATTCGTCCATGATTCGCTCGCAGGATTTAACAAAGCACTTTGCGAGCTCCCCGGATACTGGCGCTACCGAAAAGTATTCCAGGGAAACGATGGTCCTGTTATCGCGTCCAATCAGGAAATCGAGACAACTCGCGAGATCGCTTAGTAATGGAGAATCCAACATGAAAGACGATCAAGGCCGCGGCGTCATCAGGCTCGGTGACAAGACCAACCACGGTGGCGAAGTGATGTCGGCTGCCGAAGACTTCACCGTGCTGGGCAAAGCAGTCGCGCTGGAAGGGGATTCAACCTATTGTCCGCAATGTAAGGGGAAATTTCCGATCCAGCCCAGCGGAAGCACCCGCAAGCACCATGGCAAGCAAGTTGCCTTCGACCAGGACCTAACGGCATGCGGCGCCAAACTGATCTCTTCGATCTGACGAGCGAATAGAAACAACAAGGGCCCATCCGAAGATGGGCCCTTGTCTTTGAATCATTGGTCGGGGCGAGAGGATTCGAACCTCCGACCACCTGCACCCCATGAAATTAAACGTCGAACTTCCCCGGAAGCCACCGAACTACAACGGACAGATAAATATGCTTAAAATCAAATAGTTACATTGTCTTACTCGACCGAGATGATCCGTTGACGCTCAGCAACAGCCATGTTATGGTGTACCCATTGGTGTACCCATTAGAGAATACATGACCCGCTACCCCCGCCAAGGCAAAGGCCGTCGCTGGACGATCAAAGAGTTTGAAGCTATCCCGACCGCATGGAAGGGCGACACACTGAGTGATGGGGATGGCCTGGTTGGCGAGGTGCGTGTAACGCGCGACGGCATTGTTTCATTGCCTTTTCGTTATGGCTTCAAGTGGGAAGGGAAGAAGGCGTGGCATTACTGCGGGGCGTGGCCGACTGTTAGTTTGGAGGCCATTCGGGCCGAACGTGATCGGGCGCGAGCATTGGTCAAGGACGGCGTAAAACCGGCGGACGCCAAGCGCGCAGCCAAGATCGAGGCGCAAGCCGAAGTTGAGGCCACGATTGCCGAGGCTGCCCGTATCGAAGCCGATAACCTCCCCATCCGCGCGTTGTACGAGGCTTGGATACTGGATGGCGTGTCGCGCTCAGACGGGAACGCCGAATTGCGCCGCTGCTTCGAAAAGGATGTACTGCCAGCAGTCGGAACAAAGGCCGTTCGCCATACGACAGAAGGAGATTTGCGGGTCGTGCTCCGGGCCGTGATTAAACGCGGCGCCTATCGCATGGCCTCCCGCCTCCATAGCGACCTCATTCAAATGTTCGCTTGGGCCGAGAAGCGCAAGCCGTGGCGCGCGCTCATGGCAGAGGGCAATCCCGCCGAACTAATCGAACTAAACAAGTTGCTTCCGCCAGGCGTGAATCCAGACGCCGAACGTGAGCGCGTACTGTCGGGTGAAGAACTGCGCGAACTGCGGGTCAAGCTGGACGAGATGGAAAACCTCTACGTCGCAGCGCCAGCAGGCACAAAATACAGCGTTGATCGACCTCTCAAGAAGGAAACACAACTGGCGCTCTGGATTTGCCTTGGCACGATGTGCAGGATTGGCGAACTGCTTATGGCTCGTTGGGAGCATGTAGACCTAGCCACGGGCGAGTGGCTCGTACCCCGCGAGAACACCAAGACCAAGGCCGAATGGAAAGTGTACCTATCTCCGTTCGCGCTGCGCCAATTCAAGGCATTGCATGCACTGACGGGAGACACGCCGTTTTGCTTCCCCGCTAGTACAGCAATGGGCGAAGCGCCTGGGCAGCATGTATACGTCAAGAGCGTATCGAAGCAGATTGGCGACCGGCAAGCGCGCTTCAAACAGCGGAAGCCGCTCAAGAACCGCAAACACGATGACTCGCTTGTGCTCTCCGACGGAAAGAACGGCGAATGGACGCCGCACGATCTGCGGCGCACTGGTGCGACAATGATGCAGCAGCTTGGCGTTTCGCCGGATGTAATCGACCACTGCCAGAACCATGTGCTTGCCGGCAGCCGCGTGCGCCGCGCGTATCTCCATTACGATTACGCGAAAGAGAAGCGCGAGGCATGGGAGCGCCTGGGCGAGCGAATCGAGGTACTACTTAACGATTCAAACGTGATTCCATTCACAGGAAAGCAAGCATGAATCTGTCCGCCGTACCGCTTGCACTTATGGATGAACAGGGCGATCCTTGCTCGGCTCCGACCCCGACCGAACTTGGCTGAGATGCCCCCTTCCAAGGACGCACTAAGTCTCGAAGGACTTCTCTACAAAATCTGAATACGCTAGGTGGCCGGCCATGATTTCAACATCTTTAGCCGAGCGCACCCTCCCATTAGCAAGAAGATGCCGAAACGCTCGAAGTTTGTTTCGATAACCCTTTGTTAATTTTGGCCGCTTATCTTCGACTAGTAAGCCGTGCACCTTTAAGCGATTCGGCCGCCGGGAAAGAACAAATTTTCGCTCCGAAAGCTCCCACGGGGACTGAACAAAGAGATCTCTTATCTCGGAAATTAGAGTCTCGGACACTTCGCCTGACCCAGAAAAAACAATGTCATCCGCATATCTCGATAAGCGTGCCTGATGTTTTGTCGCAAGTGCCAGAAGAGCCTTGTCCATCTCGTCAAAGCAAATATTTGAAAGAACAGGACTTGTAGGCGCGCCTTGAGCTAAAGCCCCGTCTAAGCAAGAAAGCGACGCGATTGTGCGCGCAGCATACTCATTGAAGCCCAGTCGCTTCAAATTCGCCTCAACAAGGGCAAAGGGAGTGGAGGGAAAGAAATCAGCGATATCCGCAGACAATATCCATTCGGCTCCACAATGTATGGAGGCAGCCTGCACATGTGATCTATTGGGAACAAATCCGTACACGTGCTCCGGTGGAGAATAAGCCGCTTGAAGCTGCGCGCTTAGCCATTTCTGTACAATTTTGAGTCCTACACGCGGCGCATCAATTCTACGCGTTGACCGCCCCTTCGCAATATGAAATGTACGATAAAAGCGGTGTGGCCGCGCCTCGAAGGACCAGATCAATGCAGGATTCACTCCAAGCATTAATGCTAATGAGTGACGGGAGGAAATCGGCGGTAGGCCAAGTGCTTCAAGACGTTCATACTCGGCAATTTCGGCATCAGTGGACGTGCCACTCGCCTTTATGAACTCCTGCAGAGTTCCGAACGTGAAGTATCTCGACGATTGAAGATGAAGTGGGAGCCTCATTTAGCAAAGTTTTTAACTTTCGTTTTGGGGCCGGAAAAATCTTCGGTGCTTCGAAGGAGCGCCGGAGAGTTTTCCGGCACCCTTCTATGATAAGTCTTGACAAATGAGTGTGATACACACTCTCGTCGAGGCTCCCACGCTCGAATATTACAGGCTTTGTTTCGCGAGCGCAAGAAGGCGTCTCACATCGGGGCTAGTCCTTCCCTTTGAGGAGCCAAGAGTCAAAATACTTTGCATTGTGAGCGCATATTTCCCCTCAGCAGTTCGTACAACTCTTCCCTCCCTTCGCATGGCATCTAATCGACGGCTAAGCCAATCTTCGGAAGGCACCGTGAAGCGCTCTTTCGAAAGGTAAGCCGAAAGCGCTGGTTGTCCCACTGGAGCAAGGAATCGTATCGCACGCAGGCAAACTAAAATTCCAGGAAGGTTTGCGGCCGTTGTAAGCGCAATCTGTACATCAACAATGTCAAAAGAAAGAAAATAATCGATAACCTTTTCTCTAATTAAACCAAAAATTTCCTGTGACAAGAGCTTCTTAGGCTCAATCCAAACGTGAGCAGTTTTTGCCTGAATGGAGACAAAAGAATTCCGAACATGCTCGCCAAAAATATGCAGAAGCGTGGCCCTAAGCCCAGCCTCTATATCCAAACTCTTGTCATCAATTAGCAGGAACTCAACAAAATATCCATTTTTCTTTAATTCCACGGATAAATCGTGAAGTTTTCGATTGGATGGAATTTGATGATTGCTTGAGTCCCGACTAATGGCAATTCGTATAAAATAGTGACCCTCACCTCGATCCCCCCTTACGTAATCGCCTATGGAAGTGACGTCAAATGAAGAAAGTAACAAATTAATTTCTTCTTGTTCATTCATTTACTTGCCTCCATGCGTCTTCTATCGACGACAAGCACGCTCGCGCACGATTTGGCCATCGTCCAGCCTCATTAACAGGAGTCGAACTAAGGGTGAAATTATCGGCTTGAGTAAACTTAACTGGTATTTCTGGATTGTAATCTGCGACGACCCGAATGGCTCGACATGTTTCCATCATTTCGGCCAAATGGCGAGCAGCGGCAATCCCTTGACTACAAAGAGAGATTGCGTGACCATCTGAAGCCTTAGCGGCTTTTGACTTCCCTTTTTTCAAATCATCCACGATACGCACCCGCAATAGCGTAGGAATATCGGCATGGGCGACATTTCCATCCCATTCTTTGCGAAGCCTTCCCAAGACGACCTTTATTTCCAGAAAAGTGGCGTAGTAATAACGATTAAATGCCGACCTTCCAAAATAATCTCCGTCGGGGGTCCGAAATCTTGAGGCTGCCTCTGATCTCAAGTGATCCGCGACGATCTGCAGGCTGCTATGGGGAACGGCGAGCGGCGTAGTTTGGACGACCTCATATGTCTGTTTTTTCGACATGGGAGAACTTCTGCAGTTATGACCTTTGAAAACGTAGTGTATCAGGGAAGCAAGCACGTCTGCGAGCGCAGTCGTACGGCAGTTATTCGTTCCTTCCCTTCTCGGGCACCACGAACGTCAGCTTCAGGACTTTTGCTGTCGCTTGTACTCCCTACACCCTTCGTTGATCGGAATCCTCTTCGTCGCCGCGCTTAACGTTCCGCGGCCTCAAGTAGGAACTTGTGTCTGGTCATCATGTGGCGCCACGTGAGGCCTACTATAGAGCAAGGCGAGCTCTACCAAGCAACTTTCGGCAAGTGATCAGCCCAGAAATTTTCTGAACGCTGTTCCTTTCCTCGTGTTCGGCACCAGAGCCTGGCTTCCCCGACGAAGGGCACAGTTGCGCCACACGCGTTGCTTGGTCACGCCCACCTAAGCCTTACCAGAATCGCCGAGCGTTCCGACTGCATTTGCGTGTGATAACGCAAGGTAGATAGGATTCACATTCCATCACCGGAGTGTCGTCGAATAACGTGGTCCAGCAGCACGACGTACACTTCCGCAGGTTGCGAGGCGCGTATGAAACTGACTGACGAACAAGCAAACGCTGTTGATCTTTTCAAGACTTCGCAATCGCTCAAAATCAGTGCGTTCGCTGGTACCGGAAAGACTTCAACTTTGGTTGAGGTTGGCAAGGCGACCCGGAGAAACGGCCTTTACCTAGCATTCAACAAGAAGGTCGCTACAGAAGCCGTGACCAAGTTCCCCAAAAATGTTGATTGCAAAACGACCCACGCACTCGCCTATCGGGCAGTCGCTAACATATATGGCGGGGACGAAGAGAAGCTTACCCAGCGGTTACGTGGCAACCATGTCGCCCAACTTCTCAACCTTGAGGAGATTGCAGTTGGCAATATCACCTTAAAGCCCAGGTCGCTTGGTTTCTTAACCGCGAAGACCATTCAACGATTTTGCCAGAGCGGTGACGATGAACTTGTTGTTCATCACGTTCCTTTGTTTGGTAAGCTGCGGTGGCTCGATCCCGAGTACCGAGATGAGTTCAGAGAGTACGTAAGCAAGCTTGCCGCACACCTCTGGGATCGAATGTTAGATCCCGCCAGCGATGCTCCACTTGGTCACGACGGATACCTTAAGCGCTGGTCGCTCTCGAGGCCGAAGCTAAATTGCGACTTTCTTCTGTTAGACGAAGCGCAAGATACCAATGAGGCAGTGCTCAGCGTCCTTCGGATCCAAGATAGCCATCTAACGTTGGTGGGAGACCGCTACCAGCAAATCTACGAGTGGAGAGGGGCTATTAACGCAATGGCCAGCGTGAAAACGGAGGCAGAAACAGCCCTTACCCGATCGTTTAGATTTGGAGACTCCGTAGCTGATGCGGCCACGTCCATTCTGAGGATTCTCGGGGAGACCAAAAGAGTCGTTGGCGATCCGAATAGGGATACGAAAATCGCTGCAGCGGGGAGTACGGGCACGACTATTTGCCGAACCAACGCTGGTGTCGTTAAGGTCGTTGTCGATGCTCTCGCGGGTAGTCGCAGACCTCACGTCGTTGGCGGCATCGATGACTTAGTCGGGATGTTGCAAGATGTCAGCAGGCTCAAACGCCGAACATCGGCCGTGTCACCGGAGTTTTTTGGCTTCGCGAACTGGGCTGAGGTCGTTGAATTTTCTGAGTCGGAAGAAGGCGAGTATCTCCGGTCCTTTGTGAAGATTGTTCCTACACATGGAGAGGTAGTTCTCCTTCAGATGCTGGGTTCGGTGTCGCCTGACGCAGCTAAGGCGGATTTGATCGTCTCTACCGGGCACAAGGCGAAAGGGCAGGAGTGGGACTCTGTCACCCTCTTCTCCGACTTCGAGCCTCGGTTAAATAAGGAGAACCCGCCCAAGCTGGTATTAAATGAGGAGGAGGCCCGACTCCTTTATGTTGCTGTAACGCGAGCGCGAAAGCTCCTCGTCGTCCCCTCCAGACTCGCAGAAAGATGGAATGTACCAGCTACGCGAGTGCTCGCTACTACTCAACCGCCGGTTGCGGCCCCGATCTCGCGCATGCCGGCGAAACCTCTCCCTCAGTTGCCCCAGTTTGCAAGGCCGGTCCTCCCTTCCCTTGCTGAGAAGGTCAAATAGGACTGACCAGAGTGCCAAGCAACTACCGCAATGATAGCTCGCGCAAAAAACCGCTTTGAAAAAAATTTCGTTTTTTCTGCAGCGAAAATTTTTTGACGGCGTGGACGGTGGACATCGCCAGCACTGGGGGCGCCTTTTCCCTGCCCCCTGGGTGCCGCGCCGTTTTATTGGCAACATGCCCGAGCAGCACCCTTCGTGCAAATGGGAGGGATATGGAATGTGAGTAAGGGAACCGCGCAGCGCTTAGTACGCATTCCCGCTCACGACGTTCAGTTGTCCGCGTTAATCGCGGTCCCAGTCTGCCAGCCGGACCTACCGGGCTAGTTTTCCCGTCCGTTGCTTTTTCATGGCGGCATGACCGGGGACGCGAGTTCCTTCCCCTTGCAGGTGGCGGTAGCCGTCCACGTACTCTTTGCCGGATCGTGTGACTTGATTTCCCGAACCCGCACAGTACACGCCTTCACCTTGGGGGGCAGCTTCATGAACCACGACTGTTGTCCGTACCCTCGCATGTACTGACCCCATTCGTGCCCGTCGTGGAACCGGCCTTTGATTCGCTTACGGGCGCCGTACAAGCAGATGAGCCAATTCGGCTCCGGCCGCTCGCCAAGCTCGTAATAATGGTCCACGCCCTCCTGCGCTACTTCCTCATCGCCCATCAGCCAACCTGAGGGGAACGGCGGGCCGCTGCTGGGCCGCTCGCCCCAACTCATAAATGCGCCAGTGAGCAGCTATTCTTGCTCGACTGCCTCAGCGCAACATTGGGTGGGGTCAGGAAGTGCGAGGAGGCAAATCAAGTAACCTGTTGCCCGATCTGAAAAATAAGCAATCACTGGAGGTCGAGCAGTTGGCTTAACGCGCGTGGGATGGGCAAGGAATATCCCCCAAGCACTGACGAAAATATCGCTAGGGCGGGTTTAGAGACATATACAGCGATGCCCTTGCTAGGCCGCTAGGAGACGATATTCAGGACTGAGGCTCGGCTAATGTTGTACTGACGGGCCAAGGCGTCAGGCCCCAACCTGGCTCGACTGTCCCAAAAAGGCCCGCAGCTGCTCGTAGTGGGCCTGCATGAGTACGCCGAGCTTGATAATTTGGCGCGCGTGCTTTTTTCGCCAAGCGCCAGCATTCCGCATCGGCACGCCCTCCCCCGGCTCGCCGCCCATTTTTTTTATGAGCTTGTGCCGAGCCAGCCGCTCACGGCCGACCATTGATGGCGCCAGTGTGCTAGCGTATCGCAAGCCTTGGCATCGTCGGCACGCCAGCTCACCGCCGCGATAGTACAGCGACTGAAAATTCCCCTCGTGCGCGCGCGGGCACTTTAGGAGGGGCCGTACACGAGCTTTTAAGCACTGAACGGGCACAATGTCCACGACCCACGGCCGACCGCCCAAGAAGACCGCCAGGTGCGTCACAGTGAGCATCACGACAGTCCGCACGTCGCCGTCATCAAGCAGCAACCGAGACGAGCCTGTGGCCTTCGCGATCCGCAGCAACTTCGGCAGGTTCACTTCAAACGCATTTTCGAGGACCGGCACCCGGGCCGCCTTGGCTTTTTTCATTTACGGTACCTAAAAGAAAAGCGAACCGGGCAGATATATGCGAGGTTCGCTGTAGGGGATGGATAGGATAACTACGTACGCAACTACCGTAAATTAGATGTAGAACGGATAGCCCTGAAAATACACAGTCTGCGGTGAGTCCATGTCGCCCAGCAGATCGTACAGGCACTGCCTCAGCCAGCTGATGCGTTTATCTTCATCGCGACATACAGCCAAGGTATCGAGCATAATTTGCAACGCGAGCGCGAGGTCCCAAGTATCGAGATCGCTCGGGGAATAAAACTCACGATGACCAAAATCTCGGCGCTTGAGCATCGGCTCGCGCCCGAAGATGTCAATGAACGTCCACAGGACTGCGACGAGTGCGGCGCGCGTGATCGTTTTGGCACCTTCGGGATGCGCCATGACGCCGTTGGTATCAATGTAGGTGGTAATGCTGGTCAAGATTTCCCCTTAGCTTTATTGAATTTATTGCCGCAGGTGATTCGACTTTGCGTTCGCCTTTGGCCAACTACTGCAGTTTCCCGCTCTTTCCCGTTTTGTCCCAATCGGGATTTTTCGGGTGGCCCATACTGTTCCCGCCCTTTCCCACTCCCCCTATAGGGGGAGGGGAAAACGGGAAGGGCTGGCTAGATGCGATCAGTAGGTCAGTGGTTCGGTGGTTCGGTGGTTCGATAGGTGCTGATGCAGTCCGTCTTCGGATTAGTCTCCGAGCGCCGGCAGGCGCTTGATATGCGTGTCGGTCATCTCGATCATGCCGTACCGTGCGAGCGTCGCAATGGTTTTCTTGGCACGTTCACGCTTGCGCTTCGGCTCGACATCCATTGCATCGGCTACCGCATCGTATGCGGCACCGTAGGTGATCAGCAGACCGTCCGGATTGCAGTTGAACAGGTCACACAACACGTCACGGGCAATTTGCTGGTTTTGCCCCAGTTTTTTGGAACCACACTGGGCAAATGCTGGGGCGGTGGAGACCGCCACGCACGACGTGATATCGCTGCCGTCCTCATCTTCGCCTACCACGACTTGTTCGAGCCGGAAGCCGTGCAGCGTCCCAGTGACATCATCTTTGGACTTGGCGACCGTCCAGCTCAGACCCTTTCCGGTGACAACACCGATAACGCAATCCATCGCTGCGAACAGGCTGGAGTGGCCGCGCATGCCCTTGCTTTCGTCCTTGCCGGTGTGATGCACCAGCAGCACCATTCCGCCCGTCAACTGCTGCAGCGCTTTGGTATTTGCGATGATTACGCCCATGTCCTTCGATGAGTTTTCGTCGGAGCCTGGGGTCGCGCGGTTCAAGGTGTCGAGCACGATCAGGCCATTCGCACCGCCCGCGCTGCGGATTGCGATTGCTAGTTCTTCGACGTCGGTGGCCACAGTGAGGTCAAACTGCTGCGCAATGAATCGCAACGTGTCCGGCATCTTCTGCCCCCTGTACTTCTCCCAGGCGACAACACGCTTGCCCATACCGCCTTCGCCCTCCAACACGCAGTAGGTGACGGGGCATTGCGTGACTCGCATGCCATACCACTCGGGCACGCCGGACGCTATCGATACGCTCAGGTCCAGCGTCAGGAACGACTTGCCAGAGCCGCTAGGGCCGAACAGCGCCGCGAGTCCGATCTGAGGCAGCAGGCCGCGAATAGTCCACTTGATGAATTCAGCTTGCGCCATCTGTTCCGCAGTCAGAACCTTGAAGCGAGTTGTCGGTTCGCTGTCATTAGCGGCATTTGCCGTGGGTCGCAGCAGCCGGCTGTGGTCCACTACCTCCGGCGAGAACTTCTTCACGGCGCTGTCCACCAGTTTCGGGATCTCACTCATGCGCGCTTTCCAGCGATCATCGTGCCGTCCCCGAGAAGAATGCATGAGGCCACGCAGGGATGACACGACCGCACCAGGTTGCATGCCGGACGCAATAAACGAGCCGGCCAAGTTACGCAGGCTGTCGTGGTAGAAATCGCCACTGAACACCTGCCCCATCCAGTCGGCGAGGCGTTCCTCCTGCGTTCCGGTCGCCGTCACGCCTGCCGGCTTGCTGACTTTGTTGGCGTTGATCGTATTCGCCAGGTCGGTGAATCCGTTAAGGCGAGCGAACGGACCGGATTTCAGCACACGGCCAGTAATGGTGAGGTAGCGCTTATTGGAATACAGCTCAACCTTCAGCCCGTCGAGATTTCCGCTTACTCCTTTCTGCAATTGTTCCGCGTAGCCGAATCCGCGGAGGCCGGTCCCTGACGGCGAGACTTCGATGTATTCAACGCCGAGCTTATGCATAAGGCTCATCGCGGGCAGGGACGGTTCGTCATCGATCATGCAGTGATCGATATCGATGCCGACGATGCCGTCGCCGTCCAGGACAATGGCAACGCCCGTGTAGCCCCCTTCCATGTACGCTGCAACGGCCTGCTCGTACGTGCCCCAGGTCTGCGGGTCGATCGAACTTGCGCGGCGGTAGGTCGACAGAGTCGGATCGTAGGGCACCTTAGTTGGCTTCAAACCAGCCCCACCTTCGGCACGCCATACAACCCAGCGAGGCTGCTTCTTAAGTTCCTCCGGCAGGTTATCAAATTGGGGGGCAAGGAACTGGTACCTTGGGGCCTGTTCACGCGCAATCACACCGTGCGATGGGCTATTGCCCAGCACGTCGGATGCATCCGACTTCTTCGACATCCCCTGCCCCCAGATACTTCCGAGGTCAATTTGTTTCGAAGTCAGATGTGCCAACACTTGCGAAGCGTTAGGGATATGAACAGAGCCCGGTATCACCTGCATGCCGGGCCCTTGCGGCCGGTTTTCGAGCCCTTGGTTTCAAAGTCGCCCGACTGATCTGCATGCCATGCGACGTGGCGAGGCGACGAGGCAGCCTGAGCCTTGATCCAGGAATCCAAGTCGCTGACGAGCCAGCCAACAGCGCGGGGGCCGAGGGAGATCGGCGGCGGGAATTCGTTGCGTTTGATCTTGTCGTAGATGCTGCTGCGGCCAAGGCCAGTCAGCTCTTTGACAGCTTTGATGCGCAAAATGGTGGCCATACTTTGGATACACTCCTTGTTGACTTAAGAGGTGTCCAGATTAGTAGGCCAAAAATAATTCGACTCGAAGAATTTGAGTCTTAGGCGTGCTGGTGGGAACCGGGCAAGTCCACTGCGGGTGTACCCATGGGTGTACCCATTGAGCGCAGAGGCCAGAAACGAAAAAGGGCTAGCTCTCGCTAACCCCTTGATTCGATTGGTCGGGGCGAGAGGATTCGAACCTCCGACCACCTGCACCCCATCTATATTCTTACATTGTCCACAGACGTCCAAAATTGTCCACGTCGTCAGATTTTCTCACTAAAATTCAAAGACTTAGATACCATTTATTGTCCGCTAACGTATATTCCTATACACTAAAAGCCGAGGTTTTTTTCTCACCATTTTCTTACCGAGAAACCGACTCTATAGGGCGACGCGGCAACGATGGCAGCACAACGACTCACAGCAACTAAGATTGAGAAACACAAGCTGACTCGCGATGACGAGACACTGGCAGATGGCAATGGGCTATACCTGCGCTTCAGGCGCGGGACCTCGGGAACGATCTCAAAAACCTGGATGTACACCTACAAGGTCGGTACGAAATCGGTCTACCTCAGATTCGGAGAGCATCAGGCGAGCTTGTCGGACTTCGACCTCATACTGTACCGTCTCCCAGCCGGGGCGCGTCTGACCCTTGAGATCGCCCGCAGGATGGCAACCGAGGCCACTGACTGGAGGAAGCGAGGCCTAGATCCCAAGGAACATATTCAGGCAGAGTTAGATCGGATTGCCACACAAGCGGTGATGGAAATCGCTGAGGCGGAACGAGCGAAATCCTTGGCGCAAGCTGAGCTGCTGAATGTTAGCGACTTGTTCGAGGCGTGGCTTAAGGATGGTGTGCGGCGCAAGGATGGCAATGCAGAACTTCGCAGGACGTTTAACCTCGACATCTTGCCCGCGATTGGGCAGATCCCAGTAAGGAATGTCACCGAGCACGACGTACGCACGATCCTGCGCTCCATGGTTGAACGTGGAGTGAACCGGACAGCCGTGATGGCGAAGAACAACTTGACTCAAATGTTTGCCTGGGCAGGCAAGCGCCAGCCTTGGCGCAAGCTTTTGGTGGAGGGCGATCCGATGTGCCTCATCGAGATCGAGAAGATTGTCAGCCCTGAGTACGACCTGCAAAACCAGCGCAACCGCGTGCTCCAGACCGACGAAATCCGCGAGCTGTACTCCATCTTCCACGAGTCACGCGCCTGCTACGAAGCATCCCCCAACAAGCGTGTAGCAGTGCAACCGATCGAGCGACACAGCGAACTAGCCGTCGGCATCATGCTGTCCACCATGTGCCGTGTTGGAGAACTATCAATGGCGAGGTGGGAACATGTCGATTGGGCACTTGGGGAGTGGTTCATTCCGCGACAGAATGTGAAGGGAAACCTCGCTGATCACAGAGTCTACCTGTCCGAATTTTCGCTAGAGCTGTTCCGGCAACTCCACAAGATATCAGGGCACACCGAATGGTGCTTTCCGTCGCGGGATAAGGTCACCCACCTCAACACAAAGGCTATCAGCAAGCAAATTGCTGATCGACAGGCGATCTATAGGAGGAAGGCCAACGATCAAAGTTCGCCTCTGAAGAACCGCCGAAGCGATAACTCTTTAGTATTGGCCGGCGGGAAAAACGGTGCGTGGACACCGCATGACCTGCGTAGGACCGGCGCGACGATCATGCAAAAGTTGGGGATCCCTCTGGAGATCATCGACCGCTGCCAGAACCACGTGCTTCCCGGAAGCAAAGTTCGCAGACATTATCTCCATCATGACTATGCTGATGAGAAAAGGGACGCATGGCGTCAGTTGGGGCAGTACCTGGCAGCGCTAACAAGCCGACCGCCAATCCAACTAGGACCCAGCGCCATCTTGCCTAACCGCATTTGGGCTAATGCTTAGGCCTTCGGGTAGCTGGCGCCCTTTTCCCCAACCGCTCGCAGCCGGATCTTGGGCTCCTAGCAGTGCAGCTCCCAGGAAGGGCTACGGCGGTTGTTGGAGGCGTCTAGCGCCTGTGCGAGCAGATCGACGAGCTCGCCCAGGCCTTCCTGAGTACGCCAAACCGTAAGCACGTCCTAGATGCGGACTCAGGCTGCTGCTACGAAGAGGGCCGCCTCAAACTTGGCCCAAGCTACGCGGCGCAACTCAACCGCTTCTAGATTCTTCGCCTTAGCTGCTTGTGCGCCTTCGTTGAGCTTTTTAATGAGGGCTCGCTGTGTGTCAATATCTTCTGGAACCGGGAATCGTAGGCCAAGTAAGGCTGGCTTGGATATGTTCTTCATGGTGGGCGAGGTACCGGTCAGCTGCGTTTCAATTTGTTCCCGCACAGTGGGCAGCTTCATGACCGCGGCGAGGAATCTGCCGTCCAATTTGCCATCGTCCTTGAATATCACCCGAA
The DNA here is from genome assembly GCF_004614195.1 of Massilia horti. Taxonomy (GTDB): domain Bacteria; phylum Pseudomonadota; class Gammaproteobacteria; order Burkholderiales; family Burkholderiaceae_D; genus Telluria; species Telluria horti. The sequence goes on along the minus strand of NZ_SPUM01000038.1, from coordinate 67,859 downwards.
AGAGCTTATCGCACAGCATCAGCTGGGGACGTGTTTTCTCGACATATGCACATGCACCGACATACCTCGTCACGTTGGCACGACTGATGATTACATCCCCTGACTTGACCTCGAAATGAGGCAGCGGCTTCAATTTGGCCGGGAGCTCTTTATTCTCCGTTTCGTCGTACTGGCCGAAAGATACTGCGCCAACCTTTAACACTCCCCAGTGGCTCGGCGAAGCCGGATGGTCGAGACATTTCGGGCTCCATCCGTTTTCCAGGTCGGCGAAATCCCCTAGTGCCATAAGCGGCCATTTTGCAATCGGCTGCTCCGACTGCGTCATTGCTCTCAATACCCCTTCATGACTCCATCGCTCAACGTCCTTGAACCGGGCGATAAAGGCTGGGCGGTTCGGCAGTGGCGGTGGCGACGCGACTCCAAGCGCGTCCTCGAAGACGCGCTGGCTCGCTTGCGCGATCTGCACGGCTTCGGCCTCCAGTTTCTCCGCGTCGCCCAGAGCGGTATGGTATGCGTCGAGTAGGACCTTTTGCTCGGCCAAGTCCGGCAACGGGATGGTAAGTGCCTCGAATTCGACTGGTCGAACACGAGCCTTTGTCGTATTGCCTGACCGTAGTCGTCCAACGCGATGCTTAAAGGCCGAAGTCCGAATGACCATCCGGATAAATTCAGCTGAAACCTTGGCTGGATCGACGGTGTACACCGGATATTCTGCACTGACAGCTAAGTGGTCGAGATCGTCAGGCACGACGCATAGCGACCCTTGAGCGACCCGGATTTTCGAAATGACTAGGTCGCCGGGATGCGCGTAGAACAGTGGGCCTTTGTAGCCCATCTTCTCTTCCGCTGAGCGGACGTGCAAAACACCGCCAAACGTTATCTTAGAGATAACATTTAACTCATCCAGTGGTTTGGCTCCTCGGTCAACCGGAGCAATCTTACGGCTGATGAAGTCGCTTAGTGGGTGTTCGTCAAAAGTGCTCTTGTGGGAGCCTTCACCGTCCTCAATCCAACGTTCGATGTCCCTCCACCGCCGGATTACGCAGCGGAGGGCTCCGGAAAATTTGGCTGGGCTCCTTCATCAGCCCCTTGCGTGATCCATGCTTGGAAGGCTCGGAACTGCATTAAGACTTGCGGTAGGTCGTTTGTCACCCCATCGCCGGTCTCGCCGGTGGACTTAATGCCGACTGACTTCGGGGCCGCAACGAACACTGGATAGTCGAATAGCTCACGCACGCGGGCCCACAGCGCCGCAGTGTGGGCGGAATCGACCTCTCGATACTTGGCCTTTAGCTGGGACAGCAGTGTGTCACCGGCCTTAGCGGCAACGGCCAAAGCAGCTTGAGCGTCACGCTTGAGTTGCGCGGCGGTGTCCTTGTGTTCGGCAGCGACTGTTCCCTCCCAGAGTGGCTTGGCCTGCAAGGTAGATCCTATGCTACGAGGGTAGGCAGGAGCCTCGCCCCGTGTCCAGGCAGGCAGCACTCGGGTAATACCCAAGCTGGTCAGTTTGTCTAGTATCTCCTCGGCAGGCTTGTCGTCACAGGTTGTGATACGAGTCGCGTAAGTAGCATGGAGCGTGTCGCGCTGCGTGTCGAATGTCGGGTTAAGCTCCTCCTCAGCTTGCTCCCATGCGGATTCCCAAGCCGCCGTTTCCGCCTCAGTGAACTTAGTCATGAACACTAGCGAGGTCTTGACCGTCGCATCACTAGAGCGGAAGGCTTCTTCAGGCAGGCTGACCACGGCCAATAGTTTCGCCCGGCCCTCTGCATAACGGCGCAACCAAGCCAGCGAAGGGTTGTTCAGGTTACCATCTGGCAACACAATGCCCATGCGTCCACCCGGCCTAAGCAGATTCAGGCAGCGTTCAACGAATATCAGCTCGGTAGGACGGTTCGCTTTACCGAAGCCTATGTCGAATAGGTCGAGGATGGGCGTGTCTTCGATTTCCAGTTGCAACAGACGATTGTGATTCTTTTCCCATGCCTCGCCGTAGCGCTCTTTGCAAGCGGCAATGTAGACAGGGTCGGTCGGGATACGCGTCTCTTCGCTGCCTCCCAGCTTTTGGTCTTTGCCAACATTAGAACCAAAGGGAGGGTTTGTGAGTACCACGTCGAATCGGCCATCGAAGATGCCATTGATGTCCACTAGGCCGTCGTGGTAGTGGATGCCGCCGTGCCCGTCGCCGTGCATAACCATATTCATTTTGGCCGTACGCGCCGCGCGAGGTTCTGCGTCCGTGCCATAAATGCACTTCCAAGCCAGCCGACCCACACGGGTATCGATTGGTTTGTTGTCCGGCCCGCTGGGCAGCAGTTCTACATTGAGCTTGGCGAAAGCCTTCTCAATCTGCAGCTCTTTCTCTTCCTCAGGCAGGTCGAGGCCTTCTATGCGGTCACGCTCCGCGTCCTTCTTCGCTTGAACGTCTTGCATGATCAGCGCGCGGACATGCTCGAAGGCGCGGATAAGGAAGCCTCCCGATCCGGATGCTGGGTCGCAAACAAGTTCGCCTTCCACCGGGTTCAGGAGGTCAACCATGAACTCGACCACGGGACGCGGCGTGAAGTACTGGCCGAGCTCACCCCGAAATGTGGTGCCAAGGAAGCGCTCGAAAGCTAATCCCTTGATGTCGTCGCCAGTCTTCGCAAGGTCGAAACGCTCCAACTCTTTGACGATGCGGCGGAAGGTGCTTTCTGAGATGTCAAGTCTGTCGTTGGCGGTGAACAGCTCGTCAGCCTTGTAGAAGTCCTTTGTCAGTTCGAACAGACCGTCGTGAACTTGCGGGTCATTGGGCATACGCGATGCTGCGCGCTTGTCCAGATAATCTGTCGTGAACGTCCCATGTAACCCAGAACGCTCGACATACATTTTGATAAAGAGAATCTTCGAGATGGTATCGAAGGCTCGCCCAGGGTCCATCTTGTGCACGTCGCGTAAGATGCCGTGACACACAAACAGGAGGTCTTGGAACTCCTTTCGGTTGAAAGTGCGTAAAGACTCCTTGATTTCCTTCAGTCGCTTGGCATCGCCCCAATCGGTAGCCTTGGGTATCTCATTAATAGCGACGAACTCTCCCGGCAGGCCATGCAACACCCGGAATACTGAGGTGTGGCGGTTGTTGGTGGCGACGAAGAACTCGCAACCCGATGCACGAGTGTAAGACTCGCCTTGGTAGTAGTCCTTTTCTTGAATCTCGATGCTGTCCGACTTGCACTCGACTACTAGAACAGGCGACCTGCCCGGCTTTGCGTTCTTATCAGCGGCCGACTTCCACACGCCGATGTCCACCCGGGGGCTCCTGTGGCCATGTTGCGTGCGACGTTCCTGGTCCATCTGCGCAAGGTCGTAGCCATAGTGCTCGACTAATACGCGGATGAACTTCTGCCGTACGACCTCTTCAGGCTGTGCACTTACGTCGCGCCATTCTTTGCGCAGCGGAATCCATAGCCAGTTGCCAATTTGGTGCAACGTATCGGGGTCTGCTGGAAACGGGGTTGGCGGGACGGCGGCGGGCTTCTTGGGTTTCGTTGTCATTATTGAAACTAAATTGTGCGCATATAAAGAACAGCGCTTAACTGGGCTCAGGCCAACCTGGCCATTCATCAAAGGAGCTCAACAATGACCTCTATTCTCCACGCTAATGGCAGCGAAGCCAAGCTCAAATCGATGAGCTTCAGCGCATCTACTGCGGGGATGAACCTGACGAGGGGCCTGCAGGTCTAGGGCGTGGACAAAAAGATATGGCGACAAATGCGCCGCGAAGGCACCGTCGTGGCCCGCGACTGATGCTCAAGATCGGACTGCATGGCGCAATGGCGGCAAGCAGATGGCCATCCAGGCCTGACACACCGACCGACCTCCAGGGAAGCCGGGCGGTGCATATTGCTCGGTAGTTGGATGTGTGTCAACTCAGCTTAAAGTCGAGCAGCGAGCCCCTTTTTGATCTGTGCTTGCTCCTGTGGGCGCCAAGGACGTGGCAATGACTCGAAACGCGTCTGTTCACCGACGTATCGTAATCCGACACGGCCCGGGGCTCCCTGGCGGCACAGTGCAATATCGACTTCGCAGATACCTTGGTCGATACTGTTCGGGTCATAAACCTCATCCCGGTACAAGAAGATTACGGCGTCTGCGTCTTGCTCAATCGCCCCTGAATCCCGCAGGTCCGAGGGTTGGGGCCTCCTGTTCGGACGTTTTTCGAGATCGCGATTAAGCTGCGAAAGCAGAATAATTCCGATCTCAAGCTCCTTTGCAAGCGATTTTAGTCCGCGAGTTATACCCTCAATCTGCGCGTTACGTGTGTCGCCCTCACCATCCATGAGTTGCAAATAATCGATGATCAATAGGTCGAGGCCATGACGACGCTTCATTGCTTTCGCTTTCATCTTGATGTCGAACAGGCGCAAGCCACCTTGATCATCCAGGTAGAGTCGCATCGAATTTAAAGCTTGAATGGTTTCAGTAACCCTTTCCCACTCTTGCTGGTCTAAACGCGACGGCTGAAGTAGGTGTGGCAGAGGAATGCGGCCTAAATATGCGACATTGCGATCGTGTAGTTGTTGTCTTGGCATCTCCATCGACAAAAACAGTACGCTCGAATGCCGTGCGACGTTGCAGGCGACGTTGAGAGCGAAGCCTGTTTTCCCCATTTTGGGCCGCGCTGCTACAACAATGAGCTCGCCAGGGGCAACGCCCCCATTCAATTTCGCATCGATCTCGACGAAACCAGTGGGTATCCTTGTTCCGAGCCCCTCCAAGCGCCGATCTAGCTCACGGAAGTAGTCACTCATGTCGGCTCCGGCATGGACTGGCACGAACTTGGTCTGTCCACTGCTGAGCCGTTCAATTTCAGATGACGCCTGATCGAGCATTGCATCTGCGGTTTCTCGCGATGCGCCAGCAGATTCCGCGATTTGGCGACCGAAGAAAACTAAGGCGCGTTTGATGGCCTTCTCGCGCACAATCTCGCTATAGCGTCGGATGTTCGCTGCCGACGGTGTCGAGTTCACCAGCGAGATCAAGTAGCTCCCGCAGTCTTTGATTCTCCCGTCCAAGGCAGCCATCATGGAAATGACGTCGCACGACGGGCCACTGTCAATTTGGCGAAGTATCTCTTCGAAAATTATGGCATGGTCAGCCAGATAGAAATGCTCTGGCTTCAGAGGCACCATGTTGTCCACACCTTGCGAGTCGGTGAGGAGAGCGCCCAACACAGACTGTTCCGCCTCAATGCTGTGCGGTAAAACAGCGAGAGCATTACTCATACTTCTGCTCCCTGATCTTTGTAAAATTCGCTAACTTGGTTAGCCACTCCAAATCCGCGAAAAACGGCCGCTTTTTCGGATCAGACTGCTTCCCGACGAGGAAAGAACATGACTTAACATAATTGAAGAAATTTTCCCAATACTCCAAGTTTTGTCGGTCCCTGTCCTCGTTCCAACGGGCTCGCAGATGCGCTTGCCTTGCGGGCGTCCAAGCACGTACCTTCGGACACATAGGTAAGATCCGGTGGTAAAGGTCAATGATCTTTTGATGCGGACATGGTGGACGGATCTCCGCAGCACATGCCCCGTCGGGAGCAGCGGAGACCACCTCTTCGACTTCGGCATGTTCCTCGAACTCCAGATCCGACGGGCTTCCGGATTCGTGCCGAAAACGTTCCGCCCCCAATGGCGGAACCTTCACGTTACTGGCGGCTTTGCGGCGCGCGTCGCACGAACGCCGCTTCGCTGACGTTCCATTGTGTTCGTCGAAGCGCGTGATCATGATTCCGTCGGGCTCCTCACTGATCCACCCTACTGCCGAGAGCGCGGAGGAAAAGTTGGGAATTTTCGTCTTTCGATCGATTGCCGAACGGCTGAGGCCACGCATGAAGCCAGACTCAGTGTGTTCGTCTGCCACCGACCATAGCCAGTAGAGGCCGCCGATAACCGTCGCTTCGGACGTCCCCGTTTGATCGCATATCCGCGATATTCTGGGGTCATCCCACAAGTTCGTGCGCATCTTGATCCACGTAGCCCCCATCACTGCACCTCGCTCGCGACCACAGAGACATGCAGGCCGTTTACTCGCGGGGCATCACCGCCGGATAGACTCTCAGTTGCCAACAATGCAGCACGTACGCCCCGTTCGTCCTGTGTAAGTTCGTTTGAGATGTCCTTAATGAAAGCGGGCAAGAATTCTAAGACGTGCTTCATGCTGCAGCCTCCACCCGGGCAGCCATCCAATTGTCGATCTCCTGCTCCAAGAACGCGACAGCCCTGGGGCCGATTGCGATTTGTGTAGGGAACGCGCCCACGGACAGCAGCTTGTAGATAGTGCTTCGGGCAAGACCCACCTTCCGGCAGACTTCGCTCATTCGTAAGAAGCGGTGTCGCTCGCCAGATCCCGGCCGCCGCTTTCCTTGCTGAGCATGGTCAATTTTGCAAGCTGCAGGACCATCCGGAAGGGGCGCCTGGCCGCTTTGAGTCTGTGCGCTGACGGATGCTTCCTCCTGAAGCTTCTGTACAGCTTGCTGAAAGGCTTCGCCCGAGCAGGGGCTGAAGGCACCTGCCCCCAGTGCATACTGATACTGAGGTACGTAGGTGCCAACACCAAAACTGTTCATCTTGGAAACACCAACTTGGGAAGGCACTGCCTTAAAATTCACGTCGTTTTTCATGATCCGTGTAGATCTATAGCCGCTTCGACACATACACGGAGGTGTACATGTAGCGACATAACGCGAACTCTAAGGCCACATTCGGAAGAACTTAGTTTTTAGTCCTTTGTTGTTATTTTACAACACATTGTTCGGATGTCGCGGCACGGATACTGCACGGCAACACCGCACAATCGACGCCTGCGCCTGCGCCAGCGCTTGGCACGAAGTGCTCACGGAAGCGCTGCCAGGTTCGCTCTCGATCGGCCGATTCAGGATGGTTTGCGCGCGCTCGTCAATCTGCTTGCACAGGCGCGAGACCTGACTCTTGGGCACGCCGCTCATGCCCACTGCCTTTAACCAGCGCGCGTCGGCAGAGCACACGCATCGAAGCTCTTTGGATGTGGGGGTCCTGGATGACGGCGGCCGTCGCGTTCTCCGCAGTGCCCCGGTTTCAAATAGCCTGCAAGGTGCCTGCCCCCATGCAGCTCGGGCACCTTCAGCTCGATCGTGCGGATCCAAGCCTTGAACGTGCGGCCACTCCCGTAGCTGCGCTTGCCGTAGGCGGAGTGCCAGCACTTCGACGTGCATCTCAGTCAGCCGCTGTAAGGAGGACTACAGCATCTGCTTGACCAAGGACCATGGCAACCTCCTTCTCGCGCAAACCGTCACTGCCGGCCTGGCGGCTACAAATTCAGCGGCACACTATCAGCCAGTAACGCAGCGATAAATTGGGCTGACACCACGCGTCCCCCCGGAGAACGAATGTCTTGTTTGATATGATTTTGCCGTGAGCTTTGCAGCGGTGTGCAGACACCTAACCCGTCAGGGTTAGGTGAAGTACGTTTTTCTATCTCTTCTCTACTTCTACCTCTCTCTCTAGCTCCGCTAGGTTTCCGCAATCATTCCGCAAGAATTCCGCAAGAATTCCGCATTCGATGCGGAACTTTGGCACGACGGCCCAGCGGAGTACTGCAGGTTAACGAGCCCCCTAACGGTGCCGACCGTACCATTGGCGCTAGCAGCGATCGCGACCGGCATGGCCACATTTTGTCGCACTTGGCTGGTCAACCGAAAGAGAAGTTGTTGTCAAACCTTTAGCTCCGCCAAGCTTCCGCAAACGTTCCGCATTCGATGCGGAAAAAATTAGGACTGCATGCAGCAGCGCACGACCGGTGGATCGCGCCAAACCCAGCGCGCCAGCAACAGCCCGACGCTGAGCATGGCCAGCGCGAGCGGGTTGCCGAGCAATGCGTCGAGCCGCGCCAGCGTGGCGGGATCTCGACTCTCCGAGACGAAGAACAAGAAGTTGAATGGGCCGAAGCACAGCATGAACAGCCAAATTCAGGATGCTGGCGACCCGACCTCGACTTAGGCATTCAGAGGTGTTGCAGCTCATCAAGCGCTAACGCGGCTACTCCTTCGGGATCCGACGATGCAATCACTTCAAAGGCCTCATCGTCGATTAGGTCTTGCTTGCCCGTTCGGATGTATTGCACATACTTCTCGGCGATATCTGGACGTGCCCCGAAGTATACCCTCACTCGCGCCTCGACTACGTCTAAGTCATAGTCGACTGCGCCCGTCCTATCGAACTTCTGCCTTTCCTCGTCCGTGACAATGAAGAACCGTTCGGCAAATGACATATTGATCGACCGATCCAATACCGACTCGCGGAACACCTCATCCTTTGAATAGACGAGCCTCAGGTACTTATCAGTCGCTTGGTTCGCGTCGACTGCCGAGACAACCGCCGGGGGAACTTCGGTCGCCGGTTGATCTTCCCACACCACAAGGTACTGCTTATTCACACCACATCTCCTAAAAAAAATGAACACTGTCCGTGTGGCGGCTCTGCTTTGCTGCAGCCCGCCGCAAAAATCGCAATTGTGACGTAAACGCGGCTGACGTAAAAGCGACATCTTGCAAAACTGCACTGATGTCCCCCGCTCCAACGCAACGCTCCGAACAACAGGCCGATTCCGCAAGGAGTGTGCTCGCACAGAATGTCGTGCGCTTGCGGACAGAGAAGCGCTGGTCACAAGAGATGTTGGCGTTTGAATCTGGGCTGCATCGGACTTTTATCGCACACGTCGAACGTAGAGCGCGCAACATCTCGATTGACAATCTGGAAAAAATTGCTCGGGCATTGGGAGTGCAGCCTTATATCCTGCTAATGCCTCTGCAAGCCTAAATGCCCCGCCTGCCCGTCTGGCGCGCACGTCTTCGACAACCAGTGACCTTGAGCCAGTAAGCCGGCGAATCAAATGTCGTTCGGCTTGGCCCACCACCTCAAACGCTAACCTTGGGACAGCTCCTGGCTTGCTGGCACGACGACCCGTGCATCCCCGGAATCGACTAGTGCCTTTTGACTGACATGGTTGTTACTAAGTGACCGAAAACGACCGTTTATGAACAGGCCTCCACCCCCACTCGACTGAGTGTTCACAAAATACCATTTTGACTTTTGAACATGTTCAAAAGTAGAATTGTCGTTATTGAACATTTCTTGATCATAAAAAGAGGAAAAATGGCAACGTTTGGATACGGTCGGGTCAGTACTAAAGAGCAGACGACGGAAAATCAGCGCCGGGAGATCGAGGCCGCCGGGTTCACGGTCGACTACTGGTACGTGGATGAAGGTGTTTCCGGCAAGGTCTCAGCCATGCAGCGTCCGCAGTTCGCCAAGATGTTGAGCCAGATCCGCGACGGGGAGGTGCTCGTGGTGACGAAGCTCGACCGCCTTGGCCGGGATGCCCAAGACGTTGGTGCAACTATCAGAATGCTGGCCGCCCGCCGCATCGAGGTCACGGTTCTTCAGCTTGGGAAACTCGATCTCACCAGCGCCGCCGGCAAACTGATGTTGACCATGCTCGCCGCCGTGGCCGAAATGGAGCGCGACTTGCTGGTAGAGCGGACTCAATCAGGCTTGGCCCGAGCCAAGGCGGAAGGCAAAACCCTCGGCCGCCCCAGCAGTACCACCGCTGAACAGCGCGCCGCGATGGTGAAACGGCACCAGAACGGGGAATCAATCAGCGCACTGGCCAAGGCGTATGAAATTTCCCGAGCAAGCGTAATGCGGATAGTAAAAGGACCTGTCCACGTACCTCTTGGGTGATTCCCAATTGTTCCGAAGCGATAGCTCTTAGTCGGCCAGCCGTGCTTCTCGTAGCCGATTTCCACTCGCCACAAGAGTTAGCGTTATTAGGTTAGTGGGATGGTTAGCGCAGAAGGACCCTTTCAACCACCACCGCCGACCACCCCACCACTGGCCGGGCTGAGCCGGATTTAAAACTCATCAAGAAGCAAAGGGACTAAATGAAGCCGACGGTCAACAGCACTGGCGACGCTCCTCGGGAGAGTGACGACTCCCCGGGGTTCAAAACAAAATACTTCGCTGATTGCTCAACAATAGTCGTGGATGAAAAAGGCATATTTTTAGTAGAGAAAACGACCACATACGACGAGAGCCCGCCAACGCCGAAAGAGCGGGTGAGCGAGCAGTAAAGCACCAAGATTTTTTTCGCAGAGAATAATTGACACGGCCACAATGATGCGCAAAAGGCCGATATTGGCGGCCCGGCCCGCGTCGGCCGACAACCTACCACATTCAAAACTGCTTACATCGTCGTACTGAAGTGCTTCAAGCTTGAGATCAGCTTTGCGCCGCAACTAAGGCTGTCGCCATCGAAGGCGATCCTCTTCCCGTTGATGATGTGGTGATGTGACCCTGTCGTAATCGTGCACTCCGTATGGCCAGGGATAGGGCAACTGCACCTATCGCCGACGCATGCCACGGGGACCCCGTGAACCCTGAAATTGGTGGCACCGGTACTGATCACCTTGCCGCCGTGTGAAGTGGCGTCGCCTAACCGGATGACGTTTTTCATAACGCGAATATCTCGTCTTTGGTAAGTTCGATTGAAAACGGAGTGCGCTAATCCATTACTTGGCTTCCACCGGTACGGCATAGTTAGCCGGGTCGATTGCAGGCGATTTGATACTGCGGAAGACATCCCCGCCGCGCACGTGTTGCTGGGCCTTTCGCTTTTCTTCGGAGGGCGGGCTGATGAAAATGAAGCTCGCCTCGTGCGGATCGCGCAGGTTGACTGCCAAGCTGGGGCCACCGGCGCGATAACTGCCCATCACGCCGATTGCCATCTCCATGAACAACGTTGCCGCGCCGGTATTGCCGAGGCGCCGGTCAATATTGATGAACTTGTCGAGCTTGCCGCTGTCGATCTCGGGGCCGCCCTGTGTAGCGTAGTGGCGCAGCATGCCTTCGAGCGCAATTAGCTGTTCGGTCTGGTCGTTCGTGGCGGCGATCACGCGCGCAGGCCCCTTGGCCCGCGCGGCCTCGGGCAAGGTGCGCAGCGCTTCCTGCAAGCCTTCCACGAGCGCTTTTTGGCGGGCGTCGCGACGTGCCAGCGGCTTGCCGTGTTCGTCTGTCGTTTTAACGAAGACGGGGCGATGGATAAAGCCGAGCGTCGGCAGTTTGTCGAACTGCTCCAGTTGGGTCTTGCTCCAGGGGACAGGGAACCACGGCGTCGGCTTCCAATCTCTCGGCGGTAGATGCTTCGCGTTCAGCTCTCGGTCGAGAAAGCTGGTCGGGCCGGTGCCTCGGATGTCCGGCCGCACGCCGAACTTGGCGGCGTAGTCCAGCCATTCGGAGGCCGTCACGGCGCGCTCCGTTCGCCATGCGGGTTCTTTCGGTCGCGGTACCGATTTTTTCAAGTCGAGGTAGCCCAGAAAGAGCCGGCGTGCGACTCCATCGCGGTTGAGCACATCCATACCGACGCGGTAATCGTCGATGTCGTCATAGACGAACGGCCGGATCGGATCGACACGTTCGCGCCGTGCCAGCAGGAACAGCGCGGACGAGTCAGGCATTTCCGGGATGTAGTAGCCGTCCTTGACGAGCGGCGGTGAACCAGTCGGTCGGGAAAGGTCCCGGAGCCCCATGCCGTCGTCCGAGTTCAAGACGATGTACGGAATGTCCGGGTTGGCGTCGAAGAAATCGAAAACGTCTTCGAGGATGCGGTCCGGGCGTTCGGCAAAGCGTCGCGGGCCGGCCACGAAGAGACTAGTGGACATCCCTGACGCTTCCGCCGAGCCGGCGATGCCCATGTCAGGCGACAACGGACTATCTCGGTCATCACTCGAATTCGGCGGTGCCGCGTTAAATACCGGAGTCCCCCATTCCGTCACCGTATACCCGGCGCCGTTTTCCAGCGTGTCGCCGGCCCGGCCGCCGCTTGTACCGAGCTTGTCATCGTCCGACCAGGGATATTTCTTGGGATCTTGCTCTCGAATCGAAGTGTAGGGATTGCCGGTTTGCAGCACGTCCCACAGTTTTCCCTGCCGGAATTTGTCAAAGGTGACGCCCAAACTGATGACTTCCAGCACGTACTCGCGTCGCCCTTGTCCGGTGCGCGCCGCCGCCAACTGCTGGCGTGCCTTCAGCGCCGCGGCCGTGGCTTGCGCTTGCCGTGCTTCGGCTTCGCGTGCCGCCAGTACCCAACGCCCGCCGAGCACCGCCCCGATCCCCAACACTACAGCCAAGAGCCACCATGGTTTGCTCATTGCCACCTCCGTTTGGTTGGATGCCGCCATCCCGTCGATCGAGATTGCGAAGAGAGAGACCAGAGCGAGAACGGATAGGTGACGAGCCCTCACCCGGCTTGCTGCAGCAGTCTTCTTTTTCCTGTTCGAGCTCATGAGGTCACGCGCTCCGAGTTTCCAACAGGTTTCGACATCGGTTCGACGACAAGCGCAGTCGGAAGCTCGGGCGGCAGGGGAAGGCCGTCCGGCAGAATCCCTTTGGAGTAATAGCCTGAGTTACCTTCGATCAGCGCCTTGCGCCAGGGGCGTTCGTCCGCCCAGTAGACCGAAAATTGCTGCAAGAATTTTTCCCTGGTGAGGATTCCCGGCCGTGGTTGCTCGCGCGGCCCCGGTTGCTTCAGGCGCCAGTCCGCGACCGCACATAGGTACTTATAGAACAGGGGATGGGTAGGCGCATGCCCTCCACCGATCGCCACGTCGTAGGCCGTGACATGGCTGTGGTTCTTGCGGCCGCCGTACACGGCGCTGTGGAACGAGCGCGGCACATCCGTCTTCTGCCAGCGCTTCCTGGCCTCGTTCGGCGTCTCGGTCCGCTCAATCAACAGCTTGGGCGGGTTGACCGGGCGCGGCTTGTAGCCGCCGTCCAGGCACACGTACACGTTCTTGATCTCGCACTTGTCGGCGTTTTCCTTGCCGCGATTGAGCCGTTCCGCGAGCGCGAACCGCTGGTCGTTGACCTTTGCCACCTTACCCTCATACAGGGCTGGGCGCGGGCTCGAAATCGGCTCATAGTCACGCAACGCCATCCAGACGCTGCCCGAATCTCCGATGCATTCCCAGTGTTTGTCGATACCGTAATCGCTGGTGACCGCAATCGCGGCGTCGATCTGGTCGACGTGTTCACTGGCCCCGTACCGGTGCTGCGCATCGGGGAAGGCGCCCTCGGCCATGCGGGCGACAATCGGCTTGGGCAATGCTTCGCCGGTGATGCGGCGCAGGATGAAGCGAGCCTGTTCTTCGGGCGACGCGTCGCTGGGCGCGTCACCGGGCCCCGGCAGGTGCGCGCGAACCCCATGATTGCTCGCAAACGTGTCGCTGTCGGCCGTATGGGCGTGATCGTCCTCGCCGGGCACCCGGAGCGCAAAGTCATGGGGCGCTTCCCCGACCATGACGAATCTGCCGTTTTGAGGATCGGGGCGGCGCTTCAATGTAAACACGCGTTGAAAGAAGCCTGCGCCTAGCTCCGAAAGTGGCTTGCGTATGGTCGGGTTCGGTACTTCTGCAGTTTTGCTGTGCGGGGGCACGAAATCCTTAAATGGTGCGCCGGCGCTGACTTGCTTGGTTTCGAGGCGATGGCCCCGCTGGTAGTCAGGCACGCCTTGCCAGCCGATCCCTTGCACGCTGGAGAGCGCCACCGTCATGTCCTCGGGCGAGAAGTACAGGTAGACCTTGCCTCGGTTGTCGCGGTCCGTGCTGGCCACCCATTTGGGGCCGACCGTGCCGCAGTGTTTGTGTGCATCCGTCAGTTCCGCCAATGGCGGCGACTCATGCTTGTTCCCCACTACGCCCTTGACAATGTTCGCCAGCGTGGTCAAGCGCGCGTGCAGTGTCTGGCCGCCGCGAATATATCGGTAACGGTCGTCCTTCTTCATCTGTGCGTCTTCGCCCGAATATCCGTCAACCCAACCGGCCAGTGTCGGCAGCTCGTCGACCAGGCTGTACGGCGGGTTACACAGGATCAGCGTGTCGGCTGGCCGTGCGCCGGGCTGGATTTCCTGCATTTTCGGGTCGAGCAGAAAAGCCTGGGCCAGCAGGCTGAGCATGCAACCTTGGCTGTGGGCGACGATCGAGACCGTTTCGTCTTCATCGTAGTCGCGGATCATTGAAATGAGGGCGGCGAGCCGTCGCGCCGCCAGGATCATGTAGAGTCGGCCCGGGTTTTTCCGGATGGGGCGGGTTGCATCGCGCTGCACCCAGTCCAGAGCTCCATGGGCATCGCTCTTACCGCGGTTCCACATTTCCGGGAGCGAGGTGGTCGCGTTGCCAAACGGGCCGCCGCCCTTCGCGTAGTCCCTGTCCAACCGGTTGCCGTAGCGGTCGACCGCCTGACCGTGTGGCGTCTTCCTCCAGTCGCCTGCATTGCCCGTTTCTTCCCGAAAGCCCCAATAGAACGGGATCACCGGGCTGTGCGTGTTGTCGGTGATCTGCCGCTTGTAGAACACCGCGTCCGGATCTTCTTCCAGTTTTTCGGTATCGGCTGTTTGCGGCATCCGGTACGTGGCCGGCCTCACGTCGCCGCGCAGGCGCGTCGTCAGGCCCTCGCACAAGCCCGATTCCACCGCGTCATAGCTGGTGCCGACGTCGTTCACGCCATGAACAAGAATGATTGAACCTGGCAGGTTGTGCTTTACCCCGACAATCTTCTTGTTCCCTTGCCCCGGCAAAGTCACTCCTTGTCCGGTGCCTACGCTGAACGGCAATTTTTTGTAAAGCCCTGGGCTCTTTTCCTTGGTCATGACTGCCCATCCTTCCTAACGAGATTTATGCTCGCAAAGTGCATTTGGTCGTGCTGCAAGGTACTGCTCTTCCCGGCAGCATCTGTACTGCCCTCGCTGCTTGCAGCGGCAGCCGATTCGATCTTGTAATTGAGCCCGGTCGCGGGTACGCCGCCATCGAGGTGCGGGTAGTAGTGCGGAGTGAACTGGAGATCCGTTCCGTCCTTGCCAAATGATGGCAACTGCGTGCTCATCGTCTCCGGACCATCCCAGATGAAATCCGGCGCGTGGAACTTGAGCGGATCCTTGCTGCCGATGACTGGTGGCCCATCGCCCAACTTGAAGAATGAGCCGTCGGCAGTCACAAACAGAAGCTTCTCGGCCGCGATGGTGACCGTGCCTTTCGTGGCGGTGACTTTCACGTTTTCGTCCGCGTTGATCTCGACATCGCCGTGCTGGCTTTGAAGGAGCAGCTTGCCGGCGTGCGCGATGGCATTTATCCCTCCGCTCTGCGCGAACAGCGAAAGCCCATTGCCGGCATTGACGTTGACACGCTGGCCGGCCGCCAGCTGCAAGTGCTGCTGCGCGACCGTGTCGATGTTCTTGGCCGAGTAGCTGACGATGGCCTTGGAGCTGGCAAAGCCAATCCCGGCTGGCGAGGTTACGCCAATCACGGGCTCCCGTGGCTCGGCCGCCTTTGGCGCGGTGTTACTGCCGTCTTCCCACTTCTTAAAGCGCGCCAGCAGTTCGTCCTGCTCCTTGGCGTCGATCGGCAGTCCATTGTGCGAAGCAGCGTAATTGCCGAGCGATGCGAAAAGCTCGCCGCATTCGCGCATCAAGCCGAGGAAATCATCTCGTGCAAGCTGGCCACCCTTGGTGGTCGCGGCGCCGAGCAGTTTCCATGCGCTCAGAAAAATCCCCCTTGCGGCATGCAGCGCGATCGCCTCGTCCGTGCGCAATTCAGCTCCCTCGCCCCTCGGCGCGGCGCGGCCATCCTGGCGCAGCTCGGTCAGGTAACCCATATTCAGCTCGGTGGTCGCATGATCACTCGCCAGTTGTGCACTGATCTGGCCCGGAGTGTCATCAAACCGGAGTTGGTTGCCGCGCTGCCCGCGCACCTCGCGGCTACGGATGCCCGATTGATATCTGGTTGCCGGCAGCGCCCCTTCCCGCCGAAAGGCTGGTGGAAGCGCGATTACGTTGTATAACTGGCCGACGATGATCGGTTTGTCCGGGTCGCCGCCTGCAAAATCGACCAGCACTTCTGTGCCGACGGGCGGAAGCAGTCGCACACCACATTGGCCGCCGCTACCCGGTCCGTTGCCCGCCCAGTTCGAGCCCACGCGTACCCACGCCGAGTCTCCGTCCGAATCGGAGGCACCGGCCCCGGCCGCATGCGCGTGATCCTGCGGCCTTGTTGCCGGAAACCGCACTTTGACCCGCCCCATTTTGTCGCACCATACCTCATCGTTGGATGGACCAACCACGATGGCTGTCTGAATCTGAAGTCGTGGCAGGATTGGGCGCGGAGGGACGATCCGCACGCTGCGCCGCACGCAGGAGAACCGCGTCTTGTAGCGGATCGGTGTTCCGTCGTGGTCCGTGAATACAGCGTATTCCCCCTGTGCCCAGCCGTTCCGATTAAACAGGCGTTCCACTCGCGCGCTAATCTCAACCGGCAGGTTGTTTTGGGCGACGATCCGCTGCTCGGTGATGACGAACCGGCGTTCCTTTTCCGCATGTGTGTCGATCTCGGGATGCCCATCCAGGCTGATCCACTCGCCTACAGCCAGGTCGCGCACGCTGCCTTCGCCGTGGAAGCATTTGGACGCATACTCGTAGTGCGCCATCTGCGTGTTTCCCAGTTCAGTCAAATCAAGCGCCGTATCCCCCAAGTGCGGCGCCGCAACGTAGTAGTCCTCCAGGCTTGCCGCAAGTTGGTTTCCACGCTCTCCCTGGTTCGCTCGGGACTGGGCCTGCGTCGTGTTGAAGGCGGTCCCGCCAGGGTTCTTGTAGTCCCAGCTGTGCAGCCATACACTGCCGGGTTGCAGGTTGCGCTCGGCGCTCCAATAGGTGATCGCGTCGCGCTCTTCGGTCGCTGCATCCCGGTGAAATCGCACGCTGCCAGCTTCATTCTCACGAAGACGGAGTGAATCGTCGAAGAGCACTAAGGTATGGCCGATCTCGTCGTTCTTC
Source organism: Massilia horti (assembly GCF_004614195.1). Lineage (GTDB taxonomy): Bacteria > Pseudomonadota > Gammaproteobacteria > Burkholderiales > Burkholderiaceae_D > Telluria > Telluria horti. Next base: position 50,969 of record NZ_SPUM01000038.1, on the reverse strand, counting down.
TGGCTCCCAATGGGACCCGCACGATTGGGGAGCCCAGGCCGAAAGAACCACGCAATGCCACGTCTTTGCATTAGGCGGCGAACGAATGCGGCGTCCGATTCGTTGTGCTGCATGGTAAATTCGCGCCGCGCGAGCTTGCCGTTCAAACCGACGTCGATTTCGAGGTCGAACGAAGCGGCGAGCACGGAATTGTTGACACGCCACTCCGCGATCAGAGCCTGGATAATGTCCAGCTCACTCATGTCGCGGAACACTCGCGTGTTAACGCGATTTTCCATCACGGACAGCGCATCACGCATGACCAGCTGATACGTGGCCAGTCCGCCGTCACTCTGTCCCGACAGGACGCCAGTAACAATGCCGCAAAATCGCCTCAGCTGGCCGTGGTCGGTCACGATTTGCAGTTCGGCAGGCACACCGATGAACTTCTTGAGGGCAAGCTTGGCGCTCTCGGCCACGCAAAGGATCCGAAACTCGAATCCGCCGCATATTGCTTCCTGTCCTGTAACCTTCTGGGGTAAAAGCTGGCTACCCCAGTCCGCGTCCCCGCCTGGCCGGTCAAGCACAAGCCTGAGCGGCCGATCCTGTGTCGAAAGGGCGTACTGAGCCAGCCTAGCAAGGTCCATTGGGTCAAACTCTGCCATCTATCGTCTCTAGGTAATGGATTGAGAGCTCATACCGAAGCCCGTCATGGTCACGATCCTGGGGCACGCGAGTCGTTAAGATCGCGGAGTATCCCAGTCCAAGTCCCCGCCGACTCTTGGGTAAGAGAGCTGCGGGCACAACGTCTCGGGCACGAAGCACGAGTTGGACCTCGAAGGTCAGCTCCTGTACGCGAAACATCGACACCATCAACGCAATCGCCTTCGCACCCTCTGATCGGGGGAGAAAGCGTTCAAATTCATCGATGGATAAGGGCCCAACGCGCAGGCGTACGCGTTCCGCCTTGCTGTATGTCCTGGGGCCTAGAATAGAGCCCCCGTTGAGCGAGAACCCACGGCCAATTTGCGCGGAGTCCCACGGCCCTAGGTCGATCCATTCACCGATAAATGGCACGACTTTGAAGGGCACCCCGAAGTATTCGGTCAGCACATCTTCCAACACTTGCGGCGACGTTGAGTAATGCCGTAGCACGCCCGCGTAAAATACGGGGATATCGCCACTCAGCGCTCCATATGGTCGTGGCCCGCGTTGCGCCCCTACGCCAGCGAGTGCCCACTGCATCTGCCGCAGTTCGTCCTCCCCCTGCGCATCGACACTTTCGTAGACGCGGCCCTTTTCCCATGCCTCGTAATGCAAAGCGTGCGCGCGCTGGGATAGAAGGTCGAAGAATTCGAGTTGACCATCAACGGCGGAACGCTCCTGCGCTTCCAGAATCTTCTCGGTATAGTGATTCGGCAGCGCGCCCGACACGCCGAGCAGTCCACCGAATGATGGTGTGATGCTGATCCGGCGCAGTTGGCCAGCGGTGACAACATCATGAGGATTCGTTTCCGTCGAAGTGTCCACCTCCACGACCAGCGCATCGATCTCACTAGGCGGGAACACAAAAGAGGGCCGATTACGAAACCGAAGGTATTGACCTGTTTCGGCCGGTGCATTTGGCAAGACCTTGGCAAGCCACGCGTGCACGATACGGACGGCTTGAGCGAACTCGAACCGGTAAGGCTGGTCGAGCAGGCGTCGAATCAGAGAAGCTGCAGGCTTCCGCTGCGCGGTGAGCATCGCAGAATCTCCTTCCCGGTTTGGTGGCAAACGACGATCAACTGAACGTAGCTGTTCAGGTGAACGTACAGGCCAAAGAAGTGGTCAAGCACCTGAACAAATGCATGCAAGCCGCACCCGGCATAAGCCTGTTCATCCACGGCCAGCCGTATTTCAATACCGCGAATGAAGCTGGTAGCGAAGTCTTCCCTCCACCTGATTCGAGCAGGCTTCGCCGACAGCGCAACGATCCCGCCAACCTGACGCGCGTTGACTGGCGACTGCGGCAGGTTATACAGCGTCAGCAATTCGGCGAGAGGCGCCACGTCACCCTGCATTAATGAGTGGTGGTTCAATGAAAGGTGGGAAATTAGCCGCCAGCGGTCCTTGGGTGAAAAGCGATAGCTTCTGCTTGGCCTGCGCAGGATACGGATCGGAATGCCGCCGAGCGGCTCGGCCATGCTCAAGTCCCCGTTCCGCGCTCCGAATGGCATCCGTGTCGGGAGGTCACGATTGGTGCAGGTCAGATCGATCGATACTTTTGCAGCCTTCACTTGCAGCGGGTTGAGGTCGAGGTCTACCAGTGAGATCGCGTGCTCGTAACCGGGGCTGAGGTCGGCCAGCAGGTCTTTGCGGCGGAAATAGTAGTAGTTCCCCCGCCGTCCACCGGCAATGCCGTGCTTCAGGGAGTAGTAAGGGAAAAATTCCTGAGCTTCGCCTCTGCCGTCAGCGCGCTCCTCGATAGCCGAAACCCGGTCGATACTGTAGAGATCGAAAGCCCGCGGTTCCACTGCATCCGTCGGTAAGACGTACTCGGTCTTTGTGTGGTCGAGTTCAATAGCGCAACCAGCCTTGTTGAAAAGATTCACCGCCGGCGTGCAGAAGAGGCGCAAGTGCTGCTGTGTCAATTTGCCGAGGATTTGTGCTGCATCGGAATCGTGACGCATTCCCGCCACCCCGAGATGCAAGGTGACGCGGTGACAACCGGCAGGTATCGAATTGGCACACGCTGCGAGATCCAGGCCCAGAAAGTTAAACTTCTCGGGAAAACACCCATATTCGGTGAGCAGTCGAAAGGCGTGATGTGAGCGCGCCTGGAACGGCAAGATGGCCTCATCGTCCGTGAACCCGACTGAGCGCAGCGGCAACTGGCGCAGCCGTACCCACGAACCGGCCTCCCCACATTCAAGCCAGGCGGATGTGACGCCGAGGTAGACGGCGTCGCGCAGGTGCGCGCACAGCGACGGTTCCGCGTCGATGAACAGGCGTAGCTGCTCCAGTCCATAGTCGCCGATCCCGGCCATACTCGAAGTTGTTTCAAAGGTGAGACTGATGAGGTGGGTGACTTCAGGCGGAAGGCGGCCAGCCGCCGGCCGGCTGAGCGCCGACCCAAATAGAGCTGCACAGAGCCTGATGGGTGCGATGGTTACTGGGTATACCGTGCGAAATTGACACCGTACTTTCTCGCTGACCGGCCCGAGCAGCAAGGTCCCGCGTTGGACGCTAGTGACCGTCTCAAGGGTGTGAGCACCTCGCTCAGTGTCTCCAGCATCAAACTGAACAATTGTGCAGGAAGGGAACGGGCGTAGGTAATGCGGATAATTCATGTGCAGCAGTGCTTCGGTCAACCAGTCGTGGCCGGCGTCGATGCGCATTGCCGTGTGGGCGTTCATCAACGCGATCGCTTGGAGTAACTGCTGTATGTGCGGGTCTTGCTCGGCACCTGCCCCGGCCATGCCTAAAGAGCTTGCGAGCGACGGATGCCGGCGTGTGAAGTCATCCCGCAAGGCGTCGTTCATCACGAGCTCATGTTGGAAGTAGCGAAGCAGGTTTTGCAGGCTGGACGACATGCAGATTCCCCTTGCTTACACTGCGGCGGCGCCACCCTTAAGGCTCAGCCACCTTCGGACGAGAAGCCAGAATTATTGATGTACTTACAACGCAGCGTGATGCGGTGCCGCAAATTGCTTGTGTCGTAAGAAGCTGACCTAATGCAGAAATCCAAATGCAATTGGCGCCGCGAAGCCTTCGATTGGGCAAAGAATTGCTTCGAAGTGTTCTTCGCCGAAGTATTCGAAGAACCATTCCCAGCATCGTTCAGGCTGATAATCGTCGTGCCAGGTAACGAGCGCTGTCGCATATTCGTCAGCACGTATGCCAAGTAGCGCGCTATCGAAGACGACGATCCTATGTGTAGGAAGTACGGGAAGCATGTTCACACCTCTCGCTTTGTTGGCTACGTTCCGCCGGGGATGCGACCACAGGGGTTGTGTGGTCGAACGGCAAGTGCCAGGAGTCCGGCTAGCAATAAGTGTCCTACAAGCAACGTCTCTCGCATTGCTTGACCTCAGTCGAACCGGAACATGCTGCTGAAGGACAACAAAAATCGTGATCCAGAGCATGCAACGCGCCCTCGCGCCTGGAACTCCTTTTCTTCCCCGTTACCCAGCAGGGGTGTCCTTCCAGTGTAGCGCCAATATCAAGTTTGCAAAAAGTGCATTGCAGCACTATGATTTTTAACCATTGCAATAACTTAACGATAGCCGTGCGCAAGCCGTAGAGCGCCGCACCGCGTGGCGCAACTGCAAAGACCTGGACGCCCGAATTGCCGAAGCTCGCAGCGCAGCGGCGAAAGAAAAGCAGGTGGCCAGGCAAGTTGCCGCCAATCTAGAAATCAAAGCGATGCTGGCCGAACGCCAGCTGGTCGCACAAAGCCTTTAAGGGATCGAAGTGAAAGCCACCGAAGCCAACCTGCTCAAGTTCCTACGCAAGTCTCCGCAATTCGTCATCCCGATCTACCAGCGCAACTACTCGTGGACGGCCGCTCAGTGCCGTCAGCTATGGGCGGACTTGATGCGCGCTGGCCGCGACGAAAAAGTTAATGCGCACTTCATTGGCTCCATCGTTTACGTAGAGCGCGGCCTGTCCGCTGTCACCAGTCAGGAAGCATTGCTGGTCATCGACGGGCAGCAACGCCTGACTACCAGCACCTTGCTCATTGCGGCGCTGGCCAAGCATTTTGAGACCCAAGGCTTGGGAGAGCTGCTGGAAACCTTCTCGAACAAGAAGTTGCGCAACTACTATCTGGTGAATCCAGACGAAGAAGGCGAGCGCTATTTCAAGCTCATCTTGTCAGAGACCGATAAGGACACATTGCTTGCCCTCCTGCAAGGTACGCCTATGCCCACAGAGGTCAGCAGCCGCATTACTGAGAACTACGCGCTGTTTCAAGAGCTGATCGCCGCCAACCATGCCGAAGTGGAAGCCATCTGCCAAGGCCTTGCCAAGCTGGTGATCGTGGACGTGTCGCTGGACCGTGCCCAAGACAATCCGCAATTGATCTTTGAAAGCATGAACTCCACCGGGCTCGAACTCAGCCAGGCTGACCTCATCCGCAACTACATCTTGATGGGGCTCGAACCGAAGCTGCAAACCGAGCTGTACAAAACCTACTGGCGGCCCATGGAAAAGGCCTTTGGTCAGGGGGCCTATGTAGTGCACTTCGACGCCTTCATGCGTCACTACCTAACGACCAAAACGGGTGAGATTCCAAACGTCCGCGAGGTGTACGTCGCGTTCAAGATTTTTGCGCGCAGCCTCAAGGGCGATACCCGCGACCTAGTGGCCGACATTCACGCTTATGCGTCCTATTACTGCTCCATGGCGTTAGGTAAAGAGACGGACGCGGGGCTCAGACAAGCCTTTCATGACCTGCGCGAATTGAAGGTCGATGTGGCGTATCCGTTCTTACTGGAGGTGTATCACGACTACAAACAAGGCCGCTTGACCAGCGATGAAGTGCTGCGAATTGTTCGCTTGGTGGAGAGCTACGTGTTCCGCCGCGCCATCTGCGCCATCCCAACGAATTCCCTGAACAAAACGTTTGCGGGCCTGAGCCGGACACTCAAGAAGGATCGCTACTTTGAAAGCGTGCAGGCGGCATTCCTGATGCTGCCCTCGTACCGTCGCTTCCCAAGCAACGACGAATTCCAGCGCGACATCAAGGTACGGGACCTCTACAACTTCCGCAGCCGCAGCTACTGGCTGCGCCGCCTTGAGAACCACGGCCGCAAAGAGCGTGTGGTGGTGGAGGATTACACCATTGAACACATCCTTCCGCAGAACGAATCCCTGTCCAAGGAATGGCAGACCGAGCTTGGCGCGGAATGGCAGCGCGTTCAGCAAGACTGGTTGCACACCTTGGGCAACCTCACGCTGACCGGCTACAACAGCGAATACAGCGATCATCCTTTCGCCTACAAGCGCGACCAAGTCACCGACAAAGACGGCAATCCCGTTGGATTTGCACACAGCCCACTGAAGCTCAACCTTGGCCTCGGCAAAGTCAGCAGGTGGGATGAGGCTGCCATCAAAGGCCGCGCCGACCGTTTGGCTGGGGATGCCGCCAAAGTTTGGGACGCGCCGCAACTGGCAGAGGACGTGCTGAATGCCTACCGACCAACCGCAGCCAAATCCGGCCAGCAATACAGCGTGGCTGACCACACACACCTGTCAACAGGCCCAATGCGCGATTTGTTTGAGGCGCTGCGTAAGTCCATTTTGGCGCTAGACCCATGCATCAGTGAAGAGTTCTTGAAGCTCTACGTGGCCTACAAGGCAGAGACGAACTTTGTTGATGTGGTGCCGCAGGCCAAGCGCCTCCTGCTGGTCCTCAATCTCGGCATTGATGACATCGAGGACCCCAAAGGCTTGTGCCGCGACATCTCCAACATTGGCCGCTGGGGCAATGGTGACGTGGAAGTGGGTTTGAGCAGCCCAGACGAACTGCCATACGTAATAGGACTGATCCGCCAGTCGTTCGACCGCCAGATGGGCGGCCTACAAGATGACTGATATCGATATGTTTAGATTTTGGCCGCCACAACGACACCCAACAGGACTTCATTTCGCCTCCTGGGTAGTGCGGCGCTAGCAAGAACTTTTCTTACCAACTTTCTTACCGAAATGGCCTGGATATGAAAAAGGCCAGCGCTGAGGCTGGCCTAACTCATTGATTCTATTGGTCGGGGCGAGAGGATTCGAACCTCCGACCACCTGCACCCCATGCAGGTACGCTACCAGGCTGCGCTACGCCCCGACTTGGTCCGGCATTATACCAGAGACAGAAAAAATTCTTGAGCTTTTGTCATACGACAGTCATTTCATTCCGCTCCCGTCAATACAACGACCAGCCCGCCGTCCGGCAAGCGCGACCCATACCATGAATCAATGCTTCCAATGCGCCTTCAACTGCGCCAGCGTCTTCGTGTTGAGCACATTCTTCTTTTCCAGCCACCCACGCCGCGCCTGTCCAATGCCCCAGCGCAGGTTGTCGAAGTCGAGCACGCTGTGCGCGTCCGAGTCGATGCTGACCAACACGCCTTCGTCCTTGGCCATCATGCAGTAGATGTCGTTCAGGTCAAGCCGCCCCGGCTGCGAATCGAGTTCAAGCGCGCAGCCGCACTCTTTCGCGTGCCGGATGATCCGTCCCATGTCGACCGGGTACGGTTCGCGCTCGAACAGCAGCCGGCCGCTCGGATGGCCCAGGATGCGCACGTACCGGTTATCCATCGCCCTCATGATGCGCGCGGTCTGCGCTTCGCTGCCCAGCCCAAACCTCGTGTGCACGGACGCAATCGCGTAATCGAGCCGCTGCAAGATACTGTCCGGCAGGTCCAGCGTGCCATCCTGGCGAATGTCGACCTCAGTTCCCTTCAACACGGTAATGCCGTCGAGCTCGGCGTTGAGCTGGTCGATCTCGTCGATCTGCTGCGCCAGCCGCTCTGCATCCAACCCGCTTGCGACCGTTAACTGCTGCGAATGATCGGTGATCCCGAGGTAAGTCATGCCGTGGCTGCGCGCTTCCTGCGCCATGTCGCGCAGGCTGCTGCGACCGTCGCTTGCCGTCGTGTGGGCGTGCAAGTCGCCTTTCAGGTCATGCAGGGTCACCAGATGCGGCAAGCGCCCGTCGCGCGCGGCCTCGATCTCGCCACGGTTTTCGCGCAGTTCGGGCGCAATGAACGGCAGCCCAAGTGCGGCAAACACCGCCTCCTCGGTCTCGCCCGCGAGCGGCTGCTCGCCCGCGAACATGCCGTATTCGTTCAGCTTCAGGCCTCGCTTTAGCGCCAGCTTGCGCAATTCGATGTTGTGCGCCTTGGAGCCCGTGAAGTAGTTCAGCGCCGCGCCGAAGCTGGCTTCCTCCACCACGCGCAGATCGACCTGCATCCCGTTATGCAGCTCCACGCTGGCGCGCGTCGGCCCGTGCGACAGCACACGCGCCACCGCGTCGTAGCGGATGAAATGGCCGGTCACCGCCGGACCGTCCGCGGACGCTACGACGATGTCGAGATCGCCTACGGTCTCCCTCATGCGGCGATAGCTGCCGGCCGGTTCTACCCGTGCGACCGGCGCAAGCTGCCGCAGGTAAGCAACCAGCGCCTCGACCACCTGCCCCGCCACCGCAATGCTAAAACGCCGCTCCTTCGACAGCTGCGCCTGCACCGCCTCCAGGATGCGCTGCTCGGCCTTTTCGCCCAGGCCCCTGATCGTTTGCAGTTGCCCTTCCTGCGCCGCGCGCAGCAACTGTTCGGGCGTATGGATGCCGCGCTCGTCGAACAGCAGCTTGACCCGCTTGGGACCAAGCCCAGGCACCCGCAGCAGCGAACCTATCCCCGGCGGCAGTTCGCGCCGCAACTGTTCGCGCAGCTCGCAGGTGCCGCCGTGCACGATTTCGGTGATACGTCCGGCCAAGTCAGCACCGATGCCGGGCAGTTCGGAGAGGTCCCGCCCTTCCTCGACCAGCGTCTGCACGCTCGGCGCCAGCATTTCGACAGTGCGCGCGGCATTGCGATAGGCGCGGATGCGGAACGGATTCTGGTTCTCGATTTCGAGCAGGTCCGCGATTTCGGTGAACACGGCCGCGACGTCGGCGTTATGGATATGCATGCTCAGCCTCCGGCGGCAGCGTCAGGTCAGCCACGGCCGCAGTCGGTCCGGCAACTGGATTGCTAAAAAGGATATACTGCATCTTCGCCCCTCCTGCGCCGGCCGCACTTGGTTTGGCGGGGATGGTCAAAAACAGTGGCAGGCCGCCGCACCAACACCCTGCGACAAAGGAGGCCCGGATGAGCACCCAGTTCGACCACGCATCGATCAACAAAAAGGCGAATGTCTACTTTGACGGCAAGTGCATATCGTACAACATCACTTTCCCCGACCAGACCCGCAAGACCGTCGGCGTCATCATGCCCGGCACGCTCAATTTCGGGACCGACGTGCCGGAAGTGATGGAAATCGTCGATGGCAAATGCCGCGTCCGAATCGGCAGTGACGGCGAGTGGAAAAACTGTTCCGGCGGCCAGCAGTTCAAGGTTCCGGCCAAGTCCAGCTTCGAGATCGAGGTGCAGGAGACGGTCCATTACGTGTGCCACTTCAACAACCAGTAACCAACAACAACGAATAACGCTTGGCCGGGGCTGGCCTAGGCGCTGCCCACGCGCCTGATCGGCCCCGGGGCGCGCTCGCGGATCAGAGCGTCCAGCGTCGCGCGATCGACCGTTTCCCTTTCCAGCAACGTGCGCGCGAGCGCATCGAGCAGGTCGCGCTTTTCCATCAGCGTCTCGCGCACCCGGTCGTGCGCCTCCGACAGCAGCTTGCCGATCTCGGCATCGATGGTCTGCGCGGTCTGCTCGCTGTAGGGACGCTTCTCCGCCAGTCCGGTTGGATACAGCGACGGCGACGTGGCCTGTTCGAACGTGGCCAACCCCAGCCGCTGGCTCATGCCGTACTGGGTCACCATGTGCCGCGCCATGTCGGTAGCCAGTTGCAGGTCGTTCTGCGCCCCGGTCGACAGGTCGCCGAACACGATCTCTTCCGCCACGCGCCCTCCAAGGAACACGTCGAGGCGGTCGAGCAGCTCGCTGCGTTTGAGTAGGTAGCGGTCCTCGGTGGGCAGCTGCTGCGTGTAGCCAAGCGCGGCAATCCCGCGCGGGATGATCGATATCTTGGCCACCCGGTCCGCGTGGCGCCGGAATTCGGCGGTGATCGCGTGCCCTGCCTCGTGGTAGGCCACGGTCTGCTTTTCGGTCGGGTTCATCACCCGGTTCTTCTTCTCCATGCCGGCAATCACGCGGTCGGCCGCCTCGTCGAAATCACTCATGTCCACCGCTTCCTTGCCGTGCCGCACCGCCAGCAGCGCCGCCTCGTTGACCAGGTTGGCCAGGTCGGCGCCCACCAGGCCCGCGGTGCGCGCGGCGATCAGGCCCAGGTCGACGTCGTGCGCCAGCGTCACCTGTTTGGTATGCACCTCGAGGATTTTCTCGCGCCCCTTCAGGTCCGGCCGGTCGAGCGCGATCTGGCGGTCGAAGCGCCCGGGACGCAGCAGCGCCGGGTCGAGGATCTCGGGCCGGTTGGTGGCGCCGAGGATGATCACGCCCTTGTTCGTGTCGAACCCGTCCATCTCGACCAGCAGCTGGTTCAGGGTCTGCTCCTGTTCGTTGTAGCCACCGACCACCCCGGCCACCCCGCGCGCGCGGCCCAGCGCATCGAGTTCGTCAATGAAGATGATGCACGGCGCGCTCTTCTCGGCCTGGGTGAACAGGTCGCGCACGCGCGCCGCGCCCACGCCCACGAACATCTCGACAAATTCAGAACCGCTGATCGAGTAGAACGGCACCCCGGCCTCGCCGGCCAGCGCCTTGGCCAGCAGCGTCTTGCCGGTGCCCGGCGCGCCCACGATCAGCACGCCCTTCGGAATCTTGCCGCCCAGGCGACGGTAGCGCTGCGGGCTTTTCAGGAATTCGACGATTTCCATCAGCTCTTCCTTGGCCTCGTCAATGCCGGCCACGTCCGAGAAGGTCACGCCGGTCTTGCTTTGCACGTAGACGCGCGCCTTGCTCTTGCCGATGTCAAACAGGCCGCCGCCCATCATGCCGCCGCGTTTGGCGACGCTGCTCCACAACCAGAACAGCAGGATCAGTGGAAACGCCCAGGACAGCAGGTTCATCAGCCAATCGTTCTTGGGCTGGCCAACATAGCGCACCTTGTTCGCCTCCAGGTCGGCCACCAGGTCGGGGTCGCTCACGCGCACGGTGCTGAACGCGCAGCCCTGTTCCGGCGTGCACCTCAAGTTCTCGACCTTGTCCTTGGGTAGGACATTTTCCAGGCCGCTGTTCTTCAGCGTGCCGGTAATGGTCGTGTCCGAGATTGTCACCTCGTTGACCTTGCCGGCATACAGCAGTTGCTTGAAGTCGCTGTACGCGATCGTCGACGTATTGAAAATCCCGGCCACGCCCTGGAACAGCATGAACGCGAGCAGGCCAATCAGCCAGTACCACATCGCGGGCCTGAGGTAGTTGGTCGCGCCGTCCTTATCCTTTTCCTTGTCCTGTTTCACGAGCGTCCTCCGCGCCTAGCCCGGCTTGTAGACCAGCACCGGCAACTTGCTGAGGTAAAGCACCTTGAGCGTTTCGCTGCCGAGCATTTCGGCCTCGCGGTTGCGCCAGCCATGTGATGCCATGAAGATCAGGTCGCACTTGGCGTCAATCGCCGCCTTCAGGATACCCGGCGCCGCTTCGCCCGCTCTCACCTTGCGCAGCTCGCATGGCACATGAAACGCCGCCGCCTTGGCAGCCACGAAGGCCAGGTAGTCGTCCGCGAACTTGTCGAACAGCGCCTGGCGCCGTTCGACCAGGTGCGGGTCGTGGTGCATCCACGCTTCCAGCTGGTCGTCGAGCAGCTCCGGAATCACGTGCACCGCCACGATCTGCGCGCCGCGGTCGCGGGCAAAGTGAACGCCCGCTGCCGTAGCCTCCTTCGACAGCGCCGAACCATCGGTCGGTAGCAGAATTCTCCGATACATGCTCACCCCCTCGCTACGACACACGTACCACGCACTGCGCCCGCCATGAACGGTCGGCATGCTGCGCGACCTTCAGGCCGGAAAGTATGGGCCCGCGCGGCAAGGCAGCCGGCGCGTGACGCGCCAGATCGATCGGTTCGAGGAACAGGAACTCGGAATCGCCGCTGCTCGGGCAGGCAATCTGAATGGCATCGGGCGCGCGCACCTTTTGCAGCGGCGTGACGATGGCCGTCAGCCCCAAGGCGGCCTGCTCGAATGACGCCAGGCAGGTCGCGCCCTTGCCGCGGATACCGATGTCCGCATCATGTGGAAAATGTTCCCAAGCCGCGACATGGTCGGGTTCAAGCATCGCGTTCGCAGTCCGATCTGCTCAGGCTCCGCTGACGAGTACGGTCAGCGGGCCGCGCGACGACAGGTCGCGCAACACCTACTCTCTAACAGGCGACCCCAACGTACTTGAGATAAATCAAATTCGCGCCGCGAATCGGGAGCCGCGCTACCGCCAGTCGCCCCGCAGCGCCAGCACTTGCTCGTACAGGTATTCGGGCGTGGCACACTGCGGCGGCACCGGCGCGCCGACCTCCAGCGCCAGCTCCGAGCGCAGGCCGCGCGAGAACGAGCGCTCGAACACGTTGGTCTTGTCGCGTGTGAACAGGCTGCCCCACAGGCCGCGCAAGGCCATCGGGATCACCGGCACCTTGCTGCGCTCCACGATTTTGGCGATGCCGCCGCGGAACTCGTTCATCTCGCCGTTCCCGGTCAGTTTCCCCTCGGGGAAGATGCAGACCAGGTCGCCCTCGTGCAGCGCCTGGGCGATGTCGACGAACGCCTTTTCCATCAGCCACGGGTCTTCCTTCGCCGAGGCGATCGGAATTGCCTTGGCCGTTCGGAAAATCCAGCCAAGGAAAGGCGTTTTGAAGATGCGGTGATCCATCACGAACCGGATCGGACGCGGGCTGGCGGCGCCGATCACGATCGCGTCGACGTAGCTCACGTGGTTGCAGACCAGCACCGCCGGTCCGCTGTCCGGGATACTGTCGACACCGACCGTCCTGACCCGGTGGATGGTGTGTATCAGCAGCCAGGCCAGGAAGCGCATCAGGAACTCGGGCACCAGCGAGAAGATGTAGAGCGCGACGACGGCGTTCATCAGCGCGGTCGCCAGGAACATCTCGGGAATCGTGAATCCATTCTTGATCATCAGGATCGCGACGCCGGCCGCGGCCACCATGAACAGCGCGTTCAATATATTGGTGCCGGCAATCGTGCGCGCCACGTGCTTGGGATCGCAGCGGGTCTGGATCAGCGCGAACAGTGGCACGATGTAAAAGCCGCCGAACACCCCGAGCAACAGCAGGTCGGCCAAAATGCGCAGCACGCCCGGCTGGGCCAGCAGGCCGGCGGCGCCGACGGTTGCGCTGTTGCTGTAGCCCAGGCTGGCGAAATACAGGTCGATGCCGAACAGCGACAGGCCGATCGACCCGAACGGCACCAGCCCGATCTCGACCTTGCGGCCCGAGAGCTTTTCGCACAGCAGCGAGCCGGCGCCAATGCCGAGTGAGAACACGGTCAGCAGCAGCACGAACACGCTGTGGTCGCCATGCAGGTAGTCCTTGGCAAAGACGGGGAACTGCGACAGCACCAGCGCGCCGTAGAACCAGAACCAGGAATTGCCCAGCATCGACAGGAACACGGTGCGGTTCTGGCGCGAGTATGACAGGTTGCGCCAGGACTCGGCCAGGAAGTTGCCGCTGATTTTCAGCTCAGGAGCTGGCGCGGGCGAACTTGGAATGCGCCAGCTCGTCGCCAGCCCCAGCACCGCGACCGCCAGCGTACCACTTGCGATCAGCACGACGCCAGACGGTTGCGCCACCAGCACCGCGCCGATGATTTCGCCCAGCAGGATGCCGACAAAAGTCCCCATCTCGATCACTCCGTTGCCGCCAACCAGTTCCTCCGACTTCAGATGCTGCGGCAGGTAGGCATATTTCACCGGCCCGAACAGCGTCGAGTGCAGGCCCATCCCCACCACGCCCAGCACCAGCAGCCACAGCGTGTGGGTCAGCCAGCCCAGCCCGGTCACCAGCATGATGCCCACTTCCAGCAGCTTGACCGCGCGCGCCAGCCGACCCTTCTCGACCTTGTCCGCGACCTGCCCGGCGGTGGCCGACAGCAGCACGAACGGCAGGATGAACAGGCCCGGGATCAGGTTGTTCAAGAGCGCCGGGCTCGCCGTGGTCCAGCGCGTGGTGTCGTAGGTCAGGACCACGATCAGTGCAGTCTTGAACAGGTTGTCGTTGAACGCGCCGAGGAACTGCGTCCAGAAGAATGGCCCGAAACGGCGCTGGGCCAACAGGGAGAACTGGTTCGGGTGGCTCATGCAAATGCTCGCTAGTCAGGAAGGCTTGTAATCTACCTTACAACACGGCGGTGGACAAACCGTATTTCCATAAGCTAACTACTTGTACGGTAGCCGATACTAATCCTTCCGGTGCCAGCGCGCGATACGTCGCTGCCGCGCTTTCGTTGGACCTTTATCTCGAACAAAAAGCATGCGTGGCAAGATCAAGCCGCGCGCCCCGCTGCGTTCCGAATAAATGGCCGCACGGCATTTGTGCGTCGCACAAAAACGCACCAGCCCAGCAGCATGCGGATGATGCTAGCGCACTGGAACGCCGGATGAAATTTTCTGCTGATTAACGTTGCATGGGGCGGTTTGGGCTGAACAAATTTTCCATGGCCAGTTTCCCTTTGAACGAAACGAATCATGTTCGACGTTAGTCCACCCCGAACGAACACTCTTCGTTCAGCTTTTTTCGTCGGCGCTTTCCACGCTACCGGCGGGCGCGCGTGGCGCTACTTCGTGCGCGGGAGAATGCACGAAATCCGACTTTTCGCAACAGAATGTTTGCGCCAAACCATATACGGCCGGCACGGTCGCCGTTGAGCCGACGCAAAAAGCGGCCACGTCAACGTCCGTTGTGCGGCGCAGCGCAGGTAGAATGCACCTATGAAAACGACCAAGCTTTTCCCCAGCCTGTGCAGCCCGTCCGAGGCGCTGTTCGACCAGATCGAGCGTGACCTGCTCGCCTTGTCCACCGCCGCGCTCGACGACGAAGCGCCGCCGAGCGGCTGCGTCGACGAGTTTTCGAACGAGTTCCCGCTGCCCTTGCGCCGCCCGCCGAACTGATTCCCTCAAGCCGCACCGGGCGCAGCCGGGCTGGCTTGTCCGCCGGCGCGCCCGCTTGGCTTTCCGCTTAGCTGAGGCTTTCGAGGCGGATTCGGGTGACTGTGCCCACCACAGTCTCCAGCTGCTCGATCTTGGCGATCGCGGCATCCACGTTCTTTTCCCGGGTCTGGTGCGTGATGATGATGATGTCGGTGCGCGCCTGGCCGCCCGGCTCCTTCTGCAGCACCGCATCGATCGAAATGCCGGCGTCGGCCAGGATGCGCGTCAGGTCGGCCATCACACCCAGCTGGTCGTTCACGTACACCCGCAGGTAGTAGCTGCTGGTGATCTCGGCCATCGGCAGGATCGGCAGGTCGACCATCTCGCCCGGCTGGAACGCCAGGTGCGGCACGCGGCAGTACGGGTCGACCGTGGCCAGGCGCGTCACGTCCACCAGGTCGGCGATCACCGCCGACGCGGTCGGCTCCGCGCCCGCGCCCTTGCCGTAGTAAAGCGTCGAGCCGACGGCGTCGGCCTGCACCAGCACCGCGTTCATCGCGCCTTCCACGTTGGCGATCAGGCGCGCGGCCGGAATCAGGGTCGGATGCACGCGCAGCTCGATGCCCTCCACGCCGTCCACCGTCGCGCGGCGCGCGATGCCCAGCAGCTTGATGCGGTAGCCGAGCTGCTCGGCGTAGCGGATGTCCACCGCCTGCAGCTTGCTGATGCCTTCCACGTAGGCCTTGTCGAACTGGACCGGGATACCGAACGCGATCGCCGACATGATGGTCAGCTTGTGCGCCGCGTCCACGCCTTCGATGTCGAAAGTCGGGTCGGCCTCGGCATAGCCCAGCTCCTGCGCCTGCTTGAGCACGGTGGCGAAGTCCAGCCCCTTCTCGCGCATCTCGGAAAGAATGAAGTTGGTGGTGCCGTTGATGATGCCGGCCACCGACTCGATGCGGTTGGCGGTCAGCCCTTCGCGCAGCGCCTTGATGATCGGCACGCCGCCGGCCACCGCCGCCTCGAACGCGACCATGACGCCCTTCTCCTGGGCCGCGGCAAAAATCTCGTTGCCGTGCAGCGCGAGCAGCGCCTTGTTGGCCGTGACCACATGCTTGCCGTTGGCAATCGCACGCATCACCAGCTCGTACGGCAGCTCGTAGCCGCCGATCAGCTCGACGACGATATCGATCTCGGGATCGTCGACCACCTTGAACGGATCGGCCACCACGCGGCACTGGCCGCCGACGATGCGCGCCGCGCGCTCGACATTGCGGGCGGCGACCATGGCGATCTCGATGCCCCGGCCGGCGCGGCGGCGGATGTCATCCTGGTTGCGTTGAAGGACGTTGAAGGTGCCCGCACCGACGGTGCCGATGCCGAGCAGGCCTGCTTTGATGGGTTTCATGGTCGTGGTTCTTATCTAGTTCTAGACGCGCGTATGTCGTCGTCGGTAGCCGTCCAAAAAGCGCGCGAGGCGCCCGCAGGCGTCGGCCAGGTCGTCGGAATTGGGGAGGAAGACCAGCCGGAAGTGGTCCGGCGCGGTCCAGTTAAAGCCGGTGCCTTGCACCAGCAGGACTTTTTCCTCGGCCAGCAGTTCGCAGATGAATTGCTGGTCGTCCGCGATCGGGTAGACCGCCGGGTCGAGGCGCGGGAACATGTACAGCGCAGCTTTTGGCTTGACGCAGGTAACGCCCGGTATATCGGTGAGTAATTTGTGCGCGAGGTCGCGCTGCTTGAGCAGGCGCCCGCCGGGGCCGACCAGGTCGGCGATGCTCTGGTAGCCACCGAGCGCGGTCTGGATCGCGTGCTGCCCGGGCGCGTTGGCGCACAGGCGCATCGAGGCCAGCATGTTCAGGCCCTCGATGTAGTCCTTGGCGTGGCGCTTCTCGCCCGAGAGCACCATCCAGCCGGCGCGGTAGCCGCACGAGCGGTAGTTCTTCGACAGGCCGTTCAGGGTCACGAACATCACGTCGTCGGCCAGCGACGCGATCGACACGTGCTGGTGGCCGTCGTACAGTACCTTGTCGTAGATCTCGTCCGCGTAGATGATCAGCTGGTGCTGGCGCGCCAGCTCGATGATCTCGAGCAGCACGTCGCGCGAATACAGCGCGCCGGTCGGGTTGTTCGGATTGATGACGACGATCGCGCGTGTGTTCGTCGTGATCTTGCGGCGCATGTCGTCGACGTCGGGCATCCAGTCGGCCTGCTCGTCGCAGATGTAGTGCACCGGATTGCCGCCGGCCAGGCTCACCGCCGCGGTCCACAGCGGGTAGTCCGGTGCCGGCACCAGCACCTCGTCGCCATTGTTGAGCAGGCCCTGCATCGCCATCACGATCAGTTCCGACGCCCCGTTGCCGAGGTAGACGTCGTCGATCTTGACGCCGGCGATGTTCTTCTGCTGCGTGTAGTGCATGATCGCCTTGCGCGGCGCGAACATGCCTTTGGAATCGGTATAGCCGGCCGCGCCCTGCATGTTGCGGATCATGTCCTGCACGATCTCGTCCGGCGGATCGAAACCGAACGCCGCCAGGTTTCCGATGTTCAGCTTGATAATCTTCTGCCCGTCGTCTTCCATCTGCCGCGCCTTTTCCATGGCGGGGCCACGGATCTCGTAGCACACATCGTCTAGCTTGTTCGATTTGAGGATCGGTCGCAAAATATCACCTTGCCAAGTGGCCGTTTTGTTGCAATGCGAAAAATTCCATTCTGCCGAAAGCGCCCGATTTAAGCAACCTTGCCGCTAGTGTCGCGGCCCCCGGCGCGGCCCCTCGGGCCGCTTCCAAACGGGTTACAATAACCAATTGTCCCCGCCAACTAGTGCCAGACACGATGAAGCTTCATTCCAGCAGCACTCAACAATACCAGACCGTGACAGGTTATGATGCCGGCGGCGTCGAAATCAACGCACGCCGCTATGACCACAGCCTGATCGTGATGCCCGAAGTGGCGCCGCGCCGCTGGGACGTGACGCGCTTCGAAGACCTGACCGCGGCCCACTTCGAGGAAATCGCCAAGGACACGCCGGACGTGGTGGTGCTGGGCACCGGCGCGCGCCAGCGCTTCGTGCATCCGCGCCTGATCGCCAGCCTGTCCGCGCTGCGTGTCGGCGTGGAGGCCATGGACAGCCATGCGGCCTGCCGCACCTACAACATCCTGATGGGGGAAGGCCGCAAGGTCACGCTCGCGCTGATCATCGAAGGCGGTGAGGCTGGTCAATGACCGAACTGCACCGCAACCGCACCCTCCTCTGGTCCCTCGCCATTGCCTTCATCATCGCCTCGCTGTTCGTGCTGGGCGTGCGCACCCTGGTGCCGCCCGACGAAGGGCGCTACGCCGAAATGGCGCGCGAGATGTTTGTCACCGGCGACTGGATCACCACCCGCTTAAACGGGATCAAGTACTTCGAAAAGCCGCCGCTGCAGACCTGGATGAACGCGCTGTCGTTCGCCGCGTTCGGCCTGGGCGAATGGCAGGCGCGCCTGTGGACCGGCCTCTCAGGCATCCTCGGCGTGCTGTTCACCGGTTACGCCGGCGCGCGCGTGTTCGGCCAGCGCGTCGGCTTTTACGCCGCGCTGGTGCTCGGCTCCTGCTTCTACTGGGTCGCCTGCAGCCAGATCAACTCGCTGGACATGAGCCTGTCGGCGATGATGACGGTGGCGCTGTGCGCGCTGCTCATCGCCCAGCGCGACGACGCGACTGCGAGTGAGCGCCGCAACTGGATGCTGGTGTGCTGGGCCGGCATGGCGCTGGCGATGCTGGCCAAGGGCCTGATCGGGCTGGTGCTGCCGGGCGGCGTGCTGGTGCTCTACACGCTGCTGGCGCGCGACTGGAAGATCTGGACCCGCCTGCACCTGGGCAAAGGCCTGCTGCTGTTCGCCGTAATCGCCGCGCCGTGGTTCGTGCTGGTCGGGCTGAAGAACCCGGAGCAGCCGCACTTCTTCTTCATCCACGAACACTTCGACCGGTTCCTGCTCAAGGAGCACCACCGCGAAGCGGCATGGTGGACCTTCTTTGCCCTGGTGGCGGCGGGCATCGTGCCCTGGATCGGCGTGCTGTTCCAGAGCCTGGTGCTGGGCGCCAAACGGGAAGCGGGCACCTTCCGCCCGCGTCTGCTGCTGCTGATCTGGGTGGTATTCATCACCCTGTTCTTCACCAAGTCGAGCTCCAAGCTGCCGGGCTACATCCTGCCGGTGTTCCCGGCGCTGGCGCTCCTGGTCGCGAACTACCTTGAGCTGGGTACCCGCCGCGGCAGGATGGTCACCGCGGGCCTGACCATGCTGCTCGGCGTGCTCCTGTTGGCACTGGTGCCCTACGCGCCCGGCCTCGCCAAGCATGCCGCCGAAGGCGCGCTGTACGCGGCCTACCAGCCGTGGGTGCTGGCCGCCGGCTTCGTGGCGTTGGTTGGCGGCGCGCTCGCGCTGCTGTACGCGCGCCAGATGCAGCGCGATCTGATGGTGGTGACGCTCGCGCTAGCCGGCTTTTTCACCACCCAACTGATGCTCGCGGGTTTTGAACCGATCGGGCAGGTGCGCGCCGGCGCCAACCTGCTGCCCGCGATCCAGAAGGAAGTCACGCCCGCGACCAAAATCTATTCGGTCGACCACTACGACCAGTCGCTCACCTTCTACCTGCAGCGCCCGGTAACCCTGGTCGACTACTGGGACGAGTTCACCTTCGGCCTGCAGCAGCAGCCGCAGCTGTCGATTCCGACCATGGGCGCCTTCCTCGAACAATGGCAGCGCGAGGCGCAACAAGGCGTACACGCGATCGCCATCACGACCGCCGACGTCGCCGCCTCGATGCAGCTGCAAGGGCTGCCGGTACGCGTCGTGGCGCAGGACGCGCGCCGCACCATCATCGCCAATTACTAAAATAATCATGAACCTGACCACTTTCGCCTTCATCCTCAGTGGCGTGCTGCTCAACGCTGTCGCCCAGCTTTGCCTCAAGGCCGGCACCAATCGCCTCGGCGGCGCGATCCATCTCACCGCGGACAACTGGTTCGCCACCGGCCTGAAGGTCGCGACCCAGCTGCCGATCATGGCGGGCCTGGCCTGTTACGGCATTTCGCTGGTGGTGTGGATCATCGGCCTGTCGCGCACCGACGTGACCGTCGCCTACCCGATGCTCTCGCTCGGCTACGTGGTCGGCGCGCTCGGCGCCTGGATGTTCCTGGGCGAAGCGATCTCGCCGCAGCGCCTGCTCGCCATCGGCGTGATCATGGTCGGCGTCGCCTTGCTGGCGCGCTCCTGATCAATACGCTGATAAAATGCCCCCTTCGCGCAGCCTGCATACCATGCACGGCCAAGCAATGTTAAAACCGTACAAAACACGAGAAACAAATGACTGCTGAGGTGCCATTCCTGCCGTTCTCCCGTCCCACCATCGACGAGGACACCATCGCGGCCGTCGGCGCTGTCCTGCGCTCGGGCTGGGTGACGACCGGCCCGCAGAACCAGGCGTTCGAGGCACTGCTGTCCGATTACTTCGGGGGGCGCCCGGTGCGCACCTTCAACTCTGGCACCTGCACGATGGAAATCGCGCTGCGTATCGCCGGCATTGGCCCTGGCGACGAGGTGATCACCACCCCGATCTCGTGGGTCGCCACCAGCAACGTGATCATCGAAGTCGGAGCTACCCCGGTGTTTGCGGATATCGATCCGGTCACCCGCAACATCGACCTGGACAAGGTGGAAGCGGCGATCACCCCGGCTACGCGCGCGATCATTCCGGTCTACCTGTCGGGCTTGCCGGTCGACATGGACCGCCTGTACGCGATCGCCGACAAATACAAGCTGCGCGTGATCGAGGATGCGGCCCAGGCGATCGGCTCGATGTGGAAAGGCAAGCGCATCGGCGCGTTCGGCGACTTCGCCTCGTTCAGCTTTCAAGCGAACAAGAACATCACCACTGGCGAAGGCGGCTGTTTGGTCCTGAACAACGCGGAAGAAGCGCGCCTGGCCGAGAAATACCGGCTGCAGGGCGTTACCCGCAGCGGCCTGGACGGCATCGACGTCGACGTCCTGGGCGGCAAGTACAACATGAGCGACATCATGGCCGCGATCGGCCTGGGCCAGATGAAGAACCTGGAGAATGTCAACGCGCACCGGCGCCAACTGGCCGAGCACTACTTCCAGTGCTTCGGCCCGGAGTTCGAGGCGCAGACCGGCGCGCAGTTGCCGCTGCAGGCGTTCGAGACCAGCAACTGGCACCTGTTCCAGATTATCCTGCCGGACCGCGGTCCCGGCACGCGCGCCGAGTTCATGGCGCGCATGCAGAAGGAACACAATATCGGCACTGGCTACCACTACGCGCCGATCCACCTGTTCACAATGTACCGCGAACGCGGCTTTAAGGAAGGCATGTTCCCGGTCGCCGAACGCATCGGCCGCCTGACCGTGACCCTCCCCATGTTCTATGCAATGACCAAGGCGGATGTCGAGCGCGCGGTCGAGGCAGTCAAGGCGGTGCTGGCACAATGAAAGTCGTCCCAATGAAACCGGAGCTGTCGGTCGTCATTCCCGTCTACAACGAAGAAGCCGGGCTGGCCACCTTGTTCGCGCGCCTGTACCCGGCGCTCGACGCGCTGCAGATGCCGTACGAAATCATTTTCGTCAACGACGGCAGCCGCGACAATTCAGTCGCCCTGCTGGCCGAGCAATACCGCCAGCGGCCTGACGTGACCCGGGTGGTCCTATTCAACGGCAACTATGGCCAGCACATGGCGATCCTGGCCGGCTTTGAGCAGACCCGCGGCGAGATCGTCGTCACCCTCGACGCCGACCTGCAGAACCCGCCGGAAGAGATCGGCAAACTGATCGAGAAGATGCGCGAAGGCTACGACTACGTCGGCTCCATCCGCCGCAAGCGGCAGGACACGGCCTGGCGCACCGTCGCGTCCAAGATGATGAACCGCCTGCGCGAGCGGATCACCAACATCCGCATCACGGACCAGGGAAACATGCTGCGCGCCTACGGCCGCAATGTGATCGACCTGGTCAACCAGTGCGGCGAGGTAAACACCTTCGTGCCGGCGCTGGCGTACAAGTTTGCCCGCAAGCCGGCCGAGATCGTGGTCGAGCACGAGGAACGCGCGGCCGGCGAATCGAAGTATTCGCTCTACAGCCTGATCCGCCTGAATTTCGACCTGATGACCGGCTTTTCGCTGGTGCCGCTGCAAATGTTCTCGATGCTGGGCATCATGCTGTCGTTCGGCTCGGCCCTGCTGGTGCTGCTGCTGCTGGCAAGGCGCTTCCTGTTCGGGGCGGAGGCGGAAGGCGTCTTCACGCTGTTCGCGATCGCGTTCTTCTTCATGGGTGTGATCCTGTTCGGCATTGGGCTGGTTGGCGAATATGTCGGCCGGATCTACCAGCAGGTCCGCGCGCGGCCGCGCTACGTGGTGCAAACCATCCTGCAGGGGATGCCGGGCAAGGAAACCGAAGAGGTGCCGGCCGGCGTCACGATCGAGAAGCGGCAGGTGGTGCGCTAAAAGCGCTTCCAGTACCACTTCAATTAGCACGTCGTTCCCGGCCTCGGCGGCAGCCCGGCGGGAACCCATACTGAGCGTCATTTCACGCTGCCTATGGGGCCGCGCCTGCGCGGCGCCTGCGCGGGAACGACGGTTTTGGGGCTAACTAATTTATGCAAGCTAAACAACGCGCAGTCGTATTCGCGTACCACAACGTCGGCGTGCGCTGCCTGAAAGTACTGCTGGCCGGCGGCGTCGACGTCGCCCTGGTGGTCACCCACCAGGACAGCACCAGCGAAAACATCTGGTTCGAATCAGTCATTTCGCTGTGCCAGACCGAAGGCGTTCCCTTCATCACTCCCGAGCACGCCAGGGACGACGAGTTGCGCGCGCAGATCGCGGCCGCCAAGCCCGACCTGATCTTCAGCTTCTACTACCGCCACATGCTGCCCGAGAGCATCCTCGCGATCGCCCCGGCCTACAACATGCACGGTTCGCTGCTGCCGCAATTTCGCGGCCGCGCGCCGGTCAACTGGGCGGTGCTGCACGGCGCCACGGAAACCGGCGCCACCCTGCACGAAATGACCGTCAAGCCCGACGCCGGCGCCATCGTCGCCCAGACTGCGGTGCCGATCCTGCCGGACGACACCGCGCACGAGGTATTCGGCAAAGTCACCGTGGCCGCCGAGCAAACGCTGTGGAACATCCTGCCGAGCTTGCTGGCCGGGAGCGCGCCGCGCACCCTGAACGACCTCAGCCAGGGCGGCTACTTCGGCGGCCGCAAGCCCGAGGACGGCCGCATCGACTGGTCGCAACCGGCCGCGCAGGTCTACAACCTGCACCGCGCCGTCGCCCCACCCTACCCCGGCGCGTTTACCGACATCAATGGGCGTCGCTATGTTATCGAACGTGCAAGACTATACAAGGACCCGCTCCCAAGTTTGCCACCGGGCTTAGCCGTGGTAGATAATGGCATCTTTGGCGTTTGCGGCGACGGCGGCGCGCTCGCGATCCACAGCCTGCTGGCCGACGGCCTGCCCATCAGCGCGGCCGAACTGAAAGCCAACCTTTCCGCCAGTGGCGAGTAACGAATTCCTGAAAGAGATCATTTATGAAAAAAGTCCTCATCCTCGGCGTAAACGGCTTCATCGGCCACCACCTCTCCAAGCGCATTCTCGAGACGACCGACTGGCACGTGTACGGCATGGACATGCAGGCCGACCGCATCGAAGACCTGCTCGCGAACCCGGAATACAAGTCGCGCATGCACTACTTCGAGGGTGACATCACGATCAACAAGGAATGGGTCGAGTACCACGTCAAGAAGTGCGACGTGATCCTGCCGCTGGTGGCGATCGCCACCCCGTCGACCTACGTCAAGCAGCCGCTGCGCGTGTTCGAACTGGACTTCGAAGCCAACCTGCCGATCGTGCGCTCGGCCGCCAAGTACGGCAAGCACCTGGTGTTCCCGTCAACCTCGGAAGTCTACGGCATGTGCCACGACGAGGAATTCGACCCGGAGAACTCGGAACTGATCTGCGGCCCGATCAACAAGCCGCGCTGGATCTACTCGTGCGCCAAGCAGCTGATGGACCGCGTGATCTGGGGCTACGGCATGGAAGGCCTGAACTTCACCCTGTTCCGTCCATTTAACTGGATCGGCGCCGGCCTGGACTCGATCCACACGCCCAAGGAAGGCTCCTCGCGCGTGGTGACCCAGTTCTTCGGCCACATCGTGCGCGGCGAATCAATTTCGCTGGTCGACGGCGGCTACCAGAAGCGCGCCTTCACCTACATCGACGACGGCATCGACGCACTGATGAAAATCATCGAGAACAAGAACGGCGCGGCATCAGGCAAGATCTACAACATCGGCAACCCGACCAACAACTACTCAATCCGCGAACTGGCATCGATGATGCTCGACCTGGCTGCCGAGTACCCAGAATACGCCGACGGCGCGAAAAAGGTCACCATCACCGAGACCACTTCGGGCGCCTACTACGGCCAGGGCTACCAGGACGTGCAGAACCGCGTGCCGAAGATCACCAACACCTGCGAGGAACTGGGCTGGTCGCCGAAGACCACGATGGCCGACGCGCTGCGCGGCATCTTCGACGCCTACCGCAGCCAGGTTACCGAAGCCAAAGCACTGATGGACTAAGACTTGCGTCCACTGCTCGTCCTTAAGATCGACGTCGACACCTATCGCGGAACCCGGGAAGGCGTCCCCAACCTCGTGCGCATGCTGGGCAGGCACGATGCCGGGGCCACCTTCCTGTTCTCGCTCGGGCCCGACCACACCGGCTGGGCGCTGCGCCGCGCGCTGCGCCCCGGCTTCTTCCAGAAAGTCTCGCGCACTTCGGTGGTCGAGCACTACGGCTTCAAGACCCTGATGTACGGCACGCTGCTGCCGGGGCCGGACATCGGCGCCAAGGCCGCGGCCGAGATCGTCGCGGCCAGGCGCGCCGGCTTCGAATGCGGCATCCACACCTGGGACCACGTGCTGTGGCAGGACAACGTGGGCAAGCGCGACCACGCCTGGACCGCGCGCCTGATGGAACAGGCCGAGCAACGCTTCAGCGAACTGTTCGGCGAAGCGGCCCCCACCCACGGCGCGGCCGGCTGGCAGATGAACGCGCACGCCTTTGCGCGGCACGACGCCGCGGGCTACCGCTACGCCTCGGACGGACGGGCCCAGCTCACCGACCAGGGCGCCCTGCTCGATCGCAACGCCGGCCCTTACCGCCTGCAGGGCTACCAGCACATCCAGATGCCCACCACCCTGCCCACGCTCGACGAATTGCTCGGGCGCGAGGTGGACGGCAAGACGATCGATACCGGCAACATCGCCGAACACCTGCTGCAGCTGACAAGCGCCGAAAAACGCGACCACGTCTACACCCTGCATGCCGAGCTTGAAGGGCAAAAGCTCGCCCCCATATTCGAACAGTTATTGACAGGCTGGAAAGCCCAAGGTTACCAGCTTGCCTCAATGGCGGACTATTATGAGAAGATTAGGGATGTCGCGCTGCCCGAATTCCCGATCCGTTGGGGCGAAGTGCCCGGCCGGTCAGGCGAGCTGATTGTCCTCGATACCAGTTTGTAACGCCGGGCTCGAGACCGGCGTGACCCAAAACCAGGAGAAACCCGTGGCCGAGAGCCCATCCGCATCCCCCACCGCCAACGCGAAATTCGCCAATTTTACGGCGCCGATGACCGGCGACCAGACCTTCGAACTGTTCGGCCGCCCGGCCAAGTACACCGTCGTGTACTTCTACCCGAAGGACAATACCCCGGGCTGCACGACCGAGGCGATCGCATTTCGCGACCGCTATCCGGAATTCGAGACGGTCAACACCGCGATCTATGGCGTCTCCCGCGATTCGCTCAAGTCGCACGAAAACTTCAAGGCCAAACTCGGCCTGCCGTTCGAACTGATCTCCGATCCCGACGAAACCGTCTGCAACCAGTTCGACGTCATGAAGATGAAAAACATGTATGGCAAAAAGGTGCGCGGTGTGGAGCGCAGCACGTTTGTATTTGACGCTGACGGTCGAATAGTGAAAGAATGGCGTGGCGTGAAAGTTAGCGATCACGTCGATGAAGTGCTGGAATTTGTGAAGAGCCAGCCCTGAAAAACGGACGGCTCCCAGTCGATCAACCTGCTGGATAGAACCATCCATTTTGAGTCGAAGCTTTACCCTGCTGCATCATTCCAATCTGGCTGCGGCCAGGCCGGCCACATTCCGGTCCTGGCCCGCGTTTTCGCCATACTCCCCAGGTAGCATCGATCCCGCCCGGCACCCGCGCCACCCGGCGCAGGCCCCTGCGCGTCCCATGACTTTTTTATAGATTGAGAACCTGATGCCATTGCCAAAAATGCCCACCAAACCGGCCACGATCTTGCCGGTGAACGATTACCCCAAGGCTGAACCGGGCAAACCGGTGCGCGCCGTTGCGTCGGCCAAAGCCGGCAATGATGCGGTCGAAGACCTGATCAGCGGCGAAGCGGTGCCCGCGCCGAAGACCAAAGCGCGCAAGAGCAAGGCGGCCCTGCTCGCCGCCGCCCCCGCGCCCGGCCTTGAGCCGGTTTCTGCGCCAGGATCCGCCCCGGCAGGCAAGGACAGCGTGCGTGCCAAGCTGAAAGAAGCCGACATCGAACGGCCCCATCCGGCCAAGCACAAGCCGGTCGAGATCAACGTCAAGTCCTCGACCAGCCGCAAGGCCGACAAGGCCGGCGCGGCCAAGGTCTTCGTGCTCGACACCAATGTTTTGATGCACGACCCGACCTGCCTGTTCCGCTTCGAAGAACACGACGTCTACCTGCCGATGATGACGCTCGAGGAACTCGACAACCACAAGAAAGGCATGTCGGAAGTGGCACGCAATGCGCGCCAGGTCTCGCGCACGCTCGACGCGCTGATTGCCAACGTGGACGACGACGCGATCGAATCCGGCATTGCGCTGAGCAAACTCGGCAACAAGGATGCCAAGGGGCGGCTGTTCTTCCAGACCAAGTTGAACGGCGTATCCCTGCCCGAAGGTTTGCCGATGGGCAAAGCCGACAACCAGATCCTCGGCGTGGTGCAGGCGCTGGAAGGCGACAAGCCCGGCCGCGCGATCGTGCTGGTGTCCAAAGACATCAACATGCGCATCAAGGCGCGCGCGCTGGGCCTGCCGGCGGAAGACTACTTCAACGACCATGTGCTGGAAGACACCGACCTGCTGTACTCCGGCATCGTCCAGCTGCCGGAAGACTTCTGGAACAAGCACGGCAAGGACATGGAGTCGTGGCAAGAAACCAGAAACAACTACACCAGCACCTACTACCGGGTCACCGGGCCGTTCATCCCCAGCCTGCTGGTCAACCAGTTCGTGTACCTTGAGCCGAAAAACGGCGAGGCCGCGTTCTACGGCCAGGTCAAGCAGATCAACGGCAAGACCGCCGTGTTCCAGACCCTGCGCGATTACAGCCACCACAAGAACAACGTCTGGGGCATCACGGCGCGCAACCGGGAACAGAACTTCGCGCTGAACCTCCTGATGAATCCGGACGTCGACTTCGTCACCCTGCTCGGCCAGGCCGGCACCGGCAAGACCCTGCTCGCGCTGGCGGCGGGCCTGGCGCAGGTGCTGGAGACCAAGCTCTACAACGAAATCATCGTCACCCGCGTCACCGTGCCGGTCGGCGAGGACATCGGCTTCTTGCCGGGAACCGAAGAAGAAAAGATGTCGCCATGGATGGGCGCGTTCGACGACAACCTCGAAGTGCTCAACAAATCCGACAGCGATGCCGGCGACTGGGGGCGCGCCGCCACCCAGGACCTGATCCGGTCGCGGATCAAGATCAAGTCGCTCAACTTCATGCGCGGCCGCACCTTCGTCAACAAATTCCTGATCATCGACGAGGCGCAGAACCTGACGCCCAAGCAGATGAAGACGCTGGTCACCCGCGCCGGTCCGGGGACCAAGATCCTCTGCCTTGGCAACATCGCGCAGATCGACACCCCCTACCTGACCGAAGGCTCGAGTGGCCTGACCTATGTGGTCGACCGCTTCAAGGGCTGGAGCCACAGCGGCCACGTGACACTGGCGCGCGGCGAACGTTCGCGCCTGGCCGACCACGCGAGCGACGTGCTGTAAATTAACGTATTACACCCTAGGAAAGCCTGTGCGCCTTGGCGGGCCACAGGCTTTTCTATTTCCACTCGCCCCGATCAGGGGCCGGCCCTGCCGTGAAAATTCACGCGGAATGCACTCGCCTCAGCATCAGGCTGTGTGAAAATACAACTTCCTGTGCCAGACGGACACAAAACCGCTATCATCGATTGTTCAAAATAAAACGATAATAAAAGGCAAGGGGACTGCATGAAATTCCGTTTCTGGGGAGTACGAGGGTCAATTCCGTCCCCCGGTCCGCGCACCATGCGCTACGGTGGCAACACGACTTGCATCGAAGTACGCACGGACGACGGCACCCTGATCATCCTCGACGGCGGCACCGGCATCTTCGCGCTGGCGCAAGACCTGCTCAAGCGCGGCCAGCCTGTTGACGCCAACATCTTCATCACCCACAGCCACTGGGATCACATCCATGGCCTGCCCTTCTTCGCCCCGCTGTTCATCAAAGGCAGCCGAGTGCGCATGCACGGCGCGTGCAACCCGGACACCGGCGATGGCATCGAACACGTGATGGGCGTCCAACTGCAAAGCAGCTACTTCCCGGTCAGCGAAAGCCAGATGGCCGCCACCGTCGAGTACCAGACCCTCGAATACGGGAAGCCGGTCGCGGTGGGAGACGCCCGGGTTGACAACGTCGTCATGAACCACCCTGTCACCAACCTCGGCTACCGCATCAACTGCAACGGCAAATCGCTGTTCTTCACGGGCGACCACGAGCACTGGTTCAACCCATATCGAGAGGACGACGAACGACATGCGCTGTGCGACCAGGAGCTCGCCGCACAACGCGACGCGATCGACGCCGCGATTGCAGGGGTGGACGCGCTGATTGCCGATTGCTCATACACCCGTGGAGAATACCCGGCCAAGCGCGGCTGGGGACACGGCACCTTCGACGAGGCGCTCGCGATGGCCGTGCGGGTAGGCGCCAAGCGCCTGTACTGTACCCACCACGAACCCACCCGCAGCGACGACGAGCTCGAGGCCGTATTCGCCGACGCGCTCGCGCGTCACCGTGGCCAGCTGGGCGAACTCGAAGTCATCCTTGCCTACGAAGGCCTCGAAGTCCAGCTGTAAAAAATGGGGTCAGACCCTAATTGCTGAGCAATCTATTGCACAACAATTAGGGTCTGACCCCACATTTTATTTTAGGCAGTTAATTGCCCGAAAATTAGGGTCTGACCCCAGAGGTTAAAGCAGTTGCTTGCCGATCCACCACACGGAAAAAATGGGGTCAGACCCTAATTGCTGAGCAGCCTGTTGCACAACAATTAGGGTCTGACCCCATATTTGAATTTGGGCAGTTAATTGCCCGAAAATTAGGGTCTGACCCTAGTGGTTAGAGCAGTTGCTTGCCGATCCACCACGCGATCGCCGCCATGAAGGCCGATGCCGGAATGGTGAAGATCCAGGCCCAGACGATGTTGCCCGCTACGCCCCAGCGCACCGCCGATGCTTTCTGCGCCGCGCCCACGCCGACAATCGCGCCGGTGATGGTGTGCGTGGTCGAGACCGGAATGCCCGCCGCCGTCGCCGTGAACAGCGTGATGGCGCCACCCGCCTCCGCGCAGAAGCCGCCGACCGGTTTCAACTTGGTGATCTTCTGGCCCATGGTCTTGACGATGCGCCAGCCGCCGAACAACGTACCCAGGCTGATCGCGGTGTAGCAGGAGATGATCACCCACATCGGCGGCGCCGCGTCGCCCGTCTTGGAGATGCCGGCCACGATCAGCAGCATCCAGATGATGCCGATGGTTTTCTGCGCGTCGTTGCCGCCATGGCCCAGGCTGTATGCCGCGGCCGAGACCAGCTGCAGGCGGCGGAACCAGGTGTCGATCTTGCGCGGTGTCGATCGGACGAAGATCCACGAAACGATCAGCATGACCACCGAACCCAGGACAAAGCCCATCAGCGGCGAAATCACGATGAAGGCGACGGTCTTGATCAGGCCTTCGGCGACCAGCGCGCCGGTGCCCGCCTTGGCCACGGCCGCGCCAACCAGGCCGCCGATCAGTGCGTGCGACGACGACGACGGAATGCCGTAGTACCAGGTGACGATATTCCAGATGATGGCGCCCACCAGCGCCCCGAACACGACGTAGTGGTCGACCACGTGCGGGTCGACCGTGCCCTTGCCGACCGTGGCCGCGACGTGCAGGCCGACCGTGAAGATGGCGACGAAGTTAAACAGTGCGGACATGGCGACCGCGGTCTGGGGCTTGAGCACCCCGGTCGACACCACCGTCGCAATCGCGTTGGCGGCGTCGTGAAATCCGTTCATGAAGTCGAAAATAAGCGCCAGGCCGACCAGCAGCGCGAGCACGTAGATGCTCAGTTGGATTGGTTCCATTCTTGTTCTTTTCGCCGGGCTTATGCGTTTTCTACGATGATGCCTTCAATGATGTTCGCTACGTCTTCGCAGCGGTCGGTGACGGTCTCGAGAATCTCGTAGATCGCCTTCATCTTGATCAGGTTGCGCACGTCCGGCTCGTCGCGGAACAGCTTGGACATCGCGGCGCGCATCACGTGGTCGGCGTCCGATTCCAGCCGGTCGATCTCTTCGCAGATGGAGACGATCTTCTGCGCGTTATCCATGTTGTTCAAGAGGCCAACCGCGGCCTGCACCTTTTCGCAGCAGGCCAGGCACAGTTCCGACAGGCGCTTGGCTTCCGGCGTGACGGCGTGCAGGTCGTACAGCGAGATGGTCTGCGCCGCGTCTTCCATCATGTCCAGGATGTCGTCCATGCGCGTGATCAGCTTGTGGATGTCGTCACGGTCGATCGGGGTGATGAAGGTCTTGTGCAGCAGGTCCACGCATGCGTAGGTGATCTTGTCCGCCTGCTTTTCGACGCTCTCAACAGCGTGGGTGCGGTTCTCCAGGTCGTCGAAGTTGGTCATCAGGCCAACCATCTCTTGCGCGCCTTTGACGCACAGCGCCGCATGCTGGTTGAATAGGTCAAAAAATTTGCCCTCGGTGGGCATCAGGCGTCCAAACATGTTGTTCTCCGTTCGTAAATCTCTTGGAACTTCAAGCCGCGGCTGCCGCACGCGGCCAATATCGGCTTAGTCGCCCTGGTAGATGGCGAGGTTGCCGCTGTAATTGCCGAATTTGGTGTACATCCCCATCCAGGTCAGGCGCACTGCCCCGATCGGGCCGTTACGCTGCTTACCAATGATGATCTCGGCGGTTCCCTTGTCCGGCGAGTCGGGGTTGTAGACCTCGTCTCGGTAAAGGAAGATGATAACGTCGGCGTCCTGCTCGATAGCGCCGGATTCGCGCAGGTCGGACATGACAGGCCGTTTATTGGGGCGCTGTTCGAGCGAGCGGTTCAGCTGCGACAGCGCGATGACCGGGCAATGCAGCTCCTTGGCCAGGCCCTTGAGCGAGCGCGAAATCTCGGAGATCTCGGCGGCGCGGTTGTCGCCCGGCTGGCTGCCCTGCATCAGCTGCAGGTAGTCGACGATGATCAGTCCGAGCTTGCCGCACTGGCGCGCCAGGCGCCGTGCGCGGGCGCGCATCTCGATCGGGTTGAGCGCCGGCGTCTCGTCGATGTAGAGCTGGGCGTCGTTCATTTTCTGGATCGCGTGCGTCAGGCGCGGCCAGTCTTCGTCGTTCAGGCGGCCGGTACGCAGGCGGTGCTGGTCGAGCTGGCCGACCGAACCGAGCATACGCATCGCAAGCTGGGCGCCGCCCATCTCCATCGAGAACACGGCCACCGGCAGGCCGGCTTCGATCGCGACGTTCTCGCCGATGTTGACCGAGAACGCGGTCTTGCCCATCGACGGACGGCCGGCGACGATCACCAGGTCGCCCGGCTGCAGGCCGGAGGTCATGCGGTCCAGGTCGATGAAGCCGGTCGGCACGCCCGTGATCTCGCCCTGGTTCTCGCGCGAGTACAGTTCATCGATGCGCTCGACCACTTGGGTCAGCAGCGGCTGCACCGGCACCCAGCCGGAAGCGCCGCGCGCGCCCTGCTCGGCGATCGCAAAGATCCTGGATTCGGCTTCGTCGAGGATCTGCTTGACCTCGGCGCCTTGCGGGTTGAAGGCCTTGCCCGACACTTCGTCGGCGACGGTGATGAGCTTGCGCAGCACGCCGCGGTCGCGCACGATTTCGGCGTAACGCCGGATGTTGGCTGCCGACGGCGTGTTCTGCGCCATCGCGTTCAGGTAGGCCAGGCCGCCCACTTCCTCGGCTTTGCCAAGCAGGTTGCAGGCCTCGTAGACGGTGATCACGTCGGCAGGCTTGCCGGCGTTGATCAGGCGGACCATCTGTTCGAAGATGATCCGGTGGTCGTAGCGGTAAAAATCGTCCGCGTGCATGAAGTCGGCAATGCGGTCCCACGCCGCATTATCGCGCAGCAGGCCGCCAATGACGGACTGTTCTGCTTCGATGGAGTGCGGCGGGATTCGCAGGGAGTCGACTTGCGGATCGGCGGGGGAGTTCATGGGCGGCATTATACCTGCATAAATTCCGCCTGCCGTATTGAGCGGGAAATTTTCAGGAATAAAAAAGCCGGGCGAACCCGGCTTTTTCGAGCCAAATGGCGCGAGTTTGTGTAATTACGCTGCTTCGCCAACCACGGCGATGGTCACGTCGACCACCACGTCGGTGTGCAGGGCAACCGCAACCGGGTGCTCGCCAACGGTCTTGAGCGGGCCGGTCGGCATGCGCACTTGCGCCTTCTCGACGGCGAAACCTTGCTTGGTCAGGGCTTCGGCGATGTCGAAGTTGGTCACGGAACCGAACAGACGGCCATCGACGCCAGCCTTCTGGGCGATGGTGACGGTCATGCCGTTCAGCTTTTCGCCTTGTGCCTGGGCAGCGCCCAGCTTCTCGGCTGCGGCCTTTTCCAGTTCAGCGCGCTTGACTTCGAACTCGGCCACGGCGGCCTGGGTGGCGCGACGAGCCATCTTTTGCGGGATCAGGAAGTTACGTGCGTAACCATCCTTGACTTTGACCACGTCGCCGAGGTTGCCGACGTTGACTACTTTTTCGAGCAGAATGACTTGCATTTATTTTCTCCAGATGTTCTGACTGTGCTTGTCGTCAACCGACGATTAGGCGTGGTGCAGGTCGGTGTACGGCAGCAGCGCCAGATAGCGTGCGCGCTTGATGGCGGTGTCAACCTGGCGCTGGTAGTGCGCCTTGGTGCCGGTCAGGCGTGCCGGCATGATCTTGCCGTTTTCCTGGATGAAGTCTTTCAGGGTGTCGACGTCTTTGTAGTCGACCTGCTCAACGCCAGCGGCGGTGAAGCGGCAGAATTTCTTGCGCTTGAACAGCGGGTTCTGCTGTTTGCGCTTCTCTTTGAGCTTAGCTTTGTTTTTGTCGAACTTTTTACCGAATGCCATTTTGAGGCTCCTGTATCTAAAATGTGCCGGCTTTACGCGGCGGCACTGAAATCAATGATGTGAAACACCAGGGCTTTGCTGTTGCGGTTCTTCCTGGCCAGAAATCCCGTGAACCGGTGCGCGGCGCCCAATTCGGCGCTGGCAAACCGTCCTGCGATCTCACCCGCGGCCAGCGCGGTGATTTCAAACTCGACCTGCCTTGTCACTCCCGCCTCGACCTGCTGCGACCCGTGCGCCAGGATGGCTGACACGATCGGCACGCCGGCCGGGGAAAAACGCAGGATGTCGCGCTCGATGATGCTGGCGACGACTTCAAACTGGTTCACTGCGTGACAGGCTGCGAGCCCGGTATTCCTTAGCGAAGAACTCAGGCAGCGGCGGCCGGAGCGGCAGCAGCGGCGGCTTCAGCGCGGTGGCTCTTGGCTGCGTCTTCACGCTGGACCGATTTCATCATCGGCGACGGCGCGGTTTCAGCCTTCTTCATCTTAACGGTCAGGTGACGCAGCACGGCATCATTGAATTTGAATGCGGTTTCCAGCTCGACCAAGGTCTCGTTGTCGCACTCAATGTTCATGCAGATGTAGTGTGCCTTCGGCAGCTTCTGGATCGGGTAAGCCATCTGGCGGCGGCCCCAATCTTCGACGCGGTGAATGTTACCGCCACGGGTCGTGACCGTGGTCTTGTAACGTTCGATCATCGCCGGGACCTGCTCGCTCTGGTCCGGGTGGACGATGAATACGATTTCATAATGACGCATGAAACACTCCTTAAGGACGTTTAAACAAATGCCCGCCTCGGCGTCAAGACGAGTGCGGGAAGGGAAAGCCCAAGATTGTAACCCAAAAATGATCGGCAATCCATCATTTGTTGTTGCGCCAACCCAGCCGCTGTGCTACCGGCCCCACGGCACGACCGCCACGCCGAACAGCTGGCGATGGAAGGCCATCACGATGAGCGCCAGCACGATGCCGGCAACCAGCGCGCCCAGGTCCTGCCGGCCGGACGGGACGAATTGCTTGACCGCATGGCGGCGAATGCTCGACACCAGATCGATCAGCGCCCACGCAAGGAAGGCGCCAAACAGCACGGTGGCGCGGGCAGAGCCATTGGCCAGCAGGTGGACCAGTGACCACAGGATCACGCCGATCAGCATCGGATGGCGCACGGCAAGGCGGATGCGGGTGCGCATATTGGCCGCCGCCAGCAGCACGAAGCTCACCAGCATCACCAGCGGCGCGAACCGGATCGCCAGCGCCGATGGCGCAAACAGTTGCGGCTGGGCGGGCGCGCGGGCATAGCCAACAACGATCAGCACCAGGCCCAGTACGGAAAGCAACGAAAAAGCCAGCTTAAAAGGCTTTTCGCCAACGCTTTGCTTCAGCCCCAAATGCAATCGATTGAACACCGGAACGAAATGCGGGACAAGAAACAACACAAGACCGAGGATCAGGATTTCCATTGCCAGCCTCCAGATGGTTTTGCTCAAGCTTGTTGGATATACAACATGGTGTCAACAGGGTACGTTCAAATCGCCCACGCGTCCGCCCTGCGGGCATCCGATCTCTAAAACAGCGAAATATCGCTTGCAAACTGGTGCATACTGTACAAAAATACAGTTTGTTCCTACAACTGTCGCGGCACACCCATGCTCAAGCTCACTGCAAGGCAAGAACAGATCCTCAACCTGATCAAGGAAGCGATCGAAAACACCGGCTTTCCGCCGACCCGCGCCGAGATCGCGGCGGAACTGGGCTTCAAGTCGGCCAATGCTGCCGAGGAGCACCTGCAGGCGCTGGCGCGCAAGGGCGCCATCGAGATCGCCCCTGGTACCTCGCGCGGCATCCGCCTGGTGGGCGCCGCGGCCGAGCCGCCGCCGGTGCCGGCCGCGCTGCTGATGATGTCGCTGCCGCTGGTCGGCCGGGTGGCCGCGGGCTCGCCGATCCTGGCCCAGGAACACGTCGAGGCCACCTACAGCGTCGATCCGGCAATGTTCTCAAGCAAACCCGACTTCCTGCTGAAGGTACGCGGCTGGTCCATGCGCGACGCCGGCATCAACGATGGCGACCTGCTGGCGGTGAAGAAGGTGACCGCGGCCAAGAATGGCCAGATCGTGGTGGCACGGCTGGGCGACGACGTGACCGTCAAGCGCTACCGCAAGACGGGCGAACTGATCGAACTGCTGCCGGAAAACCCGGACTTCAAGATCATTCGCGTGGCACCGGATGACGAATTCGCGCTGGAGGGACTGGCCGTTGGCCTGATGCGCACCTGGAACTGACGCAAGCCATGGACAACAGCATCAAGCTGTTCGGCAACCGGGAATCCGGCCATGCCTACAAGGTCCGGCTGATGCTGAACCTGGCCGGCTTAGCGCACGAGTTCGAGGAAGTGGACGTGTTCGCCCCGCGCGAGACGCGATCCGAGGAGTTCCGCTCGCTGGCCAAATATGGCGAGGTGCCGCTGCTCCTGCATGGCGGGCAGGCGTACGTGCAATCGAACGCGATCCTGCTGCATTTGGCCGCGCACAGCGGCGCGCTTGGGGGTGACGACACCGCCACCACCGAGCGCGTGCGCGAGTGGCTGTTCTGGGAAGCGAACCGGATCGGCTTTTCGCTGGCGAACCTGCGCTACAGCCTGCGCTGGTCAAGCGCCGAGCCGGCGGTGCAGGGCATGCTGCGCCGGCGCTTTGACGCCGACATCGCTTACCTTGACGGCGAGCTCTCGGACGGCCGCGCCTTCATCCTCGGCGCCAGCCCCACAGTGGCCGACTTGTCGCTGTGCGGCTACCTGTTCTGGCCCGACCAGGCGCAGGTGGAGTTGCCGGGTCACGTACAGGCCTGGTTAGGACGCATTGCCGCCCTGCCCGGCTGGCGCCACCCGTACGACTTCTACTGATTACTTGGCGCTTTTGCGCGACTCGGTATCGGACTGACGCTCCGGCGACGGCAGGTTGCGGACGATTTCATTGTTCTGCTTGACGTAAGCTTCGGTCGCACTGCGCCAGACGGCGAAGTCGGCCAGCACCAGCTTGGCCGATACTTTGGCGTCCTCCGTCACGTTTGCCTGCACCTGCTCCAGGTGCGCCTTGGCGCGCTCCATCTCGTCCTTGTTCATCAGCTTGGAGATGTCGGCCGGGATCAGCTTGGTGAACGGCGTCGATTCGTTCAGGTGCTTAACGAAACGGTTGTGGCAGTCCTGCCAGTCCTGCATTTTGCTCCCGACGCGGTCGATCTCGTCGTTCTGCTTGGAGACGGCCGGGAAGCGCGGCGCGGGGCAGCGATACTCGCCCGACCTGAATTCGTAGGAGTCGTATTTGCTCACCCAATAATCGATGTCGGCGCGGCGCTGCACGCGCTGCTTCATGACGTCGAGCGACGCGATGGCTACCTTGTTGCCCTTGGCCGCGGCCTTCTGGAACCACGCCTCGGCCTTGGCCTCGTCGACGGCGCCGGCTTCGCCATACCAGTACATCTCACCCAGGTGCTGCTGCGCCTCGACGTTGCCGGCGTTCGCCAGCTTGGTGTACTTCTGCAGCGCTTCGGGATAGGCCTTTTTCGCGAACAGTGCGTTGGCGTCGGCCAGCTCATCGGCGCAGGCGCTGCCGGCAATGAACAAGGACAGGCAGAACAAAATCGGCTTCATCGCGCGGAATAATGGTTGTCCAAAAACCCAATCATAACCGCACTGTCGGGCCTGTTCAATGTCCCTCGTGGCCGACTCGGAGCTGCCCATCGGCGCTGGCGGCGGTGGCCGCCAGCCCGAAATGCTCGCCCGCGCTCCCTAGTTGCGGACCGGGGGCGCGGCGCCCCTTTGAGCGTTGTCGCGCATCAAATCCATCTTGTGCTCCTCGTCTTCCGATTGGCTATTCGATTGGCGCACGTAGGCCTCGGTCGACTTGGACCATTTTTCGTAAGCCGCCATCGTCTTGTCCGCGGACGCGCTGGCCTCAGCGCCAACGCGGGCGTAGACCTCGTTCAGATGCGCCTTGGCCTGCTCCATCTCGGCAGCAGTCATCAGTTTCGCGATCTCGGCAGGAATGCGCTTGCCGGGCGGCATGGCGTCGTTGAGGTTACTCACGAAGCCGTTGTAGCATTCCTTCCAGTTAGCCACCGAGGTTTCAACCGTTTTAATGGCCCTGTTGTTCCTGGACATGGTGGGCAGCGAGGGCGCCTTGCAGTTGAACTGGCCACTGGACAGGTCGGCGCCGTCGTACTTGCTGGTCCAGTATTCGATCTCGGCGGCATGTTGCTCGCGCGCGGATTTCTTAGCGTCCGCGGGCTCATCGGCCATAGCAACGGCGCCCACTGCCATGGCCAACACGAAAAAGTATTTGCGCATTGTTTCCCCTCGACGGTTAGTTTCAACGGGGACAATACTACTATTCAATTGCCACGTTGTGGCAATTACAAATACATATTTTTAACATATTTCCAAAGAGCAACTGCCGCTCCCTATCAAGCGACGTTTAGCGCACTGCGGAAGTCGTCCAGCAGGTCGGCCGTATCCTCGATGCCGACCGAGACCCGGATAAGCGACTCGGCGATGCCCATGCTGGCCCGACGCTCCGGGCCCATTTCGAAGAAGATGGTGTGCGCAACCGGGATCACCAGCGTGCGGGTGTCGCCCAGGTTCGAAGCCGGAATGCCCAGGTTCAGGCGGTTCAGGTAATCGAAGCAGTCGATCCCCTCCCTCAGCTCGAATGAGAACAATGAGCCGGCGGCGCGAAACAGGTTTGAAGCGAGCGCGTGCTGCGGGTGCGACGCCAGCCCCGGATAGTAGACCGCGGCCACGCGTTCGTCCTGCTCCAGCATGGTGGCAAGCGCCAGCGCGTTGGCGCAGGAGCGCTCCATGCGCAGCGCCAGCGTTTCGGCACCGACCGCGATGTGGTGCGCGGCTTCCGGCCCAAGCGACGCGCCGAAGTCGCGCAGTGCTTTCGCGCGCACCTGGGCCATGCCTTGCGCGCTTGATGCGAGGCGGCGAAAGTTCGGCGCAATGTTCGGATAGGCGGCCCAGTCAAACAGGCCCGTATCGGTCAGCGCACCGCCCAGAGCGATGCCGTGGCCGCCGATCGACTTGGTCAGCGCGTTGACTACCAGGCCGGCACCGACCGTCTTCGGACGGAACAGGTAGGGGGTGGTCATCGTATTATCGACCACGTACAGGATGCCGCGCTCGCGGCACAGCTGGCCGATGCGCGCCAGGTCGGCGATCTGGGTGCGCGGGTTGGCGATGGTCTCGACGAATACCAGGCGCGTGTTGGCGGTCAGCGCCTGTTCGACGTTGGCGACATCGGTGGCGTCCACGAACGAGACGTCCACGCCCTGCCCCGCCACGGTGTTCCACAGGCTGTTGGTGTTCCCGAACACGAAGGACGACGAGACCACATGGTCGCCCGCCTTGAGCAGCGCCTGGAACAGCGCGCCGATCGCGCCCATGCCGGTGGCGAAGCAGATGCTGGCGACGCCATCCTCCATCTTGCTGATCTTGTCTTCCAGCGCGGAGACGGTCGGATTGCCCTGGCGTCCGTAGCGAAAGCCCGGCTCCTTGCCCTGGAAGACCGAGGCCAGCTGGCGCGCATCGCTGTAGCCGAAGGTGACGGAGGTGTGCACCGGCTTGTGCAGCGAACCGTGTTCAATGCTCTTGCGGCGATCGTTGTGGAGGATGGTGGTCGTGAATCCGAATTGTTTGGTGTCGCTCATGGTGATCCCAGGCCTTGTTGTTCGAGATGGCGTGGGCACCCCGTGCCCCGCCGGGTAAGGTAGCGGTGCGCAGACTACACGTTCGCGGTCCGCAAGCGCTGACCGCGTGCGCACAGGTGCGCACCCTACGATGTCACTCCGCTGCCACCGGCGGATTCAGGTTCAGTTGCGTGCGCACCGCGTCTTCCACCTGCGGCTTGTTCGGGCTGTTGCGCGCGTGTTCCAGGCGGTCCAGATACTCGGGCGTCACGTCGCCGGTCACGTACACACCATCGAAGCACGAAGCCTCGAAGTTCTGCAGCGCGGGATTGACGTCCGAGATCGAGCGCTTGAGCGCATCGAGGTCCTGGTACACCAGGCGGTCCGCCGTGATCTCGCGGCAGATCTCGTCCACCGTGCGGCCGTGCGCGATCAGTTCGTCGCGGGTCGGCATGTCGATGCCGTACACGTTCGGGAACAGCACCGGCGGCGCGGCGGATGCGAAGAACACGTTGCGTGCGCCCGAGTCGCGCGCCATCTGGACGATCTCGCGGCTGGTCGTGCCGCGCACGATGGAATCGTCCACCAGCAGCACGTTCTTGCCCTTGAATTCGGAGCTGATCGCGTTGAGCTTCTGGCGCACCGATTTCTTGCGCATGCCCTGCCCCGGCATGATGAAGGTACGGCCGATATAGCGGTTCTTGATGAAGCCCTCGCGGTATTCGATACCGAGCTTGAGCGCGAGCTGGATCGCGGCCGGCCGCGACGAATCGGGAATCGGCATGACCACGTCGATCTCGCCGCTCGGGATCTCGCGGCGGATCTTGTCGGCCAGGTACTCGCCCATCTTCAGGCGCGTCGCGTACACCGAGGCGCCGTCGATCACCGAGTCCGGCCGCGCCAGGTACACGTACTCGAACGCGCAGGGGTTGAGCGACGGGTTGTCGGCGCACTGCTTCTCGTACAGCTTGCTGTCGTTATCGATGAACACCGCCTCGCCCGGCGCGATATCGCGCAGGAAGCGGAATCCCATGCCCTCGAGCGCGACCGATTCGCTGGCCACCAGGTATTCGGTGCCGCGGTCGGTTTCGTTCACGCCGATGCACAGCGGACGGATGCCGTACGGGTCGCGGAAGGCCAGCAAGCCGACGCCCGCGATCTGCGCCACCACCGCATAGGCGCCGCGCACCCGGCGATGCACCATCGCGACCGCCTTGAACAGCGCGTCCGGATCGAGCGAATAACTGGTGCTCACCTCCTGGATCTCGTGCGCCAGCACGTTGAGCAGCACTTCCGAATCCGAGTCGGTGTTGATGTGCCGGCGGTCCTTGCGGAACATGTCTTGTTTCAGTTCCGCCTGGTTGGTCAGGTTGCCGTTGTGCGCGAGAGTGATGCCGAACGGTGCGTTCACGTAGAACGGCTGGGCCTCCTCTTCGCTGGACGAGCCGGCGGTCGGGTAGCGGCAGTGGCCGATGCCCGACGTGCCCAGCAGCGAACGCATGTTACGAGTACGGAACACGTCACGCACGAGGCCGTTCGCTTTGTACATCGAGAACATGTTGTTGTGATCGGTTGCGATGCCTGCCGCATCCTGGCCGCGATGCTGCAACAGCAACAACGCGTCATACAACAGCTGATTGACTTGAGTTTGCGAAACGACGCCGACGATGCCACACATGGTGCTGGGCTCCTAAAGACTGGACTGCGATATTGCAGAAAGATTCAAAACTGTACGTGCTGCGTCAGGGCAGCGGGCAAGAAAGGCATGACGGTACGCGCGCCCGCTTCCGCCATTGGCGAGAGCAGTGCGTTTTTCCAGAAAGCCTGCTGGGGAATATCAGTCATACCGCACAATATGACGCCGGCCAGCACGATTACAATGCCGCGCGCCAATCCGAACAAACCGCCCAGGCCGCGGTCGGCCAGCGACAGGCCGGTCGCGGTCACCAGCGCGCCGACCGCCAGCGACAGCAATCCCATCAGGATGCGCGCGCCAAGGAACAGCGCGATGAAGGCGACGATCAGGCGCACCGCATCGCCTGGAATCATAGAGGGTAACATGGGCGCGAGTTTGGCGCCGTAGGCGTTCGCGACGACGAAAGCGACGATCCAGCCCAGCAGCGACAATATTTCCTTCACCAGGCCGCGCAAGGTGCTGATGACGACCGACGCCACCAGCACGAACAGGAGCAGATAGTCGAAGATCGTCACGCCGCGTCAATGGACGGGTTTTGGGGTCAGGCCGAGCTTGGCGAGCTTGCCGCTGACCTTCTCGGCCTCGTCCTGGCTCAGCGGGCCGACCTTTACACGGATCAGGTCGCCGGTCGGGCGGGACAACTTCTCGGTATGCGAATGGATGCCCGCCGCGCTCAGCCTGGACTGGAGTTCGGCCACCTTCTCCGCGCTGGCCAGTGCCGCCACCTGCAGCACGACCTTGTCCTGCGCGGGGCTCGCGGCCTTCTCGGCTGGCTTGCCTTCGAGGATAGCCAGCGCGCGCGCCGAATCATCCGCTGCCGCATGCTTTTCCTCGGGCTTGGCCGCCGGCTTTTGCGCCGGCTTGTCGACTGCCTTGGCTTCCGGCTTGGGCTCCGGTTTGGGTTCTGGCTTGGGCAGCGCCTTGTGTTCGGGTTTGGCGTGCTCCTGCCGCGCCGGTTCGGGCCGGGCGGGTTCAGGCTTTGCCGGTTCGGGCTTGGCCAGTTCAGGCGTCGCCGTTTCGGGCTTGGCCGGCGCGGTGCGCGCCTCGGCGATCTGGCGTGCGTCGGCTGCCCGCTTGGCGTCGGCGGCCTTTTGCGCCTCGCTCGCAGCTGGGGGCAGCGCGCTCTTGGACGGCTCGACGATCTCCTCGCCCTTGTCCACCGAGTCGGCGGCGGCCACCGCGCCCGGCTTGGCCGCGGGGTCACCCGGAGCGGGAAGCGGCGGCGCCTTGTCCTTGGCCGGGATGTCGATCGCGATATCGCCGGCCAGCGGCTTGGGTTCGGAATCGAGCAGCATCGGCAGGCCGACGGCCGCTGCCAGCGCGAGCGCGATCGAACCGACCAGGCGGCGGCGCGCGCGCTTCTTTTCCGGTAATGCCGAATCCGCGCCGCGGTTGCGGCGCGCGCCCTCGCCCGCGGGGGACGCGCGCTTGGAACGCGCGCGCTGACCCTCGGCGTCGTCTTCGGCCCGGGTCATGAAACGGCCACTGTCTTCGGCGGTGCGGTCTTGCTTGTTTTTACTTAGGAACGAGAACAAGCCCATGCGTTGTTTTGGTCAGTGAAGAGAGGATTTTCGGGCCGCCATCACGCCGGCGACGGTGTAGAACGAGCCAAAGACCACAATTCTATCATTCTCTCCAGCCCGGCTGAGGGCATTCGCATAGGCCTCGGCCGGATTGGCGAACGCGATCGCCGAGAAGTCTTCCGGCTTGGCGCCGGCCGGCCTGTGCGCCGACAACCTGGCGACCAATTCCGCGGCCTGCGCCGAGCGCGGAGAATCCAGGTTGGCCACGCACCAGTGATCGACCTGCTCGAGCAGCGGATTGATCACGGCGTCGATGTCCTTGTCCTGCATGATACCGAAAACCGCATAGGTGTAGCGGTAAAAGCCCATGTTACCGAGGTTCTGGGCCAGGGCTGCGGCAGCGTGCGGATTGTGCGCCACGTCGAGGATCACGGTCGGACGGCCGGGCAGCACCTGGAAGCGCCCAGGCAGTTCGACCAGCGCCAGGCCCGCCCGCACCTCCTGCGCGCCCACCGGCAGCTGCATGCGCAGCGCCTCGAGCGCGGCCAGCGCGGCCGAGGCATTGAGCAGCTGGTTGGCGCCGCGCAGCGCCGGATACGCCAGCGAATTGCGACGTGTCGATCGGCCGGCAAAGCTCCACTGCTGCTTGTCGCCCTGGTAGTTGAAGTCGCGGCCCAGCAGCCACAGGTCTGCGCCGATCTTCCCGGCGTGCTCGATGAGCGACTGAGGCGGCACCGGGTCGCCGCAGATCGCCGCACGGCCGGCCCTGAAGATGCCGGCCTTTTCAAAGCCGATCGCCTCGCGCGTGTCGCCCAGGTAGGCGGTGTGGTCGATGTCGATCGAGGTGACCACGGCCACATCGGCGTCGACCACGTTGACCGCGTCCAGGCGCCCGCCCAGGCCCACCTCGAGGATCGCGACATCGAGATCGGTTTTCGAGAGCAGGTGCATGATCGCGAGCGTGGTGAACTCGAAATAGGTCAGGTCGACCTCGCCGCGGTGCGCCTCGACGAAATCGAAAGCCTCGACCAGCGCCGCGTCGCTCGCCATGTCGCCGTTGATGCGGGCGCGCTCGTTAAAGTCCAGGAAGTGCGGCTTGATGTACAGGCCGACGCGGTAGCCGGCCTGCAGCAGGATCGACTCGAGCATGGCGCAGGTCGAGCCCTTGCCGTTGGTGCCGGCGACCATGATCACCGGGCAGCGGAAGGCCAGGCCCATGCGCTCCTTCACGGTACGCACGCGGTCAAGGCCCATGTCGATATGAACTTCAGCATGGCGCGACTCGAGCAGCGCCAGCCAGTCGGGCAAAGTGGTCGGGAGGTTTGGCATGGGGATGAAACGAGAGGTGCTGGCGCAGGGGCGCATGGCGCAGGCCTGGCGGCCTGCGCCTGGGAGGATTTACGCGACGACTTCCGCGGACTGGTTCTGCAGGAGCGCCAGCAGGCGCGCGATCTCTTCGCGCATCTTGCGGCGATCGACGATCATGTCGACCGCGCCTTTCTGCAGCAGGAACTCGGCGCGCTGGAAGCCTTCCGGCAGCTTCTCGCGCACGGTGTTTTCGATCACGCGCGGGCCGGCAAAGCCGATCAGCGCCTTGGGCTCGGCGATCACCACGTCACCCATGAAGGCGAACGAAGCGGACACGCCGCCCATGGTCGGGTCGGTCAGCACGCTAATGAACGGCAGCTTCTTTTCCGACAGCTTGGTCAGCATCGAAGTGGTCTTGGCCATCTGCATGAGCGACAGCAGGCCTTCCTGCATCCGCGCGCCGCCGGTGGCGGTGATGCAGATGAACGGCACCTTCTGCTCAAGCGCAACCTGGGCGCCGCGCACGAAACGCTCGCCTACCACGGAGCCCATGGAACCGCCCATGAACTCGAACTCGAAGCAGGACACGACCACGGGCATGCTCATGATTGCGCCGCCCATCACGATCAGCGCGTCGGTCTCGCCGGTGGCATCCATCGCCTGCTTGAGGCGGTCCGGATACTTCTTGCTGTCCTTGAACTTGAGCGTATCGACCGGCAGGGTCTCCTGCCCAATATCATAGCGGCCACCCTCGTCCAGCAGCGCGTCCAGACGGTCGCGGGCGCGAATGCGCATGTGGTGGCTGCACTTCGGGCACACATGCAGGTTCGACTCGATGTCGGCACGATAGAGGACGGCCTCGCAGGACGGGCACTTGACCCACAGGCCCTCGGGCATGGTCTGGCGTTTGGCGGCATCGGAGCGCTGGATCC
Organism: Massilia horti; assembly: GCF_004614195.1. Taxonomy (GTDB): domain Bacteria; phylum Pseudomonadota; class Gammaproteobacteria; order Burkholderiales; family Burkholderiaceae_D; genus Telluria; species Telluria horti. Next base: position 6,592 of record NZ_SPUM01000038.1, on the reverse strand, counting down.
GTGGGGGCAGCAGTTTTTCTAGCCAACTCATTTTTTCTCCTTTGCGGCAAATCTAAAGTTGGCGGTAGTTTATACGGCCCGGCCCTGCTTGTCGAATGCTTGCCAATTCAAATTAAAAATTTGACAATTTCGGCCGTCACGGATCCACCTTGTTCAGTCGGCTCCGGTCTCAACAGTGGTGAACTCGAAGCCGCCGATACGCGCCGCGACGAGGTTGTAGACCCAGGCACCAAGCAAGGTGAACAGGTATCCGAAGACCATGTACAGCAGCGGCAGCAGGATCAGCATGAATACGGGGAGAGCGCCCTGGCCGCCAAATAACATCGGGATAGCGGACAACACCACCAGCGGCAAGGAAATGACCAGATACAAGACCGCCATCACTTTGGACGTTTGCATCACGGACACATGCACAACCTGTTTTTTCATTTTCGGCCCCTAGTTTTTTGTTTGGGAAATACTACGGCAACCACTGTACCTCACCCACAAGCAAAACTGAACAAAAATGAAATAGGGGTCAGAGTCGAATTAATTGGAACATTGTTAAATTTTTAATTAAATCGACTCTGACCCCACCTTTGACGCGCAGCGGATGCCAAACAGAAAATGGGGTCAGAGTAGAATTAATCGGAAATTTCACAGTCTTTCCGATTAATTCGACTCTGACCCCAGTTGGGGGAATTACTTGCTGTCGAGGGCGGTGCGGATGGTGGCCACGAAGTTTCGTACCGCCTCTTCGGCCCGGTCCTGCGGCGTGTTTTCCAGCTCCTGGATGATGCGGCTACCGATCACCACCGCATCGGCCACTTCGGCCACCGCCTTTGCCGTTGCGCCGTCGCGGATGCCGAAGCCGACACCGATCGGCAGCTTGACATGCTCGCGGATCGCCGACACCCGCCGCGCCACGTCGGCTGTGTCGATGCCGCCCGCCCCGGTTACTCCCTTGAGCGAAACGTAGTACGAAAAACCGCTGCCGTACTTCGCCACCTGGCGGGTCCGCTCGGTCGTCGAGGTCGGGGCAAGCAGGAAGATCAGGTCGAGGCCGTTTTCGCGCATCGCGTGCGCGAACGCTTCGCATTCTTCGGGCGGGTAGTCGACCACGATCGCGCCGTCCACACCCGCATCCTTTGCCTTTCGGATGAAGTTGTCGGGGCCGATGCGCTCGACCGGGTTGGCGTAGCCCATCAGGACGACCGGCGTGGTGCCGTTCGTCTTGCGAAATTCGCGCACGAAGCCGAAGCAGTCAGTCAGGCTGACGCCGTATTTGAGGGCGCGCTCGCAGGCGCGCTGGATCACCGGGCCTTCGGCCATCGGGTCGGAGAACGGGACACCCAGTTCCAGGACGTCCGCTCCGCCCGCGACCAGCGCGTGCATCAGCGGTACCGTCAGTTCGGGTGCCGGGTCGCCAGCCGTGATGAAGGTCACGAGGCCGGTCTTGTTTTGCGCCTTGAGCGCGGCGAAGGTTGTGTCGATTCGGGACATGCTGTTTTCCTGGTAATTGTCGAGATGGCGTGCGTCGTGATCAGCCAAAGTCGAGCCCCATCCGCTGCGCCACCGTGTGCATGTCCTTGTCGCCACGGCCCGACAGGTTGACCAGGATGAGCTTATCCTTCGGCAGCGTGGCCGCCAGCTTCACGCCGTATGCGATCGCGTGCGACGATTCGAGTGCCGGGATGATGCCCTCGATCCGGCAGCAGTCGTGGAAGCTTGCTAACGCTTCGTCGTCGGTGATCGAGACGTATTCGGCGCGGCCGCTGTCCTTCAGCCACGCGTGTTCCGGCCCCACGCCCGGGTAGTCCAGGCCGGCCGACACCGAATGGGTCTCGATGATCTGGCCGTTCGCGTCCTGCAGCAGGTAGGTGCGGTTGCCGTGCAGGACACCGGGAATGCCGGCGGAAAGCGACGCCGCGTGCCTGCCGCTGTCGATGCCCTCGCCCGCCGCTTCGACGCCGACCAGCTTGACGAGCGCTTCGTCAATGTACGGATAGAAGATGCCCATCGCGTTCGAGCCGCCGCCGATGCAGGCCACCACATAGTCCGGCTGGCGCCCCGCCATCTGCGGCATCTGCACGCGGCATTCTTCGCCGATCACGGACTGGAAGTCGCGCACCATCATCGGATACGGGTGCGGGCCGGCCACGGTACCGATGATGTAGAAGGTGTTTTCGATGTTGGTGACCCAGTCGCGCATTGCCTCGTTGAGCGCGTCCTTGAGCGTCCTGGAGCCCGATTCCACCGGCACCACGGTGGCGCCCAGGAGCTTCATGCGGTACACGTTCTGCGCCTGGCGCTTGACGTCCTCGCTGCCCATGTAGACCACGCACTCGAGCCCGAAGCGGGCGCAGATGGTGGCGGTGGCCACGCCGTGCTGGCCGGCGCCGGTTTCGGCGATGATGCGCTTCTTGCCCATGCGGCGCGCCAGCAGCGCCTGGCCGATCACGTTGTTGATCTTGTGCGCGCCGGTGTGGTTCAGGTCTTCGCGCTTGAAGTAGACCTGGGCGCCGCCGGCCTGCTCGGACCAGCGCTTGGCATGGTAGACCGGCGACGGACGGCCGACGAAGTGCGCCAGCTCGTAGCGGAACTCTTCGAGGAAGGCCGGGTCCTTGCTGTAGCGCGCATAGGCTTCGTCGAGCTCGGCCAGCGCGTGGCTCAGGGTCTCGGCGACGAAGCTGCCGCCATATAGGCCGAAGTGGCCTTTGGCGTCCGGCAGCTGGTATTCGGTGGTGTGGAACAACGCGGCGGCGCCGCGCTCATGTGCGTCTGTCATGGTAGGTTCGCTTAAGAGGTGTTGGCATCGGCGGCCCGCACCGCGGCGATGAACGCGGCGATCTTGCGGGCGTCCTTGATTCCCTTGCCGGCCTCGACACCGCTGCTGATGTCGACCGCATAGGGACGTACGCGCGACACCGCGTCAGTCGCGTTTTGTACGCTCAAGCCACCACTCAAAACGACCCGAGGCGCGAGCTCTTTTGGGATGAGAGACCAATCGAAGACCTTTCCTGCGCCGCCGTAGGCGTCCACCCAGGTGTCGAGCAACAGGCCCGAAAACCACGGACTGGCGGCGCGGTATGCAAGTTCACATTCTAGCAAATCGGATGCGCCCGTGTCCGGCTTGACGCGGCAGGCGCGCACGAACGGCCGCGCGACCGCAGCCGCGATCGCGGCGCACTGCGCTGGCGTTTCGTCACCGTGGAACTGGAGCAGGGAGATGGGCGCGACCCGCACCACCTCCTCGACCTCGGCCAGGGTCGGGTTGACGAACAGCGCGACCGCGCTGACAAAGGGCGGCAGGCTGGAGGCCAGGCGCGCCGCCTGCAGCGGCGTGACGTAGCGCGGGCTCTTGGGATAGAACACGAAGCCGAGGGCGTCGGCGCCGGCATCCACCGCCGCGCGTAAGTCCTCTTCGCGGGTGAATCCGCAGATTTTGATTCGGGTACGTTGCATGATCGATTACAGCCAGGGCAGCGGCGAGACCGCCTCCTGCGGCAGTCCCCACTTTGGATCGTACTCGATTTTAGCAAGGTACAGGCCGTCCGGCATGAAGGTCGGCGCGGCCGCGTCGCGGTCGCAACTGGCCAGCACCTCGGCCATCCAGTCCGGCTCGTTGCGGCCGGTTCCCACATAGATCAGCGCGCCCACCAGGTTGCGCACCATATGGTGCAGGAAGGCGCTGGCGCGCACGGTAAACACGATGATGTCGCCGCGCCGCTCGATCGACAGCTCGTGCATGTCCTTGACCGGCGATTTGGCCTGGCAGCCGGAAGCGCGAAAACTCGTGAAGTCATGGGTGCCGATCAGGTGCGCCGCCGCTGCGCGCATGCGCTCGACGTCCAGTGGCCGGAACACCCAGCCGGCGCGCCCGGCCAGCAGCGCGGACGGGTTCGGGTTGTTGTACAGGACGTAGTGGTAGGTGCGCGAGCGCGCCGAAAAGCGCGCGTGGAAGTCGGCATCCACTTCCCTGGCCCAGCGTACGGTGATCGAATCGGGCAGGAAGGTGTTCACGCCGCGCACCCACGATTGGTCCGCGCGCGACAGTTCGGTGCCGAAGTGGACCACCTGCTCGACCGCATGCACGCCGGCGTCGGTGCGGCCGGCACAGGTGGTGTGAATCGGGGCGCAGGCGAACTTCTCGAGCGCGATCTCGAGCTGGTCCTGGACGGTGTCGCGGGCGGGCTGTTTCTGGTAGCCGTTCCAGCCGGTGCCGACGTACTGGAGACCTAATGCGATACGCTTCACGCCAACTTCGCGCGCATTGCACTGGCCTTGCTGACCTGTTCGCTGTTGCCGCCCTTGATCACTTCCTCCAGCAGCTCGCGCGCGCCTTCCTTGTCGCCGATTTCCTGGTACGCGATGGCCAGGTCAAGCTTGGTTTCCATTTCCATGTGCGCGGCCGACATCTCGCCGCCGGCGCTAATCTCGGCTTCCGGCAGCGGCTCGCCAGCGTGCTCCTGCTCCGGCAGGTCCAGGTCGATGCCCGACATGTCAAAGCTTGGCAATGGCGAGTCAGCCGGCGCCCCCGCTTGGCCGATTGAGGCGAACGGCTCGTCCTCAAGGACGATCGTGTCCTCAAACGGTGCCGCCACCGGCTCGCTTGCCGGCGCCTCGAAGTCCATCGCGTCCAGTTCGGCCAGGGTGCTCTTCGGCTCAGTCGCCGCAGGCGCTGCTTCCTTCGGCGCGCTCCCCGGCAGCTCAAAACTCATCGCGTCCAGGTCGAACAGTGGATCCTTCTGCTCGCTGGCCGGCGCCGCCTGCTCGGTTGCGGCCGGCACGTTCGGCAGGTCGAATTCCTTGGCCAGGTCGGCCATGTTGATATCGGTCGCCGGGCCGCTGAGCGACAGGTCGAGCGCAAGAGCGTCCTCGTCTTGCGCCGGCTTGGCGGGGGACTCGTCGAAGTCCGTGTCGAATGCGAGGTCGAACGACTCGTCCTGCGCTTGCGTCGCGGGCACGGCCTCGGCGGCCGGCGCCGCCAGCGGCGGGAACGGCTCCATGTCGAAGTCCAGGTCCGACACCGCCGTCGGCTCGGGTTTTTCGGCATCGTCCGGAGTCGGCGCCGCAGTCGGATCAAGCGATTCCACCGGCTCGAAACTCAGTCCGCCCAGGTCGAAATCGAGCAGGTGGTCGTCTTCGGTCTTGGCCTGCCCCGCCGGTTCCGGCAGCGCGGTCAGTTCGTGGTCAAGCTGTGCATCGGCCGTGGCAGCAGGCTCGTCGCCGCGGAACGCCTGTTCAAGCTGCTGCGCGAGCAGGGCCTGCTGGCCGCGCTCTTCAAGGCTCGGGTGTGCAGCCGGCGTCCCGCCGTTCGAGAACAAAGGATTGAGCGGATCGATCAACAGGCCGAGCGCGGCGGCCTGCGCCCACTCGTCGCCCTGGCCGCGGGTCATGCCGTACAACTCGCTGGCCTGGGTTTCGAACGCGCGCAGGTCCTTGCGCGCGGCGTAAATTTCGAGCAGCTTGAGGCGCACCGGATAGCGCTCCGGGTGGGTGCGCAGCGCTTCCTTGAGAATCTCCTCGGCCTGGGCATCGCGGCCATAGGCGATGTACACGTCGGCTTCCGCGACCGGGTCGACTTCGTTGGTATCCAGCTGGCTGGCCGATGGAGCAAAGCTCGAGTTGAATACGCTGTTGTTGGTGTCGATGCTCTGCCCGCCCGCCTGCGCGAACAGCGAGGGCGCCTGGTCGGCGGGAGGCACGCCCAGGACCGAAGGCTCGGTCGCGGCCTTCTTCGGCTCCGGCTTATTCTTGCGGCGCTGCGCGACACCGAATGCGCCCAGCAGCAGCACGACGGCGCCGGCGGCAATGTAGGTGACGTTGTCCATCAGCGTGTCGAACAGGCTCGGCGCAGGGGCAGGCGCAGCCTTCTTCGGTGCCGGAACGATGGCCTTTTTGGCGGGCTCCGGCTTGGTCGCGGCCGGGCTGGGCTTGGCGGGGGCCGGGGCCGCGCTCTCCTGCTTGGCGTTGGCGAGCGCATCCGCGCCGGCTTTCGATTTCACGCTCATCAGCTTCTCGAGGTCGCTGACGTTCTTTTCCAGCTCCTTGACGCGGGCCTGCGCTTCGTCCAGCTCCTTCTGCCGGGCGATCGCTTCCTCGCTGTTGCTGGTGCCGCCCTTGCCGACGGCGCCGGGCCCGGTCGCCTTCGACAGGCGCAACTGGTCCTGGGCTTCGTTGGCGGCGGTCGGGCGTTCCTCGACCTTGGCGGTGACCCTGCCGGTCGCGCTTTGGCCGGCCTGCGGGGCGGGCGCCGGGCTGGCTGCCGCGACCTGGCCCGCCAGCTTGTTGCGATAGGCGTTGAAGTCGGCAGCGTGGGCGACCACGATGCCGTGCGCTTCGCCCTCAGCGATACCGCGCGCCTCGTCGGCGGTCGGCACCGACAGGATCTGGCCCGACTTCAGGCGGTTCATGTTGTTGCCGATGAAGGCGTTCGGATTTGCGCGGTACAGCGCGACCAGCATCAGGTCGAGCGAGATGTCGGCCGGCTTGAGCTGCGTGGCGATGCGCCCGAGCGAATCGCCGCGCTTGACCCGGTATTGCCCGGCAGTCGCTTCGCGGCCGGCATGCGACGCCGCGGACTGGCCGGCGGCGCTGGCGCGCTCCGGCC
>NZ_SPUM01000132.1 GCF_004614195.1 Massilia horti | reverse complement strand
TGGGGCCTGGGGCAAATGCGGACCGTAGGTGTGCAGCTTTGCTGCGCACGCGGTCACGGCATGCAGGCTCGCGGCTGCCGCACCTCTGCGCAAATTTCGCGAACCGCGTGCGCAGCAAAGCTGCACACCCTACGCCTTTCTCTCCGCTAATCCGTGAAGAACCTGTTTTTTTGCGGCACTACATGCTAATGTGAAAATTATCATTTCGATATGAGGGGATCTTCACATGCGTGCACGCAAGCTTAGTTTCCTCGCTTTTGCCGTGATGTTGGCCATGACCGCCACTGGCCAGGAGCTCGATGGCAAACTCTCCGCTGATACATCCCTCGTTTCGGGTGCTAACAAAATCAGTGGCGCGCGTGACTGGACAGTTCAGCGCGAAAACGGACTTTTGGTGCTGGGTGCGCCGGAAGGTGATACCCAACTGGTTCTGGTGGAGGTGAGCGCAGCCAATGCCCCGGCGGCGACCGCCGCAGCCTGGGCTCGATACCAGCCTGCCTTTAAGCGGACGATACGGCAAGTGACCAGGCACCCGGCCACCAATGGTTGGCAGCAGCACACGGTCACCCAGTATGAAACCTCGCCGAATGAAAAACGCCAGGTGGAGGCGCACGCATTGCGCAACGGCGCATCCTGGACCGTGCTGCTGATCGATGGTAGCGAACACACCTTGAACAAGCGTGAAGCCGCTCACATACTTGCCGTGAAAAGCTTGCAGCCAAAGGATTATGTGCGTGAATCCTTTGCCGGTCGCGTACCAATGCGGTTGGATGCCGGCCGTCAGCAGCAGGTGCGCAGCTTCCTGCGCGATTCGATGAAAACTCTGGGAATTCCCGGCCTGTCCTATGCCTTGCTCGACCGCGGCAAGGTGGTGTTTGAAGGTGGACTGGGCGTGCGTGAACTGGGTAAGCCGGCGCCGGTCGATGAACATACGCTGTTCATGGCCGCCTCCAATACCAAGGGCATGACCACGCTGCTGCTGTCGACCTTGGTGGATGAGGGCAAGATAAAGTGGGATCAGCCTGTAACGCAGGTTTATCCTGATTTCAAGTTGGGCAATGCCGAGACCACCTCGCAGGTGCTGTTCAAACACCTGGTCTGCGCATGCACTGGTTTGCCGCGCAAGGATCTGGAAATGTTTTTCGAATACGAGGGCGCGGGGCCAGAGTATTCGTTGAAACTGCTGTCCAACGTCAGCCCGACCAGCGGCTTCGGCGAAGTCTATCAATACAATAATCTGATGCCGTCCGCTGCCGGCTACATTGCCGGCCAGATCGTGTATCCCGGCAAGCCGCTGGGCGCAGCCTATGATGAGGCGATGCAGAATCGCATCTTCACGCCGCTGGGCATGAACTCGAGCACCTTCGATATGGAGCGGGCACTGCGCTCGAACCATGCCAGCGCGCACGCCACCAATCTGGACGGCAAGATCGAAGTGATGCCGATGTACCTCAATTACAACGTGCTACCGCATCGTCCGGGAGGCGGCGTGTGGACTTCCGCCCACGACATGAGCCGTTATGTGATGCTGGAGGCCAATCAGGGCAAACTGCCCGACGGCACGCAAATGGTATCGGCCGACGCCCTGCTGGCGCGTCGTGCCCCGCAAATTTCGGAGGGTGAAAACAGCAACTACGGCATGGGCTTGTCGTTGGCGACCGAATGGGGCGTCCCAGTGCTCTACCATGGTGGAAGCTTGTTCGGATTTAAGAGCAATTTCTATCTGCTGCCGGACAGCGGCATCGGCGTAGTGCTGCTGACCAATTCGGATCAGGGGGCCTTGTTGGAACGCCCACTCCTGCGGCGCTTGCTGGAAATCGTCTATGACGGCAAACCAGAAGCCGTGGAAACTGTGCGACTCGTCGCCGAGCGTGATGCGCACGAGCGCATGATGGAGCGCCGCCGTAACAAGCCGGCTTTGGCAGCAGCGGCAGGCCTGGCACGTCGCTATCGCAGTCCCGAGTTGGGGGAGTTGACCGTGCATCGCCAAGGAAAGGAGGTCGTATTCGATTTTGGCGAATGGAAATCGCCAATGGGTGCGCGCAAAAATGAGGATGGAAGCCTCTCATTTGTGACGACCGCTGCCGGCATGGAAGGGTTTGAATTTGTCGCCGGCGGCAAATCGGGCCAGCGCACGCTGCTCATCCGTGACGGGCAACACGAGTACACCTTCAAGGAAATTTGAGACGGGTAGCGCGCCTCTTCACTACGGCACGAGTACGGCTGCACCGTCGAAGCGCCCTGCGCGCAGGGCGTCAAGCGCATCGTTCGCTTCGCGCAATGGAAACACAACTGGTGCAGTCTTGACCTGCCCCTGCGCCACCAGCGAGAAGAACTGCTCGCCGTCGGCGCGCGTGAGGTTCGCAACCGAGCGCACGCTGCGTTCGCCCCACAGCAGCGCATACGGAAAGGCGGGAATGTCGCTCATGTGTATGCCCGCGCAGACGATCGTGGCGCCCTTGGCGCTGGCCGCCAGCGCGCGCGGCACCAGCTCGCCAATCGGCGCGAACAGGATCGCCGCATCGAGCGGCGCCGGGCACGGGTCCTGTGCGGCGCCGGCCCAGCTGGCGCCAAGCGAGCGGGCGAACTGCTGCGAATGAAAGTCGCCCGGACGGGTGAACGCGAACACCTCGCGGCCCTGGAGCACCGCCAGCTGGGCGATGATGTGCGCCGCTGCGCCGAATCCATACAGTCCGATCCGCTGCGCCTGCCCGGCCATGGCATAGGCGCGGTAGCCGATCAGGCCGGCGCACAGCAGCGGCGCCGCATGGGCATCGTCGTAGGCTGCTGGCAGCGCATGGCAATAGCGCTCGTCGGCCACTGCGAATTCGGCATAGCCGCCGTTGAGGTCATAGCCGGTGAACACGGCGCTGTCGCACAAGTTCTCGCGCCCTTGCAGGCAGTAGCGGCAATGGCCGCAGGTGCCGGCCAGCCAGGGAATGCCTACCCGTTGCCCCATCCGAAAGCGACTGGCGCCGTGCCCCATTGCGGCCACCGTGCCGACCACCTCATGGCCCGGCACCAGCGGCAGCGCATGCGCCGGCAACTCGCCGTCAACGATATGCAGGTCGGTACGGCACACGCCGCAGGCCGCCACCTTGACCAGCACCTCGCCAGCGCCGGGCATGGGGAGCGGGATTTCGGCCTCGGAGAGCGGGCTACCTGCGCGCTCCAGCACCATCGCCCGCATCGTCGCGCCCTGGCCGGGAAAGCTGTCCGTGGCCATGCTGCCCCCTCAGATCGCGCGGTCGAGAAACCAGTCGGCGGCGCGCCAGGCAATTTCCGGCGGGATCACGTGGCCGCCGTCGAATTCGTCGTAAAGCACCGTGTACTGGGCGGCGCGCAATTGGCGCACGATGGTCCGGCCGCAGGCATTGATGGGCAGCACGCTGTCCTCGATGCCATGCGAAATGAAGATGCTGGGATTGCCGCGCGGCCGGCCCGGGCCGATAAAGCCGGGCGAGAACGCGAGGATATGGCTGAACAGGTCGCCATTGGCCAGGCCCAGCGAGAGCGCGTACGAGGCGCCATCGGAAAAGCCGCCGATCGCCAAGTGCATCGGGTCGACCGCGTAGCGCGCGAACACATAGGCCAGCGCGCGGTCGGCCAGGTCGCGGTCGGGGCCGTAAGCCCGGTTGGTGATGATATCCCAGGTGGTGTCATGCGAAGCCGGCGCAAGCAGGATCAGCCCGGCGCGCTCGGCCAGGTGCAACAGTACACGGATGCCGTCGTGCGCGTGGCCGCCGGCGCCATGCAGCAGCAGTACCAGCGGCGAAGGCTCGGCAACGTCATAAGATGGGGGGACGAAAAGATAGCTGTCGCGTTCGCCACCAAAGTGAAGTTGTTGCAAGCCAACCGGCGCCGGGCTGGTCACCGGCGTCGGACGCGCCGTCAGGTGGGCCTGTCCCGCCGCCATGCGCTCATCCCCCAAATCGCGTTAAGAACGCGGGGGAGCGCGTTTAGTTCCCGGTCAGATCCAGTAGACCAGGGCGGCGATCCCGACGATGAGCGCGTACTTGGTGAGCTTGTAGGCGGTCTTGTTCCAGGCCTTGTAACGGCGGCGGTACTGGCCCATGTGGTACGAAATGCGGAACAGCTTGCTGACAAGACCAGTCTGGTCGCCCGCCTCGTTGGGCGAGCTGGCGGCGGTCATCATGGTGCGGCCGAGCCAGCGGTTGATCGCCTGCATCCAGCCAAAGCGCATCGGCCGCTCGACGTCGCAGAACAGGATGATGCGGTCGCTTTCGCTGCCGTTGGTGGCCCAGTGGATGTAGGTTTCGTCGAAGATCACGCCCTGGCCGTCGCGCCAGCTGTAGCGCTGGCCGTCCACTTCGATAAAGCAGCGGTCGTCGTTCGGCGTGGCCAGGCCCAGGTGGTAGCGCAGCGAACCCGCGAACGGATCGCGATGCTTGTTCAGTTTGCCGCCGGGCGGCAGTTCGGCGAACATGGCGGCCTTGACCGACGGAATACTCTGCAGCAACTTGTAGGTTTCCGGGCACAAGCGCTCGGCGGACGGATGGCTGGCGTCGTACCATTTGAGGTAAAAACGCTTCCAGCCGGTCTTGAAGAAGGAATTGAAGCCGGCATCGTCGTTCTTTTCGGCGGCCTTAATCTTTTGCAGCGACACCAGGTGTTCGGCTTCGGCCCGGATCACCTGCCAGTTCTGCTGCAGCGGCGCCAGTTCGGGGAACTCGCCAACCGGAATGTAGGGCGTGCTGGGCACCTTGGAAAACAGGTGCATGAAGATATTGATGGGCGCCATGAACGACGAATGGTCGAACAACTGGCGGCCGAACGGCAGGCGCACCTTGCCACGGAAATGGATGTGCAGGATCGAGAGTACGAAAAAACCAACCACTGCCCACTTCATTGCGCTCCCCCTCCAGCAGACCACTGCTGACCATTCAAAATCGACGCGCAAGGATACCATATCCGGTCCGCTGCTGTGGACGGCCGGCGGGCGGTTCGGTGACACCGCGGCGGCAGCGTTGGGCCGCCGCGCGAAACTTAGAATCAGTGGATCGTGGACGTTACCGCATACCCTTTTTCGGCGATCTGCCTGGTCAGGTTGTCGATGTCGTAGTCCGGCAGTTGGTCGACGTTGTCGTCAACTTCGTAGGCGCGGGCTTCGATCAGCCAATCGGTATTGGTCGCTTCCTCGGGAATGTTGCGGGCCTCGGGCACGGCCAGGTAGGAGAATTTGCCATCGGTTTCGGCTCTGCGATAAATGTCCAGACGCATAATCGTTTCCTATCACTCAAAAGTCCGCCTCCGGATTGAAAGCGGAGGAGTCCTCAGGGTAGTTGATCGCCCAGCAACGGTCTGTTAATTGGAGCACAGACCCGGCAGTACGCACTCAACGCCCCGGGCTGCCGCCAAGTATCCGGGCCGGCAGCATCACCACCGCGCGCAGCAGTCCGAACACCGCCTCGACCCCGATGCCAACCAGCCGGAACGGCAAAGTCAGCAGCCAGACGAGCGGATACAGCACCAGTGCCAGCAGGGCCAACGGCCAGCACAGAAAGAGTAATACCAGCCACACCAGGAAACTGAACATCGTCCGCTCCGTGTCGGAAAACTATCGGTACCGAGACTGTACGGCTTGTGCCAGGGCGTTTCAATTATGATGCGATAAACGGTGTCCTGGCACGACTAGCGGGCAAAATACCGCGACAAGTGGCTTGCTGCCGGCTCAACGCCCCTTGGCCTGCGCCTCGATTGCCGAGGAGAGTGCGGCTTGCCCGGCGCGTTCGGCGATCTGGGCCGCGGTCAGGTCTTCGCTGTTCTTGAGCCTGGGGTTGGCGCCCTGCTCGATCAGCAGTTGCGCGGTCGAATGCCGGCCTTCGCGCGCCGCCAGCATCAATGGCGTGTATAGGCCGCTGGCCGGTGGCGACACGGCGTCGATCCTGGCGCCGCGCTGGAGCAGGATGCGGGCGATCTCGTCGTCGCCGGCCGCTGCCGCATAGTGCAGCGCGGTCCAGCCCTGGCGATCGACCGCCGCACCCTTGTTCAAGAGCGCCATCAACGCTGGTTTGTTGTGCTTGAACGCCGCCATCATCAGCGCCGTATTGCCGTTGAGGGCGTTGACCTCGATATTGGTGCTTGGATTCGCGAGCAGCACCTCGAGCACCTGCATCGACCCTTCGCGCACAGCCGCCACCAGCGCCGGCTCGCCGCCGACAGGATTCTTGGCATTCGGGTCCAGCCCTTTGCCCAGCAGGGCCTGGACAGTCCGCGCATCGTCCATCTGGACGGCCCGGAAGAAGTTAAAGGATTCTTCCGGCGTTGCCGCCTGCGCCGCCCCGAACCACATGCAAGCCATTACGAAGAACAGGCGAAAGATGGTGCGGCGGGCATGGCGCATGGTCTCAGTTCCTTTGTATGTTGAACAGCTTGAAGAAGTTGTCGGTGGTCTGCTGCGCCACGTCGCGCAGCGATACGCCCTTGAGCTCGGCAATGAACTCGGCCACGTGCGGCACGAAGCCGGGCTCGTTCATTTTGCCACGGTACGGCACCGGCGCGAGATAGGGAGAGTCGGTTTCGATCAACATTCGTTCAAGCGGAACGGCGCGTGCGACCGCCTGCAACTCTTTGGCGCTCTTGAAAGTGACGATGCCGGAAAAGGAAATGTAAAAGCCCATTTCCATCGCCGCTTCGGCCACCTCGAGCGACTCGGTGAAGCAATGCATCACGCCGGCGGCGCCGCCCTTGTCGGGTGCGGCTCCCTCCTCCTGCATGATGCGGATGGTATCAAGGCTGGCCGAGCGCGTATGGATGATCAGCGGCTTGCCGCTCTCGCGCGAGGCGCGGATGTGGGTGCGGAAGCGTTCCCGCTGCCATTCGAGGTCGCCCTCGAGGCGGTAATAGTCCAGGCCCGTCTCGCCGATCGCGACGATCTTCGGGTGGCGGGCCAGCTCGACCAGTTGTTCTACGCTGGGTTCAGGCGTGTCCTCGTAGTCGGGATGTACGCCGACCGATGCATAAATGTGCGGATACTGCTCCGCCAGCGCGAGCACCTGCGGAAAGTCAGGCAGGTCGACCGAGACGCACAGCGCATGCGTGACATGGTTCTCGGCCATCTTGGCCAGGATCTCCGGCATGCGCGCCGCGAGCTCGGGGAAGTTGATATGGCAATGGGAATCGATAAACATCCCGCCATTTTAGCCGAGGTGGGAGAACGTCGCTTCGCGCTGCCGCTTGCCGAGGGCGTCGTAGGGTGCGCACCCCGTGCGCACGCGGTACGTGTGCGTCCGGGGCCAACACTTCTCGACCGTACAGCGTGCGCACAGGTCCTCGGCGGCCCCGCGCCCCCTACGCCTCCTGCAGGCTTTTCAGGCCACCCGTTTTCCCAGAATGATCAGATCGCGTTCGATCCCATCCAGATTGGCCACGCGCGGAAAATGCGCCCAGGTCTCGAAGTCGTACTTGCGAAACAGCGCCAGGCTGGCCGCATTGTGTCCGAAAATGAAACCCAGCAGCGTGTGCACCTGGACCTGCGGCGCAAACGCGATCGCCTGCTCGAGGCAGTAACGTCCGATCCCCTTGCCGCGCCAGTGCTCGGCAATGTAGATCGACAGTTCCGCCGTACCAGAATACGCGGGCCGTCCATAAAAGTTCGAATACGACAGCCATCCGATCACTTCCGGCTCGTTGGACCTGTCATCCGCCGAATGGATCACCCACAGCGGACGCCGCTCCGGCGTATGGTCGTTGAACCAGCCTTCGCGCGATTCCACGCTGATGGGCTCGGTATCTGCGGTGACTTCGCGTGAAGCAATGGTGGAGTTGTAGATGTCGACAATGACCGGCAGGTCGTCGCGGCGGGCGAGGCGGTGAACGTAAGACGGCATAAAACTTTGGTTGAATTACAGGGTGTGCGTCGCGCGCGAGGAACGCAGCGCGGCGCCAAGAATCTCTTCGATGCGCAGCTTGGCGCGCTGGCCGGTTTCGTCGGCCGGGAAATGCACGCCGATGCCTTGCGCCTTGTTGTTGTTGGCCCCGGCCGGCGTGATCCACACCACCTTGCCCGCGATCGGGTACTTGTTCGGATCGTCCATCAGCGACAAGATCAGGTAGATTTCATCGCCGATCTTGTACGGTTTGGTCGTCGGCACGAACATGCCGCCATGTTTCAGGAACGGCATGTAAGCGGCATACAGTGCTGCTTTTTCCTTAATGGCAAGCGAGAGCACCGACGGTCGCGGCACGTTCGAAACAGTCGTATCGCCGGGATTGCCACTCATTCAATTCCTTTCAGCTGCAACATCCAGTGTAATCAAGCAGCATGTCTTCGACAAACAGTCTTGGCGACAACGGATGATCGGCCACCGCGCGCCGCTCGTTTGCCGCCTTGATTGCACGCATCAGGCTGGCAGTGTGCACGTTTGTGGCCAGAGCCGCAAGTTCCTTCTGGTAGCGCGGATAATATCGTATCTTCCCGGATAATTTGAACGACAACACGTCGTACAACCAGCGCTGCTGCCACGCGACCAGCATCGGCAACGGGGCCTTGGACAGCCGGTCGGCCGTCTTGAGCGCGTTGTCCACGTTCGGATGCGCCAGCAATTGCAGCAGGACTTCCATATCCTCGCGGTTGCCGGTTTCGGCCTGCGCCAGCGCCGCCAGCGGCGCGCCGCCCTGCTCGCGCAACCAGCTGTCGGCGTCCGGCACGCCCTGCGCCTTCAGCCACTCCAGTGCCTGCGCATGGTCGGGCATTGGCAGCGCGAACTTGCGGCAGCGCGACAGGATGGTCGGCAGCAGCCGGTCCAGGCTGTTGGAGGCCACCAGGAACACGGTGCCCGGCGGCGGCTCTTCCAGCGTCTTCAGCAGCGCGTTGGAAGCGGGCATGTTCAGCGCCTCGGCCGGGTACAGCACCACCACGCGCAAGCCCTGGCGGTGGGTCGAGATGTTCATGAAGTCCGCGAGCGCGCGGATCTGCTCGATCTTGATTTCCTTGGACGGGGTTTTGGACTTGGCCTTCTTTTCCTCGCCGCCCTCCTCGCCCTCGGCTGGCGGCTCGTCCTCCAGCGCCTCCGGGCGCACGCGCCGGTAGTCCGGGTGGTTGCCCTGCACGAACCAGCCGCACGAGGCGCACTGGCCGCAGGCCTGGCCGCCAGGTCCCACGTTCTCGCACAGCAAGGCCTGCGCGAACGCTTCCATGAAGTCGGCCTTGCCGATCCCGGCCGCGCCATGGAACAGGATCGCGTGCGGCAGGCGTTCGCGCAACTGCCGCAGCTGCGACCAGGCGGCCTGCTGCCAGGGGTAAATCACAACAACCTCTCCAGCGCCAGGGTGATGCGCCCGCGCGTCTCCTCGATGCTCCGGGTTGAATCGATGACGGCGATACGGTCCGGGAACTGGGCGGCGCGGCGCAGGTACTCGTCACGGCAGCGCGAAAAAAAGCCCATCTGTTCCTGTTCGAACTTGTCCAGTGTGCGGGTCGCGTTCAAGCGCTCGCGCGCCACCTCGACCGGCACGTCGAACACCAGCGTCAAGTCCGGCTGCAGGTGCGGATGCACCCAGTGCTCGAGCGCTTCCATCTTGGCGCGGTCCATGCCGCGCCCGGCGCTCTGGTAGGCAAAGCTGGCATCGGTAAAGCGGTCAGACAACACCCAGTGGCCGCGCGCCAGGCCCGGCTCGATCACCTGGGCCATGTGCTCGCGGCGGCTGGCGAACATCAGCAGGGCCTCCGTTTCGAGATGCATCTTTTCATGCAGCAACAGGTCGCGCAGCTTCTCGCCCAGCGCCGTGCCGCCCGGCTCGCGCGAAGAAACGACCGTCTTGCCGCGACTTGTGAGGAAATCGGTGACAAAGCCGATGTGGGTCGACTTGCCTGCGCCGTCGATGCCCTCGAAGGTAATGAATTTGCCGCCGGTCATGGGGTGCTCGCCCCTCGTTGATACTGGTTCACTGCTTTGTTATGGTCCGAAAGATTGTCCGAGAATTTGCTTGTGCCGTCGCCGCGCGAAACGAAATACAGCGCCTCGGTCTTGGCCGGAGACAGCGCCGCCTGCAGCGACTGAACGCCAGGCAAGGAGATCGGCGTCGGCGGCAGCCCGCTGCGCACATAGGTGTTATACGCCGTATCCGTTTCCAGGTCCTTCTTGCGGATCTTGCCTTCGTACTTCTCGCCCATGCCGTAGATCACGGTCGGATCGGTCTGCAGCAACATGCCCGCCTTCAGGCGATTGACGAACACACCGGCGATCAACCCGCGCTCGCTCTTCTGCCCCGTCTCCTTTTCGACGATCGAAGCCATGATCAGCGCCTGGTACGGACTGGAATACGGCAGGTTCGGATCGCGCTTTTCCCAGGCTGCATTGAGGCGATTCATCATCGCCTGATGCGCCAGCTTGTAGATCTGCAAGTCGCTCGATCCCTTCGCGAACAGGTAGGTATCCGGGAAGAACATCCCTTCCGGGTGCTCGAACGCCGGGTCGATCTTGGCGATCACTTCCTTGTCGGACATGTTCGCCGTGTCGTGGCGCAGCGACTTGGCGCCTGCCAGCGCCTCGCGCATCTGGCGGAAGGTCCAGCCTTCGATGATCGTGACCGATTCCTGCGCAAATTCGCCGCGCACCAGCTGCGTGAGCAGGCGGCGCGGCGAGGTATTGGGTTTGAGCTCATAGGTGCCGGCCTTGATGCGCGCTGCCTTGCCCGTTGCCCGCGCAAGCAGTCCGAACAGGAACGGGTTGACCGGCACGCCGGCATTCGCGATTTGTTGCGCCGCAGCGCCGACACCCGAGCCTGGCGCAACGGTGAAATCGATGACGGCTTCCCCGGTCGTGATCGGCTGCTGTGACCAGTAGGAAAAACCGGCAAGCGCCGCAACGGACACGATCACACCGGCAGCGATGAGTTTTCTTATTAGTGCCATTCTTTCCGTGAAGTTTTGCGCCGTTCCCGGCGCGATTTGCTCGACAACTCTATAATGAGGCCGTAATGATAAAGCCTATTCGGGAATATTTTTAGGAAATATGAGTAACTGGATCGACTACCTCTCCTCTCAAGGCGCCCGCTTCCACATCGACGAAGCGGGCCAGGTTGAAGATTTCGGCCGCGTCTTGAGCCGCGCCGAGCTTGCCGACGGCTTCGTCGCGCCGGCCACCGACCTCGGCCTGATCGGCGTTGCCGGCGAGGACGCCGCCAGTTTCCTGCACAACCAACTGACCAACGATGTCGAGCATCTTAGCCGCACCGAAGCCCGGCTGGCCGGCTATTGCACACCGAAAGGCCGCTTGCAGGCGACCTGCCTGATGTGGCGCGACGAGCAATCCATCTACCTGCAGCTGCCGCGTGCCATCCAGGCGCCGCTGCAAAAGCGCCTGACCATGTTCGTGCTGCGCGCCAAGGCCAAGCTGCGCGACGCCACTGCCGAGCCGCAATATGAGGCGGTCCTCGGCCTGGGCGGCGCCAAAGCCGAGGCGGCGCTCTCCGAACACTTCGGTGCACTGCCCGCTGTTCCCTATGCAAAGCTCGATCATGACCTGGGCGCCGTCATTCGCCTGGCGGACGCGTTCGACGCGCCGCGCTACCTGTGGCTGACCTCGGCACAGACCGCGATCGCCGCGATACCAAAGCTCAAGGCCCGGCTCGCGCTTGGCGGCAATGTTGCCTGGCACCTCGCCGCGATCCACGCAGGCGTCCCCCAAGTGACACTCAAAACCCAGGAACAGTTCGTCCCGCAGATGGTGAATTTTGAGCTGGTGGGCGGCGTGAACTTCAAAAAAGGCTGCTACCCGGGCCAGGAAATCGTCGCGCGCAGCCAGTATCTTGGCAAGCTCAAGCGCAGGATGGTGCTCGCCAGCGTCGATAACGCCGCCGCGCAACCCGGCGAGGAAGTGTTTTCGAGCGCGGACCCGGAACAGCCAGCCGGCATGATCGTCAACGCCGCCGCAAACGGCGCGGGCGGTGCCGATGTGCTGGTCGAAATCAAACTGGCTGCGCTGACCGATGCGGTCCATCTCGGCTCCGCCGCCGGCGCGCAGCTCAGCGTGCTGCCGATGCCGTATTCGCTCGACGCGGCGGGCACCTGAGCCATGTTCGACCTGTACGTCTATTACAAAGTGCGCTGCGAACACGCGGCGCGCCTGGAACCGTTGGTACGCGCCATGCAGGCGGCGCTCGGTGAACACCGCGAAGTCGCGGCCCAGCTCAAGCGTCGTCCTGAGATGACAGATGGCCTGCAGACCTGGATGGAAGTGTATGCCGGAGTGGATGCCGCCTTCGGCGAAGTTCTGGATGCCGCCGCCCGCGGCGCGGGCCTGGCCAGCCTGATCGAAGGCCCGCGCCACGCTGAGGTATTTACGGATTTGACGCCATGTGCCTGATCGTTTTTGCATGGAAGGTGATCCCCGGCGTGCCGATCATCGCCGCCGCCAACCGCGACGAATACTACGACCGCCCGGCGACGCCGGCCGCTCCCTGGCCCGACCATCCCAACATGATCGCGGGGCGCGATCTGAAAGGCGGCGGCAGCTGGATGGGCGTGAGCCTGATTGGTCCCAATGGTGCCCGGTTCGCGGCGCTGACCAACATCCGCGCGCCCGGCGAGCGGCGCGACGACGCGCCCACACGCGGCGTGCTGGTCGCCGACTTCCTCAAGGGCGAGCTGACCGCATCCAGCTACCTCGAACGCATTGCGCCGGGCGCGCATCGCTACAACGGATTTAACCTGGTGCTGGGCGACCGGGACGGACTTTACTGGTATTCCAACCGCGGCGAGGGTGATCCGCGTAACGGGCAGCTGCTCGAGCCGGGCATCTACGGCATCTCCAACGGACTGCTCGACGCGCCCTGGCCCAAGGTCCTGCGCACCAAAGCCCAGTTCGCGAGCCTGCTGTGCCAAGGCGCGCCCGAGGAAGCCTATTTCGAAATGCTGGCCGATACCACCCGCGCGCCTGATCTGCGCTTGCCGGAAACCGGAGTGCCGCTGGACCTGGAGCGCCAGCTATCCGCGGTGTGTATCGAAACGCCGGGGTACGGCACGCGCACCTCGACGGTCGTCAGGCTCTACACCGACGCGCCACCTGAACTGCAGGAACGCGTGCTGCAGCCTGAAGGGCAAGTTTGCGTTTGAGGAGGCGGTGCGGGTAGGTGCCGGAGCCAACGATTAATCAACCGTACCGCGTGCGCACGGGTGCGCACCCTACGATTTGCATCAGCCGCGACCTGTCGGAGTAGGGGGCGCGCGGCCGGCGAGGACCTGTGCGCACGCGGTACGGCGATCACACGTACCGCGTACGACAAAATACGTACCCTACAACTTCGAACGCAGCATATCCGTGATTTGCGGGCTCGCCGCATACAGATCCGGCGGCGGCTCCTCGTGCAGGATCGCCTCTATGCGCGCCGCCATGCTTTGAAGCGCCGGCGCAGGCACACCGATGTAGAACCACCCGTCACGCACCGCATCGAAGGCGATCCGCGCCACCTCGGCCGCCGGCATCCTGACTGACGCCGTATCCAGCAGTCCCTGAAGAGCAAGCTGTCCGGCCTCGGCCATCTGGTCGTTCCTCAGGTCCTCCTGCCGCTGGTGATGCGAACGCGCGGGCGCCGCCGGCACAATGTGCGAGCACAGCACCGACACGCCTATCGGCGCCTGAACCAGCCGCAGATCGTGATACAGCGTCTCGCTCAGCGACACCACCCCGTGCCCGGGCACGTTACAGGCACCCATCGCCGGCGCATTGACCAGCCCCGCCATCGAAGCCGTGTTGACGATATGCCCTTCAAAGCCGGCATGACGCCTGGCGCAATCGAGCATCAACTTGGTAAAGACGCGCACGCCGTGGATTACGCCCCACAGGTTCACGCCCAGCACCCACTCCCAGTCGGCCTCGGTATTTTCCCAGACCAGGCCGCCGGCAGCCACACCGGCATTGTTGAATACGAGGTGCACCTCGCCGAAACGCGCGATAGCCGAATCGGCCAGTTCCTGCACCAGCCGTGCCTTGCTCACGTCGCACACCATCGACAACACCTCGGCGCCCTGGCCGAGCAGCTCGCTGGTCGCGCGCTCGAGCGCATGCACCTGCACGTCGGCCAGCACCAGCTTCATCTCTAGCTCGGCGGCCCGGTTCGCCAGCTCGCGTCCGATGCCGCCCGCCGCGCCTGTGATCACGGCCACCTTGCCGCGAAAGTCCTTCATCGCGTCCTCCCCGCGCGGGTCAGACCGCCGACACGCCCCCGTCGACCGCCAGCGTCTGGCCCGTGATGTGCTTGCCGGCGTCGGAGGCGAACAGCACCACCGCGCCCTTGAGATCCTCTTCATCGCCCAGACGGCGAAGCGGCGCGTCCTTGACCAGCACCTCTTCGCCGAATGTCGACAGCACGCCCCGGGTCATTTTGGACGGGAAGAAGCCCGGCGCGATCGAATTGACGGTGATGCCGTATTCGCCCCACTCTGCGGCGAGCGCACGCGTGAAGTTGATCACGGCCCCCTTCGAGGTATTGTAGGCCAGCGTCTTCATTGTCCCCGGCGGGTTGCCCGCCAGGCCGGCAATCGACGAGGTGTTGATGATGCGTCCGTAGCGGCGCGGGATCATCGACAGCCGGCCCACCGCCTGCGACACCAGGAACATGCTGCGCACGTTCAGGTTCATCACCTTGTCCCACGCTTCGGGCGGATGCTCTTCGGCCGGTGCGCCCCAGGTGGCGCCGGCATTGTTGACGAGGATGTCGAGCCGGCCGAGGCAACCGAGCGCCTGCTCGACCAGGGGCAGCACGTTGGCCTCATGCGAGAGGTCGGCCGCAATGCCAAGGGCATCGATGCCGCGCCCGCTCAGGTGCGCGACTGCCCCGTCCAGTTCGTCCTGCCTGCGCGCCGTGATCACGACGCGCGCGCCCTGCTCGCCCAGCGCCTCGGCCATCTGCAGGCCGAGCCCGCGCGATCCGCCGGTCACCAGCGCGCCCTTGCCCTTCAGTGAGAACAGTTCCTGCACCGTGCGCATCGCGTCTCCTTTGGCGAACTCAGATTTCGTAGTCCATGCACTGGCGCCCTTCGCGAATGGCGCCGATGAACGGCACCACCGCCTGGTGCGTCGGGTGGCTGGCATAGGCTTGCAGCGCGGCCTTGTCCGCGAATTCGGAATACAGCACCACGTCGTAGGTGGCCTCCAGGCCCGGCTGCGCCAGCACCACTTCAAATTTGAGGATGCCGGGCACGATGTTGGCGCAGGCATCGAGGCGGCGCTTCATTTCGGCGGCATTGGTGGCGCGGTCGGCGCCCTCGGCGTGGTCCTTCAGTTTCCACATGACGATGTGCTTGATCATATTCTTTTCCGTGTTTCAAATGCTTGTCAGTACGGGCGTGATTGCCCGCATCCGCTAGTGTAGCAGCCGGCAACACCAAGCGCGTTTCACCGGAAGATGCCCGCCACCGGCACCTCAGCTGTAAGTTTCCAGTAAGTTTGAAGAAAGCATGACGTAAGCTTCACGCGCCACACTCCGTTATAGCTGACCCTGTATCGGCTATTCCGACTACATCGAATTACTACAACGGAGACACATATGGCACTCACACCAGGCGTGACCGCGGGCAAGGCAGTACCCCAGGCCGCGGGCATTACCAAGGAGGAGCGAAAAGTCATTTTCGGCTCGTCCCTTGGTACCGTTTTCGAATGGTATGACTTCTACCTGTACGGTTCGCTCGCCGCGGTCATCGGCAAGCAGTTCTTCCTTGGCGACGCGACCACCTCCTTCATCTTCGCACTGCTTGCCTTCGCCGCCGGCTTCATCGTGCGCCCTTTTGGCGCGCTGGTGTTCGGCCGCCTGGGCGACATCGTCGGCCGTAAGTACACCTTCCTGGTCACGATCATGATCATGGGCGGCTCGACCTTCATCGTGGGCCTCTTGCCAAGTTATGCCACCATCGGCATCGCTGCCCCGATCCTGCTCGTCACGCTGCGCATCCTGCAGGGCCTGGCCCTGGGCGGCGAATACGGCGGCGCTGCCACCTACGTGGCGGAGCATGCGCCCGACGGCAAACGCGGCTTTTTCACCTCCTGGATCCAGACCACCGCCACGCTGGGCCTGTTCCTGTCCTTGCTGGTTATCCTGGGGACCCGGATGTCGATGGAGCCGAAGGCGTTCGACGAGTGGGGCTGGCGCATCCCGTTCCTGCTATCGGTTGTCTTGCTCGGTATCTCGGTATGGATCCGGCTGTCGATGAACGAGTCGCCCGCGTTCGCCAAGATGAAGGCGGATGGCAAGGTCTCCAAGGCGCCGCTGAAGGAATCCTTCATGAAGTGGAAGAACGCCAAGATCGTGATCCTGGCGCTGGTCGGCCTGACCATGGGTCAGGCCGTGGTCTGGTACACCGGCCAGTTCTATGCCCTGTTCTTCCTGACCCAGACCCTGAAAATCGAGCCGGCCAGCGCGCAGATCATGATTGCCATCGCACTCGCACTGGCCACTCCGTTCTTCATCTTCTTCGGTTCGCTGTCGGACAAGATCGGCCGCAAATGGATCATCCTTGGCGGCTGCCTGATCGCCGCCCTCACCTACTTCCCGATCTTCAAGGCGATCACCCACTACGGCAACCCGGCACTGGAAGCCGCGCTGACCAAGTCGCCGGTGGTGGTGGTGGCCGACCCGGAAAAATGCCATTTCCAGTTCAACCCCACTAGCACAAAGAAATTCCCGTCCTCATGCGACATCGCCACCGGCATGCTGACCAATGCTTCGGTGAACTACACCATCCAGGAAGCGCCGGCCGGCACGCTTGCAAGCATCCACGTCGGCGACAAGGTATATCAGTCGTTTAATGCAACCATGACCCCGGACGGGCTGAACTTCGACTCTGCGAGTAAGGACAAGGTCACCGCATTTACGACCGAGGTGGGCGCTTCGCTCAAGGAAGCGGGCTACCCGGCCAAGGCAGATCCAGAGCAGATCAACAAGCCGATGGTCGTGCTGCTGCTGTTTGTCCTGGTGCTGTACGTGACGATGGTGTACGGACCGATTGCCGCGATGCTGGTGGAGATGTTCCCGACCCGCATCCGCTACTCGTCGATGTCGCTGCCCTACCACATCGGTAACGGCTGGTTCGGCGGCCTGCTGCCGACCACTGCCTTCGCGCTGGTCGCACTCAAGGGCGACATCTACTACGGCCTGTGGTATCCGATCATCGCCGCCATGATCACCTTCGTGATCGGTGCGCTGTTCGTGCGCGAGACCAGGAACAACAACATCTACGCAGAAGACTGACGCATAAACGCTTGCGCAAACCGGGGTGCCACTGGAGACAGCGGCACCCCTTTTCGTTGGTTTACGTAGGCGGGTCTCCCGCCCACCCTACGAAACCCACACTTAACGGTGACAGCGCCTTTTCATGTGCCGACCTCGATCCGGCGCACATCCTCGGCGCACATGGCTCGATTGCGGCCCGCGGACTTGGCGGCATACAGCGCGCGGTCGGCCCTCACCAGCAGCGCGGCCAGGGTCTCCTGCGGCTGCAACGTGGCACTACCAATGCTGACCGTGCAGGTCACGCTCGCGTTGGCTGACGTGGCAAGCACCGCCCCCTCCAACGCGGCGCGCAGGCGCTCGGCAACCGATATCGCGGTGCCAGCATCGGCGCCGGGCAGCAGGACGGCGAACTCCTCGCCGCCGAGCCGGGCACAGACATCAATATTACGAATTACCTTCTGCGTGCATTTCACGATCTCCGCGAGTACCTGATCGCCGACCGCATGGCCAAAGGAATCGTTGATCGCCTTAAAATGGTCGGCATCGAACAGCAGCACCGACAAATCGCCGCCGGTACGCAATTTGCGCATGTGTTCGCGCTCGGCCAGCTGAAAGAATGCGCGGCGCGAGCAGGCTCCGGTGAGGTGGTCGTGATCCGCGGCATACGCTGCCTTCGCCAGGCTCCGGGCATTGGTCATCATGACAGCACCCAGCGTGAGGCCCGGGAAGGCCAGCGTTCCGAGCGAAAAGTAAACCGTGTTCCACACGGTTGACGCAAACAGCGGCACCGCCAGGTTAGGCAACAGCATGTAATGCACGGCTCGCACGGCGTAGCCGAATGCAAGGGCGAACGCGGCGACGACAGTGAAGAGGAACGGGTAATGCGGCTGGGAAGCTGGAATCATGCGCCGCACCGTCATGCCGATCGCAAAGCACACGCCGCCGTGAAAGATGGAAACAGTGATCACCCGCACCCCGGGGAGGTCCACGCCATAGTGGAAGACCAGGATGACCGCCATCACGACTGCCATGCCACCCGCGAGTAGTTTGGTCGGGAAAGTCTTTCCTTCGTAACGGCGAAAGCCGGCCAGCATCATGCTAATCGCCGCCATGAACAACAGATTGGCCGCCTCGATCGACAGCACGTCGGGCAGCATGCCCCGCCCTGCATAGCCGAGCAAGGCTGCCACCGCCAGGATGTTCGCCCGGAACCACTCGCGCGTGCCGCTGTTTTCCTCGCATGTCACGGATGACAGGACGAACAGCATCACGACTGACAGAGCCATCGTTTCCAGAATAAGACTCACCAGGCTCAGCATCGCGGATGGGAGAAAATGAGGACGCGTCTGCGAAACGATGCCGCTGTAGTCAAGCAGAACTAGCGGGTGGCGTCGCATGCCAGGCATGGACGCGGTAACGCGTAAAGCGCGAGAATCAGTAATTTCCCCATATTAACAAAACTTTCCACTAACGGAAAATTTTGATGCACGGCAGCGGCAGTTGAACCCTCGTAGCCGTGGTTGACCCGTCTTTCATGGTTCGATCCAGGTCGAACCATCGAATGCCGACAAGCTCGTATAGTGAATGCACCAGGCAACGACGAGGACAACATGACCATCACCTGCTTCATCCGCTACGAGATCGACCCATTCCAACGTGAGGAATTCAAGGAATACGCCGAAAACTGGGGGCGCATCATTCCACGTTGCGGTGGCAATCTGATCGGCTACTTTTTGCCTCACGAAGGAACCAATGATGTGGCATGGGGCCTGATCGCCTTCGACAGCCTGGCCTCGTATGAGGCCTATCGGGCGCGTTTGAAAATCGATGCGGAAGGCCGCGCCAACTTTTCCATGGCCCAGGCAAAGCGCTTCATCCTGCGTGAGGAACGGAGCTTCCTTCAAGTGGTGGATGGCACGTTTCACAAGGCGGCCCGTGATGATCGCCGTGATCTTTGAAGTCGTGCCACACGGGCGGCACAAGCAGGAATACCTTGACGCCGCGGCGAAGCTGCGGCCACATCTTGAACAGATCGACGGTTTTATTTCGGTCGAACGTTTCGAGAGCCTGTCCCAACCAGGGAAAATTTTGTCGCTATCGTTCTGGCGCGATGAAGAGGCGGTGCGCAACTGGCGAAATTTTGAGCTACACCGCGAGATACAGTCGAAAGGGCGTGCGTATATTTTCGAGGATTACCGGCTGCGCGTGGCAGCCGTCGTAAGAGACTACGGTCTCAATGATCGCACCGAAGCGCCTGCCGATTCCCGCGAGCGGCACACGTAGTGCACTGCATCAGTACAGTCAGGCGGTCCTGGTCTGCACGCCATGCCATGCACGCATCCGCATGGCTGCCCATGTGCTGAATGCGGCGCCGGCCACAAGAACAAGACGCGTATCGAACAGCGTCAACACCGCACCCGCCAGCGCCATCAGGATGTTGGCGAGACAATAGGTCGTGGCCAGCAGGCCCATGACCGCCCCTTGTCCGTACGAACCGAAACGCTCCGCCGCCCAGCCCAGAATGGTGGCGTT
The DNA here is from genome assembly GCF_004614195.1 of Massilia horti. Lineage (GTDB taxonomy): Bacteria > Pseudomonadota > Gammaproteobacteria > Burkholderiales > Burkholderiaceae_D > Telluria > Telluria horti. The sequence goes on along the minus strand of NZ_SPUM01000132.1, from coordinate 115,780 downwards.
GAAAAACGCGTGCGGCAAACCAAACAGGACAATGCCCGCGATGCCAATCCAGAGATTGCCCACTCCCACCGCCGCTATCGCGACTGCAACGCCCAGCGCACAGACGCTGGCGCGGCGCAGCGGTTCGACACGGCTGGGGCCACCGGCGAACGCCGCAGTCAGCGTCAACAGGGCGCACATGAGCACATTGACGTGCGAAATCTCACGCACGCCATAACCACCCACCTCCACCAGCCAGAGCGGATAGAACAAGAAAAAGGCAGTCGAGCCGCAGGAATAGGCGAACTGGACGACAAACAGCATCCGCAATTCGTAGTGGCGCAACAGGTTGAAAGCATGGCTTTCACGCGCGACCGACAGCCAGGAGCCGTGCCCAGCCGGCTTATGCTCGTGCTCCAGCGAAACGGCGGCCAGTACGGCACCCAGGCACAACGCGCCAGCTGCGACATAAAACGGCACGGTCACCCCCAGCCCCACCAGCAGCCCCGCCAGCAGCGGACCGACCAGCCAGCCGAGGTGCAACGCGCCGTTCAGCCACGACAGCGCCCGGTTGCGCAGGTTGCCCTCCAGGCGGTCGGCCAGCATCGCGCGCACCGCCGAGACGTTGCCCTCGAGCAGGCCGGTGGCGAAGCGGGCCAGCAGGAACAGCGGGTAGGACTGGATGACGAGAGCACCGGCTGTGAGCACGTGGCCGAGCGCGGCGCCGATGGAAGTGACCAGCACCACCGGGCGGCGGCCAAAGCGATCGGACAGCGGGCCGAGCACGGCCGAACCGATCAGCAGCCCGAGCGGGTTGATGAGCAGTGCGATCGCGAGCAGCAGCTTGGGCGGCAGGCCGAGAAAATGATTCAGGCTATTGGGCGCGTCCGAGGCAAACAGCGGTGGCAGGATCGGGTACGGCAACGAGGCACCGGTGGTCGCCAGCAAGGCCAGTAAGCAGGCGCTGGCGATCAGGAGGAATTTTTTCACGAAAGCAGACGGGAGTGGCAGTTTACGAAGCCTACCGTTAATACAGTTTCAAGTAAACTGCTGAGCCTTCGATCGCCTGGTATGCGCAACGTTAGCGCGTGCCATGCAGGATCGTAGGGTGCGCACCAGTGCGCACGCGGTACGTGTGCAGACCGGCGCCAACGGCGTTCACCCGTACAGGATGCGCACAGTACGTGTGCATTCCGGCGCCAACGACATTCAACCGTACCGCGTGCGCACAGGTGCGCACCCTACAAAACCTGCGTCAGCTATTGAAGCCCTTGCCTTCCGCCGCCAACCTGGCTAGCAGCTGCGCCGGCTTCCACGCATCGCCATTGCGCCCTTCGGCATACTTCTCGATCGACGCCAAAACCCTCGGCAAGCCGACCCAGTCCGCGTAAAACATCGGCCCGCCCCGCTGCAGCGGAAAACCGTAGCCGGTCAGGTACACCATATCAATGTCCGACGCCCGCAAGGCAATCCCCTCCTCCAGGATCTTTGCCCCTTCGTTCACCAGCGCATAGACCAGGCGCTCCACGATCTCCTGGTCGGAAATGGCTCGCCGCTCGATGCCGAGTTCCTTCGAGTGGTTAACGATCATGTCGTTGACCATTTGCGAGGGGTGCGGCGTGCGGTCACCCGGCACATAGTCATACCACCCAGCGCCCGTTTTCTGGCCAAAGCGCCCCTGTTCGCACAGCAGGTCGGCTGTTTTGGAATACGTCACGTCCGGCGCCTCGATCGCGCGGCGCTTGCGCACGTACCAGCCAACGTCGTTGCCGGCCATGTCGCTCATGCGGTACGGCCCCATGGCAAAGCCGAACTTCTCGATCGCCTGATCGACTTGCTCGGGCAGCGCGCCTTCGTCCAGCAAAAAGCCGGCCTGGCGCAGGTACTGCTCCAGCATCCGGTTGCCGATGAATCCGTCGCACACGCCGGACACCACGCCGGTTTTCTTCAGCTTTTTGGAAAGCGCCATCGTCGTGGCCAGCACGTCCTTGCCGGTCTGTGCGCCGCGTACGATTTCGAGCAGCTTCATCACGTTCGCCGGGCTGAAGAAATGTGTACCGATCACGTCCTGCGGACGGCTGGTGACACCCGCAATCCTGTTCACGTCCAGCGTGGAGGTATTCGTGGCCAGGATCGCACCCGGTTTCATCACGCTGTCCAGGTGCCGGAATACCGATTCCTTGACGCCCATATCCTCGAACACGGCTTCGACCACGATATCAGCCTGTGCAATGTCCTTATACGAGAGCGTGCCGGTGATTAATCCCATGCGCTGATCGAATTTTTCCGGCGTAAGCTTGCCCTTCTTGAGCGTGCTTTCGTAGTTCTTGCGGATCGTCGCCAACCCCTTGTCCAGCCGATCCTGCTCCATCTCCAGGATGGTGACCGGGATGCCGGCGTTGGCAAAGCTCATTGCGATGCCGCCGCCCATGGTGCCGGCGCCGACCACCGCCGCCCTCGTAATCTGGCGCGTCGGCGTGTCGGCCGGTACGTCAGGAATCTTGCTGGCGGCGCGTTCGGCAAAGAATGCGTGACGCAAGGCCTTCGACTCCGGCGACTGGGCCAATTGAAGAAACCGTTCCCGCTCGAACTTGAGGCCATCTTCGAACGGCATGGTGACCGAGGCCGCGACGCACTCGACACACGCCAGCGGCGCCGGGAACGGTCCCGCCATCGCCTTGACCGACTCGCGCGAGCGCCGGAGGAAGGCCTCAAAATCAGGGTGATCGACACTGCGATCGCGCACTTTCGGCAAGGGGCGCACGTCGGCGATCCGCCGCGCGAAAGCGACGGCCGCTGGCACGAGCTCGGTCCCGGCCGGGAACACTTCGTCAAACAGCGCGGTGCCGGCCAGCTTGTCGGACAGGACCGGGGTGCCGGACACGATCATCTCAAGCGAGCGCTCCAGGCCCAGCACGCGCGGCAAGCGTTGTGTGCCGCCGGCGCCCGGCACCAGGCCAAGCTTTACCTCCGGCAGCGCCACCTGCGCGCCGGGGAGCGCCACGCGATAATTGCATCCAAGCGCCAGTTCCAGGCCGCCCCCCATGCAGACCCCATGAATTGCCGCCACTACCGGCTTGGTGCTGTTTTCGGCGACCCGGATCAGGGTGTGCAGCGTCGGTTCGGTGAGCGCCTTGGGCGAATTGAATTCGCGAATGTCGGCGCCGCCCGAGAACACCTTGCCGGCGCCGGTGAGCACGATGGCCTTGACCGTGTCGTCGAGCTCGGCCTTGCGGATGCCCTCGACAGCGGCGGTACGAGTGGCCAGGCCCAGGCCATTGACCGGCGGATTGTTCAGCGTGATGACGGCAACTCCGCCATCGACCAGGTATTCGGCACTCATGTCTCTTCCTCATCTAGTAGAACCGGCAATGCTCAACTATAACCGATAAAAGTACGATCGTATTATTTCTACACCGCCGCGCTTTTGATCGGGCGTATCACCCCATGTAACACACGTTTGGCACACGCCCGCGTCCGAATGAAATCCGCCCCGTACGGTAAAATCCTGACATTGGAATGAACCTGACTGGAACTGCCATCACTGCCGACGACCTTCCGCTGAACAATTCGTTTGCCGAATTGCCGCCCGCGTTCTATACGCGCCTGATGCCCACCCCCCTGCCCAATCCTTACTTCGTGGCGGCGAGCGGGCGCGCCGCCGGGCTGATCGGGCTCGACGCCCGGGAGCTGGCGAACGACGATTTCGTTGCCCTCTTCACGGGTAACGAGGTCGCCGCACGCTCGCAGCCGCTGGCGGCCGTGTATTCGGGTCACCAGTTCGGCGTCTGGGCTGGCCAACTGGGGGATGGGCGCGCAATTTTGCTCGGCGATATCGCCACGGCGCAGGGACCGATGGAACTCCAGCTCAAGGGGGCCGGGCGTACGCCTTACTCCCGCATGGGCGACGGCCGTGCGGTGCTGCGTTCGTCGATCCGCGAATTCCTCTGCTCCGAAGCCATGGCCGCGCTCGGCATTCCGACCACGCGCGCTCTCATGGTTACCGGCGCCAGCCAACAGGTGATCCGCGAAAACATCGAAACCGCGGCAGTCGTGACGCGCATGGCGCCATCGTTCGTGCGCTTCGGTTCGTTCGAGCACTGGTATTACCGCGACAAGCCGGAAGAGCTGCGCCTGCTTGCCGACTATGTGATCAAAACGTTCTATCCAGACCTGATGGATGCGCCGAATCCGTACCAGGCGCTGCTGGCCGAAGTCACGCGCCGCACCGCGCGCCTGATCGGGGAGTGGCAGGCGGTGGGCTTCATGCATGGCGTAATGAACACCGACAACATGTCGATCCTCGGCCTGACGCTGGACTACGGCCCGTTCGGCTTCATGGAAGCGTTCGACGCCAACCACATCTGCAACCACACCGACCAGGGCGGCCGCTACTCGTACAGCAACCAGCCGCCGGTCGGGCACTGGAACTGCTATGCGCTCGGCAACGCCCTGCTGCCACTGATCGGCGACGTCGACGCCGCGCAGGAGGCGCTCGACGTCTACCAGCCAGAATTCGCACAACAGATCGACGCGCTGCTGCACGCCAAACTGGGCCTGGCAACCGCGCAGGACGGCGATCGGCAGCTCCTGGACGACATGTTCAAGCTGATGCAGGAAAACCATGTCGACTACACACTGTTCTTCCGCCGGCTGGGCGGCCTGCAGGTGGAGAACCCGGAACAGGACGCTCCGCTACGCGACCAGTTCATCGACCGCGCGGCCTTCGACGCCTGGGCGCAAAACTACCGCGCGCGGCTGCGCCAGGAAAACAGCGTCGACGCGCCGCGCCGCGAAGCGATGCACCGCACGAATCCAAAGTACGTGCTGCGCAACTATCTGGCCCAGCTCGCCATCGAACAGGCGCAGAACGGCGATTATGGCGGCGTAAGCAAGCTGCTTGCCGTGCTCGAACACCCGTTCGACGAGCAGCCGGAAAATGAATCCTATGCGGCCCTGCCGCCAGACTGGGCGGCCACGCTCGAAGTGAGCTGTTCCTCCTGAATCGAGAAAGACCGACCATGAACGACAAAGTAACCAAGACCGACGCCGAGTGGCGCGCCCAGCTGGACCCCATGCAGTACCAGGTGACGCGCCACGCGGCCACCGAACGCGCCTTCAGCGGCAAATACTGGGACCACCACGAGCACGGCATCTACCACTGCGTGTGCTGCGATACCCCGCTGTTCGAATCGGACGCCAAGTTCGATTCCGGCTGCGGCTGGCCAAGCTACTTCCGTCCGATCGATCCGGCCAACGTGATCGAGAAAGTCGACCGCAGCCATGGTATGCTGCGCACCGAAATCATCTGCGCGGTCTGCAATGCGCACCTCGGCCACGTGTTCCCGGACGGTCCGCCGCCCACCGGCCTGCGCTACTGCATCAACTCCGCAGCCCTGCGCTTCGAACCAGTGTGAAACATTCTCCAGCTACAACATGAAATTTCTTTTCGACCTATTTCCGGTCATCCTGTTCTTTATCGTCTATAAGCTTGGCGAAGGGCACCAGGGCGCGGCGCACGACATCGTGACGCAATACCTGGGCGGCCTGGTATCGGGGGGCGTGGTGGCGCCGGCGCAAGCGCCGATCTTGCTGGCCACGGCCGTGGCCATCATCGCCACCGTGCTGCAGATCGGCTACCTGCTGGTGCGCGGGCGCAAGGTCGACGGGATGCTGTGGGTCTCGCTCGCCGTGATCGCGGTCATGGGTGGCGCGACCATCTACTTCCACGATGAAAACTTCATCAAGTGGAAGCCGACCATCCTCTACTGGGTATTCGCCGTCATCCTGTTCGTCAGCCAGGTACTGTTCAAGACCAACCTGATGCGCAAATTGATGGAAGTGCAGATCAAGCTGCCAGACCCGGTCTGGGCCCGCCTTGGCTACGCCTGGACCGTGTTTTTCGCGTTCCTGGGCCTGCTCAACCTGCTGGTGGCCTTTGTCTTGTTCAAGGACGACACCGGCGCCTGGGTCAGCTTCAAGCTGTTCGGCTTTACCGGCCTCTTCTTCGCATTCGTCGTGGTCCAGACGCTGATGCTCTCGAAATACATCCAGGAGGAAGGCGCATGAACGGCACCATCGATACCCGCCTTGACCGCATCCGTGACCGCCTGCGCTCGGCGCTGGCGCCCAGCGTGCTCGAACTGGGCGACGATTCGGCCCTGCATGCGGGCCACCCGGGCGCCGCATCCGGCGGTGGTCACTACAGCGTGAAAGTGGTCTCCGACCGCTTCGAGGGACTGAAACTCGTCATGCGCCATCGACTGGTGTATGATGCCGTGCACGACATGATGCATGCTGAGATTCATGCGCTGGCGATCACGGCACTGGCGCCGTCCGAGCTGTAACGGCAGGCCGTTCAGCTAGCCTTAAGGAATTTGCTCCACAATCGAAAAACGAAGTAAAAACCGAAGTACAACAACTAATCCAATCTCGTCCAAGCAACTCTCCCTTCACAGGAAACAATAATGACCTTTAAGCCAGCACGCCTGCTGATAGCACTGATCGCCGTTGCGGTTGCCCCTGCCTTCGCCCAGAACCTCGCCGTCGTGAACGGCAAACCGATTCCGTCGTCGCGTGCCGATGCAGTCGTCAAGCAGGTCGTCGAACAAGGCCAGCAGCCCGACACCAAGGAGCTGCGCGACGCGATCAAGCAGGACCTGATCGCACGCGAAGTGCTGATGCAGGAGGCCGTCAAGCAAGGCTACGACAAGAAGCCGGACGTCAAGCAGGCGCTGGAGAACGCCCGCCAGACCATCGTGATCAACGCCCTGGCCCGTGACTACATCGAGAAGCACCCGGTCACCGACGCCGAGATCCAGGCCGAGTACGACCGCTTCAAGGCAACCACCGGCGACAAGGAATTCCACGTGCGCCACATCCTGGTGGACACCGAACAGCAAGCCAAGGACGTGATCGCCAAGATCAAGGGCGGCGCCAAGTTCGAAGAGCTGGCCAAGCAATCGAAGGACACCGGCACCGCCAACAGTGGCGGCGACCTGGACTGGGCTAGCCCGTCCGCGTTCCCGAAAGAGTTCAGCGCCGGCTTTGTCAACCTGCAAAAAGGCCAGGTCACCGAGAACCCGGTTCACACCGCCAATGGCTGGCACGTGATCAAGGTGGACGACATCCGCGCGGCCAAGCTGCCGACGCTGGAAGAAGTCAAGCCGCAGGTCGCCGAAGCCCTGGCTCAGCAAAAGCTCCAAGCCTACCAAGAGGAAATGGTCAAAAAGGCAAAGGTGCAGTAATATGTCGTGCTACCGGCGGCTTGCATGCCGCCGGTTTTCGTCGCCAGCGGCGACTCATCGTGTTTTTATAGGATGAAATAATGATTTTGAAGCCAGCCCGTCTGTTGTTAGCCATGACCGCGATGGTTGCCGCGCCAGTATTCGCGCAAAACGTTGCGACCGTCAACGGCAAACCCATCCCTGCGTCCAAGGTTGACCAGGTGGTCAAGCAAGTCGTTGCCCAGGGCAAGGCTACCGATTCCGCGCAACTGCGCGACGCGATCAAGCGCGACCTGATCGGCCGCGAAGTCCTGATCCAGGAAGCCGACAAGCAAGGCATCGGCAACCGCGCCGACGTCAAGACCGCGATCGACAACGCTCGCCAGAGCATCATCATCAACGCGATGCTGGCCGATTACGTGAAAAAGAACCCGGTCAGCGACGCCGAGATCAAGGCTGAATACGACCGCTACAAGGCACAGGTTGGCGACAAGGAATACCACGCCCGCCACATCCTGGTTGGCACCGAAGAGGAAGCCAAGGCGATCATCGCCAAGCTGAAAGGCGGCGCCAAGTTCGAAGAACTGGCCAAGCAATCCAAGGACGGCAGCGCGAACAACGGCGGCGACCTGGACTGGGCAAGCCCGGCTTCGTACGTGCCTGAATTCTCGAAAGCAATGGTCGCCCTCCAGAAAGGCGCGATCACCGAGACCCCGGTCAAGACCCAGTTCGGCTACCACGTGATCAAGCTGGAAGACGTTCGCCCGGCCAAGCTCCCGGCACTGGAAGAAGTCAAGCAGCAAGTCGCCGAGTCGCTGCAGCAGCGCAAGCTGGCTGCGTACCGCGACCAGCTGATGAAGAAAGCCAAGATCCAGTAATGGATCGGTGGACGAAAAAAGCGCTTCGTTGAAGCGCTTTTTTTTCGTCCTACGCCGACTCTTCAGGCAAGCGCGAACGCTGCTGGCGACCGCGCGCAAGCATCCCCAGCGCCACCAGCCCGCCCAGCATCATCGCCACCTCCTGCGGCTCCGGCACCACTGCCACGTTCAGCAGCACACGCGATTGGGGCGTCAGTGCCAGGTCCGCATTGTTGATCAGGACCGAGTTGCCGGTAAAAGAGATACTGGTTGGCGTCAGGGTGCTCGACGAATCCAGCTTCACCGATAAGATTTCCGGTGCGTTCTGAAACGTGAGCACATAACCGTCGAACACGCCCGGTGCCGCCGGGGCCGATGCCAGGTAATGCAGGTCGATCGTATTGGCTCCGATATCGAGGTCGGCCGGAACCGGGGCCAGGCCCGGCACAATGGACGAGAACACGCCGTTCGGGAATTCGACCTGGTTGCCGACCGTTGCGGTCACGAAGTTAGTCGCGCGAAACTGTTCGGTCGGCGCCTCGCAGCAATAGATTGCCCCTGTCACCTGCGAGCCGATCAGGCTTTGCGCATGCGCCACATTTGTCAGGCCCAGCACCGCGCCGGCCACTACAACTGCTTTTGCGATTGACATGGTTCACTCCTTCTTTTGATCTGTTCGATGGAGTGATCAATATCCGCCCGTCGGAAAGCTCAGCCTTTGAGAATTCTCAACCGTGTCCGACTCAATTCGTGCGGTGGAGGCTGTCTAAGATCCTCTACCCCACGTCATCCATAAACTCGGGACGTCATCATCACAATAAGGGCCCTATCGGCTAACTTCCCTGAAAAGTCCTGCAGGAGCTGCCCGGCACGGTCTATGCAACTTGCGGGCGCCAGGATGCGCCGAGTAAATGCCGGCAAGTGTGTTCGGCTACAATGCTCAGTGGACCGGCCAATGGACCACCACGGTTCCGGGGCAGATGTCGGTTTATTGCTGCGCCAAGAACATGCCGTCAACCAAGCTTTAAACGGCGCGTATGTGCTGTGGCTTGGCTTTTGACTCGCTGGACCGGGAATAGGCCGGACGCAAATGAAGGGTCTCGCCCGGTTTATTGGAAGAAGCGCAAGCGTAATACCGAAGATTGGCTGTCCCAAGGAGGAATTCTTGACAAAAGCAAAATTTATTCGCTCGATGACCTGTTGGCGGGACTCGATCCCGCCAATTAAGATGATGCACCTCACTACCTTTGATTTCGAGCTATTTGCCGGCTTCGTGAAAACTGCGGCACTCGCACTACTTCTGGCAGGTGCAGCGCCGGCAGAGGCCCAGGACGTTCGCGCCGCGATAAGCGGGGCGCTTCCGGTGGCGCGCGACGCCTATGCCTATCTCCACACCAATCCTGAACTTGGCAAGAAGGAGCTGCTGGCCCACACCTATATCGATGCGAAACTGAGGAAGCTTGGGTTCACTCAGTTCGTCACGTCCGCGTCGGCGCCAACTGCTGTCATTACCGTGTTCGATACCGGCCGGCCTGGCCATACGATCGCGTTACGTGCGGAAATGGATGCGCGACCGCTCGCGGATAATCAGTCGGAGCCCGCTTCGCACAGTCCGCGATCGGCGATCCCCGGCGTTATGCACAATTGCGGGCATGACGTTCACGCATCCATCCTGCTCGCGACTGCGGCGTTGATCCGCACAAATGCCGATCACTTCAAGGGCAAGATTGTGTTCCTGTTCCAGCCTGCGGAAGAGGTCGCCGGTGGTGCTGACGATATCGTCAAGGACCGGATTCTCGAACAACTCGGCGTCGAGCGGATCTTTGCCCTGCACTCCGCACCTGGAATGCCGGTCCGAACAATCGGCCTGACACCGGGGGCGATTCTTGCGGGGAGCAATTACTTCACGCTCACGCTGAGCGGTCGCGGGTCTCATGCCGCCGCTCCGCAAGATGGTGACGACGTGTTGCTTTCGGCAATGCGGGTCGCTCAGGGATTAAGCTACGCGCCTGCGCGCGAGATCGACATCGCGGCCAGGCCAATGGTCCTCTCAATCACTAAGTTCGCTGGCGATTCCGGCGCAACCAACGTCCTGCCGAGCTCTGTCGAGATCAAGGGAACGATCCGTGCCTTCGAGGATTTGACGAAGGACGCAGCCGGCGCACCATCGCTTGAGAAGTTACTGGTCGACCGCATTGGCAAGATGGGCGCCGTGTATGGCCTTCACCCCAAATGGGAGCTGCGACCGGCATCGCCGCCAACCAGCAACGACCCGGCTCTCTTCGCCAAGCTGGCGCCTTTACTCACCGCGAGCTATTCGGGTCATGTCGAAACCGGGCAATCGCGTGGCATGTTCTCGGAAGACTTCGCTTATTACACGCCAATCGTACCCGCGCTCTACGCCTCACTCGGTATCGCCAAGGATGGGTTGGGGACCGCTGGTGTGCATTCGATGGACTTCACGATCCATCCCGATGCTCTCAGCGCAGGGATTGAACTGATGATACGGTTCGCCGAATTCGGCACGTCCGACACGATCACTTGGCGTTAAAGCGACGCTGCTTCCGCCAGGAAGCGCGCGCGATCTTGCGACGATTCGATATTCGCGGCAATCAATTGCAGGAACTCCGACTTGTCACCTGCCTGGCGCGCCGCGCGCTTGACCATCACCCGTGCAATCGGGCCGAGCAACACCGTGAGCCGTTCTGCAACACGCTCTGCGAACGTCTCGTCGAGTGGCACGGCGCCTTTCACCGACGAGTTCAAGGCCGTGCCAGTATCCCTCGCGAGTGAATCGCCGGTCGGGGAGGTTGGGAACTGCGAGCCGGTTCCCGTGCCGCTGGCCGCCAGCTTCTTCTTGAGCTGCACAACGCCGGACTGAAATTGCGCGCGCCCCTCCTCCGACGGAATGTGCGCCAGCAGCAGCGCGCACAGCGCGTCGATACCATCGCTGCGCGCGGCCTCCTTCTTCAGCAGGATCCGCGCCATCGGTCCCACCTGCTGCGCCAACAGCGGCTCCAGCTCCGGCAAGGCCGCGATTTTCCAAGGCGTTATCGTATCGCTTGCAAGACTACCGCCTGGCATCGTCGATGGGGGCACATCGGGCGCACCCGGGACAACGAGCACTGTGCGGTCTTCATCTGCCGATATGGTTGCATCCGGATTGACCGCGGCGGAAAGAGCATCGAGGAAGGCACGGGCGCTGGGGTAGCGCGCGTCTGCCTGTTTAGCTAGCGCCCGCGCCACAACATCGTCAAATGCCTGTCCCAGTGTCGGCACATGCGCCGAGGGCGCAACCGGCCGATCATTGAGGATCTGCTGCATGACCACGGCTGGCGCACCGGAAAAAGGCCGCACGCCCGTAAGCAATTGGTAGAGCAGCACGCCGGCCGAGAACACATCGCTGCGGCCATCCACGGTCTGTGCACGTAGTTGTTCCGGCGACATGTAACTCGGGGTGCCGACCAGCGTGCCCGTCTGGGTCAGCGTGGAAGATTCAATGCGCGCGATACCGAAATCACTGACCTTCACCTGCGTGCCGCCGCTCAGCAGAAGATTGCCCGGCTTGATGTCGCGGTGTACCACGCCGCGTGCATGCGCATAATCGAGCGCCAGCAGCAGGCCGCTCATCCAGGCCATCACGCGCGGCAGCGGGCAAGGCTGGCCGGATCTGATCAATGCATCGAGCGGTGCGCCCTCGACGTATTCCATCGCGATGTAAGCCGATTCATTGTCCTCGCCGTAGTCGTACACGGTGACGATGTTGGGATGGTTCAGGCGCCCCGCCGCCTGCGCCTCGTTCTTGAAGCGGCTCACCAGTTCCAGCTGCTGGCTGTCAGAAAACAGCTCCTTGCGGATCGTCTTGAGCGCCACCACGCGCTCGATGACTGGATCGAAGGCCTTGTAGACCACGCCCATCGCGCCCTTGCCGAGCACGCTGTCCAGACGGTACTTGCCGAGTTGACCGAGCATGCGCCGCTGGCCTCACTCTTCCAGCATCTTCATCGCGCTGGCCAGGCTCGTGCGCATGCGCGCGAACGATCGGCCGAGCACCGACAACTCGTCGCTGCCCGAAACGTCGAATTCCTCGGCGCCGAACTGGCCCATACTCACCTCGTCGGCAATGCGCGACATGCGGGTGATGCGCCGCGTGACGAACATGTGGACCATGATGTTGAGCGCCACGAACAGGAAACCAAAAATGCCGAGCATTGACACCATGTAGGCACGCAGCGCCAAGTTCGCGCGCTGCATCGGAACGGCCATCGGCACCGATACGACCTGGGCACCGACAATCTCCATATGCTTCCAGCCGAATCCATTGTTGCGGCCGTAGATGTCGAGCATCGCCTTGGGGGCCGCGTCCGGCACGCTATGGCAGCGCAGGCAGGCCACATTCTTGATCTGCAGCGGCCGGGCGATATACAGCGCGGTTCCCACCGAGGTCTGGCGCTCGCCGACCAGCTCCTCCAGGGCCGGCTTGGCGCGCAGCGTGTTGACGAGGTCCGCTTCCCAATCGGTGGCGCGATCGCGCAGATTGGTGGGATTGAGGGTGGCTTCCTTGTAGCTGAAATCGGGATGGGATTTGAGCAGATGGTTCAGGTGTTCCGTCGCGGCGTAGGACGGCACCGACTGCGGCAGGAACTCCTCGATCAGCCGTGGCGCGAGCAGCGGCCCGATCTGGTCGGTAGTGTACTTTCGCGCGGCCAGCGCGGACTCCAGCAGCACGCGGGCGTTTTGCAGCGTCTCCTCGCGCGCGTTCGCCTGCAGCAAGTGATGGGTGACGAAGCTGGCCGCCGCAAAACCGATTCCGGAGATGGCCAGGAACACGATATTGAATTTCGCCGCAAGCGAGAGTTTCATCAGTGCCCTTTCGCGCGCGCCGCGACCCGCGCGACCCGCATGCTGTTTGTGCCGACGAACCGGAATTATTTTACAGCAATGGTGACCAGGAGTTACTGATTTCGCTTTAAAGGTTGGGTCTGAGTCACACTCTAACCATCGGCGAAGGGACTAACATGCCTTGGGGGCGGCGGCCCGGGATGAACCTTCTGTAAACGCAGGACTTCCTAAAAAGCAAAGCCCCGCAATCGGCGGGGCCTATTCATTGAGGGGAATGCTGGAGCTATGCTGCAATCTTGTTTGCTGCCAAGTCCCATCCGCCGACCGTGCTGCCACGGGCGCCACCGGCGATATTCTGTTGAGTGTATGTCCATTTGATTTTCGAGTACTTCAGGCTGACGTGCTCGCTGAGCATAGTGCCGGCGATGAGCGAAGGCGCCACGCCGCTAATCAGCACGTTCTCAAGTTGTATCTCGAAGTACTTGATGGGCTTGCCGTGACCGTCAGCGCGCATGAATTCGAATTTGGCCTTGGGGATGGTCTTGCCCATCGCGCAAGTCTGCAGCAGTATCGGCGACGCCAGGTCGGCAATCTTCCCGAAGACGACGTCTTTCAATTCCGCCCGCTCCGCAGTGTGGCCCCCGGCAGTCGACGCGGTCGCGCTACGCGGCTGCACGATTGACCAGTGCACTTCTGTGCACTCAATCCAACCTTGGTGCGCCGAGTCCTGCGACTCGCCCTTGATTCCTTCAATTTGCAAATAGACATCAATGGCCATGTAAACTCCTCTCCGGCGTTATTCGGACCCGCGTCCGTCATCGGCCATTATTCTGACTTTTTAGATGAGTCTGCTTGTTCGGCCGCAACGAAGTGGCGACGGGCACGGTTTACATTGGCAGTCTTGACGCACGGACCGGGAGACGCCGATGACCAAACATGCACATGCAGCCGCCACGCCCTCTGTAAATGTCGGCATGAAGATGAGCCCTGAAGCACGCGCGCGGATGCGTCGGCGCGAGCAGGATGTGTTCAACTACTACGACGATATGGGGCCGGGGAAGGGAAACTGCACTTGGGGGCCCGGCATCCTCGCCCACTACGGCGTTTGCACTGAAGAAGAGTTGGCGAGGCCGGTCAGCGCGGCTGCGGTAGAGGCTGAGTTTTCGCGAAGAGTAGCTGAAGCTGAAGCTGGCGTCATTCGCCAAGTTCGCAAGCACAAACTGCCCCAAGACCAATTCGACGCGCTGGTGAGCCTCACCTTTAACGCCGGGGTGCGCGGCTCTCGAAACGTGTACACGCTAGTTGACACCGGGCGCCCGGCTGAAGCTGCCGCTGAAATTCGAACGATGACATCGACACACGTGAACGGCAAAAAAGTGCTGGCGCGGGGTCTTATTTCGCGTCGAGCAGAAGAGAGCGCTCCGTTTCAAGCAGCCGCGAAAGCGGCCACAGTGGCCAAAAAATAAGCGAAGGAGCCGAAAAATGTCTTTTTTACGTACCTCCAGACGTGTGCTGGCCGCGACCGCCGTACTGGCGCTGGTCTTCCATGCAGCGCAGGCGAAGCAGCCCGAAAAAGACGCGGACATTCTCGGCACATGGACGCTAACCAAAGTCCTCGACTCAGCTGACGTGGCCTCCCTGACTGACCAGCAAGCCGCGGCGCTGGTCGGCAAGACCGTGGTCGTGCGGCGCGACAGCGTCATGTTCAATGGAGAGCCCTGCCGTGCGCCGGAGTTGACACGCCACCGCGAGGAAGCAGCGAAGTACATGCGTGAGGGCTATCACGCTCGGGTCGGCTATTTGGGCCTACCCTACACCATCACGGTAATCGACCTTGACTGCACCGAAGCGTTTTTGAAAAGCAAAGGCAAGATTGTAGTGTTTTGGGAGGGCTATTTCTTTGACGCAGTAAAGCAGCCGCCGGCAAAGCGATTACGTTAGAACAGAGTCAATCAGCACAACAGGTACTTCTTTCGCAGCGAATATCCCAAAAAAGCGCTCAAATGAGCGCTTTTTCAAAATCAGCAACCTTAGCCAACCCACTTGCGCGCATTGCGGAACATGCGCATCCACGGACCGTCCTCGCCCCAACCTTCCGGCGCCCACGAATGCTGCACGGTGCGGAACACGCGCTCGGCGTGCGGCATCATCACGGTAAAGCGGCCGTCCGGCGTGGTCACCGCGGTCAGCCCCTGCGGCGAACCGTTCGGATTGAACGGATACGCTTCGGTCGCCTGGCCGCGATTGTCGATATAGCGCAGCGTGCCGATCGCAGCATGAATGTCGCCGGTCTGCGAAAAGTCCGCAAAGCCTTCCCCGTGCGCGATCGCGATCGGCGCCTGCGTCCCAGCCATTCCCGCGAAGAAGATCGACGGCGAGTCGATCACCTCGACCATGCCCAGACGCGCTTCGAACTGCTCTGACTTGTTGCGCGTGAACTTGGGCCAGGCGTGCGCGCCGGGGATGATCGATTTCAGGTTGCTCATCATCTGGCAGCCATTGCACACGCCCAGACCGAAGGTGTCCTTGCGCGCGAAGAAGCGCGCAAACTGCTCGGCCAGCGCGCTGTGGAACAGGATCGTCTTGGCCCAGCCTTCGCCCGCGCCCAGCACGTCGCCATACGAGAAGCCGCCCACGGCGATAATGCCGTGAAAGTCATCCAGCTTGGCCCTGCCTGCTATCAGATCGCTCATGTGCACGTCCACCGCACTGAAGCCCGCCTGGTGCATCACCCACGCGGTCTCCACGTGCGAGTTGACGCCCTGCTCGCGCAGGATCGCCACGCGCGGACGCACACCCGTCGCCAGGAACGGCGCGGCCACATTCTCGCTCGGGTCGAAGGTCAGCTTCGGCGTCATGCCCGGCTCGTTATCGTCGAGCAGGCGGTCGTATTCCATGTCGGCGCAGGCCGGATTGTCGCGCAGGCGCGCAATGCGCCAGCTGGTTTCGCTCCAAAGCCGGTGCAGCTCGCTGCGCTTCTTGCTGTAGATGACCTTGGCGTCGCGCGTGAATTCAATCACGCCACGATCGTTGACCTTGCCGATGATGTGGCTCGCCGCGCCCAGGTTAAACGAGCGCAGCACGTCCATCACTGCCCTCTTGTCCTCGGCACGCACCTGGATCACTACGCCCAACTCCTCGGCGAACAGCGCGCGCAGGGTCAGGTCGTTGCGGCGCTCGCCAACTTGCGTCGCCCAGTTCTTGGCGTCGCCCCAGTCGCTCGCGTACTCGCCTTCCATCGTCAGAATGTCAAGGTTGACCGACACGCCGGCACGGCCGGCAAAGGCCATTTCGCACAGGGTTGCGTACAGGCCGCCGTCCGAACGGTCATGGTAGGCCAGCAGCTTGCCTTCGTTGTTCAGCTGCTGGATCGCGCCAAAGAAGGCCCGCAGGTCCTCGGCCGAATCGACGTCCGGCACTGCGTCTCCCAGTTGCTGGGTCACCTGCGCCAGCGCCGAGCCGCCCAGGCGGTTCTTGCCACGGCCAAGGTCGATCAGCACCAGCGCGGTTTCGCCGGCATCGACGCGCAATTGCGGCGTGAGCGACTTGCGCACGTCCGGAACGGGCGCGAATGCCGAGACGATCAGCGATACCGGCGACATCACCGACTTGGCCTCATCGCCGTCCTGCCAGGTGGTGCGCATCGACAGCGAGTCTTTGCCGACCGGGATGCTGATGCCCAGCGCCGGGCACAATTCCATGCCCACGGTCTTGACGGTGTCGAACAGCGCCGCGTCCTGCCCCGGCTGGCCGCAGGCCGCCATCCAGTTGGCGGACAGCTTGATGTCCGAGATGTGCGCGATCGGCGCGGCTGCGATGTTGGTGATCGCCTCGCCCACCGCCATGCGGCCCGAAGCCGCGGCATCGATCACCGCCAGCGGCGTGCGCTCGCCCATCGTCATCGCTTCGCCGACGTAGCCGTCAAAGCTCATCGCAGTCACGGCGCAGTCGGCCACCGGCACCTGCCACGGCCCCACCATCTGGTCGCGCACGCTCATGCCGCCCACAGTGCGGTCGCCAATCGTGATCAGGAACGACTTGTCGCCCACCGTCGGCAGCAGCAGCACGCGGCGCGCCACTTCTTCCAGTTCCAGGCCGGTCACGTCCACCGCCGGGAAGCCGTGTTTGACGTGCTCGACGTTGCGCTGCATCTTCGGCGGTTTGCCGAGCAGGACTTCCATCGGCATGTCGACCGGGTAGTTATCGCCCACCTCATCGAACACGCGCAGCTGGCGTTCTTCGGTCGCCACGCCCACCGCCGCAAACGGGCAGCGTTCGCGCTCGCACAGTGCCGCGAATTTTTCGAGGTTATCCGGTGCGATCGCGAGCACATAGCGCTCCTGCGACTCGTTACTCCAGATCTCCTTGGGCGACATGCCGCTCTCTTCGAGCTGAATCTTGCGCAGGTCGAACACGGCACCGCGGTTGGCGTCGTTGGTGATCTCCGGGAAGGCATTCGACAGGCCGCCGGCGCCCACGTCGTGGATCGAGATAATCGGGTTGTCCGTGCCCATCGCCCAGCAGGCGTTGATCACTTCCTGCGCACGGCGTTCCATCTCGGGATTGCCGCGCTGGACAGAGTCGAAGTCCAGGTCCGCCGTGTTGGTGCCGGTGGCCATCGACGATGCGGCGCTGCCTCCCATACCGATGCGCATGCCGGGACCGCCCAATTGGATCAGCAGGCTGCCGACCGGGATGTCGTTCTTGTGGGTGTGCTCGGCCTTGATATTGCCGATGCCGCCGGCGATCATGATCGGCTTGTGGTAGCCGTACACGTTGCCAGCGACGTTCTGCTCGTACGTGCGGAAGTAGCCGCCCAGGACCGGGCGCCCGAACTCGTTCGAGAAGGCGGCGCCGCCGATCGGTCCATCGATCATGATCTGCAGCGGCGAAGCGATGCGCTCCGGTTTGCCGTACACGCCGGCATCCTGCTGCGCCCCGGCGGTCACGTCGGCGCGGTTTTCCCACGGCTGGTGCGCGCCGGGCAGCATCAGGTTCGAGACCGTAAAGCCGGTCAGGCCCGCCTTCGGCTTGGCGCCGCGGCCAGTCGCCCCTTCGTCGCGGATTTCGCCGCCGGCGCCGGTGGAGGCGCCCGGGAACGGCGAGATCGCGGTCGGGTGGTTGTGCGTCTCCACCTTCATCAGCGTGTGGGTCAGTTCATGCGACGCCGCGTATTCCTGGCTGTCGCCGCGCGGGTAGAAGCGCGTCACCGCGCTGCCTTCCATGATGGCCGAGTTGTCGCTGTACGCCACGATCGTGCCCTGCGGGTGCAGCTGGTGCGTATTTTTGATCATCTGGAACAGCGACTTGTCCTGCTTGACGCCGTCGATGATCCATTCCGCATTGAAGATCTTATGGCGGCAGTGTTCGCTGTTCGCCTGCGCGAACATCATCAGCTCGACGTCGGTCGGATTACGCTGGGCCTTGGTGAAGGCATCGAGCAGGTAATCGATCTCGTCTGGCGACATGGCCAGACCCAGCTCGGTGTTGGCCCGCACCAGCGCCCCCCTGCCCGCGCCCAGCACGTCAATCGATTCCAACGGCTTTCCTTCCAGTTCGGTGAACAGCGCCGCCGCGTCGTCGGCGTTGCGCAGCACGGTCTCGGTCATGCGGTCGTGCAGCAGCGCCGCCACCGCCTCTACCTCGGCGTCCTGCAGGCGCTTGGGCGCGCCGAGGCTGCTGCCCAAAATGCCCGATTTGAGCACCACCTTGTAAGCCACGCCGCGCTCGATGCGGTGAATGTGCGCCATGCCGCAGTTGTGCGCGATATCGGTCGCCTTCGACGCCCAGGGCGAAATCGTGCCCAGGCGCGGGATCACGAAGAACTCTTCCGTGACGCCCTCGTACTGGACCGCCGGGGCGGGCTCGCCATAGGTCAGCATCGCGCTCAGGGCTGCGGTGTCGTCGGTCGACAACGGCGCGGATGCATCGATGAAGTGGTAGAACCTGGCTTCGATTCCGGCAATCGACGGGGCGACCGCTTGCAGTTGGTTCAGGAGGCGTTGGCTACGAAATACGGACAGGGCGTTGGAACCCGGCAGAATCAACATGGCTTGGTAGTCGGTTGATGCAGCGTGGCTGCGGGTGAAAGATAGCCCGCTATTATACAGTGTCACCCCATTCACAGCCGGCCACACTGGCGGCGATGGTTGCCGTTTGCATAACTAACCGGTATTGTAGTGTTTCTAGAGAAAGCTGGGCGCGCGTTAGCCAACGATGCCAGCGGCGCCGGAGATGAATAATATGCAAGAAAACAGCAACCTGTCAGTGCTGGTGGTCGACCCGAACCCGGGGATGCGCGGCAGTCTGCAGGCCATGCTCAACCAGGTGGGCATCAGCAAGATCGAATACGCGGTCAATTCAAGCACCGCGATGCGGCAGCTGATGCGCAAATCCTACGACGTCATCCTGTGCGAGTACGACCTGGGCAGCAGCTCGGGCGATGGCCAGGACGGCCAGCAGTTGCTCGAGGACCTGCGCCACCACAGGCTGATCGGCATGTGGACCATCTTCATCATGCTCACCTCCGAGGCCGTCTACAGCAAAGTCGTCAGCGCCGCCGAGCTCACGCCCACCGACTACATCCTCAAGCCGTTCACTGTCGATATGCTAAGCGGGCGCATCACGCGTGCGCTGGAGCGGCGCAAGGTGTTCCTGCCAACCTACCAACTCATCGGCCAGGGCAACCTGCGCGAGGCGATCCGCAGCTGCGAGCAAGCGGAGCAAGCCCAGCCGCGCTACGCGACCGAATTTGCCCGGCTGCGCGCCGAGCTGCATCTGGAACTGAAAGAGCATGAGCAGGCCGAAGCGCTGTACCGCACCGTGCTCGAGACGCGGCCGCTGGGCTGGGCCAGCCTGGGCCTGGCGCGGAGCATGCAGGCGCAAGGCCGCATCGACGAGGCGCGCGACATGCTTGAAAGGCTGGTCCTGGTCAACCCGCGCCTGATGGCCGCCTACGACCTGCTCGCGCGCTGCCACGAAGCCGCAGGCGATCTCACACAATCCCAGAAAGTGCTGGAAGAGGCGGTGGGCATCTCGCCGCACATGGTGCGCCGCCTGCGCAAGCTTGGCGAAGTCGCACTCGAAGCGGGCGACGTGAACGCTGCCGAGAGGTCGTTCAAGCAGGTGGTGTCCAAGGCGCGCTATTCCGAATTTCGCGATCCCGAGGACCACGTCAGGCTGGTCAGGACGCTGGTGAAGAAAGGCGATGCGACACAGGCGGCCGGCATCGTGCGGGACCTGGATCGCAGCATGCGGGGCAATGCGAACGTCGATGCATGCAAGGCGATTTCGAACTCCCTGCTTCACGAACTGGCCGGCAACAAGGCAGCGATGGTCGCGGATTTGCACGCCGCGGTGGGCGCGGTGCGCTCCAGCAGCGGGCTGTCGGCTGGCCTGAAGATCGACCTGGCGCAATCGTGCCTGGCCAACCAGCTCGACCAGCAGGCATCGGAGGTGATGCTGGCGGTGATGAACGACACCGAAAGCGGCGTCTCGGCGCAGCAGGCGATGGCGGTTTTCGTCAAGGCCGGGCGGGACGACCTGGCCGAAGGCATGGGCCGGCAGCTCAAGGCACAGGCGCAGGTGCTGCTGGGCGTGGCCGACGAAAAACGCAATATGGGCGACGTCCGCGGCGCGGTGCAGACGCTGCTCGAAGCGCTGCATATCGCGCCGAAGAACCTGCAGGTGATGATCGCGGTGGTGGGCGGAATTCTGCGGCAGATAAACGAGATGGGGTGGGATCATCCGCTTGCGGAGCTGTGCGCGGCGCAACTGGAAAACATCAGGTCCGTCGATGCAGGTCATCCACGACTGGCCGCGCTGGAGGACGAATTCACCGGGGCGAAGCGCAAGTACGGTATTTCTGCGTAGGCACCGGCAGGGCCAGCGATGCCATTTCTCCCCCGTAGGGAGCGCGGGGCCGCCGAGGACCTGTGCGCACGCGGATTTGGCGGACCTATAACGCCTTTTTATACAGGCGACCGGTGAGCACACGCGCTTAACGCTTAGGCGACCTATCCGTTCACCGCCACCGGGATGCGAACGTTGACCGCGTGCGCACGGGTGCGCACCCTACGATCTCCGTTGGCCGCTGGTATCACGCTTTCCCGAATCCACCTCCATCCGCGGTCTCGATTACGAAAATGTCACCCGCAGGTGCGCACGTGCTTTTCTCAACCTTTGTCAATACAGAAAGCTTGATATAGATCAAAGGTTCTTCGTACGGTTCCCCTATATTGCCTATTTGATATTTCTATCAATAAATGTTTTAGGGGAGGCGCACGATGTTTACCGAAAAATCAATCGAACTCCGCGTCACATTTGTCGATCTGGGATGCAATGAACAACCTCCGCAGTTCGGCGCGTATCAACTCGATGACGCCGGACGCCCAATCAGGAAGATCGGCGCTTACGACGGAAAAGTATTCAGGATCGAACCCGCTAATGTACAGCTGTTTGCCCTCGGACCGAATGTCGACGACCTCAGTTCCCTGCAAGCGGACAACCTGATCACCTATCGTCTGCCTCAAAAAATCGACGAGTGGCGCAATGGAGCGGTCCTGGCACGTGACATCTGGTCGCGCTTCATTCCTCTGTTCACCTGCGTCACGGGAACCGTCCGCAAATGTCGCCCCTGGTACTGGCAACTGTTCGACGATATTCGGCTAGCTCCCGCACTTAGCTTGATGCAATCGACTCGCATCAAGCCGATCACGGCGG
This sequence comes from Massilia horti, assembly GCF_004614195.1. Lineage (GTDB taxonomy): Bacteria > Pseudomonadota > Gammaproteobacteria > Burkholderiales > Burkholderiaceae_D > Telluria > Telluria horti. Next base: position 94,155 of record NZ_SPUM01000132.1, on the reverse strand, counting down.
AGGTGAACCAACATATCGTGTTTCCTTTCGGTTGCCTGCCAGTGTGCGACGGGATGGTCGAGGTCTATGAGCGGGAATGCTGCTGCCCGTATATCCCCATCCCCATCCTGCTGGACCGGCTGCGCGAGATCCTCCGGCATCTTCCGATCCCGCTGCCAGATCCCATTCCCACTGGGCCCGACCCGACGCCGATCACGGCGCGCATGGTCCAGACCCAGGCGAGCACACTGCAGGCACGTGCGGCCCAGCTCGACTTTTCCGCCATCCCGCCCGAGAACCTGCATACCGATTACCTTGCGTTGCGCACCATGTCGAACGAAATGGCGACGCAATATGTGCAGCAACGGACATATCTGTGGCCCCTGTTCTGTCAGTGCAGCGTGCGCAAGGTTGCACAGACGTCGATCCAGCCCGGCGGGCGATTCGATGTGTGTTTCCTTCGTCCTCCACGGCGTCCGAACTGCGTAATCACCTACGCCTACAAAGTCAAACAGATTATCAACGGAGTCCTCACCGTCGTGTATGACGGACTCGCGGCACATCAATACTTCGGCGCGTCTGAGCCCGCCAACATACGGACCTATAACCCTGTCGTGCGCACGTGTGCGGACGGTCCCGGCTACCCGCCACCGAATGACGGAGCACCTTTCGTCATGCTGGAATATGTCACTGGCCCTGGCACCAGACACTTCAATTTCCCCGTGCAGAAGGGCGAGAAGCAGGTTGACACCCTTGGAGCCAACCATGGAACCTACACCACTTCGTACGCGCCCGACTGCCCATGGGCAACCAGGCTCGGCTTACGCCTATGGTTCTCGCCCGACCTCGAACCCATCGCCACGTATTACCGGCTGACGGCTTACGCAGTCGACAGCGCCAGCGGATTAGCGGTCGGCGCACCGAACGTCCTCAAGGATTCGGTCACTTGGGACAAGTTCGTCACCGACCAGATTGTCGGCCCGGAAACACTCGGTCCGGTGTCGGTGGGCACCGAACAAAACCTGTTCCGGATTCCCTATTGGAATAATACTGACCACCGCTACCTCAGCGGGCAATTCCATCAGGTCTGGAATACCGCCTCGTCAAATTTCCCGGACGGCAAATACATGCTCATCATTGAGGTATTCGACAAGTCCGGCAATCGCATCAAGCCAACCGGTGCTCCCGGTGCCGGCACGCCTGCAAACTTCCAGTTCCGGCGCTGGCAATCGGCGATCGAAACCCAGTCGGTCCCGTTCGCCGACGTGGCGCATATCTTCTGGATCGACAATACGCCGGTCAGCGGCAAGATAGTCGACCTGCGCAAGGGCGGCATCGCCAATACCGGAGAGTGCCAATACATGAGCGGCCCCGGATCCACCACCTTTGCCATCGGTTTTAAGGCCTATCACGTTCACGGAGTCACCACCTATCCCACCAGCCCCGACGACGATTCGTTCATGGCAAGTTACTCGATCCACTGGCAACGGGGCCTCAATGGCAATACCGGCACCTTGGGACCGGCGGCGGGAGGCAATAACCATACCGATGTGGGCGAAGATGGCGTCCCGGTCTCCTCCGGCACCGAGACCTTTGCGAACATGCTGACGAGCATGGGAACAGTTCTACAACGATGCACATTCAGCGTGTCGCTATATGTGGCCGCCAAGCATTTTGATGGCTACGGCCGTATTAGCGCTTACGACTACCCGCAGACGGCCTCATTTGCATTGGAAATCACGGGCTAGCGTCGAAAGGGGAAACATGCCGCCTCGATGGCTTCGGCCATCAGGCGGCATGCGCTTTTGCAGTTCGGTTGCCCACCTTACCCGATGCGTCCATATCCACCACCACCCGGCGTTTCGATCACGAACATGTCACCCGCGGCCATCTCAACCTTGCCGATGTGGCCCAACTGTTCGCTACGTCCGTCCGCCCGCACCACCGTGTTCACCCCACGCGCCCCCGGTTCACCGCCCGCCATGCCGAACGGCGCGTAGATCCGGTTGTTCGACAGGATCGCCGCCGTCATCGGTTCCAGGAACCGCACCTTGCGCACACCACCATTCCCGCCGTGCCAGCGCCCCGCTCCGCCTGAACCGGCACGGATCTCGTAACTCTCCAGCCGAACCGGGAAGCGGAACTCGAGAATCTCCGGATCGGTCAGGCGTGAATTGGTCATATTCGTCTGCACCACGTCGGTCCCGTCAAATCCTTCGCCCGCGCCCGAGCCGCCCGAAATCGTCTCGTAGTACTGGTACTTCGCGTTCCCGAATGTGAAGTTGTTCATGGTTCCCTGGGACGCCGCCATCACGCCCAGCGCACCATAAAGCGCATTGGTGATGCAAGTCGAGGTCTCGACGTTCCCCGACACCACCGATGCCGGGTAATGCGGGTTGAGCATCGACCCCGGCGGAATAATCACTTTCAGCGGCTTCAGGCACCCGGCGTTGAGCGGAATCTCGTCGTCCACCAGCGTGCGGAACACGTACAGCACTGCCGCCATGCACACGGCCGACGGCGCGTTGAAGTTGTTCGGCAGCTGGCCGGATGTGCCGGTGAAGTCGATCTCGGCGTTGCGCGCTATCTGGTCGACGCGGATCGCAACTTCGATCTTGGCGCCGTTATCCAGCTCGTAGCAAAAGCTGCCGTCCTTGAGCGCAGTGATCACGCGCCGCACCGCTTCTTCGGCGTTGTCCTGCACGTGGCCCATGTAGGCCTGCACCACGTCCAGTCCGAAATGGCGGACCATCTTGCGCAGTTCCTCGACGCCTTTCTGGTTGGCCGCCACCTGCGCCCGCAGGTCCGCCATGTTCTGGTCTGGATTGCGTGCCGGGTAGCGCGCGCCGCACAGCAGCGCTCGTGTTTCCGCCTCGCGCAAGACGCCGTCAAGACCGTCGACCAGCTTGAAGTTATCGATCAGGACGCCCTCTTCCTCAACGTGCATTGAATCGGGCGGCATCGAACCAGGCGTGGTGCCGCCGATGTCCGCATGGTGCCCGCGCGAGCCGACATAGAACAGGATCTCTGCTCCAGCTTCATCGAATACCGGCGAAATCACCGTCACGTCGGGCAGGTGGGTGCCCCCGTTGTATGGATCGTTGAGCATGTAGACGTCGCCGGGACGCATCTTGCCGGCGTTTGCATGCATCACGGTCTTGATGCTCTCGCCCATCGAGCCAAGGTGTACCGGCATGTGCGGCGCGTTGGCAACCAGGTTGCCGTCCGCATCGAAGATCGCGCAGCTAAAGTCCAGCCGTTCCTTGATGTTCACCGAATATGCCGTGTTCTGCAGCCGCAGTCCCATCTGCTCTGCGATCGACATGAACAGGTTGTTGAAGATTTCGAGCATGACCGGATCGGCAGTGGTGCCGATCGCCCGCCGCTCCGGCAGTGGTTCGACGCGCGTCAGGACCAGGTGGCCGTGCGACGTCACCTGCGCCTGCCAGCCCGACTCCACGACGGTGGTCGCGTTCTTCTCCGCGATGATCGCCGGTCCATGGATCACGTCCCCGGGGCCGATGTCGTCCCGCTCGAATACCCGGGTTTCGCGCCACGCGCTTGCGCCGAACATGCGCACGATCTCGCTGGGCACTGGCGCTCCGGTTCGCTGCAGCGCCGCCACCGGCTGCTCCACCGGGGCGTCCGAACATCCCAGCGCTTCGACCGACACCGCCTCGGCAACCAGCGGCTTGGACGGCATCAGGAACGAGAAGCGCCGCTTGTAGGCAGCCTCGAACTGCGCCTTCATCGATTCGAGGCTGTCGAACAGCACCACCAGCGGCGAGTCGGTCCCTTCATATCGCAGGTGGACGCGACGGATCACGCTAATGCGCTCTGGCGCGACACCCTGGGCCAACAACTGGCCGCGCGCCTGATCAGCCAGATCTTCCAGCTCGCGGGCGAGCACGTCCTGGCCCACGTCGCCGAGCCGCTGCTCGATCGCCATCTCGCGCATTGCGCTCTGGTCCGCCAGGCCCATGCCATACGCGGACAGCACGCCGGCCAGGCTGTGGATGAACACGGTCTTCATGCCCAGCGCATCAGCCACCTTGCATGCGTGCTGTCCGCCCGCGCCGCCAAAGCTGGTCAGCGCGTATTCGGTCACGTCGTGGCCGCGCTGTACCGAAATCTGCTTGATCGCGTTAGCCATGTTCCCAACCGCGATTTCGATAAAACCTTCTGCCACCGCTTCAGGCGTCGGCGTGGCGCCCGTACACGTGCCGATACAGTCGGCCATTTCCGCGAACTTGTCGCGCACCACGTCGACATCAAGCGGCTGGTCGGCATTCGGCCCGAACAGGCGCGGGAAGTGCCGCGGCTGGATCTTGCCGAGCATGACGTTGGCGTCGGTGACCGTCAGCGGGCCGCCGCGGCGGTAGCTGGCCGGGCCGGGATTGGCGCCCGCGCTGTCGGGGCCAACGCGATAGCGGCTGCCATCGAAATGCAGGATCGAGCCGCCGCCCGCGGCAACCGTGTGAATGCTCATCATCGGAGCACGCATGCGCACACCAGCCACGCGGGTCTCGAACACTCGCTCGAATTCGCCCGAATAGTGCGATACATCGGTGGAGGTGCCACCCATGTCGAAACCGATCACGCGCTCGAACCCGGCGAGCTGGCTCGACCTGACCATGCCCACGATTCCGCCTGCAGGCCCGGACAGGATGCTGTCCTTGCCCTGGAATGCGCGCGCATCGGTCAGGCCGCCGTTGGACTGCATGAACTGCAGGTTCACCCCCGGCAGTTCGCCCGCCACCTGGTCCACATAGCGGCGCAGGATCGGCGACAGGTAGGCATCCACCACCGTCGTATCGCCACGCGCGACCAGCTTCATCATCGGGCTCACCTTGTGCGAGACCGATATCTGAGTAAAGCCGATTTCGCGGGCGATGCGCTCGGCAGCGGCTTCGTGCTCCGTGTAGCGATAGCTGTGCATGAAGACGATCGCGAGCGAGCGCAGCCCGGTATCGTATGCCGCCTGCAGCGCGGCGCGCGTAGCCGCTTCGTCGATAGGCCGCACGATGTCACCGTGTGCGCCGATGCGCTCGTCGATTTCGATCACATGCCCGTAAAGCAGTTCAGGCAGGACGATGTGGCGGTCGAACAGGCGCGGACGGTTCTGGTATGCGATGCGCAGGGCGTCGCGAAAGCCGCGGGTAATGGCCAGTACCGTCGGTTCGCCCTTGCGCTCAAGGAGCGCGTTGGTCGCCACCGTGGTGCCCATCTTTACGGCCGAGATATCCTGAACCGGGATCGGCGCATCCTGCTGCAGGCCGAGCAGATGGCGGATACCCGCGACGGCTGCATCACGGTACTGCTCCGGGTTCTCCGACAGCAGCTTGTGCGTGGTCAGCGTCCCATCCGGCCGCCGACCGACGATATCGGTAAAGGTGCCGCCGCGGTCGATCCAGAACTGCCAATCCATAATCATCTCCAAGCTCAGTCGGTCAAGCGCGTATTGTAGTCGCGCCGGGCCGCGATTTTGGCGAAAATGCACGCAACTGGCGCTGCCGCGCTTTTGCCTAAGAGAAGAACCATGGACAAATTTCTTTACACCGTAGACGAGATTCGCGCAATCGAGCGCGCGGCCACAGCCGCCCTGCCCCCTGGTACGCTGATGGAGCGAGCCGGCCAGGCGGCCGCCCGCTTCGCGCTCGAACTGATCGATGGCGCGCGCCACCAGCCGGTTCTGGTAATGGCCGGCCCCGGCAACAATGGCGGTGACGCTCTGGAGGTAGCGGCCAACCTGCGCGAGGCCGGTGTCGACGTCACCGTGCTGCACCTGGCAGCCGGCACGCCATCCTTCGAAACCGCGCGAGCCCTGCAGCGGGCCCGGGACAAGGGCGCGCGCTTTGTCGACGAACTGCCGCTGGGCGAGCGCTTCGCCCTCGCCGTCGACGGACTGTTCGGCATCGGCCTCACCCGGCCACTGGAAGGCGGCTGCCGCACACTGGCGCATGACCTGGATCGCTCAAGCTGCCCCGTGCTCGCGCTCGACGTGCCCAGTGGCCTGGATGCCGACACCGGCAACGTGGTTGGCGGCGCTACGGCGCACCGCGCGGTGGTGGCGACGCACACGATCACATTCATCGGCAACAAGCCCGGACTGTACACCTGTGACGGGCGCGACCACTCCGGCGAGGTGCGCGTCGACACGCTCGGGATCGAGCGCCAGCATTTCGTCCCTGCCCACGCCCAGTTGAATGCGCCGGAGCTGTTCGCCAATGACTTGCTCGGCTCGCGCCGCCCGCAAAATTCGCACAAGGGCAGCTTCGGCGACCTGGTGGTGCTTGGCGGAGCGCAGGGCATGGCCGGCGCGGCAATCCTCGCCGGGCGCAGCGCACTGTTCCTCGGTGCGGGCCGCGTGTTCGTCGCCGCGCTGGCGGCGCTTCCTCCTTACGACAGCATCAATCCGGAGCTGATGTTCCGTGATGCCGCAGGCTGCGAACTCAGGGCGCGTACGCTCGTCGCAGGACCCGGCCTCGGCGACCAGCCCGACGCGGCACGGCTGCTGACAAAAGCGCTCGACCAAGGCAACGCGATGGTGATCGATGCGGATGCGCTCAACCTGATCGCGGGCACACCCGACCTCCAGCAACGCCTGACGCAGCGCGTCGCGCCGACCGTGCTCACGCCGCACCCGCTGGAGGCGGCACGGCTGCTGGGCGTGACGAGCGCCATCGTTCAGGCCGACCGCCTGGAGGCTGCGCGTGAGCTGGCCGCGCGCTTTGACGCGACCATTGTGCTCAAGGGTTCGGGTACCGTCATCGCGACGCCGGGGGGCGACGTAGTCGTGAACGTTACGGGCAATCCGGGGCTGGCGACTGCTGGCACTGGCGATGTGCTGGCAGGTATTTGCGGCGCCCTGCTGGCGCAAGGCTGGGGCGAGCAGCAGGCGGCGTGGTGCGCCGCGTGGCTACACGGAGCGGCGGCGGATGCGCTGGTCTACGAAGGCGTCGGACCGATCGGCCTCTCCGCGGGCGAACTGCCGGCTGCGGCGCGGACCTTGTTTAATGCGATGGTCAGTGAGGCGAAGCCGCTACCTTTGTAATACTGCGTCGTACCGAAGGGCGTAGGGTGCGCACCAGTGCGCACGCGGTACGGTTGCGCAGAGTTTGCGTCCGCGTGCGCACGGGTGCGCACCCTACAGTCCTGCTGGCGCCCGTCGAGGAAATCAGACCAAGCGGCCCGCCGCAATCGTGATAGTGCGCCCGCAGCGCGCCGCGATCGACGGATCGTGCGTCACCAGCACCAAGGTCGACCCGCGTTCGCGATTGAGCTCGAACATCAGATTAATCACCGCTTCGCCGGTGGCCGCGTCGAGCGCGCCGGTCGGTTCGTCCGCGAACAGCAGCGGCGGCTCGGTGACGAACGCGCGCGCCAGCGCCACGCGCTGCTGCTCGCCGCCCGACAGGTATTTGGGATAGTGCTTGAGCCGGCTGGACAGCCCAACCCGCCCGAGCATGGCAGTGGCCTTGCCGCGCGCATCCGCGTCGCCGCGCAATTCGAGCGGCAGCATCACGTTCTCCAGCGCGTTCAGGTGCGCGAGCAGTTGAAACGACTGGAACACGAACCCGAGCTTGGCCTTGCGGAACGCTGCCCTGCCGTCTTCGTCGAGCGCAAAGATGTCCGTGCCGTCGAGGATGACTTTACCCGTGCTCGGGGTATCCAGACCCGCCAGCAGGCCAAGCAGCGTCGACTTGCCCGAGCCGGAGGCGCCGACCAACGCGAGCGTCTCAGCCGGTTGCACGGTAAAATCGATATTTTGCAAGATGGTGAGCTCGCCGCTGGCGTCCGCCACCGTCTTGGACAGCCCGGCCACTTCGATCGCGGGATGCTGTCCGCTGTTGCCGTTCACCACGCTTTTCGACGCCTCGGGAATATCACGCATGCTCGCTCTTCTGAAAAAATGGATGTTCGCCGCGCTGCTGATGCTGGCCGCTTCGGCGAGCGCCTATTCTGCACCAAAAACCGTGCTGGTGCTGGGTGACAGCCTGTCGGCCGAGTATGGACTGGCGCGCGGGAGCGGCTGGGTTGCCCTGCTGGAGCAAAAGCTCAAGACCGAGAAAATCGACGCCAAGGTGGTCAACGCGAGCATCAGCGGCGAAACCACCAGCGGCGGGCGCACTCGCTTGCCGGGCCTGCTCAGCCAGTACCATCCGGACGTGGTCGTCATTGAACTGGGCGCGAACGATGGTTTGCGCGGCCTGCCCGTCTCCGCCGCCGAGGACAACCTGCGCAGCATGATCTGGCAAGCGCAGCAAAACAAGGCCAAGGTACTGCTGATCGGTATGCGCATGCCGCCGAACTACGGGCGCGCCTATACGGAACGCTTTTATGGGATGTACAAGGAGCTGTCGACCCAGCTGAAGACGCCCCTGGTGCCCTTCATGCTCGAAGGTGTGGCGCAGGATGCGTCCATGTTCCAGGGCGACCGCATGCACCCGCTGGCGGCCGCCCATCCGGTCATCCTCAACAACATTTGGCCCAAGCTTTCAGAACTAATCAAAACACGATGAAATACCCCGCCGTACTGAGCTTTAACGAGATCCTGCCGCAGCTGGACCAATTCGACACCATCATCGACGCCCGCAGCGAATCGGAGTTCGCACTCGACCACATCCCCGGCGCGATCAACTGCCCGGTTCTCGATGACGAGGAGCGCATCCTGGTCGGCACGACCTACAAGCAGATTGGCGCGTTCGAAGCGAAAAAGATCGGCGCCCCGCTCGTGGCGCGCAACATCGCCCGCCATATCGAGGCACTGTTTGCGGATAAGCCGCGCGACTGGAAGCCGCTCGTGTATTGCTGGCGCGGCGGGAACCGCAGCGGCTCGATGGCGCACATCCTGGCCAAGGTCGGCTGGCCGGCAGTGCAGCTCGACGGCGGTTACAAGGCGTATCGCGCCTACGTGAACAGCGAACTGGAAAATCCCCCTGCGGTGAACTTCCGCGTGGTGTGCGGCACCACCGGCAGCGGCAAGAGCCGGCTGCTTGAAACGCTGGACGAGCTGGGCGCGCAGGTGCTCGATCTCGAAAAGCTGGCGGCGCATCGCGGCTCGGTGCTGGGCCACCTGCCGGGCGAACCACAACCGTCGCAAAAGATGTTCGAGAGCCGGATCTGGCAAAAGCTGCGGGGATTCGATCCGTCCAAACCGGTGTTCGTGGAATCGGAGAGCAAGAAGGTCGGCAACCTGCGCGTGCCGGGCGCGGTGATGGAGCGGATGCGCGCATCGCCCTGCATCTCGCTGACGTTGTCGCGCCCGAACCGGGTGCGCTTGCTGATGGAGGATTATCACCACTTTGTCGACGATCCGGCTGCGCTCACCGGCCAGTTGGATCACCTGGTGCAGCTGCACGGGCGCGCCAGGATCGACGCGTGGCACGAACTGGCCAACAGCGGCAACATGGCCGAGCTGGTGGACCAGCTGCTGGTGGAACACTACGACCCGGCTTACCAGCGCTCCATCGACCGCAATTTTGTCCAGTTCGGGCAGGCCGAAGTGCTGGAACTTGGCGATATCGATACCGAAGACTTTCTGGCCGCCGCGCGCCACCTGCACGGCGCCTCCTGACGAGCCGCGCGCCCCAGGCGCAAGTGTCAGTTGCACAGAATTAATGTTAGTATTCTGTCCAATAAAACTTGCGCCGGACTCAGGATGACTGTCCTTGCCGCTGATTGCTTTCCTACTGAATTACCGGGTAACGAGGTCCATGTCTGGATCGCCGATCCCGACCAGTGCGATCTGACGCAACTGGAAGACCGTCACTACCGCCTGCTGAGCGCCCACGAGCGCGACAAGTTTCGTAGCTTTCATTTTGACAAGGATCGGCGCCAGTACCTGGCCGCGCACGCCCTGACCCGGCTGGTGCTGTCCCGTTACACCCGCCTCGCGCCCGAAGAGATCGATTTCGCCAGCGGCCCGAACGGCAAGCCCTGCGCGCGTCTGCCCGCGCCGCACACAACAATCCGGCACAACCTGTCCCACACCGCCGGACTGGTAGGCTGCGTGCTCGCGCGCGGCCGCGCGTGCGGTATCGACATCGAGTCCTGCCGGCCGCTGCCAGCGCTGGAGTCGATCGTCCCCACGGTTTGTTCGCCCGACGAAATCGCGCAATTGGAGGCGCTCGGCGCGCACGCTCGCCTGCACCATTTCCTGCGCCTGTGGACACTGAAGGAAGCCTACGCCAAGGCGACCTCCGAAGGCCTCGGGGCGGCACTGGCGCAGGTATCGTTCCGGATCGAGGACGAAGCGGTCGCCTGCCTCATCAAAGGCCATGCAGCCGCCAACTGGTGGTTCCACTCGACGCTGCCGACCGAGCGCCACGTGCTTGCGCTGGCGGTGTCCGGCGCATCCGGCCCGTTGTCAGTCTCGCTGCATCGCCTGCACCTGTAGCCTCCCATTTCCCCACAATCGATGAACGCAAAAAAGCCGCCCGTCGCCACCGCGCACGACCTGGACTGGAACCTGATCCGCGCCTTCCTGGCCGTGGTCGACACGGGTTCGATGACTGCCGCCGCCGCGCTGTTCGGCGCCAGCCAGCCTACGCTGAGCAGGAAAATCGACGAACTCGAATCGTGCATCGGCGCCGCCCTGTTCGAGCGCACTGCCCGCGGACTGTCGCTCACGGCCGCCGGCGAAGCGCTGGTCGATCCGGCGCGCCAGATGAAACAGGGGGCGCAGGCGCTGTCCCTGACCGCGCTCGGGCAGGCCCAGCAACTGCAAGGCAGCGTGCGCCTGACCACCAGCGAGATGGCCGCTGCCTACCTCCTGCCGGACATCCTCGCAGACCTGCGCCGGCGCCATCCGCAGATCCAGATCGAGCTGTCGGTGTCGAACCATCTTGAGAACCTGCTCGAGCGGCATGCCGATATCGCGATACGCTTCACGCGCCCGACCCAGACCGGCCTGATCGCGCGGCGCATCGGCACCCTCGAGATCGGCGCCTTCGCGCGCACCGACTACATCGCCAAGTTCGGCGGCATGGTCGATCAGCAGCGCCTCGGATCCTACGACTGGATCGGCTACGACAGTTCCGACGCCTTGCTGCGCGGCTTTCGCGAGGTCGGGGTGCCGGTCGAGCGTGACTTCTTCTGCATTCGCTGCGACAACCACATCGCCGGCTGGCAGATGGCGCTGGCCGGCGCCGGCATCTGCTTCGCGCCGAGCATCGTGGCTGCGCGCTGGCCCGAAATGCAGATGGTGATGCCGGCCTCGCTGGTGCCGGCGCTGCCGTTGTGGCTCACCGCGCACCGCGAACTGCGCGGCAGCCGCCGCATCAAGCTGGTGTTCGACGCCCTCGCCAACGGCCTGGCGCAAGCGCTTGGCACGGCTCCCGACCCGGTCGAATCCACCTGAACAGCCTGGCTCCCCTCCCCCTTCCGCACGCCTGCGCCGGCCGCTCCAGCTACGACATTTCGTAGGTTCCGCAGCCATTTCCCGGGTGATACCTTCTGACAACGTATAGACGTTTTCGGGAACTCATCGGGGGAATGATGCAAAAAAATCGGACGGCGATAGACCGTACTGAACCTGACTCAGCGGTTCCAACCAAAGCGCCGCGCGCGCCGATCGCCGTGATCGGCATCGGCTGCCGCTTTCCGGGCCAGGCCGACGATCCGCATTCGCTGTGGCGCAACCTGATGGCCGGTGTTGACGCCGTCGGCGAGGTGCCGGCCGCCCGCTGGTGCCTTGACACCCATTTTCACCCCAAGCGCGGCGTGCCCGGCAAATCGGCCAGCAAATGGGGCGGCTTCCTCGATGCGATCGACGGCTTCGACGCCGACTTTTTTGGCATCTCGCCGCGTGAAGCGGCGCTGATGGACCCGCAACAGCGCATGCTGCTCGAAGTGTGCTGGCAGGCGCTGGAAGACGGCGGCCAGCTGCCCAGCATGCTGCGCGGCTCGCCGGTCGGCGTGTACATCGGCGGCTTCACGCTCGACTACATGCTGATGCAGATGGGCGGCCTTGACTACCGGGCGGTCGAGCCGCACACCGCCACCGGCTCGGTGATGACGATGCTGGCGGCACGCCTGTCGTACCTGTTCGGCTTCACCGGCCCGAGCATGTCGGTCGACACCGCCTGCTCGTCGTCGCTGGTGGCGGTCCACCTGGCCTGCCAGAGCCTGGCCAGCGGCGAATCGGAACTGGCGATCGCGGGCGGCGTCAACGCCCTGCTCGGGCCGAGCTTCACGGTGGCGGAATCGCGCGCCGGCATGCTCTCGCCCACCGGGCGCTCGCGCGCATTCGATTACCGCGCCGACGGCTACGTGCGCGGCGAAGGGGCCGGCGTGGTGGTGCTCAAGCGGTTTGAGGACGCGATCAAGGACGGCGACCATATCTACTCGGTGATCCGCGCCACCGCGGTCAACCAGGACGGCCACAGCGAAGGCCTCACAGTGCCAAGTGGCGACGCCCAGTGCGCCGTGATCGGCGCCGCATGCGACGCCGCGGGAATCGAACCGCGCGACATCTCCTACGTCGAAGCCCACGGCACCGGCACCCCCGTGGGCGACCCGATCGAGGCCAATGCGCTGGGCGCCATGATGGGACAAGGCCGTCCTGCCGGCCAGCCCTGCGTGGTCGGATCAATCAAGACCAATATCGGGCACACCGAAGCGGCGGCCGGCGTGGCTGGCCTCATCAAGGCATCGCTGGTGCTACAGCACGGCATGGTGCCGCCGCACCTGCACTTCGTCGCACCAAATCCGAAGATCGACCTGGAAGCGCTGGGGCTGGCGATCCCGCGCTGCGCCACCGTTTTGCCGGCGCACGGCAGCGAGGCTTTCGCGGCGGTCAACTCGTTCGGGTTTGGCGGCACCAACGCCCACGCCATCCTGCAGCGCGCCCCCGTGCCGGCGACGCCAGCGGACCGCGCCGGCAAGGCGCCCTGGCTGATACCGCTCTCGGCGCGCCACCCGGATGCGCTGCGCGCGCTCGCCGGCGCCTATGCGCGCGCGCTGGGCGAAGACGGCGCGCTGGCCAGTGCCGACCTGGACGACGTGGCCTGGAATGCCGCCACACGGCGCGAACACCATCCACACCGCGCCTGTGCCGGTGGTGCCTCACGAGGGGAGCTGATCGCCGCGCTGCAGGCGCTTAGCCAGATTGAAGACACGGCACCAGCGGCCAGCAAACTGAAACAGGGCGCAGCACCAGGCTCGGCGCGCGACCTGGTATTCGTGTTCTCCGGGATGGGGCCGCAATGGTGGGGCATGGGCCAGGAACTGTACCGCACCGAACCGGTGTTCCGTGCCATGGCCGATCGCTGCGCGGCCCTCTACGACCGGCGCGCCGGCGGCTCGATCCTGGCCGAGATGCTCGCGCCCCAGCACGACTCGCGCATGGCCGCCACCGACGTCGCGCAGCCTGCCAACTTCATCCTGCAGGTGGCGCTGGCCGAACTGCTCGGCTCCTGGGGCGTGCGTCCGGCTGCGATCATCGGCCACAGCGCCGGGGAACCGGCCGCCGCCTACGTCGCCGGGTGCCTGAGCCTGGAAGACGCGGTGTGCGTCATCCACCACCGCAGCCGGCTGCAGCACCGCACTTCCGGCCAGGGCGCCATGCTCGCGGTTGGCCTCTCCAGGCAGGACGTCCAGCGCGAACTCGACCTGCTAGCCGATCCGACGCTCTCGCTGGCGGCCATCAACAGCCCCAGCCAGGCCACCGTCGCCGGTTCCGTCGACGGCATCGACCGGCTGCGCTCGCAGTTCGAGGACAAGGACCTTTTCGTACGCCAGCTCAAGGTGCAGGTGCCGTTTCACAGCGTATTCATGGAACCGCTCGAAGGCCCGCTGCGCGACGTGCTGGCCGGGATCCGGCCGCTGGCGCCTGCCATTCCCCTTTACTCGACCGTCACCGGCCGGCGCGTGGAGGCGCCGATCCACGACGCGGATTACTGGTACCGCAACATCCGCCAGCCGGTGCTGTTCGCCGACGCGGTCGATGCCGCCCTCGCCGACGGCCACAACCACTTCGTTGAACTGTCGCCGCACCCGGTCCTGGCCGGCGCGATTTCGGAGAACGCGATCATGCGTGGCGTCGCCGCCGAAACGGTACCCACCCTGCGCCGCGATCGCCCCGAGCAGGCGCAGTTTCGCGCCGCCATCGGCGCGCTGTACCGCCTTGGCGCATGCATCGACTGGCACGCGGCATTGCCTGCCGGCCGGGCGCTGCCGCTGCCCACCTACCAGTGGCGACACGAGCGCTACTGGTACGAGACCGACGCCTCACGCGCGGCCCGCTCGTCGCCCCCGCCCCATCCGATCCTGTCGCGCCGCCTGGATACCGAGACGCCGACCTGGGAAGTGGACCTGGACCGCGCCTCGCTCGCGTTCCTGGTTGACCACTGCATCCAAGGCACCGTGGTGTTCCCCGGCGCCGGCTATGTCGAGATGGCGGCCTTTGCCGCGCGCAGCCTGTTCGGCGCGCTGGCGCTGGTCAGCTTTGCCGACATCGCCTTCCGGCGCGCGCTGTACATCACGCCCGACCAGCCGGTCACGCTGCGCCTCGCGGTCGATCCCGACACTTTCGCCTTTCGCATCGCCAGCCGCGCGCTGCACGACGCCGGCGCGCCATGGCAGCTGCACTGCACCGGCAAGCTGCTCACCGGCTGCCCCGGCAACGCACCGCCTGCCGATCTGGCTGCGATCGCGGCGCGTTGCCCGACCGTGATCAGCGCTCCGGCCTGCTACCGCCATTTCGAACGCCTCGGGCTCGAATACGGCCCGCTGTTTCGCGGCATCAGGCAGTTGCGCCAGGGCGTCGGCGAGGCGTTCGCCCGCGTCGAGGTTCCGGCGCCGCTGCACGACACAATGGGCCAGTTCGGCATTCATCCGGCGGTGCTCGACCTGGCCTTCCAGACCCTGGCGGCGGCCCTGCCGTTCGATGACGAAGGCAGCGTGGTCTACATGCCGACCGGCGTTGCCGAAGGGCGCATCGCGCGCGCGATGCCGACCCGGCTGTGGATCCATGCCGCCATCACGCGCCGCGACGGCGACGGCATGGAAGGCGACATCCGCATGTTCGATGACGACGGCAGCTTGCTGCTCCAGATTGCCGGCTGCCGCGCACGTGCGCTCGGCGGCGACGCGCAACCGTTCCAGGTACGGCCGCAACAGCTGTACCAGCCGGAGTGGATCGCGCTCGCCCCACCGCAGCCGGCGCAGCCTGACGCGCCCGGCACATGGCTGCTGTACGGCGGCCCCGCGTCGCTGGTGCGCGAAGTAGAGGCGGAACTGGCGCTGCGCGGCGAGCGCGCGCTGCACCTCACGCCCGACAGTTTCGACGCCACCAGCGTGGACGGGTGGACGGCGCAGCTTGCCAGGGCACCGCAAGACGCCCCCCTCAAAGGGGTGCTGCACCTGGACCTGTGCGGCCCCGGTCCGGACGACATGCCGGGGGCGGTCGACATCCACGGCGAAATCGAGCGCGGCTGCATCACGACGCTGAACCTGGCCAAGGCGCTGGTGGCGCTGGAAGGACCGGCCAAGCCGCGCCTGTGGATCGTCACCCGCGGCACCCAGCCAGTACTGGACGGCGAGCGCCCCGACCCGTTCCGCTCCCCCGTATGGGGCATGGCGCGGGTGCTAGGCCACGGTGAACACATCGACCTGTGGGGCGGCATCGTCGACCTGGCGCATCAGGCGCAACCGGACGACGCGGCGCGCATCGCCGGCGAGTGCCTGGGCGGGGATGCGGAAGACCAGATCGCATGGCGCAACGGCGTGCGCTACGGGATGCGCCTGGCCGAATGCGACAGCCAGGTACGCCTGCCGGTTGCACCTCGCTTGCGTGCCGACTCCAGCTATCTGGTAACCGGCGGCCTGGGCGCGCTTGGTCTTGAGGTCAGCCGCTGGATGGTCGAGTGCGGGGCACGTCATCTGCTCCTGGCCGGGCGCGCTGGCCTGCCCGAGCGCGCCACCTGGGATACCCTGCCTGCCGATCATCCGGCGGCGCAGCGCGTGGCACAGGTGCGCGCGCTGGAGCGGATGGGCGCGAACGTCACCATCGCGGCACTCGACATTGCCGACCGCGCCGCGCTCGATGCCTTGCTGGCGACCATGCGCGCCGAAGGCCGGCCCCCGCTACGCGGCGTGTTCCACTCGGCCGGCGTGGCCGAGCCGCGCCTCCTGAGCCAATCCGCCAACGACCAGTTCGCGGCCGTCATGCCGGCCAAGGTGATCGGCGCCTGGAACCTGCATTGCGCTCTGCGCGATGCCCCGCTCGACTTCTTCGTGCTGTTCTCGTCGGTTGCATCGCTGGTGATTTCGATAGGCCAGGCGAACTATGCGGCGGCCAATACCTTCCTCGACATCCTGGCGCACCGCCGCCGCGCCGAGGGCCTTCCCGCCACCAGCATCAACTGGGGTCCGTGGGGCGACGTCGGGATGGCCACCCAGCTCGACCTGGTGACCTTCTTCCACCGCCGCGGGCTGTTCCCGATGACGGCGGACCAGGGTTGCGAGGCACTCGGCTGGCTGATGAGCGGCCGCTGCGCCCAGGCCGCCGTGCTGGGGGCGAAATGGTCGCTGGTGGCCGAGACCAGCCCGCTCGGCATCGGCGCCCCGATGCTCGAACGCGTGCTCGCCGCCGAGCAGGCGAACGCACCTTCGGCAGGCGCTGCCGCCACTTCAGAAACCAACCTGCTGGCCCGGCTCGCCGCCTGCTCCGACGTGGCAGCGCAGCGCGCGCTGATCGCTACCGAAGTGCGCGCGCTGGCCTGCCGCGTCCTGCGCATCGAGAGCACCAGGCTGGACCTGGACGACAGCATCAGCAGCCGTGGTCTCGACTCGATGATGGCGATCGAGCTGAAGAACCGGATCGAACAGGCGTTCAAGGTGGGCGTCGCGATCGTCGACCTGCTGCGCGGCGTCAGCGCGGCTGGGGTGGCGGATGCCGTCCTGGCCCAATTGCACGAGCAGCAGCTGCTTGTCGAGGATTCGGCGGTGGCCGACGTGCTGGCAGATATCGACTCGCTCAGCGTGGCCGACATGAATGCGCTATTGAGCTCCAACCTGAACCCGGAGTCCGCCCAATGAACAGCCTGGAATCGAAGATCCTAGCCCTCAATCCGGCGCAGCGCAATGCGGTGCGCCGCGCGCTGGCCCATCGCGGCGCCGCGCAGCAAGGCCTTGCCCGCCAACCGGTGGCGCGCAGCCCATTGTCCCCGCCGCAGATGCGCCTTTGGCTGACGTCGCAGCTGATTGGTGCGAGCAGCGCATATAACATTCCCGGCGTATTCCGGCTGGCCGGCCCGCTGTGCGTGGACAGCCTGCGCGACGCGCTGGAGGCGATGCAGGCGCGCCACGAAAGCCTGCGCACCAGCTTCGGCACGGACCCGGACAATCGCCCTTTCCAGTGCATTGGCGTGAGCGCCACGCCCGATTTCGCGCTGCTCGACTGCACGGCCAGCGCGCTCGAGGAGCGGATTCGCGAGGTCATCCTGCAGTCGTTCGACCTGACTGCCGGTCCGGCGTGGCGCGCGCGGCTGCTGGAGCTGGGCAAGCATGAGCACGTGCTGGTGCTGAGCTTTCACCACTTGGTGTTCGACGGCTGGTCGCTCGGCGTGTTCGCCCGCGAGCTGTTCGAGCTGTATCGGGACCCTCCTGGCCGCAATGGCGGCGGCCTGCCGGTGCCGGCGCACCAGTACAGCGATTACGTCGCCTGGCGCGCCAGTCGGCCCGATACCCGTGCCGCCGACGCCGCGTACTGGCGCAGCGCGCTGGAAGGCGCCCCGCCGGTGACCGGGCTGGCGACCGACAAGCAGCGCCCACAGGCGCCGAGCTACCGCGGCGCGATCCACAAGCTGGTCCTGCCGCGCGCGCTGTTCGAAGGCATTCAGGCACTGGCCGCGGCCGCGCAAACCACGCCGTATGCCGCGTTCCTGGGCCTGTTCTATACACTGCTGTACCGCCACACCGGCCAGTCCGACCTGGTGATCGGCACCCCGGTTTCGGGCCGGGCCCATGCCCATCTGGCGCCGCTGATCGGGGTGTTCGTCAACACGCTGCCGATCCGCACGCGGCTCGCCCCGGACCACGATTTCGCCAACCTGCTGGCAGCGGTGAAGAACGCCAGCCTCGACGCTTTCGCGCACCAGGATCTGCCATTCGACGCAATCGTGGAAGCCGTCAATCCAGTACGCACGCTGGCCCACCACCCCGTATTTCAGGTGCTGTACACCTACCAGAACGCGCTCGCGCCAATCGACGCCGATGGCCTTGAGGTGCAGTACATGGACGTCGACTGCGGCACCGCCAAGTTCGACCTCTCGCTCGACGTGTACGAAACGCTTGACGGCGCCAATTGCATTTTCGAGTACAGCACCGACCTGTTCAGCTCCGCACGCATCGCGACGCTGGCCGGGCACTTCGAGCGGCTGGCACGGGCCGTCGTCGCGCGTCCCGCCACGCCGCTATCCCGGCTGCGGATGATGACCGATTGCGAACTGGAGCAGGTGCACAACGCTGCCCGGGGACCGCGCCTGCCGTTGCCCTGCCCTGACGCCGTGACCCTGTTCGCGCGCAGCACCGCGCGATGTGCCGACGCGGTCGCCGTGCGCGATGGCGCCGCCGTCTGCACCTACCGCGAACTCGATGAATCGGCCAACCGGATCGCACACGCCCTGCACAGCCGGGGCGTGCGCCAGGGTGACGTAGTCGGCGTCTGCCTCGAGCGCTCGATCCGGCTGGTGGCGGCGGTGCTGGGCGTGATGAAGGCGGGCGCCGCCTTCGTGGCGCTCGACCCATCCCATCCGCCAAGCCGGCTTGCGCTGCTGGCGCAGGACGCGGGCCTGGCCTGCGTGATCGAGGATGGACAGGGCGCGCGACTGGACTGCGAGCGGCTGCACCTGGAGCGCGACCGTGCGGAACTGGAGCGCCTGCCGGCGACCGCGCCGGAGGTCCCGCTCGGCCCGGAGGACCTGGCCTACGTCGTGTACACGTCGGGCACCACGGGACAGCCCAAAGGCGTCATGGTCAGCCACGGCAACTATGTGAACGCCTACCTGGGATGGGAGCGGCATTACCGCCTCGAGCAGCTGCACGCCCACCTGCAGATGGCGAGCTTTCCGTTCGACGTGTTCTGCGGTGACCTGGTGCGCGCGCTCGGCTCCGGCAAGACCCTCGTGATCTGCCCGCAGCAGCTCCTTGGCGAACCGCAGGCGCTGTACACGCTGATGCAGGACAGCGGGGTCGACTTCGCCGAGTTCGTGCCGGCCAGCTTCCGCGCACTGGCCGAATACCTGTTTGATACCGGCCGGCGGCTCGATTTCATGCAGATCCTGGTGGTCGCATCCGATGCCTGGTACGCCGGCGAATACCGCCGCTACCGCGCGCTGCTGGGGCCGCAGGCGCGCCTGGTCAATTCGTACGGAATGGCGGAGGCCACCATCGACAGCACGCTGTTCGAGGGTGACCTCGCGGACGCCGGCGAGGGCGGCCTGGTCCCGATCGGCGTGCCGTTCCCGAACGTCGACGTCTGGATCGTCGACCGCAACCTGGAGCTGGTACCGCCGGGGACGACCGGCGAAATCTGCGTCGGCGGCGCCGGGGTTGCGCTCGGCTACCTCAAGCGCCCCGAGCTGACCTTTGATAAATTCGTGCCCCATCCGTTCAGCGCGGAGCCAGGCGCGCGCCTTTACCGCACCGGCGACCTGGGCCGCATGCGCGCGGACGGCTCGATCGAGCTGTTCGGCCGTACCGACACCCAGGTCAAGATCCGCGGCATGCGCATCGAACTGGGCGAGATCGAAATGACGCTGCGCACCCGCGCCGGCGTCGAGGACTGCGCTGCAGTGATCCGCGACGACCAACGCGGGCAGCCGCGGATTGTCGCCTACCTCGCCGGCGCCGGCTCCGAGGCGGATCCCGCGGTGCTGAACGATCGCCTGGCGCAGTACCTGCCGGCCTACATGCTGCCGGGGGCGTACGTGCGGCTGGACAGCCTGCCGCTGTCTGCCAACGGCAAGCTCGACCGGGCGCGACTGCCCGCGCTGCGCGATGACGGCGGCGCCGCGCAGGGATTCGTGGCGCCGCGCACGCTGAACGAGGAAATGCTGGCGACGATCTGGATCGAGATGTTCGGCGTCCCGCGCGTGAGCGTGCACGACAGCTTTTTCGAGCTGGGCGGACACTCGCTGCTGGCGTTCCAGCTGGTGGCGCGCATCCGCGAGGCGTTCCGGGTCGGCCTGGTGCTGCAAACGCTGTTCGCCCATCCCACCATCGCGGGGCTGGCGCGCGCAATCAGCGAGCTGCAGGGAACCAGCGCCGCGTACGACGCGACGATCAACGCGCTGCCGGTGGTCGAGCCCGACCCGGCCAGCCGCCACCTGCCATTCCCACTGACCGAGGTGCAGCAGGCCTACTGGCTGGGCCGCAATGAGATTTTCGAGTTCGGCAACGTCACCACCCACAGCTACGACGAAATGGGCACGGTCGACATCGACCCCGCGCGCTTCCAGCGTGCCTGGAACAAGGTGGTGGCGCGCCACGATATGCTGCGCGCCGAAATCCTGCACGACGGCACCCAGCGAATCCTCGAGACGGTGCCCGAGTACCAGGTGGCGGTGCTCGACCTGCGCAACGCCACCCCAAGGCAGTGCGAAGAGGGAATCCAGTCGGTGCGCGCGCAGATGTCGCACCAGATGCTCGACGTGCATCACTGGCCGGTGTTCGACGTGCGCATCACCCTGCTGCCGGAGGCCGCCGCCCGCATCCACTTCAGTAACGACGCCCTGATCTTCGACGTCTGGAGCTTCGTGATCATCATCGAAGACCTGGTCAAGTTCTACCTTGACGAACAGGCGCAGCTGCCGATGCTGGCGCTGTCGTTTCGCGACTACGTGGTGGCCGAGGAAAAGATCCGCGCCAGCGAGCGTTACCGCCGCGCGCTCGATTACTGGCGTGCCCGGGTGGCCGAACTGCCGCCGGCGCCGCAACTGCCCATGGTGCTTGACCCGGCCCTGCTCAAGAAGCCGCGCTTTACGCGCCTGCACGCCGAGTTCGACCGCGAGACCTGGGCGCGGCTGAAGAAGAAGGCGGTGCGCGCCGGGATGACCACCACCGGCCTGATGCTGGCCGCCTATGCCGAGGTGCTGGCGCGCTACAGCAGCGAACCCGCATTCTCGCTCAACCTGACGTTCCTGAACCGCCATCCGATGCACCCGCAGGTCAACGACATCGTCGGCGAATTCACCTCGCTCACGCTGCTCTCGGTCGACCAGTCGGCCGGCCGCAGCTTCGCCGAGCGCGCGCGGCGCGTGCAGTCGGACCTGTGGCACGACCTCGAACACCACGATATCAGCGGGGTGCAGGTGCTGCGCGACCTGACCCGCGCGCACGGCGGTGCAACGCGCGCCAAGATGCCGGTTGTGTTCACCAGCGCGCTGGTGGTGCCGATCCCGAAGCGCAACAGCGAATTCCCGATCGTCCCGATCTACCGCGACGGCGTGACCCAGACCTCGCAGGTGTGGCTCGACTGCGGCGTGTGGGAGGACGACCAGGTCCTGCTGTGCAATTGGGACGTGGTGCTCGAGCTGTACCCGCCTGGAATGATCGAGGAGATGTTCGCGGCCTACTGCGACCTGACCCGGCGCCTGGCCATTGATGACGCGTTCTGGAACGCCGTGGCGCCGGAACCGCTGCCGCCGCGCGCCGCCCTGCCCGCGCCCGCGCTCGCCGGCACGCTTGACACGCTGTTCCTCGACTCGCTGCGCCGCCAGCCCGAGTTCCGCGCGATTGCCACGCCCCAGCGCTGCCTGTCGTACCGCCAGCTGGCGTCGCACGCGGCCTGGGTGCGCAGCCAACTGGAGCCGGCCGCCGCCGGCGAACTGGTCGCCGTCGTGATGGACAAGGGCTGGGAACAGGTCGCAGCCACGCTGGGCATCATGAACAGTGGCGCGGCCTACATGCCGGTCGATCCGGCGCTGCCGGACGCGCGCGTGGCCGAGCTGCTGGCCGACGGCCGCTGCGCCACGCTGGTGACCACTCCGGCCCTGGCCGGGCGACTGGCGCAGTTGTGCCGGCTGCGGGTGCTGGTGCTCGATGCCACCTGCCTGGCCGACCCGGCGCTGCTCGGGCACAGCCGCGCGCGTCCGGACGGCATCGCCTACGTTATCTTCACCTCCGGCTCAACCGGCAAGCCGAAAGGCGTGGTGATCGAGCATCGCGGTGCGGTCAACACACTGCAGGACGTGAACGACACGCTCGGAATCGGCGCGACCGATCGCATCCTGTCGGTCTCCTCGCTTAGTTTCGACCTGTCGGTGTACGACTTTTTCGGCACGCTCGCGGCCGGCGCGACCCTGGTGCTGCCTGAGAACCAACGGCGCCTGGACCCGTCGCACTGGGCCGAACTGGTGGCGCGCTTCGGGGTCACGGTGTGGAATTCGGTGCCGGCCCTGTGCGCACTGCTGGCCGACCAGGGCGAGCGCGCAGCCCTTGGCTGGCCGACGCTGCGCCATGTGATGCTAAGTGGCGACTGGATTCCCGTGACCTTGCCGGACCGGATCCGCGCGCTGGCGCCGCAAGCACGGGTGCTCAGCCTGGGCGGCGCGACGGAGGCCTCGATCTGGTCGATCTGGTACCCGGTGGACGCGGTCGACCCGGCCCGGACCAGCATTCCGTACGGGCGCGCGATGCGGCACCAAGAGGTGCGCGTGCTCGACCACCGGCTCGAGGATGCCCCGGACTGGGTGACCGGGCTACTTTACATCGGCGGAATCGGACTGGCGCGCGGCTACTGGGAGGCGCCGGAGCTGACCGCTGCCGCGTTCGTGACCGATCCGCGCACCGGCGAACGCCTGTATCGCACGGGCGACCTCGGACGCCGGCTGGGCGACGGCAATATCGAATTCCTGGGACGGCAGGACCAGCAGGTCAAGGTGCAGGGCTTTCGCATCGAGCTGGGCGAGATCGAAGCCGCGCTGCTCAGGCACCCGGCCGTGCGCGCCGCGGTGGCGGTCTGCCAGGGCGAGCGCCACGCGGAAAAGCGTCTGGGCGCGTTCTACTGCCGCCACCCCGGCTGCGAGCTGGACGTGGTCGAACTGCGCAGCTTCCTGCTGGCGCAACTGCCGCAGTACATGGTGCCCCATGCGCTGCGCGAACTGGACGACCTGCCTCTCAGCGCAAACGGCAAGGTCGACCGCAAGCTCCTGCCCGGCCTCGATGCCGCGCCGGAGCCAGCGCAGGCGCGGGTCGCCCCGCGCGGCCCGGTGGAAGCCGCGATCGCGGCGTTGTGGGCCGAGCTGCTGGGTGTGACCCAGGTCGGCGTCACGGCCGACTTCTTCCAACTCGGCGGCGACTCGATGTGCGCGATCAAGCTGCTGGTCGCCCTGCGGGCGCGCTTTTCCTGCGACATCCAGCTCAAGCACGTATTCCAGCATCCCACCGTGGCCGCCCAGGCCGCGCTCGTATGCGCGGCGCAGCAGGGCGCGGCCCCCGCCGCCGAACTCGTCTCCCACCTGACCTTGTAAGGACACCCCATGCTACTCGATCTCCCGCCGTCCGAATCGATGCCGCCATTTACGCCGAGGATGCCGGCCAGCGCGCCTGCCGCCGGCGCCGAACTGGCCCGCCTGACGGACATTCACAAGACCTACCTGCAAGGCGCGGTCGCTGTCGATGCGCTGCGCGGGATCGACCTGACGATCGCGCCAGGTGAAATGCTGGCCATCTGCGGCCCCTCGGGCAGCGGCAAGTCGACCCTGCTGAACATCATTGGCCTGCTTGACGAGCCGACCGAAGGCAGCATGGTGCTGGGCGGCCAGCGCGTGATGGACCTGACGCGCAATGCGCGCGCCGACCTGCGCCGCGCGGCGCTCGGCTTCATCTTCCAGAGCTTTAACCTGGTGCCGGTGTTGTCGGCGCTCGAAAACGTCCTGCTGCCGCTGCGCCTGCGCGGCAAGCTTGCGCACGGCGACAAGGCACGCGCCCAGCAGTTGCTCTCGCGCGTGGGCCTGTCCGCGCACATGGGCGCGCGTCCCGACCGGATGAGCGGCGGCCAACGCCAGCGCGTGGCCATCGCGCGCGCCCTGATCGGGCAACCGCAGCTGGTGGTGGCCGACGAGCCCACCGCCAACCTGGACAGCGCGAACAGCATGCTGGTGATGGACCTGCTGGCGTCGCTGCGGCGCGAGCTGGGCACCACCTTCGTGTTCTCCACCCACGACAACCGTATCCTCGGCCACATGACGCGCATCGTGCACCTGCGTGACGGCCGCATCGCAGTGGAGGATCGCTGAGATGAACCTGTTCCTGCTCGCCGTGCGCAACGTGCTGCGCAACCGCCACCGCAGCGTGGCGACGGTGCTCGCGATTGCCGCCGGCCTGACCGCGCTGAACCTGTTTGCCGGGTATATCGCCAACGTCTACGCCGGGCTGCAGATCCAGGCGGTTGCCGGCGAGCGCCTCGGCCACCTGACGATCTACAAGGAAGGCATGCTCCTCGAGGGCAAACTGCATCCGAAGCGCTACATGTTCGACGCGGCCGAAATGGCGCGCGTGCGCAAGGCGGTCGAAGCCGTCGGCGGCGTGCGGATGGTCTCGCCGCGCATCTCCGTCAGCGGCATGGCCTCGAACGGCAACAACTCGACGATCTTCATCGGCGAGGGCATCGTCGCCGCCGATGCGCAGGTGCTGCGCGGTGCGCTGACCGAAGGCGCTGGCGGCAGGCTCGATCCGGCGCGCCAGTACGGGGTGGCGGTGTCGGCCGACCTGGCCAAGCTGCTCAACTACGGAGTCGGCAGCACGCTGACGCTGATGACTTCGACGATCGACGGCCAGGCCAACGCCATGGATGCGCAGGTCATCGACGTGTTCAACACCGGTAATGCCAACACCAACGACAAGTACCTGGTGCTGCCGTTCGGCTTCGTGCAATCGCTGCTCGATACCGACAGTGCGGAACGCTTCGTGGTGCTGCTGGCGGACGCGTCCCAGACCGAGGTCAAGCGCGCCGAGCTGTTGGCGCGGCTGCAGGCGGCCGGCTTCAAGGTCGAGATCAAGACCTGGCAGGAGCTGTCGAGCTTCTACACGCAGGTGCGCAACCTGTTCGACATGATCTTCGCCTTCATCGCCAGCATCGTGTTCGTGATCGCCGCAATGAGCATCGCCAATACGATTTCGATGACGGTCATCGAGCGCACGCGCGAAATCGGCACGTTGCGCGCGCTCGGGCTGCGCGGGTTCGGCGTGGTGCGGCTGTTCGCGTGCGAGGCCCTGGCGCTGGCCGGCGCCGGCATCGCGCTCGGGCTGGGCCTGACCATCGCGATCGCCACCCTGGTCAACCGGGCCGGCATCTCCTACGTGCCACCCAATTCCTCGTCGGCGGTGGCGCTGCTGGTTGACCTGGACTGGGCCCGGATCGCAGGCGTGGGCGCGGTCGTGCTGCTGCTGGCGATGGCGGCCGCGGTGCTGCCGTCCTGGCGCGCCGCCCGGCGCGGGATTGTCGACGCGCTCTCGTTTGCATAATGGAGACCTGGATGACATCGAATGCCAAGCTGCTGCTGGCCGGCGCCCTGCTGGCTGCGAGCCTGCCCGGGTGGGCACAAACCGCGACCGGCTTATCCGCACTGCAGGTCCTGGAAGCGACCGACAAGACCCGTGGCGGCGGACTGCCGGGGGTGAGCTGGGACTTGAAGATCACCGCCATCGATCCGGACAGCGGCGAAAACGTGCGCATGCTGCACGTTAAGGCCGAGGGCGATAACAGCGTGGCCGAGACCTACTATCCGGCGCGCGCGGCGGGCGGGCGGCTGCTGCAACTCGGGCGCAACATGTGGTACGGCCGGCCCGACCTGCAAAAGCCGGTGTCGATCTCGAGCCGCCAGAAAATGATGGGGCCGGCCGCGAATGGCGATATTGCGGCCACCAACTACATGAAGGAATACGACGGCACCCTGATGCCGGAGCAAACCATCGACGGCGAGCCGGTGTACGTGCTCAACCTGGTCGGCAAGACCAAGTGGGTCACCTACGACCGCATCGTGTACTACGTCTCGCGCGCACGCCTGGTGCCGGTCAAGGCGGAGTTCTATACGGTGTCAG
The DNA here is from genome assembly GCF_004614195.1 of Massilia horti. Taxonomy (GTDB): domain Bacteria; phylum Pseudomonadota; class Gammaproteobacteria; order Burkholderiales; family Burkholderiaceae_D; genus Telluria; species Telluria horti. Next base: position 68,127 of record NZ_SPUM01000132.1, on the reverse strand, counting down.
GCAAACTGTTCAAGACGGCCATTTTCGAAACCGGCAACATCATCACCCACGACGGGCGCAAGCAGCCTTTCGTGAGCCGGATGGTGATCCACGACGCGATTGGCGCCAACAACGTGTCGGTGCTTGAGTACAGCGCGGTCAAGGTGCAGCCGATCCCGCGCGACGAACTGAGCCTGGCGGCCCTGACGCGCTAGATGGTTGCCGTGCTCCGTATCCTGGCGCTGTGCTGCGCCGCCCTGGCGCCGCTGGCGGTGGCCGGGGCGGCGGACCAGTCCGGCCCGGCCTGGCGCACCAGCATGCTCGGACAAGCGCTGCTGCATGGCACCTTCCTGACGCCGGCTGACAGCATGTTCAACCCGGATGCGACATTCGTGCCGCTGCCGCGCCGCCAGCTTGACGCCGAACTGCGCCTGAACCTGGGGGCGGCGCTTGGGCCGTGCAGCGGCACCGCCAGGTTGCGTGCGCAATACCACCGGGCTGGTGCGGCGGGCACGCAGCCGGCCACCAGCGACCATGGCGGGTTCGTCAACGAAGGGGGCGTACGCTGCCGCATCGGCAACCAGGCCGAGCTCAGCGTTGGGCGCGATGTGCTGCAATGGGGGAGCAGTATCTTCCTGTCACCCAGCAACCCTTTCTTCCGCGATACGGGCAAGACCAATCCAATCCAGGAGCTGTACGGCAAGGACGACTGGCAGGCGCAATGGTTTCCGACTCCTGAGCTGACTGTGGCGCTGGTACGCGTCTATCGGCACGGCGCGCGCGAACCCGATCCGCTCAACTTTTCGCCAACCTGGGCCGCCAAGCTCGACTGGATGGGCGAAAACGCGAGCGGCGGCGCGATCGCCTCGCGCCAGGAAAACGGCGTACGCCGGCTCGGCCTGTACGGCACGTTGCCTGTGTCGAAGGCTGCGTTGGTATATGCCGACCTGTCCGCCGGGCGCGGGCATGCGGGCTGGTTTCCGGTGCCGGATGCGGCCGGCTGGCACTTCGCGCAGGCCAAGCTTGGTAGCGGCACCCTGTTCTACTCGGCCCTGGGCGGCGCTGCCTACACCTTCGAATCGGGCTGGACGCTCAACGTAGAGTGGCTGAACGGGAACGAAGGCTACAGCCCGACCGAACGCCAAGCCTGGTACAACGCGGCCGTCCAGGCGGGCGCGCTGCTGCGCGCGGGCGGTGCCGCCAGCACGGCGGCCTTCCCGGCCCTGGGAACGGCGCTGTCGCCCAACCTGCCCTATGTGTCGCGCAACTACCTGTTCCTGCAACTGCTGCGCACCGAGTGGAACGACAAGGGCGACGTTGCGCTGCGCTGGGCCAGGTCACGTGGCGGCTCTGCCCTCTCCGGTTCATTCACCTACTACCTCGGCCCCCATGCACAGGCATTCCTGATGACGAGCCGCAATTTCGGCGGCGATCGTTCCGACTTCGGGCGCCTGATCAAGTTCTCGGTGCAAACCGGGATCCGTACATCTTTCTAGACGGAGGATCAATGCACATGACTCTCGATTCGCTCAAACAGCCGGCAGCGCGCGCGGGCCGCTACCTGCACCGCTACGGCGTACCCGAGCCGGCGCGAGGACGGATCAGGCTATACCTGTTCCCGTATGCCGGCGGCAGCGCCTCGGTATTTCGCAATTGGCCAAACTATTTCGACGCCGGATACGACTTGGTCGCCATCCAGTTGCCCGGGCGTGGCAGCCGCCTGCATGAGGCCGCCGAGGTCGACTATCGGGTCTTGGTACAGGACATCACCGACGCCCTGCTCGCCGATCGCCCTGTGGCGCGCTTCGCGTTGTACGGCCACAGCATGGGCGCACTGCTGGCCTACCATGTGGCGCTCGAACTGGCGCGGCGCGGGGCGCGCCAGCCGGAGTGCCTGTTCCTGTCCGGCTGCAAGGCGCCCCATCTGGCGCGCGAGCGGCGCCACGTGGCGCGCATGAGCGATGACGAGTTCATCGACGAATTGCGGCGGCTGGAAGGCACGCCCGAAGTCCTGCTCGACAACGCCGAGCTGATGCAGTTGCTGCTGCCGACCATCAAGGCCGATTTTCTCCTGCTCGACCGCTGGTACGACCAGCTCGGTGCGCCGCCCGCGGTGCCGGCGCTGGCGCTGCCGATCGTCGGCATGTACGGGAGCCGCGACCAGCATTGCGGCGCGGCCGACATCCAAGCCTGGCAGGCGCACACCCGCGGTCTACTCGAGACGCTGGGATACAACGGCGGCCACTTCTTCCTGCAAAGCCACGAGGAACAAGTCGTGCGCGACCTGCGCTGGCGTCTGGCCATGATGCAGCACGGCGGCTGAACAGCCCAAACCATCACTTTACCGACAAGGAGCGATCATGAAATCACGAAATCATGTTGTACTTGGCACTGGCGTACTTGGCCTTGCCGTCGCCCGCTACCTGGCCGACCAGGGCACGACTGCGCTGCTGGTCAACCGCAGCGGCACGCCGGCCGACGACTGGCCGGTGCACGCGTGCGACGCCAGCGATCCCAAGGCGTTGGCCAAGGTCTTGACCCGCCCGACCACGCTGTACGTGTGCGCGGCGCCGCCGTACTGGCGCTGGGAAAGCGAGTTTCCCTTGCTGGCCGAGGGTATCGCACGCGCAGTCACGGGAGGCGACGTGGATATCATCCTGGCCGACAACGTGTACGCCTACGGCCCCTGCGCCGGCGCCTTCCGCGAGGGCGACCCCGCCCGCCCCTGCAGCCGCAAGGGGCAAGTACGCCAGGCGGTGACCGAACGCCTGATGGGCTTGCATGGCCAGCCCGGCTTGCGCGTGGCGGTCGTGCGCGGCGCGACCTTCTTCGGCCCCGGGGTCGAGCAGTCCAGCGTCGGCCAGGCCGTTTTCAACAGCACCCTGGACGGCAAGACCACCTGGATCCTCGGCGACCCGCACGCCGCCCAGGCCTACACCTACGTGCCGGACTTCGCCGCTGCGATGGTCGAACTGGCCCGCCACTCCAGCAGCTTCGGCCATGTCTGGCATGCGCCGTCCCATAGCGCCGCTTCGCAACTGGCCTTCCTCGAAACCGTCTCCGGTCTTGGCGAGCATCCGCTCAAGTTGCGCACGGTAGGGCCGCTGATGATGCGCTGCCTGGGCCTGTTCAATCCCGCCATGCGCGAACTACAGGAAATGATGTACCTGTACGACAAGCCGTGGGCGTTCTCGAGCGAGCTTACCCAGAGCACCTTCGGCATCGCCAGGACCCCGTTCGCCACCGCGATCGCCAACACGGCGGCGTCTGCGCGCGCGGCCCGGACCTTGGCCATGAACTGAAGGCTGGCCCCGCAATGAACGAGTACTCGACCATCATCCCGGCCGAAGCCGGAAATTGGACGCCGCGCCGTGGGCCGCGGCGCTCAGGGCAGTTGCGGTGTGAGCATGCCCAGCCGGCTGGCGCGGGTGATTGCGTGCCGGGTCGAGTAGACATTGAACTTGCTGGCGACGTTCTTGAGGTGAAAGTACACCGTGTGCTGCGAGATGCCGAGGATCATCGCAGTTTCCTTGCTGGTCTTGCCGCCAGCGCTCCAGTAGAGGCATTCACGTTCACGCCGGGTCAGGGTCGGCGCCGGGTCAGGGTTCTCCTTCTTCCACAGGGCGTGGACTGCTTCGTGCAGGTAAGAGCCAAGCAACAGCAGGTCGGCCGTGGGCGGCCGCGACAGCGGCGTCGCGTCGCGGCGATAAAAATCGAGACGGCTCACGGTCAGCGCGCCACGCACGGCAAAGCTGGCACCGTGCTGGATCCCGATTCGCCCCAGCGCCTGATACGCCGGATTGACGCCATGCTCGCACATCTGCCCAACCGTCCATGCCAGCGGCAAGCCAGAGCACGCCAAGTGGTGATTGACAGAATCCTCCTGGCCTTGCAGCCTGCGGTCGAACAGCCGCGAAACGTCATCCGGCAGAGTGCTGAACAGGTGCGAGCGGACGCAGCCTTCGGGATCGGTGATGTTCAGGCGCAGCAGGAAATCGTCAATCCCCGTACCGGCGAGAATGCTCCTGGTACGCCCAAGCAATTCGTCCCAGTCCTGCGCGGTGAGAAGCTCCGGCAATCCGGAGCCGGATAGCATGAGGAAGGAGTCGCAATGCATGATATTGTCCCGCGAACGAGTTTGAATTCACGATATTCGTATTGCATTCAATGAATTCTGCCGCAGTGACTTTCGGTGAACAATATACATAGGCAAATAGGAGCTATCCGAAAATGAATACCTCCGACAATTGCTGATCGCACTACATTGCGCGCGGCCATGCTTGGCACCGGCAACGCGCGGAAAAGAGACACTGTCACCCTTAGCTGAGGGCCTAACGACGTCGTTCCCGCGTAGGCGGGTACCCATGCTGAACGTCATTTCACGCGGCCTATGGGGGGAACAGCGCCAGTGGCGCTGTTCCCGCCAAGGGGGGCGCCGAGCCCGGGAACGACTGCTCTCTTTCGTACGCTGGTGATCACGTTACGAAACCCGCGCTTGCCGATGACAGCGAAAAAAAGACCCGGTCTGCTTCCGCAGCCGGGTCTTTTGTCTGAGCCTTTCAGGCCCGATTACTTCTGCTCGCCCAGTTCAGCCGGCTTGACGTTGATCTTCGCCTTGGCCTTGTGCTTGAGCGCTTCGATGTATTCAAACATCTCTTGCTCGCCAAGCACGCGGGCGATCTGCTCGGCTTCCTGCTTGCGGCGCGCTTCGTCGGTCTGGGCCGGCTGCGACACCTTGCCGATGCGGTACACGCCGTAACCCTGGCCCGGCAGCTCCACGCCTACATAGGCCGGCAGCTTGGATACGTCAGCCTTGAGCACGGCCAGTGCGGCGGTCGGATTGATCGCGGGCTCCTTGGTGCGCGAGACTACCTTTGCCTCGCCGAAACCGGCAGCGTCGCCCGATGCCTTGGCAGCGGCCAGCTTCGCTTCGCCAGCCTGGCGTGCCAGACGCATTTCTTCTTCCTGCGTCACGCGCTGGCGAATCAGCGCTTCCACTTCCGCCAGCGGCCGCTTTGCAGCGGGCTTGAATTCAGCCACGCGGCCCGCAATCAGGGTGCCTGCGCCGATTTCGACCGGTTCGGTATTGCGCTTGTTCTTGATCGCATCAGCCGAGAACAACGCACCCAGGAACTTCTCGTTGTTATACGGTGCCGGGCCCAGCGCCGGGTTCGGCTTGCGGGTCAGGCCGTCGACCGTCTGGACCTGCACGCCCAGCTTGTCCGCGGCCGGCTTCAGGCTGTCCGACTGCTCGAATACGGTGTTGTTAAAGACCTCCGCCAGCTCCGAGAACTTCTTGCGCGTCTTCTGCTGCTTGAGCTCTTCCGTGATCTGCGGCTTGGCTTCCTCCAGCGTCTTCTGGGTCGCCGGCTTGACCGCGGTTACCTTGATGATGTGGAAACCGAACTCGGACGGCACGATGCCGCTGATCTCACCCTGCTTGAGCGAATAGATCGCGTCTTCCACCGGTTTGACGAACAGACCCTTCTGCACTTCGCCAAGGTCGCCGCCCAGCTCTGCCGAACCCGGATCCTGCGATTCCTTCTTGGCGATCGCCGCGAAATCGTTCGGGTTCTTGCGAACTTCGGCCAGCACGGCTTCCGCCTTGGCGCGCGCCTTCTCCTTCTCGGCGGCCGGGGCGTCACGTTTGACCGCGATCAGGATGTGGCTCGCGGTGCGCTTTTCCGGCGTAGTGAAGCTCTTCATGTTCTTGTTGTAGAAGTCGGCGATTTCCGCATCGCTGACCGTGACCTGCTTTTCCACCGTCGACGGATCAAGCACCACGTATTCGGCCTTGACCTGCTCGGGCACCTGGAACTGGTCCGCGTGCTTGTCGTAGTAGGCCTTGACCATGTCATCGGTCACCTTGACCTGCGGCGCGAACTGCGCCAGCGGGAACAGCTGCTCCTGGACTTCGCGCTCCTGGTCGTTCAGGTCGGACATGCGCGACGCGACCGAACGCGGTGTGAAGGCGGTGGACTGGATCGAACCGACCAGTTGCTGCATGGCCAAGTCGTGACGCAGGCGCGCATCGAACATTTCCGGAGTCATGCCCTGCGCTGCCAGCGCGGCCTTGTACTGGTCCATGTTGAAGCTGCCGTCAGGATTGCGGAAAGACTGGATGTCCCCGATCGTCTTTTGCAACATCGCGTCAGTCGCGGTCAAGTGGCCGCGTGCGACTTCGGCGTTGACGGCGCGCTCGGCCACCAGGTTTTCAAGGATCGCCTGCTTGGCTTCCGGCGTGTCGAACATCTTCTGATCGAACCTGTCGCCCAGCATCTGGCGATACTGGTCGATCTGGCGCCGCTGGGCGGCTTCCCAATCCTGCTGGGTGATCTTCTGGCCATCCACGGTGGCGACACCGGCGCCGCCGTCGCCACGGTTCTGGTAACTGCTGATCCCCACAAGCGCAAAGCCCGGCAGGATCAACACCAACAGGATAATCTGCATCAGGCGCTGGTGGGTACGAATGAATTCAAACATGGTCAGCCAATCAAGGTTGAGAATGCGTTACTGAAAACTTAAAAAAAAAGGCGAACCAATGTTCGCCTCTTCTTTTCAAATCTGGCGGAGCGGACGGGGCTCGCCTACGTCCCGCAGGCCGCGGAATCGCTTGCAAGCGATTCCCTTCGAGCCCAAGCCCGTGTTCCCCGCAGGGGGAACACTGTTACTCCTAAAATCTGGCGGAGCGGACGGGGCTCGAACCCGCGACCCCCGGCGTGACAGGCCGGTATTCTAACCAACTGAACTACCGCTCCAAATTCTTTAGCATTTTGTGGCGGAGCGGACGGGGCTCGCCTACGCTGCGCAGGCCGCGGAATCGCTTGCAAGCGATTCCCTTCGATCCCCAACCCGTGCTTCCCGCAGGGGAAGCACTCTTCTCTCTAACCACTTGGCGGAGCGGACGGGGCTCGAACCCGCGACCCCCGGCGTGACAGGCCGGTATTCTAACCAACTGAACTACCGCTCCACAAAATACTGGTACTGCGCGTATCTGGCCAACTGGTGGGCGCTGAGAGGCTCGAACTCCCGACCTAAGCCTTGTAAGGGCTCCGCTCTACCAACTGAGCTAAGCGCCCGACGACGACGGTGCCGCCAGATACTCTTCTCTGCTTGTCACCGCAAAGAAGGCATTAGTTTACAGCATCTTTAAGGGCTTTACCAGCCTTAAATTTCGGTACGCGGGCTGCCTTGATCTTGATGGCTTCCTTGGTGCGCGGATCGCGACCAGTGCGTGCCGCACGTTCGCCAACGCTGAAGGTACCGAAGCCGACCAGGGTCACGCTGTCGTTGTTCTTCAGCGTCGTGGTCACTGCGTTGAGCATGGCGTCGAGTGCGCGCGTGGCCGAGGCTTTGGTAATGTCCGCCGATTTCGCGATTTCTTCGATTAGTTCAGTCTTGTTCACTCTATCCCTCTTGTTCGTTCTGGACGCCGCGGCCGCCGCGCCTTCAGGCAAAAACTGCAAGGGCGTATTAAACAAGGGGGCAATAGTTGTGTCAAGCAACGAATGTGCTTTATGGAAATTTGTGGGGGTTGGAGCCACGAGCGCCAGTGTTTTCGTAGGGTGCGCACCTGTGCGCACGCGGTACGGTTGAACATCGTTGGCTCCGGTACATACATGGACCACGTTCGTACGTGGAGCAAACTATCCGCAAGCGTACAGCGTGCGCACAGGTGCGCACCCTACGAACGCCTCCCGCAAGCCGTATGATGAATTTTGCCCCAACGTAAAAAGAGGCGCCGCGTGGGCGCCTCCTTTGGGTACTGAACTTAAGCTTAGTGCTTGACCACGCCGCCCTGGCCTTCGGCCGTTGCGGTCGCCGCCACGGCCACCGTCGGCACTTCCACCAGCGGTTCCGGCTGGCGCTCCAGCGCGAACTCAAGCACTTTTTCGATCCAGCGCACCGGAACGATTTCGAGCTTGTTCTTCACGTTGTCGGGCACCTCGGCCAGGTCCTTGACGTTCTGCTCAGGGATCAGGACCGTCTTGATGCCGCCGCGCTGTGCTGCCAGCAGCTTTTCCTTCAGGCCGCCGATCGGCAGGACTTCGCCACGCAGCGTGATTTCGCCGGTCATGGCGACATCGGCACGAACCGGAATGCCGGTGAACACCGACACCAGCGCGGTCGTCATCGCGATACCTGCGGAAGGACCATCCTTCGGCGTCGCGCCTTCCGGCACGTGGATGTGGATGTCGGCCTTCTCGAACACTTCGTTCTTGATGCCCAGGCGCTGCGCGCGGCTGCGCACCACGGTGCGCGCGGCCTCGATCGATTCCTTCATCACGTCGCCCAGCGTGCCGGTGCGGATGATGGCACCCTTGCCCGGCACCTGCACGGCTTCGATGGTCAAGAGGTCGCCGCCCACCTCGGTCCATGCCAGGCCGACCACCTGGCCGATCTGGTTGTCCTTCTCCGCCATGCCGAAGTCGAAGCGGCGCACGCCGAGGAACTTGTCGAGGTTCTTGGCGCCGACCACGACTTTCCGCTCGCTCTTTTTCAGGAGCAGCATCTTCACGACCTTGCGCGCGATCTTCGAGATTTCACGCTCGAGCGAGCGCACGCCAGCTTCACGCGTGTAGTAGCGGATGATGTCGCGGATCGCAGCTTCTTCCAGCTTCAGCTCGTCCTCTTTGACGCCGTTCGCCTTCATCTGCTTGGGCAGCAGGTAACGCTGCGCGATGCTGGTCTTCTCGTCTTCGGTGTAACCCGACAGGCGGATCACTTCCATCCGGTCGAGCAGCGCCGGCGGAATGTTGAACGAGTTCGAGGTCGCGACGAACATCACGTCCGACAGGTCGAAGTCCACCTCGACGTAGTGGTCCGAGAACGTGTGGTTCTGTTCCGGATCGAGCACTTCGAGCAGGGCCGACGACGGGTCGCCACGGAAGTCCGCGCCCATCTTGTCAATCTCGTCGAGCAGGAACAGCGGGTTGCGCACGCCGGTCTTGGCGAGCGATTGCAGCACCTTGCCCGGCATCGAGCCGATGTAGGTGCGGCGGTGGCCGCGGATCTCGGCTTCGTCACGCACGCCGCCCAGCGCCATGCGCACGAACTTGCGGTTGGTCGCCTTGGCGATCGACTGGCCAAGCGAGGTCTTGCCCACGCCCGGCGGGCCGACGAAGCACAGGATCGGGGCCTTGAGCTTGTCCACGCGCTGCTGCACTGCGAGATATTCCAGGATGCGTTCCTTGATCTTCTCCAGGCCGTAGTGGTCGGCGTCCAGCACCTTCTGGGCGTTTTCCAGGTCGTTGTTGACCTTGGACTTCTTCTTCCACGGCAGCGAGATCAGGGTGTCGATGTAGTTGCGCACGACCGTCGCTTCGGCCGACATCGGCGACATCAGCTTGAGTTTCTTGATCTCGGAACCGGCCTTGTCCAGCGCCTCTTTCGGCATCTTGGCGGCGACGATCTTCTTCTCGAGTTCCTCGATGTCCGCGCCCTCTTCGCCTTCGCCCAGTTCCTTCTGAATGGCCTTGACCTGTTCGTTCAGGTAGTACTCGCGCTGCGACTTTTCCATCTGGCGCTTGACGCGGCCACGGATGCGCTTTTCGACCTGCAGGATGTCGAGCTCGCCTTCGAGCTGGCCGAGCAGGTGCTCCAGGCGTTTGGCGACGTTGAAGATCTCCAGGATCACCTGCTTTTGCTCGAGCTTGAGCGGCAGGTGCGCGGCGACGGTGTCGGCCAGGCGGCCCGCGTCGTCGATGCCGGCGAGCGATGCCAGGATCTCGGGCGGAATCTTCTTGTTCAGTTTGACATACTGGTCAAACTGTTGAACGATGGCGCGACGCATCGCCTCGACCTCGGAGTCGTCACCCGCTTCCGAGCGCAGCGGGGTCAGGTCGGCGACGAAATGGGTCGCGGTATCGCTGATGTGATTGATGCGCGCGCGCTGGGCGCCTTCGACCAGCACCTTCACGGTACCGTCCGGCAGCTTGAGCATTTGCAGAATATTCGCCACGCAGCCGATCTCGTAGATGTCTGCGGCGGAAGGTTCGTCCTTGGCGGCCGCCTTTTGCGCGGCGAGCATGATGCTCTTGCCCTGCTCCATCGCGGCTTCGAGTGCCTTGATCGACTTGGGACGGCCAACGAACAGTGGTATCACCATATGCGGAAACACGACCACGTCGCGCAACGGCAGGAGGGGCAGCGTCGTTTGCTCGGTTAATTTCGAAGTTGTCATGGCATACCTTATAGAAAGCGTGTTGACGATGTTGGGCGCGTACATCCAAAACTCAATACCGCCAGCCCAAAATATTTTCTGCAAGTCAATATCATCAACTTGACGCGAATATAGCCGTTCCAATAAAAGTCCGTGGTGCAATGAAAAAAGCCACCTTCACAGCTTGCGCTGCGAGAGTGGCTTTGCGATTGAAGCCTCGGTCTTTTATTGAGGTAAATTGTACCGCTAAGAATCGGCGGATCAAGTCCTTTTGTGGGGTGCGTGCGGGAAATTTTTTAGTTTTCGCCCGATGCTTTCGCCGTTTCGCTGTAAATCAGCAAAGGTTTTGCGCCGTTCGTGATCGTGTTTTCATCGATCACGACTTTGACCACGTTTTGCTGGTTTGGCAGTTCGTACATCACGTCGAGCAGCGCATGTTCCAGGATCGAGCGCAGGCCGCGGGCGCCGGTCTTGCGCGCCAGCGCCTTGCGGGCGATCGCATGCAGCGCCGCCGGGCGGATTTCCAGCTCGGCGCCTTCCATCTCGAGCAGCTTGCTGTACTGCTTGATCAGCGCGTTCTTCGGCTCGATCAGGATCTCGATCAGCGCTTCCTCGGTCAGCTCGGCCAGCGTGGCGACCACCGGCAGGCGGCCCACCAGTTCGGGGATCAGGCCGAACTTGATCAGGTCTTCCGGCTCCACTTCCATCAGGATCTCGCTGTTCGAGCGCTGGGTCTGGCTCTTGACGCTGGCCGCGAAACCGATGCCGCTCTTCTCGGAGCGGTTCTGGATGATCTTGGCCAGGCCGTCGAACGCGCCACCGCAGATGAACATGATGTTGGTGGTGTCGATCTGCACGAAGTCCTGGTTCGGGTGCTTGCGCCCGCCCTGCGGGGGCACCGATGCCATCGTACCTTCGATCAGCTTGAGCAGCGCCTGCTGCACGCCTTCGCCGGACACGTCACGCGTGATCGACGGATTGTCGGACTTGCGCGAAATCTTGTCGATCTCGTCGATGTAGACGATCCCGCGCTGCGCCTTTTCGACCTCGTAGTTGCAGCTTTGCAGCAGCTTCTGGATGATGTTCTCGACGTCTTCGCCCACGTAGCCCGCTTCGGTCAGCGTGGTGGCGTCCGCGATCACGAACGGCACGTTGAGCATGCGCGCCAGGGTCTGGGCCAGCAGCGTCTTGCCGGAACCGGTCGGGCCGACCAGCAGGATGTTGCTCTTGGCCAGTTCGACGTCGTCCTTCTTGCCCAGGTGCTTGAGGCGCTTGTAGTGGTTGTACACCGCCACCGACAGGATGCGCTTGGCCGTCTGCTGGCCGATCACATACTGGTCGAGCAGTTCGCAAATTTCGTGCGGCGTCGGCAGGTCGGACTTGGAGCCCGCCACCGATTCGACGTTCGAGGTCTCATCGCGGATGATGTCATTGCACAAGTCGATGCACTCGTCGCAAATGAAGACCGACGGTCCCGCGATGAGCTTCTTGACCTCGTGCTGGCTCTTGCCACAGAACGAGCAGTACAGGAGTTTTTCGCCGCTAGAGGATTTTTTGTCTGACATGGGGCAGGATTCTGTTGAATGCTATCAATATAACGCTAATACGGGGGCGCAACAAGTGCGCACGACACCATGCTACCCGAAATGAAAAACAAACGCCCGAACGTGTTCGCGCCCGGGCGTTTTTCAGCAACACCTTGTGGGATGGATCAACCCCGGGTCGTCAAGACCTTGTCGATCAGTCCATACTCCACGGCCTCATCGCCCGACATGAAGCGGTCGCGATCGGTATCTTTGTGGATCTGCTCCATGCTCTGGCCGGTACGCTCGGCCAAAATGCGGTTCAGGCGTTCGCGCAGGTACAGGATTTCCTTGGCCTGGATTTCGATATCCGACGCCTGGCCCTGGGAGCCACCGGACGGCTGGTGGATCATGATACGCGAGTTCGGCAGCGAGAACCGCTTGCCCTTGGCGCCAGCAGCGAGCAGGAATGCGCCCATCGACGCGGCCAGGCCGGTGCACAGGGTTGACACGTCCGGCTTGATAAAGTTCATCGTGTCGAAGATCGCCAGGCCTGCCGACACCGAACCGCCCGGCGAGTTGATGTAGAGGGAGATGTCCTTGTCCGGATTCTCGCTCTCCAGGAACAGCAGCTGGGCCACGATCAGGTTGGCCATCTGGTCATTGACAGGACCGACCAGGAAAACCACGCGCTCTTTGAGCAGGCGCGAGTAGATGTCGTAGGCGCGCTCGCCGCGGCCGCTTTGTTCCACCACCATCGGCACGAGGCCGAGTGCTTGAGTGTCCAATGCTGGATTTCGGTTCATACCTGTCTCGTTCCTTGTAAGAAGCATAAAAAGGCCCGCTGCCCGGTGGCATTCCCGCAACCCGGGATGGGCCGCGCGGGACACCACGCTGAGTATAACGGAGCCGCGTGAACAGCGCTCGCGCGAGCAAAATGCGCATCCCGCCGGGATGCGCATCAGGCGCCTGCTCGTACGAGACGGGCCAGGGAAGAAGCTTACGCCTCGATCAGGCCTGTGCGTTGCTGCCCATCAATTCGTCGAAGGCAACGTCCTTGGTCTCGACCTTTGCCTTGTCCAGCACGTAGTTAACGACGTTTTCTTCCAATACAAGGGATTCCACTTCACCCAGGCGACGGCGATCGCTGTAGTAGTACTTCAGCACTTCCTTCGGATCTTCGTAGCTCTGTGCGAAGTCTTCGATCTGGGCCTTCACCTGCTCCGAGGTCGCTTGCAGGTTGTTATCGCTCACCAGCTGCTGGAGAATCAGGCCCAGGCGCACGCGGCGCTCGGCGCGCTCGGCGAACAGGTCGGCCGGGAATTGCAGGTTCTTTACGTCCATGCCACGCTGCGCCATGTCCTGGCGGGTCATCTCGGCCAGGCGCTGTGCGTCCTGCTCGATCATGACCTTGGGCACGTCCATCTCGGTTGACTTGACCAGCGCGTCCATCACGGCTTCCTTGTTGCGGGCCTTGACGCGGGCGTTGACTTCACGCTCCAGGTTGACCTTGATGTCGGCGCGCATTTTTTCCAGGTTGCCGTCTTCGATGCCCAGCGACTTGGCGAACTCGGCATCCACTTCCGGCAGGTGCGCCCATTCCAGACGGGTCAAGGTGATGGTGAACTCGGCGGTTTTGCCAGCCACGTCCTTGCCGTGGTAATCCTCAGGGAACGACAGCGGGAAGGTCTTCGACTCGCCCACTTTCAGGCCGACGGTGGCGGCTTCGAATTCCGGCAGCATGCGGCCTTCGCCCAGCACGAATGCATAGTTCTCGGCCTTGCCGCCGGCGAACTCTTCGCCATCGATCTTGCCGACGAAGTCGACCGTCACGCGGTCGCCGTTGGCCGCCACGGCTTCGCCGCCGGTGCCATGCTCGCCTGCCTCGCCCTTGGTGTGGTAGTGCACGCGCTGCTTGCGCAGGATGTCGATGGTCTTGTCGATTTCAGCGTCGGTGACGTCGGTCTTGACGGTCGACACTTCCACCTTCGACAGGTCGCCGATCACCACTTCCGGGAACACTTCGAAGGTCGCGTCAAACGCCAGCATGCCTTCCGGCGCCTCTTGTTTCGGTTCGATTTTCGGGAAACCGGCAACGCGCAGCTGGTTCTCGTTGGCAGCCTCGTTGAATGCGCGGCCAACCTTGTCGTTCAGCACGTCGGATTCGATCTGGTAACCGTACTGCGCAGCGACCATCTTCATCGGCACCTTGCCCGGACGGAAGCCAGGGGCACGGGCCGTCTTCGCCTGCTGCTTGAGGCGCTTCTCGACTTCCGAGCGGACATCAGCCACGGGCAGAGTGATGGTCAAGCGACGCTCGAGTTTTTCCAGGGTTTCGACTGCAGTTGCCATTGTAAAAATCGTCCAAAAAAATAATTATTCGTGGTGCGAGGAGGGGGACTCGAACCCCCACACCATCACTGGCGTCAGGACCTAAACCTGGTGCGTCTACCAATTTCGCCATCCTCGCGCAGGATTGCTGCATCTTGCCGCAAAAACAAAGGGCGTCCGACAGTGAAACCGGCCGCCCTGCACTCCTTTGTTTAGGGGCTACAACTTCAACCCGTTATTTTACTGGATTTTCTGACACCATAGGAGCGTTTTTTGCGCCGCCCTCGAGTGCACCCCTAGCGATTACGGCAGGCGTAGGGGGCGCGCGGCCGGCGAGGACCTGTGCGCACGCGGTACGGTTGAGTAATGTTTGCTCCGGCACGCGCACGTAACCGCGTGCGCACTGGTGCGCACCCTACGCCCATGCGATACGCCTTCGGCTATTTGGCCGTTTCGACTTCGGTCGCGTGCACTGGCCGATTCTCCGGATCTCGCACCACAGGCTTCCTCACCCTGAACCACAGCGCATACAACGCCGGCAAAAACAGCAATGTCAGCGCCGTCGCCAGCACCAAACCACCCATGATCGCCACCGCCATCGGCCCCCAGAACGTCGAGCGCGAGAGCGGGATCATCGCCAGCGCCGCAGCCGCCGCCGTCAGCAGGATCGGCCGCAGGCGCCGCACCGCCGCCTCGACGATCGCATCCCACGCCTGCCTGCCCGCCAGGATGTCCTGCTCGATCTGGTCGACCAGGATCACCGAATTACGGATGATCATGCCAAACAGCGCAATCACCCCGAGGTTGGCGACGAATCCGAATGGCCGGTGCAAGATCAGCAGCGCGAGCGCCGCGCCGGCGATGCCCAACGGTCCGGTGAGGAACACCATCAGCGAACGCGAGAAGCTGTGCAGCTGGAGCATCAGCAGCGTGAAAATAATGAACAGCACCAGCGGCACGTTCTGCGCAATCGATGCTTCCGCCTCGGCGCTGCCGGCCGATTCGCCCTCGGCCTTGATGAGGTAGCCGGCTGGCAGCCTGGCACGCATCGCCGCCAGCTTTTCATCGACCTGGCTGGTGACGGTCGGTCCCTGAATGCCTTCGACCACGTCCGACTGGACCATGATCGCCCACTCGCGCCCCTTGCGCCACACCACGCCCGGCTCCCAGACGAAGTGCACGCGCGCCAGCTGGCCGATAGTGACCGCCCGCCCCGACGGCGTGGGCACATTGGTCTCATTCAGGACCGAGATCGTCGAGCGCTCCTCGAGCGGCTGGCGCACCGCGATGTCGATCAGGCGATTACTTTCGCGGAACTGGCCGATCGTCATCCCGGACAGCACGGTATTGGCGACCCGCCGCACATCCTGTGAAGTGACGCCCAGCGCACGCAGTTTGTCCTGGTCGACGTCCAGGCGCAGCACCTTGACCGATTCGTTCCAGTTGTCGTTCACGCCAACTGTCGCGGGGTTATGGCGCATGACTTGCTTGACCTGGTCGGCCAGGTCGCGCACCACGCCGATGTCGGGACCGGATACCTGGAACTGCACCGGATAGCTCACCGGCGGCCCGTTCGGCAGCAGCTTGACGCGCCCGCGCACTTCGGGGAAGTCGGTCCTGAACAGATCGACTATCTTCTTCTGCAACGCGTCGCGTGTCGCACGGTCGACCGGCAGCACGACCACCTGCGACACGTTCGTCTGCGGCAGGATCTGGTCGAGCGGCAGGTAAAAGCGCGGGCTGCCGGTGCCGACGTAGCTGGTGACGCTTTCGATGCCCTTCTGCGTGGCCAGGAAGGCCTCGAACTTCTTCACCTGCTCCTCGTTGGCGGCAAAGCTGGTCCCCTCCGGCATCCACAATTCGACCATCAGCTCGGGGCGGTTGGAGTCGGGGAAGAACTGCTTTTCGATGAACTTAAAGCCGAACACGCCCAGCGCAAACACCCCCAGGCTGAGCACGACCGTGGTCATGCGCCACTCGACGCACCAGTTCACCAAGCGCCTGAAGCGCCGGTAGAACGGGGTATCGTAGAGGTCATGCCCGTTTTGCGCGTGACTGTGCGGCTTGACCTTCAGGAGCACGAAGCCAACATAGGGCGTAAAGGTCACCGCCACGCACCACGATACCAGCAGCGCAATCGCGTTCACCGAGAACATCGAGAACGTGTACTCACCGGCCATGGACTTGGCCAGCCCAATAGGCAGAAAGCCTGCGGCCGTGATCAGGGTACCGGTGAGCATCGGCATTGCGGTCGAGGTGTAGGCGAAGCTGGCGGCATCCAGGCGCGACATGCCCTCCTCCATCTTCCGCACCATCATTTCGACCGCGATGATCGCATCGTCGACCAACAGGCCCAGCGCGATGATCAGCGCGCCGAGCGAAACCTTGTGCAGCGAGATGTCGAAGATTTTCATGAACAGGAAGGTGATCGCCAGGACCATTGGAATGGTCAGCGCCACCACCAGGCCGGGCCTGGCGTCGATGCGCAGCCTGGGGCTGGTATGCAGGCCGAGCGAGACGAACGACACCGCGAGCACGATCAGCACCGCCTCGACCAGGGTGTGAATGAACTCGCTGACTGACCCGGTCACCGCGCGCGGCTGGTCGGACACCCGTTCGAGCTCGATACCGACCGGGAGCTGGGCGCGCACCTTCGCGACGGTTTCTTCCATCGCCTTCCCCATGTGGACGATGTTGCCGCCTTTTTCCATCGATACGCCAAGGCCGATCACCTCCTTGCCGTTGAAGCGCATCCGTTCCTGTGGCGGGTCCTGGTAGGCTCGCTCCACGGTGGCAAAGTCGCCGAGGCGGAACGTGGTGTCGCCGGCGCGCAGCTGCAGGTCTTCGATGTCCTTGACCTTCTTGAGCGAGCCGGAAACGCGCACCTGCAGGTTTTCCAGCGGCGTGACCAAGAGGCCGCTGGACTCGACCTGGTTCTGGGTCGCGATCTGGTTCACCACCTGCTGGAACGGAATGCCGAGCTGGGCGAACTTCTTGTTCGAGAAGAGGATGTTGATCTTCTCTTCCTGCACGCCGAACTCCTCGACCTTGGCCACCAGCGGCACCGCCAGCAACTGCTGGCGCACGAAGTCCGCGTAGTCGCGCATTTCGGCGTAACTGAAGCCGTCGCCGGACAGCGCGAAAATCGAGCCGTAGGTGTCGCCGAATTCGTCGTTGAAGAACGGGCCGATCACGCCCGGCGGCAAGGTGGCGGCGATGTCGCCGATCTTCTTGCGCACCTGGTACCAGGAATTGGCGGTCTCCTTGGGCGGCGTCGACTGGCGCAGCTCGAGGATGATGGTGGTCTCGCCAGGCTTGGAATAGCTGCGGATCTTGTCGATGTAGGGCGTTTCCTGCAGCTTGCGTTCGAGCTTGTCGGTGACCTGTTCGGCCATCTGGAGCGCGGTGGCGCCCGGCCACATTGCACGCACCACCATCACGCGGAAGGTGAACGGCGGATCCTCGTCCTGGCCCAGTTGGCCGTAGCTGATAATCCCGCCGATGAGCAGCGCGGCGATCAGGTAGCGCGTGAGCGGAATATGCTCCAGCGCCCAGCGCGAAAGGTTAAAGCCTCTCATTTTGCGGCTCCGCCGCCGAGCGCCAGCGCCTCGGTATCGGCCCGGCGGGATACGTCGGCGGTGAGAATCTTCACCTTCTGGCCGTCCCTGAGGCGGTTGACGCCGGCCGTCACCACGATCTGGCCGCTACGCAGGCCATTTGCCACCACGATGTCGTTCCCGGCCGGGCCGCCCAACTGCACCGGCACCAGATGGACTGCGTTGTTCTCGACTACCCAGACGCCAGTTGCGCCCTTGTTGCGGACCAGCGCCGTCAGCGGCAGGTGAATTTGAGGCGCATCGCTCTTGGCCGCGAACTGGACGGTCGCCGTCATGCCAAGGTGGATGGCGGGATTGGGCGGCACCATGATCTTGACCGTGTAGGTGCGAGTGGCCGGATCGGCCATGGGCGAAATCTCGCGTATCTTGCCCGGGATCGCCTGGTTCCGGTCGGCCCATAGCCGGACCGAGACATCTTCGACCTTGCGCAGTTCGTCGACCCGGCCTTCCGGCACCCCGATCACCACTTCCTTCTCGTCGGTACGCGCGATGCGCACCACCGGCGTGCCGGGCGCCACCACCTGGCCGACCTCCGCGTCGATGCCCGTCACCACGCCGTCGGAGTCCGCCACCAGCCGCGCATAGCCCGACTGATTCGACTGCTCGTGATAGACGGCGCGCGCGGCGTCGACGTTGGCCTGGCTCGCCTTGAGCGACGCGGCCTTGGACTCGAGCACCTCCTGGCTGACGAAGTTCTTGGAGAGCAGTTCCTTGTAGCGGTTGTAGTCGGTCTGGGCCAGGTCGCGATTGGTCTCGGCGACACGCAGGCTGGCCAGCGCCTGGGCCTGGCCAAGCTTGAGATCCTGCGGGTCGAGCTGCATCAGCACCTGGCCGCGCACGACCGCCGCGCCCACGTCCACCTTGCGCGCGACGATCTTGCCACCCACCCGAAAGCCCAAGCGCGACTCGAACCGCGGACGCACGTCGCCGGCAAATTCGTCGGTGGCCGTCACGTCGGCCGCAGTCACCGTCATCGTGCGCACCGGGCGCACGTCCTCGACTTTGGGTTCTGGCTTGGAGCAGCTCGCAAGCAGCGCGGCAAACAACGGCAATACCACTACGGCCATCGGCCGGGAAAAGCGATCAAGGGCTGGCACAAAGCCTCCTTTATTATGCAGGTTTTGTTATGCAGATCGTCCAACAGGCGAAAAGGCAAGCGCGGTAGTCATCCTAGAGCAAACTGCGCAATGCGAATTTAAAATTATAATCATGCAACAAATGAATGCAAATGACGCGCGGGTCAATTAGAGTAAAATGTCAGTTAATCACTACGAAAACTTTCCTGTCGCTTCCATCCTGATGCCGCGCCGCCTGGTGCCAGCCGTGCAGGCGGTCTACGCCTTCGCGCGCAGCGCCGACGATCTGGCCGACGAGGGCGATGCCGCACCGGCCGAACGGCTGGCAGCGTTGCAGGCCTACGACACACGGCTGGACGCGATCGCCCGCGGTGACGATGCCGGCGATCCAATGTTCCGGCGCCTGGCCGCCGTGGTGCAGCAATACCGGCTGCCGCTGCAGCCGTTGCGCGATCTGCTCTCGGCCTTCAGCCAGGACGTGGTCACCGACCGCTACGCCGACTTTCCCCTTCTGCTCGACTACTGCCGGCGCTCGGCCAATCCGGTCGGCCATCTGATGCTGTGCCTGTATGGCGCGGCGGACGAGCGCAACCTGGCGCAATCGAACGCGATCTGCACCGCGCTACAGCTCATCAATTTCTGGCAGGACGTCGGCATCGACATCGGCAAGGGCCGCATCTACATTCCACAGGACGACCTCGCCCGTTTTGGCGTTGGCGAAGACGCGATCGTCCGTGGCGAAGCCAATGCCGCCTGGCGCGCGTTGATGGCGTTCCAAGTGGCGCGCGCCCGGTCCCTGATGATTGACGGCGCGCCGCTGGCACTACGCCTGCCGGGCCGCGTCGGCTGGGAAATACGGATGGTGGTCCAGGGCGGACTGCGCATTCTCGAGATGATCGAACGGGTGGATTACGACGTGTTCCGCCATCGGCCGGTGCTCGCAGCAACCGACTGGCTGGCGATGGGCTGGCGGGCGCTGCGCATGAACCGGACGGATTAGGCACAGCTTGCAGGAGGCGTAGGGGGCGCGGGGCCACCGAGGACCAGTGCGCACGCGGTACGTATGAATACCGGCGCCAACGACAGTCACCCGTACCGCGTGCGCACAGGTGCGCACCCTACGGACCGCGCCGCCGGGGGTGGATAAGGCTCCCTCCACGCTTGCGCTTCGGCTAAGATAGCGGATTCGCTACGCCACTATTGTTTTTTTTACATGTTCCCAGACGAATACTGCCAGCAAAAGACCGTCCAAAGCGGCTCCAGCTTCTACTACAGCTTCCTGTTCCTCGTCCCCGAGCGGCGGCGCGCAATCACGGCGCTGTATGCGTTCTGCCGCGAGGTCGACGATACGGTCGACGAGGCTTCGGACCAATCGGTGGCGCGCATCAAGCTGGCATGGTGGCGCGGCGAAGTGGCGGCCATGTACAAGGGCGCGCCGACGCACCCGGTGACCCAGGCGCTGGCGCCGCACCTTGATGTTTACCAGATCGAGCAGCAGCACCTGCAGGCGATCATCGACGGCATGGAGATGGACCTTGATCAGTCGCGCTATCTCGACTTTGCCGGGTTGAAGCGCTATTGCTGGCACGTGGCCGGCGTGGTCGGCATCCTGTCGGCCAAGATTTTTGGCGTGACCAAGCCGCAGACCCTGGAGTACGCGGAGAAGCTGGGCCTGGCGTTCCAGCTCACG
The DNA here is from genome assembly GCF_004614195.1 of Massilia horti. GTDB lineage: Bacteria > Pseudomonadota > Gammaproteobacteria > Burkholderiales > Burkholderiaceae_D > Telluria > Telluria horti. Next base: position 47,749 of record NZ_SPUM01000132.1, on the reverse strand, counting down.
AACATCATTCGCGACGTGGGCGACGACGCGCGCAAGGGCCGCATCTACATTCCGGTGAACGAGCTGCAGCAGTTTAACGTGACCGCGGCCGACATCCTCAATTCGCGCCACAGCGACAAATTCGAGGCGCTGATGCGTTTTCAAGCCGAGCGCGCGCGCAAGACCTACGACGAAGCATTCGCGCTGCTGCCCAAGGAAGACCGGCGCGCCCAGCGTCCGGGCCTGATGATGGCGGCGATCTACCGCACCCTGCTCGACGAGATCGAACGCGACAATTTCCACGTCCTCAACCAGCGCATCTCGCTCACCCCGCTGCGCAAGCTGTGGCTGGCGTGGAAGACCTATGTGCGCGGCTAAGACAGCGCTGCGCGTGGCCGTGGCAGGCGGCGGCTGGGCAGGCTGCGCCGCAGCCGCCCTGCTGGCGCGCGCCGGCTGCGCCGTAACGCTGTACGAGGCCGCACGCACCCTGGGCGGCCGCGCCCGCGCCGTGGAGCTGGACGGGCGCATGCTCGACAACGGCCAGCATATCCTGCTGGGCGCCTACTCGGATACCCTTGGCCTGCTGCGCACCGTGGGGGTGGACCCAAAGCGCGCCCTCCTGCGCCTGCCCCTGCAGCTGCGCTACCCACCCGGTTCCGGCGGCATGGATTTCGTCGCGCCGCGCCTGCCCGCGCCGATGCACATGCTGGCCGGCCTGCTGACCGCGAAAGGCTTGACGCGCGCGGACAAGCTGGCGCTGGCCCGGTTTACCACGACCGCACGCTGGATGGAGTGGCGGCTCGACGTGGACTGCAGCGTGTCTGAGATGCTGGAGCGCTTCGACCAGACCGAACGCCTGGCGCGCCTGATGTGGCGCCCGTTGTGCCTGGCGGCGCTCAACACCCCGCCTGACCAGGCGTCGGCGCGGGTGTTCCTGGCCGTGCTGCGCGACAGCCTGGGCGCCAGGCGCGCGGCATCCGACATGCTGGTGCCGCGCCTCGCGCTCGGGGAACTGTTCCCGGCGGCGGCCGCGGCTTTTGTGGAGGGCCGAGGCGGATCGGTGCGGCTCGGGGCGGCAGTGACCGGCCTTGCCCAAGCCGACGGCTGCTGGCAGGTGCAGGCCAAGGGCGTTCAGACGGTGTTCGACGCCGTGGTGCTGGCCACGCCGCCATGGCAGTCGGCCACGCTCATCGAAACGCTGCCCGGCACCGACGCACTGCGTGCCCAACTGGCGGCCTTCGAGTACGAGCCGATCGCCACCTGCTACCTGCAATACGCCCCGCATGTGCACCTCGACCTGCCGTTTTGCGCCCTGCTGGACGATCCCGGTTCCGATTACTGGGGCCAGTTCGTCTTCGACCGCGGCCAGCTCGATCCCGGCCACGCCGGCCTGCTGGCGGTCGTGGTAAGCAGCGCCGGCCCGGCGGCGCAAGCCAGCCGTGAGCAACTGGCCGCGTCCCTCGCACGCCAGCTCGCCGATGCATTTGGCCGCCCCGAGCTCGCAAGCCCAGTGTGGAGCCAGGTAGTCACCGAGAAGCGCGCAACCTTTGCCTGCACGCCGAATCTGGCCCGCCCGGCGAACGAGACCGGCCTGCCCGGCCTGGTACTGGCCGGCGACTACACGGCATCAAGCTACCCGGCCACCCTCGAAACCGCGGTGCGCAGCGCGAAGCAGGCTGCCACGGCCATCCTCGCCTACGGCCGCCTGCCCCGCGAAATCTGCAGTCTGTCGCAACCCGATGGCGGCAATACGCCCCCGCCGGTACAGTAGCATCATCCAAACTGGTATTGACGGAAATGCAAATGAACCTACATCTTGGATTGCGTACACTGGCCCTGCTGGCCCTTGTCCTCGCGAGCACCGTGGTGCTGGTCAAACCGGATCTGATCGGCGGTTCGGCCGCAACCACCTCGCCGGCGATCGCCTTGATGCTGGGCGTCGGGCATAACTGACACTGGGAAGCAGCAGTACATGCACAAACTCGAGTACCTCGACGCGCTCAAGCGGGCCATGGTTGGCCTGCCGCCCGAGACCCAGGCCAAGACCCTGGCCGGCTACGAACAGCTTTTCGTGGACGGCGTAGCCGCCGGGCGCAGCGAAGAAGACGTGGCAAACGAACTGGACGATCCCCGCAAGATCGCGATGACTCTGCGCGCCAGCAAGCACCTGCATGCGTTCCAGGAAAAGAAGAACCCCGCCAACCTGCTGCGCATGCTGGTGACGTTTGCCGGGCTTTCCATCTTCAATCTGTTCATGGTGGTACCGGCCATCGTGTTTTCGGCCCTGCTGACGGCGGTGTACGCCTGCGCGCTCGGTTTCTACGTGGCCGGGATCGCCGTCACCGCCAGCGGCCTGGCCGGGGCCAATGAACTTATGCTGAACGTGCCGCAGGTGATCGTCCACGACGCCGATAGCGGCGACCAGACCCGAATCACGATCAGCGAAAGCGGCGTCCAGATGTCCCAGGACAAGTCGGCGCAAACGCCGGGCGCGAGCGAGGACGAGGCACGCGAGCCGCGCGTGCTGCGCAGCGCGGAAGCGGTGGCTGGCCGCAAAATCCGCATCTCGAGCGAGGTCGATGCCGGCTCGCGCACCACGCAGACGGCTTTCGGCCTGGGTATGGTGCTGGGCGGGATCGCGTTGTTCCTGCTCGCGATCGTCGTCACCCGCTACACCTTCATCGGCGCCAAGCGCTATCTCCAGATGAACCTTTCTCTGCTCAGGGGGAGCTGAAGATGCGCGCTCTGCTGAAAATCGGATTGGCCCTGCTCGTGCTGGCTTTCGTGCTGATCGGCGCCAGCTACGGCATGCTGCGCTCGCAGGGAATCAGCGGCCCGGCCACGACCGCCGGCCGGATGGCCGGCAGCGAAGTGCGCACGGTCAGCAAGCGGATCAGCGCGGTCGAACTGTCCGGCCCGATCGACCTGTCCCTGCGCTACGGCCAGGAACCCTCACTGGTCGTGCGCGGCGAGCAGCGCCTGCTGGGGAACGTGGAGACGGTGGAAGACGGCGGAGTGCTGCACATCGGCACCCGCGGCATCGTCCTGCGCCACCGCCGTCCGCTGCAGGTCACCCTGGTGCTGCCCAGCTTGACGCGGCTGACCATCGACGGCAGCGGCGACAGCAAAATCGACGGCTTTTCGGGCGAGCGCGTCGAACTGCGGCTCGATGGCTCCGGTACGGCGAAGTTCAACGGACGCTACCGCCAGGTTTCCGCGATCCTGCATGGCAGCGGCGACCTCGAACTGGAGAGCGGCAACAGTGACAAACTCGTGGCCGAGATCAACGGCTCGGGCGAACTGACGCTGGTCGGCGGCGCCAAGGATTTCCGCGGCATGCTGCGCGGCTCGGGCGACCTCGATGCGCGCCACCTGCGCGCCGACGTGGTCGAGATCGAGCAGGTCGGCTCAGGCAACAGCACGGTCTTTGCACGCAACAGCGTCACCGCCTCGCTCAGCGGCACCGGGGACATCGAGGTGCTCGGCGATCCGCCCCAGCGCAGCGTCAGTCGCAACGGCAGCGGCGAAGTGATCTTCAGGACCGAGTAAAGAGCGTCGAGCCAAATCCCAAGTACTCGCAGGTAACTCTCCTCGCGCACTGACGGTTTCGGCGCGGTCAGGGCTTGGCGGAAAAGTCGGATGCGCTGATGAAGGTCCGCAATCGGCAGAAGCGGACGTTCGTGAACGACGGCTTCCCCAGCATGAATAGGTTCTTTATAAATTCCTCGAACAGCAACCGAGTCCAGGAGAGCAGATGATAAGCATTTCATACTACAGTTTAAGGCTTGATCTGGGGCCGTATCCGGTGATCGAGACACACGTAAAGGTTGATGGTAAAGAGAAGGGCTGCCGGATTGAGCAGACGCCATCTGACAATATCCTCTACGATGGAAAGCCCTTCGGTGATAAATTTGTGTTATCGACTGACCCAGCTGCCGATTCCATCATATTGGCAGTTCTTGATGTTGCGAAACGGCATAATCTTGCTACGGCAGAGGATTGGAAGACGAACAAAAACATAAGTGTTTGGAACACGTATGGGCAACCGCTTTAAGCATCGGTGAAGAGGATGGGCACTACAGGCTTGACCTGACGCAAACTACATATCAGATGAGCTAGAGCTTTCGTGGGGCCCTTACCGTCAGCAAGCGGCCGGTTTCAGGTAGCCTAGGGATTTATTTTTTAAGCTAGAGAATGATGCATGACTACAATCTTCATTGCCCCGCTTCAGAACGGGAAGCGTTTGGTTCATAAACTGGGTTGTAAAGCTATGCCAAACCCTAGTGAATGCAGGGAATCTGTTGGTACGAATGATCGGAAGGGCGCACTTGCCATGGCAAAGAATCAGGTTCCGAGCGACGGCCAATTATTGGAGCTATGTCCCCAATGTTGGTCGAAAGGCCCTGAAAGCGTCTTATAACGTGAACTTCAGCTTTGGGTCGGTAGCGAACCTAGCGCAGCAGTCCGTTTTCGATACTAAGCGACCCGTGCGGGCTACTCCCGCTACCGCGCGATCAGCTTCTCAATCTCTTCGATAGCTGTCAACAGGGCGTTTTCGCGTTGCATCCGTTCGCCAACCTGCGCTGCCTGTTTCTGAACGTCCAAACGTTCCGCAAACTCGATCGCGTTGCCCAACTTCCCGAAATCCAACGTCGTCGCGTCGAGCGCTGGTGGCGCAATACCCAGATCGTAGAGACATTTTGCCCAAAAGGGCTGGTCCCCGGCAAAGGGAACGACGACCGACGGTTTGCCAGCACGCGTGGCCGAATGGGTGGTACCGGAACCACCATGGTGGATGACGGCGGCTGTACGGGGGAACAGCCAGTCGTGCGGGATGGCTCCAATGCGCAGTATGTTTTCGGGCAGCTCGATGTCGTCCATACCGCTCCAGCCCGGGTAAAACAGCGCGCGGCGGCCAGCTAGCGCGCTGATCAAGGTTGCGGCCATTTGCTGCCCGTCCATCCCTGCCATGCTGCCAAAACCCACGTAGGCCGGTGGCGCGCCTGCGTCGAGGAAAGCAGCAAGTTCCGGTGGCGGGGTGAAGTCGCCGGCCGGCACTTGCCATTGCCCGCATAGGCGGGCGTTGGCCGGCCAGTCAGCGGGTTGCGGGAGAATACTTGGCGATATGCCGTAAAGCATCGGGTGTTCATTCGGCATTGCGCGGCGCGGCGGCAGGCCGAGCACGGTCTGCCGCGCTTGATTCAGGGTTTTGCGGAACGCCAGCCAGAGCAATTGATTGGTCAGCCGGAGGCTGGCGTGGTTGAGCCAGCGGGGTACGATATCAGGAGGCAGGAAGGGCGAAGGGAATTCGCGCGAGGGCGTAAGCGGGATCATGCCCGCGCCGATGGCCTGAATACTCAAGCGTTCGGCAACCGAAAGGCCGACAAAGGCAGCCAGGCCGGAGGTCAGAATGGCATCGCAGCCCTCGGCAGCGGCCAGAGTTTCCTGCATCCAGGCGTGAGTATTGGCGTTGGTCAGCTGTACTAACGCCTTGGCCGTGGCTTTCGGTCCCTGGCTGCCCCATTCGGCAAACAACTGGCGGATGTCGCCGGTCAGCGCGGAGTGAGGAAGGCCCAGTTCCGCTGCCGAACCAAGGGTACGCGCGTCTCCTAGCAGATGCACATCGTGGCCGGCGTGCCGCAGGGCATGACCGACGGCAGCGAGGGGCCGAGTATCGCCCTCGGTGCCGTAGGTGAGGATCAGCAGCTTCATGCAAACTCCTGAAATGTATACGCCGTATACTTTAACATGCTCTATACTCCGCAACAATGACAATCCCGTACGCACCGGAAAGCCTGCCCGCCGTCTCCGTCGAGGGCCTGCGCCCTCAGAAGAAGGCACGCCTCCTCAATCGCATTGCCTCTACTGCAGGCGAGTTGTTTCATGCACACGGTTATGGCGCGGTAACGATGGAGCAGATCGCGGCTTGCGCTGAGGTCTCCAAGCGCACTTTGTACAAGTATTTTCCGGCCAAGGAAGCCGTATTGGCGCATCTGCTCGAAACAGAACTGGCCCGTGATCTGGCCAACCTGCGCTTTCGATCCGATTTAGATGCCCCGTTTCGGTCCACTGTATTGGCACTGCTGGCTGAATCGGCTGCCTGGTGCGAGCGCCATCCTGACTATCTGCTCCCCTACATCCGCTATAAATTCGCGAGTTTCGAACCGCGAGCAACAATGGCTGGCAAAGGCGAGGACGATGGCGATATGGTGCAGGCGTGGACAATGTTGATCGCGGCCGGTCAGGACCGTGGCGAGCTGGATGCCACTCGACCGGCACCACAACTGGCCATCTATTTTCATTACCTGTATTTCGGCGCGCTGATGCGTTGGATCACCGACCGGCGACTGAATCTAATGCAGGAGTTCGAAGCGGTGGTTCGTCTTTTCGTGGAAGGTGCCGGTGCTGTGGACCCTTAGGGCGCGATTACAGGAACGCTACTTGGGACACGGCATGGTGTTCTACCAGCGCGGATCTTTCCATTCCGTTCCTGAAAACGAAGCCAGTTCGTCAGGTGCAACCAAGTCAACAGCGCCGCTTGCGACCCAGTGGGGATACAAGTTTTCGTACATTGGATCAAAACTCGCCAGGAGTCCTGCCAGCTTTGCTTTACGCTCGGCTTTCGTCCATGCGCAAAACTGTGCTCCACGACTGTCAAGCCGTTCTTCGATGGACGGATGTGCTGGATCTAATCTGCCCCACTGTTCACGGATAGACAGAGCTTTTTCGCCGAAATCTTCGTTAATTGCTTCCTCTATCACCGACTCCAGTGCATACGTGATCGCTTGCTGTTGCTTGCTGCTATCGATATATCCGAGCGACGTTCGTAGCATTCGAGCTTGCACCACCAGCACTGGCCACAAAATCTCGACGCCGAACCGAATGCCGATTTCCGGAGTATGCTCGGGAGGTGTTATTACGCGGCGCTTTCGCTCATATGCCATTCTCGCGTCGTAAGCGAGTGCCAAAAACGAGCCCTCCTTGTCTTGTATGATTGGTGAACGTTCGTTGACTTCGTGCACAGCGTCGTGCAACGCTTTTAGCGTAAGGTAATCACCGCACAGCAGAATCCCGGCGTGATTCCTGAGCAATTGGTATGCGAGCATATCTCAGATTCTTTCCACTCCATTCGCCCCAACGGTAGGCAGCGGACGGACGAGGCGAAATTAGCGGTAGAAAAGATGCCAATTTCTACTGTAACACATGAGTACGCGGAGCCCTAAAATGAGAATGGGCGAACCAAATGGGTCGGACGCGCCCGCTGGCGCTAGCTGCGTAGAAGCCAGTCCAGCGCGCCCTGCCCCGCCGCTCGGCCGCTGGCAAAACAGGCGGTGAGCAGGTAGCCGCCGGTCGGCGCTTCCCAGTCGATCATCTCGCCCGCCACGAACACGCCCGGCTTTGCCTTGAGCATGCCGGATGCCTCGAGCGCGTCGAAACGCACTCCACCAGCGCTACTGATCGCCTCGGCGATCGGGCGCGTGCGCCTGAGCACCAGCGGCAGCGCCTTGATCGCTGCAGCCAGCCGCGCCGGGTCGTTATATTCCTCCATGCTCAGGCATTCGCGCAGCAGTCCGGCCTTGACGCCGTGGATGCCCAGGCGGCTTTGCAGGTGGCTCGAAATCGAGCGCGAACCGCGAGGGCGCAACACTTCCGCCGCCACCCGTTCTTCGCTATGGTCGGGCACGAGATCAATCCAGACGGTGGTGCAACCCAGCGCGGCAATCTGGTCGCGCAGTGGTGACGACAACGCATAGACAAGGCTGCCTTCGATCCCGGTCGCAGTCACCACGAACTGCCCCTTGCGCTTGGCCCTGGCGCCGTTGGCGTCGAGATAGCCGATGGCGACGGTGGTCAGCGGCGCACCGGCGTGGCGCTCGCTGAAATGGGCGCTCCAGTTGCAATCAAATCCGCAGTTAGATGGAACCAGTGGGGCCAATTCGACCTGCTCGTCGCTTAGCACCGGCGCCCATGCGCCATCCGATCCGAGCCGTGGCCAACTGGCGCCGCCCAGCGCGAGCACGGTCGCCTGCGCTGCGATCGTCCGCTCCCCGTCAGGGGTCGAAAACAGCAGCGCACCATCACGCCAGCCAAGCCAGCGGTGGCGCATGTGGAACTGCACGCCCGCAGCGCGCAGCCGGTGCAGCCACGCGCGCAGCAGCGGCGCGGCCTTCATGTCGGTAGGGAACACGCGGCCGGAAGTGCCCACGAAGGTGTCAATGCCCAGGCCATGTATCCATTCCCGCACCGCGTCGGGGTTGAAGTGTTCGAGCCATGCCGCGACCTCCGCGCTGCGCTTGCCGTACCGGGGCACGAACGCGTCGTACGGCTCCGAGTGGGTAATGTTCATTCCGCCCTTACCCGCCAGCAGAAATTTGCGTCCGCACGAGGGCATGGCGTCGTAGAGGTCGACGCCCACACCACCTGCGGCCAGCACTTCGGCTGCCATCAGGCCGGCGGGACCGCCGCCGATTACGGCGACGCGGGAAGGTTGGGAAGTGGTAGCCATGTCTGGGGCCGTCATGAACCGAAAAAGAGCAGCATTGTAGTCGATCGGACGTGTCGAAGTATTTGTAAAGGTCACTTGACACGGCAAATATTTAAGCCTACGATGTCAAGTATCCTTTACCACCACTGGAGATGATGATGCACGAGAAGACCATCACGAAGATCTACTACAAGGAGCTCGGCATAGCGTTTGCCGCGTATTTGACGCTGCTACTCTTGTCGCAAAAATTCGGCCGCCCGATGCCGGAGGGCGTGCTGCGCACATTAGTGCTGATCAGCCCCATGGCCGGTTTCGGCCTGATGATCCGGGCCGTGGCGCGCAAGCTCGCACACTCGGACGAATACATTCGCCAGCGGCTGCTCGAAACGGTGGCGCTGACGGCCGCGGTGACGGCGGCGGCCACATTTACCTACGGCTTCCTCGAAACGGCCGGCTTCCCGCGGCTGTCCATGTTCGCCGTCTGGATCATCATGGGCAGCGCATTCGGTGTGGTGAACATCGCGCGCAGGGTCTGCTGTCGATGAAAAACACGATTCGTCAGCTACGCGCCGAACGCAGCTGGAGTCAGGCGCACCTGGCCGACCTGTTGTCCGTGTCGCGCCAGACCGTGATTGCGATCGAGACCGGGAAATACGATCCCAGCCTGCCGCTCGCATTCGCGATCTCCAAATTGTTCTCTCTGCCGATCGAAACCATATTCACGCCTGATCAGGAATCCGCATGAAAGTAGCTTTGTCGTTTGCCCTCGCAATCGCGCTTGCCATCGGCGCACCCGCCGCCTCTTGCGCCGACAACCCCCGGGCACCAAACCGCTTCGCCTCAACCTTGGTTCCCAGCGAGCGCTTCGAGGTCGGCGTGCTGCAGGTCGAGCGCCACGGCCAGGGCGCGCGCCCGTTGGTGCTGGTGCCGGGCCTGGCGAGCGGCGCCTGGGTGTGGCAGGACATCGTGCGTGAGTTCTCAAGCGATCACGCGGTGTATGTGGTTACCCTGCCCGGCTTCGACGGACGACCGGCGGTCGAGGGTGACGCGCTTGCGGCAGCCGCCAACGCGCTGCAAGAGCTGATCGTTTCACGCAAACTGGACCAGCCCGTGCTGATCGGCCACAGCCTGGGCGGGACACTGGCGCTCGAGGTGGCAGAGCAGCAGCCGGATCTTGTCAAAGGCGTCGTCACGATCGACGGTCTTCCCGTAGTGCCCGGATCGGAAGGCGTGCCACCTTCGCGGCGGGCAATCGACGCAAGCGAAATGAAGGCGAATGCCGCTCCGGTCAGCGCCGAGGTCTTCAAAGAACAGCAGGAGCAGTACCTGCGCGAGGTCGGCTTGCTCGACATGGGCAAGGCGGCCGACCTGGCCGCGCTCACCGCACGCAGCGACCCAGCGGCAGTGTTGCGCTACACGGCCGAAGCGTTCGCGCTCGACCTGCGGCCCGGTCTCGCCAACATCAAGGGGCCGGTGCTGTTGGTAGCGCCCTATTTCGGGCCGGACGCGAGCCAGGAAGGTCAGTCGCTCGAGGGCAAGGTCGAGTATTACAGGGAATTGATGAAGGGCGCGCAAAACCTGGATTTGGTGGCCATTTCGCCGTCACGGCACTTCGTCATGATTGACCAGCCGCAGCAGTTGGTCGAGGCCATTCGCCGTTATCTTGAAAGTCTGTGACTGGCACCTGAGCGTATGCGGTGGCAGTTCGTAGGGTGCGCACCTGTGCGCACGCTGTACGGTTGAATGTCGTTGGCTCTTGTACGCACACGTACCGCGTGCGCACCAAAGGTGCACACCCTACGCCGTGCAACAGCCCACGTTCGCGGCTGAAAAATCATTCCTCTATTGCATCGCGCAGTGCTTTTAAGCGACCTTTCATGCTAAATTGTTCACGCTTTTGTCTTTGATGAAAGCAAAAATATGCTCGACGCGTCTTTGCCGAGCTTATTTTTTACATGAAAGGAAACGGAACAGTGCATACAGCGGCGCAGACCGACTGATGCACGAAGTAATAAAACCAGCAATCCGTATCACGTCTTGGAGGATGTAAATGTCGGTGTTCACCCGCAGGACCCTTCTGGGCGCGCTCGCGTCCAGCCCGCTTTGGCTGCAAACCGCCTGGGCGCAGTCCACCAGCCTTAAGATTTCCCACCAGTTCCCAAGCGGCAGCGTCGCCGAGGGCGATTTTCGCGACCGCCTGTGCCGCATGTTTGCGGCCGACGTCGAAAAGCGTACCCGCGGCAGCCTGAAGTTTTCGATCTACCCCGGCTCGTCGCTGATGACGACCAATTCCCAGTTCGCGGCAATGAGCAAGGGCGCGCTCGACATGTCGCTGGTGCCGCTGTCGTATGCGGGCGGTGACATCCCCGAGGTAAACATTGGCCTGATGCCGGGCCTGGTCACGTCATACGAACAGGGTTACGCGTGGAAGAACAAGGAAGTGGGCAAGGAGCTGGCGCGCATCCTGGCCGACAAGGGGATCGTGATCGTGAGCTGGATCTGGCAGGCCGGCGGCGTCGCCTCGCGCGGCAAACCGATCATCGAACCGGAAGACGTTCGCGGCCTGAAGGTGCGCGGCGGCTCGCGCGAGATGGATCTGATGCTCAAGGAAGCCGGCGCCGAAGTGGTGAACCTGCCGTCCAACGAGATCCACGGCGGCATGCAGACCGGTGCGATGGATGCGGCTCTCACCTCTTCCACGTCGTTGATCTCGTTCCGCCTGGACGAGGTATCGCGCTCGCTGACTACCGGGCGAGCCGGCGCCTACTGGTTCATGTTTGAGCCGCTGCTCATGTCCAAGGCCATTTACGACCGGCTGACCAAGGACCAGCAGGCGGCGATCATGGCCGTTGGCGCTGAGCTCGAGACTTTCGCCCGCAAAGCTGCGCAGCAGGACGATGCGGCAGTGGCTTCGGTCTACCAGAAGACCGGGGCGCGCGTGGTCGACCTGAATCCCGACGCCCTGAAGAAGTGGCAGGAGATCGCGCGTGCGACCGCCTGGAAGGACTATGGCGAACGCAATGCCAGCTGCGCCAGGCTGCTGGCGCTGGCGGAGCAAGCCATGTAAGCCTCGGCTGGAGCTGGGGGCGGCGGCGCAGCCGCCATCTCCGGCAGCCCTGCCTACCAGCCCATTTAGCCGCCAGTCACCGGCGGGAAAAACGCGACCTCTCCGCCCTCCTTGATCGGGGTCTCCGGATCGCACATCTGGTGGTTAAACGCCGTGCGCAGCGCGCGATCGTACGACAGCGCCTCGGCCCAGGCGCCGCCTCGTCCGATCAGGAAGTCGCGCACCGCGCCCACCGTGGTCACGCCCACAGGCAGGTCGATCTTTTCCTGGGAAACGCCAAGCGCTTCGCGCACACTGGCAAAAAATCGAAGGTCGATATTCATCAGATTCCTAATACTGGAGTTCGGCGAACGGGATGAAGCGGACGACATCGCCGGGCGCGATCGGATTGCCTGGCGGGTTGTCGATCAGGCCGTCGGCCCAGACAGTGGAGGTGAGCACGCCCGAGCCCTGGTTGGGGAACAGGTCGAGTCCACCTGCGGCGTTGATCCGCGCCCGCAGGAACTCGTTGCGGCGATCGGCCTTGGGCCAGTTGAAGTCGGCACGCATCGGGTAGGAACGCGGTTCGACGGAACCGCTCACACCCTGCAATCGCAGCAAAAACGGACGCACGAACAGCAGGAACGTGATGAAGCTCGACACAGGATTACCGGGGAGACCGAGGAAAAACGCCGCGCCATTGTCGTGCCGGATTTCGCCGAACGCCAGCGGCTTGCCAGGCTTGACCGCGATCTGCCACATGTTCAGCCGCCCTTCCGCTTCCACCGCGGGCTTGACGTGGTCTTCCTCGCCAACGGACACGCCGCCGGAAGTGATGATCAGGTCATGTCCGCGCGCCGCGTTACGCAGCGTTTCGCGTGTCGCTTCGAAGGAGTCGGGAACGATGCCGAAATCCGTGATCTCGCAGCCGAAGTTTTCGAGCAGGCCGCGTAAGGTGAAACGATTCGAATTGTAGATGGCGCCAGCCGCCAGTTTGCCGCCCGGCGCCTCGCCGGGCATTGTCAATTCGTCACCGGTGAAAAACACCGCCACGCGCACACGGCGCCGCACGGGCAGTCGCGCGAGGCCGACCGAGGCGGCAAGGCCTAGCTCCTGGCTGCGCAGCCGGGTGCCGGCCGGCAGAATCACCGAGTCCGCCACAATGTCTTCGCCTGTGCGGCGGATCCAGTCGCCAGCCTTGGGCGTGTGGCGGATCGTCACGCTGTCGCCCACCGCCTCGCACTGCTCCTGCATCACCACCGCGTCCGCCCCTTGCGGGATCAACGCCCCCGTAAAGATGCGCGCCGCAGTACCGGGTTCGAGCGGCTGGCCCACGGTGCCAGCCGGGATGCGCTGCGACACCCGGAGCGTCGCGTGCCCGCTTGCGCAATCGTCCGCGCGCACCGCGTAGCCATCCATTTGCGTGTTGTCGGCCGAGGGCACGTTGATGGTCGACGCCTGGTCCTCGGCCAGCACGCGGCCGTTGGCCTCCAAGGTGGCCACGATCTCGGTCTGCGCGACAGGACGCGCCGCAGCAAGCAGAAAGTCGAGCGCTTCGCGCACTGACAGCATCGGCTTGGGTGCGGGTTTCCCGGTTTGCGTGTTCATGGTTTTTTACAGCCCGGTATGTTCGGCGATGTAGGCCTTCATCCTTGCGACGTCCGCCGGCATCACGACGAACTTCTGCGGCAGTTCTTCGATGCTCCCGAAGCCGGCCGGGCGTTCGGCGTCGGTGCCGATCGCCTCCAGGATGGTCTCATTGAACTTGGCTGCCAGCGCGGTCTCCAGCACGATCATCGGCACGCCTTCGGCCATGTGCTCGCGCGCCACCTTGATGCCGTCGGCGGTATGGGTGTCGATCACGATGCCGTAGTCGTCCGCCACCATGCGGATGGTGTCGAGGCGGTCTACGTGGGTCGATTTCCCGGACTGGAAACCGTACTGGCCCACCAGCCTGAACTCGTCACCGTCGCTGCCGGGCGCGCCGGACAGGTCGAAGCCGCCGTGGGTTTCGACCTTACGGAACAGCGCATGCACGCGATCCGCGTCGCGGCCGACCAGATCGTAGACGAAGCGCTCGAAGTTCGAAGCCTTCGAGATATCCATCGACGGGCTGCTGGTATGAAAGGTTTCGGCCGATTTGCGCACGCGGTACACGCCGGTGCGGAAGAATTCGTCGAGCACGTCGTTCTCGTTGGTGGCGACGACCAGTTTGTCGATCGGCAGACCCATCATGCGCGAAATGTGGCCGGCGCAGATGTTACCGAAATTCCCCGACGGGACGGTGAACGAGACCTTCTGATCGTTACTGGTGGTGGCCTTGAGGTAGCCGCGGAAGTAGTACACCACCTGCGCCACGACCCGTGCCCAGTTAATCGAATTGACGGTGCCGATCTTGTGGCGCGCTTTGAACGACAAGTCGTTCGACACCGCCTTGACCATGTCCTGGCAGTCGTCGAATACGCCTTCGACCGCGATGTTGAAGATGTTCGGGTCCTGCAGGCTGAACATCTGCGCGGTCTGGAATGCGCTCATCTTCTTGTGCGGCGAGAGCATGAACACGCGGATGCCGCGCTTGCCGCGCATCGCATACTCGGCGGCGCTGCCGGTGTCGCCAGAGGTGGCGCCGAAGATGTTCAGTTCATCGTTGTTTTTGGCGAGCGCGTATTCGAACAGGTTCCCGAGCAGCTGCATCGCCATGTCCTTGAACGCCAGCGTGGGGCCGTTCGACAGCGCCTGGAGGATGAGGGTTTTGCCCGCGGACTGTTCCAGGGTGCGCAAAGGCGTGATCTCGGCCGCGGACTCGTCGCCGCGCGCGTTGCAATACACTTGCTCAGTGTAGGTCTTTGCGGTGAGCGCCTTCAGGTCGGCGTCCGGGATATCGGTCGCGAACTTGCGCAGGATTTCATAGGCCAGCTCGGCGTACGACAACCGGCGCCAGGCATCGAGCTCCGCGCCCGTCACCTGCGGATACTCCTGGGGCAGGTACAGGCCGCCGTCAGGCGCAAGGCCGCCAAGAAGGATGTCGGAAAATTGCTGGGGATTGCGTGATGCGGACGCGCTCGTCGCGCGGGTAGACACGTATTGCATACTGTAGAAAGATCCGGGTTGGCTGGCGTTGAAGCTTTATTATAGTCCGGGTGCCGGATCTTGTACTCGGACGGGGCTTCGTCCCGGGGCAGATGCGACCCGGTCGTAGGGTGCGCACCAGTGCGCACGCGGTCACCGCACGCTGACTTGCGGCTCCCGCTACGATACGCGACCTTTGCGAACCGCGTGCGCACAGGTGCGCACCCTACGATGGTCTCAAACGCCTGTGGTCAGCAGGCGGCGTGGTTCACGGTGACGACGTGAATCGCCAGCCCGCCCAGCGAAGTCTCCTTGTACTTCGCCTGCATGTCCGCCCCGGTCTGGCGCATCGTCTCGATCACGTTATCCAGGCTGACGAAGTGCGTGCCATCGCCCTTCAACGCGAGCGACGCGGCGGTGATCGCCTTGATCGCACCCATCCCGTTACGCTCGATGCACGGTATCTGCACCAGGCCGCCGATCGGATCGCAAGTCATGCCCAAATGGTGCTCGATGCCGATTTCGGCCGCGTTTTCGATCTGCTCATTGGTGCCGCCCAGTGCTGCCACCAGGCCGGCCGCCGCCATCGCGCACGCCACACCGACCTCGCCCTGGCAACCGATTTCGGCACCCGAGATCGAGGCGTTACGCTTGCACAGCATGCCGATGGCCGCCGACGTAAGCAGAAAGTCACGCACGCCGCGCACCGGATCGCTGGGCCGGCAGTCCTCGGCATAGTAGCGCAGGACTGCGGGGATGATGCCCGCGGCGCCGTTGGTCGGCGCGGTCACCACCCGGCCGCCCGCAGCGTTTTCTTCGTTGACCGCCATCGCATACAGGCTCACCTGGTTCAGCGCGTCGTGCGGCAGTTCGTTGCGGCGCGAGCCCGCCAGCAGCGCGTCCTGCTCCTGCTTCCACAGGCGCGCGGCTCGGCGGCGTACATTCAGGCCACCGGGAAGCTGGCCTTCGGTCACCAGGCCGTGCGCAATACATTCGCGCATCACGCGCCAGATTTTGTCCAAGCCCGCGTCGAGTTCCGCATCGCTCATACGTGCGCACTCGTTTGCACGCAACATGTACGGGATCGACAGGCCGTGCCTGCGACCGTGCTCGAGCAGCTCGCGCATCGTATCGAACGGATATGGGACCGGCGTGGAGGGCTGCGCGTCGGCCTGCGCGCCGCTCTCGCCTTCGGCGGTGATGAATCCTCCGCCGATCGAGTAGAAGGTACGTTCGACCATCCGGCCGTCGGCAAACTTCAGCACAAAGCGCATGCCGTTGGGGTGCCCGGGCAGCGCAATCGTCTTGTGCCAGAAGAGATTCGTCTTTGCGCTGAACGGCACTGCTTTAACGCCCAGCAGATGGATCTCGCCATCGAGCTGTGCCGCGTCCAGCTTGTCCTCGACCGAGTCAGGGTCGACGCCTTGCGGCGTCTCGCCCATCAGGCCGAGGATCACCGCCTTGTCCGTCGCATGGCCAACGCCGGTCAGCGCGAGCGAACCGTAAAGGTGGGCTTCGATCCCGACCGCGTCGTCCAGCGCACCGCATTCGACCAGGAAGCGGCGGGCCGCCACCATCGGACCCACTGTGTGCGAACTGGACGGCCCAATGCCGATCTTGAAGAGATCGAATACGCTCATGTCCATGAATTGTCTCCGTTATTTTTTTAAGCGCGCGCCTTAGCCGCGCCTCGTTCCCTGCTATTACGCCGCTTCGCTGACTCGCACGTCGACATTGGCCAGCATGTCGGTGACCATGTCGTCGATGCCGATATGCGCCTTCCAGCCCCAGTCTGCGCTGGCGCGGCTGTCGTCCAGGCTCTTGGGCCAGGTGTCGGCGATGGCCTGGCGGCTGTCCGGCTTGTAGGCGATCGTGAAGCCGTCTACCTTGCGGGTGATGGCGGCGGCCAGCTCGCGCGGATTGAACGAGACACCCGCGACATTGTAGGACGAACGAATCGCCACCTTGTCGGCTGGCGCTTCCATCAGTTCAATGGTAGCGCGAATGGCGTCGGGCATGTAAATCATCGGCAGCGTGGTTTCCGGGCCGAGGAAGCACTCGTAGGTTTCGCCGCGCAGCGCTGCGTGGAAGATCGCGATCGCATAGTCGGTGGTGCCGCCGCCCGGGGGCGACTTGAAGCTGATGATGCCGGGGTAGCGGATGCTGCGCACGTCCACGCCGTATTTCGTATGGTAGTACTCGCACAGCCGCTCGCCGGCGAGCTTGCTGATTCCGTAGATGGTGGTTGGATCCATCACCGTGTACTGCGGGGTGTGCTCGGCCGGGGTGTTGGGACCGAAGGCGGCGATCGACGACGGCCAGAACACGCTCAGCGGCTTGCCAGCCTCGCCACGCTCGCGCGCGATCTCGAGGATGTTGAGCAGCCCGTCCATGTTCAGGGTCCAGGCCTTCAGGGGAGCCTGTTCGCCGGTTGCCGACAGCAGTGCGGCCAGCTGGTAGACCTGAGTGATGCCTTCGTCCGCGACCAGTTGCGCGACACTTTCCTTGTCCAGCACATTGAGCTGCACGTAGCGCGCGGCACCGAATACGTTGTTATCGCTGATGTCGGAGGCGATGACGTTGTCCGCGCCGTGCTTTTCGGCCAAGGCCGTGACCAGTTCGCTGCCGATCTGGCCATTCGCGCCGATGATGAGAATCCGTTCCATTGTGTGTTCCGTTTTGACTTCAGTTTTTTACTTGATGATGCCCAGTTCGCGGCCGGCCTGCTCGAATGCGGCCAGGACCTTGTCGAGCTGTTCGCGGGTGTGCGCCGCCGACAGCTGGACGCGAACGCGAGCCTGCCCCATGGGCACCACCGGGTAAAAGAACCCGGACAGCAGGACGCCCAGTTCGAACATGCGCGCGGCGAATTTCTGCGCGACCGGCGCATCGAACAGCATCACTGGCACCACAGGGTGCGTGCCCGACTTGATGGTGAAGCCGATGCGCTCAATCTCTTTGCGGAAGTAGGCGGTGTTCTCATGCAGGCGGTCGCGCAGTTCGGTCGACTTCGAGATGCGATCGAGGACCGAGAGCGAGGCGCCGGCGATCATCGGCGCCAGCGAGTTGGAGAACAGGTAGGGGCGTGACTTCTGGCGCAGGGTCTCGATCACTTCCTTGCGGCCCGACGTGAATCCGCCCATCGCGCCGCCGAGCGCCTTGCCCAAGGTGCCGGTGATGATGTCGATGCGGCCCATCACGCCGCAGTGCTCGTGCGTGCCGCGGCCGGTCTTGCCCATGAAGCCGGAGGCGTGCGACTCGTCGATCATGGTCAGGGCGCCGTACTTGTCTGCCAGGTCGCAGATCTTGTCGAGCTGGGCGATCGTGCCGTCCATCGAGAACACGCCGTCGGTCACGATGATCTTGTGGCGCTTGCCAGCGTCCGTGGCCGCCAGCAGCTGCTTCTCGAGGTCGGCCATGTCGTTGTTCGCGTAGCGGTAGCGCGCAGCCTTGCACAGCCGGATGCCGTCGATGATCGAGGCGTGGTTCAGGGCGTCGGAAATGATCGCGTCGTTTTCGTCGAACAGCGGCTCGAACACGCCGCCATTGGCATCGAAGGCGGCTGCGTAGAGGATCGTGTCTTCGGTGCCGAGGAAATCCGACAGAGCACGCTCGAGTTCCTTGTGCACGGTTTGCGTGCCGCAGATGAAGCGCACCGACGACAGGCCATAGCCGTACTTTTCCAGCGCGGCGGCGGCAGCCTTCTGGGTTTCGGGGTCGCCCGACAGGCCAAGGTAGTTATTCGCGCACATGTTGATCAAGGTGCGGCCATCATCGGCCACCACCTCGGCGCCCTGGCGCGAAGCCAGCACGCGCTCGGGCTTGAACAGGCCCTGTTCGCGCAGCGTACTCAAGTTCTGCTGCAGGCCGGTGTAAAACGCTTGATCGCTCATTTCCATTCCCTCGTTTGTCGATGCCGGCTTGACCGGCCGTTGCCCTATGCTGTACCGTCTTGAACAGTTTCGGCGGCAATCGCACCAATCCGCTATGTCGAACGCAAATTCAATATAATGAATATTACGCCTGCCTGTTGAACTTGGCAAGGTGTGAAGTTGAGTCCAACACAACCTGGCAAAAAAGCCGATGAAACCTCCCGTCAACAACGCCCCCCCTGAAGTCGGCGCCACCCTGCAGCGGCTGCGGCTGGCGCGCGGGCTCACGCTCGAGGACCTGTCACGCATTGCAGGCGTCTCCAAATCGATGCTGTCGCAAATCGAGCGCGAAAAGGCGAACCCGACAATTGCCATCACCTGGCGCCTGGCCAATGCCCTGGGCGTGCCGATCGGCGAACTCCTGGCCACGGAAACGCGCGAGGTCGAAGCGATCCGCGTGCTCGACGCCCACGAAACGCCAACCTTGCCTGGCCACCATGCCGGCTACGTGCTGCGCATCCTCGGCCCGATGGAACTGGCCGGCAAATACGAATGGTACGAGCTGACGTTGGCGCCGGGTGGCGAACTGGCGTCGCAGGCGCACGATCCCGGAACGCATGAGCACCTGACAGTGCTGCACGGCGCGCTTGAGGTCGAGGTTGGTTCTGGCAAACGCAAGGTAAAGGCTGGCGGCACGGCGCGCTACCCGGCAGATCAAGACCACGTGCTGCGCAATGGCGGCAAGACGGAGGCGAAAGCCTTGTTGGTGGTCGTGCACAGGTAATGCCGAAAGCCAATTGGGGTCAGAGTAGAATTATTGAGCAACTTCCGATCGTTGCAAAACAATTTGGCTCTGACCCCAATTGGCTATTTGCCGCTCACCCAGCTTCAAACGAGGGTCAGACCCTAATTTCTGGGCAACTTCAGGAACTTGCCGGATAAATCGACGCTGACCCCATATTTCTAGGGATTGTCGCAAAACAAATGGGGTCAGAGTCAAATTGTTGAGCAACTTCCGACAGTTGCAAAACAATTCGACTCTGACCCCACTTGCCTATTTTTCACTCGCCCAGCTTTAAACTAGGGTCAGACCCTAATTTCCCGGCAACTTCAAGAACTTGCCGAATAAATCGACTCTGACCCCAGCGGCAGGATTACATATTGAGGGCCTTGTGCAGGAAGCCCCAGCGGTCGGTGACTTCGTCGATCTGCTTGGCCGTCGGCTTGCCGGCACCGTGGCCGGCCTTGGTGTCGATCCGGATGATGATCGGTGCACTGCCGCCCTGTGCCGCCTGCGCTGTGGCCGCGAACTTGAAGCTGTGTGCAGGCACCACACGGTCGTCGTGGTCCGCCGTGGTGATCATCGTTGCCGGGTAGCAGGTGCCGGGCTTGAGGTTGTGCAGCGGCGAGTATTTGACCAGGGCCTTGAATTCTTCCGGGTTTTCCGACGAGCCGTAGTCCGATGTCCAGGCCCAGCCGATCGTGAACTTGTGGAAGCGCAGCATGTCCATCACGCCCACCTGCGGAATCGCCGCGCCGAACAGTTCCGGACGCTGGGTCATCGCGGCACCAACCAACAGGCCACCGTTGCTGCCGCCGCCGATCGCGAGCTTGGCCGGCGAGGTCACCTTGTTGGCGATCAGCCATTCGGCCGCGCCCAGAAAATCGTCGAACACGTTCTGTTTCTTCAGCTTGGTGCCGGCTTCGTGCCAGGCTTCGCCATATTCGCCGCCGCCGCGCAGGTTGGCTACCGCGTAGACGCCGCCCATTTCCATCCAGGCCAGGTTGGCCGGCGAGAAGCTCGGGGTCAGCGAGATGTTGAAGCCGCCGTAGCCGTACAGGTAGGTCGGGTTGGTGCCGTCCAGCTTGAGGCCTTTCTTCGAGACGATGAACATCGGCACTTTGGTGCCGTCACGGCTGGTGAAGAATTGCTGACGGGTTTCGTAGTCGTCCGGATTGAACTCGACCTTCGGCTGGCGGAATACGCTGCTCTTGCCGCTCTTCATGTCAAGGCGATAGATCGTGGTCGGCGTGGTAAAGCCGGTGAAGGAGAAGAAGGTCTCGTTGTCGCCGCGCTTGCCGCTAAAGCCTGCGACCGAGCCAATGCCCGGCAGCGCGATTTCGCGTACCGGCTTGCCGGCACGGTCGAAGACCTTGACTACGCTGCGCGCGTCCTTCAGGTATTCGGCCACGATCTGGTCGTTGAGCAAACGCGCGTCGACCAGCGTGTCCTCGCCTTGCGGCACGATTTCTTTCCAGTTCGCTTCTTGCGGCTTGCTGATGTCGATGGCGACAATGCGCTTGCGCGGCGCGTTACGGTCGGTCGTAAAGTAGAAGACGGTGCCGACATTGTCGATGAAATCATAGGCCGCGTCGAAGTTGTCGATCAGCGGCACGACCTGCGCGTCGGCTTTCGCCAGGTCTTTGTAGAAGATGCGGTACTTGTGGGCGGTGCCTTTGGTGGCGGTGATGATCAGGTAGCGGCCGTCATCCGTGGTAGTAGCGCCAAAGCCCCATTCCTTCTGGTCCGGACGGTCGTACACCAGCTTGTCTTCGGCCTGGGCGGTGCCGATCTTGTGGTAGTACAGCTTCTGGAAGTAGTTCACGTCAGCCAGCTTGGTGGCTTCCTTCGGTTCGTCGTAACGGCTGTAGAAGAAGCCCTTGCCGTCGCTGGTCCAGGCGGTCTTGGAGAACTTGACCCACTTGATCAGGTCCGGCAGGTCCTTGCCGGTCTGGATGTCGCGTACCTTCCATTCATTCCAGTCCGAACCCGAAGCGGCGGTCCCGTAGGCGAGCAGTTTGCCGTCCGGGCTGACTTCGGCGCCGGACAAGGCGACGGTGCCGTCGGCTGCCAGGGTGTTCGGGTCGAGCAGCACGCGGGGGGTGTCGGCCAGCGACGTCATCGTGTACAGGACGGATTGGTTCTGCAGCCCGTCGTTGCGGCTGTAGAAGTAGCGGCCGCCTTCCTTGTACGGCACGCTGTAGCGCTCGTAGTTCCACAGGCGGGTCAGGCGCTGGCGGATCGCCGCGCGCTCAGGAATCTGCCCCAGGTATGCTTGGGTGACCTTGTTTTCGGCCTCAACCCAGGCCTTGGTCGCGTCGCTGTTGGCGTCTTCCAGCCAGCGGTAGGGGTCGGCAATCACGGTGCCGTGGTAGTTGTCTGTTTGGTCAACTTTCGCGGTCACCGGATAGGTGAGCGCCTGGCCGTTCGGCGGGCAGGTCTGGGCGTGAATTGGGCCGGCGCCGAAGGCGGCAAGCAGCACTGTGGCAAGGGATGCGTGTCTCAGGTGCATGGATATTCTCTTTTCTTCTGTTTGAAGGGACGGACGTGATGCCGTGCTGCATCATAGCGCGAATCCACGCCGGGAGTAAGGCAAGGCGCCGAGCAGGAGCCAAGCAGTGTAAAAGCTGGGTGCCAGTCGGAAACAATGACGCAAGTGGTCATCGGCGGCTCTGCAGTTTGGTTTGCGCGGCGCGGGGGAGCCCACGTGCGGCCGATCGGGCAAGCGCAGCGTCAAGAAGCGGCAGGCGCAAGTCTGCATGCGATGACCGCGTGCGCACGGGTGCGCACCCTACGCCTACTCCGGTCAAAGGCAGCGTTAAGAAGCGGCAGCCGCAAGTCTGTATACGGTGACCGCGTGCGCACTTCGTGCACACCCTACGCCTTCGGCATGCGGTACGACTGGTTCTGCGGTTTGCGTTACGCCCATGCCAGTTCTGGGTGTCGCCCCGGTAAGGCGAAGTTCCGCCCGTTTCCAGAACACGGCTATTGGCTGCGCCGTTCAAACGCGCAATGACGATGCGTGACCTGCCACTCGCGCGTCATGTCCAGCGCCCAGCCAATTTCGGAAGGCGTAAGCCGGCGCGCGACGATGCTCTTGTTGGCGCTGGCCGTCTCGTCGCCGGCATCGGCAGCCAGTAGCATCCACATGTAGGAACGTACCGGGTCGCGCTCGACCCCGCGGCCGCTGTTGTACATGCCGCCAAGGTTGTACTGCGCCAGCGCATGGCCCTGCTCGGCTGCCTGGCCGTACCAGTACACGGCCAGAACGTCGTCCTGTTCTACCCCCTGGCCGTTGGCGTACATGACGCCGAGGTTGTTCTGGGCGCTGGCGTCGCCCTGCTCCGCCGCCATCCGATACCAGCGCGCGGCCTTGGCTTCGTCTTTCGGCACGCCCTGTCCGTTGGCATAGATGACGCCGACGTTGAACTGGGCGTTGGCCGCGCCCTGCTCGGCCGCGCGCCGGTACCACTCGAGCGCGCGCCGTTCGTCGCGCACGGCGCCCCGTCCGTTGGCGTACATGTTGCCCAGGTTGTACTGTGCCGATATGTGCCCCTGCTCGGCCGCGCGCAGGTACCAGCTGAGCGCCCTGGCGTCGTCCTGTTCGACGCCGTGGCCGTTGGCCAGCATGAGCCCGAGGTTGAATTGCGCTTCCTTGTCGCCTTGATCGGCGGCGCGCTGCAGCCATGCGAAGGCGCGCAGAGGATCGGCGCGCACGCCATGGCCTTCGGCATAGGCGATCCCGAGTTGGCGCTGCGCAACGCGCTCGCCTTGCGCCGCCGCCTGGCGGTACCAGCAAACCGCTTGCGCGTCGTTGGCATCCACCCCCAGCCCGCGCTTGTACATGAAACCGAGGTTGAGCTGGGCCTGGGCCTCGCCCTGGACCGCAGACTTGCGGAACCACGCCATCGCCAACGGATAGTTGACTGCCGCGCCATGGCCGAACAGGTAGCATTCGCCCAGCAGATTCTGGGCGCTGGCCACGCCCTGCTCGGCGGCTCGGTAGAACCATGCCAGGGCCATTTCGTCGTCCTGCTGCACGCCGCGCCCCTTGCGGTACATCTGCCCCAGGTTTTGCTGGGCCGAGGCGTCGCCCTGCTCGGCTGCCCGGCGGAACCAGTGGGCGGCGTCGACATCGCTCTTGTCCACGCCGCGGCCGTTGTAGTACATGGCGCCCAGGTGGTTCTGGGCGAACGCAAGCCCCTGCTGCGCCGCCTCGCGCAGCCAGCGCGCCGCGCACAGATCGTCGCGCTCGATGCCTTCTCCCTTTTTGTACATCAGCCCCAGGTTGAACTGCGCATAGGCATTGCCACGCTCCGCCGCCTGCCGGAACCACATGTAAGTCTGATAGCCCTCGCGAGAAACATTCTGGCGATTCATGGTGTCCTCCGGCGAACCCGCCGTTGAAAACGCAGAAAAATCGGAGCCGGTCTGCTCGAGCGACCTTGTAATAATTGCAAGAAGTTTAATGGTGCGCTTCGGCCGGCGTTTGACTGCGCACAATCGTGCTGACATCAACGCCAAAAAACCGGCGCAGTCGCAGCAGGCGCTCCCGGAAGGGGCGCCAGAGCTTATATCGCGGGCTCTGCCTGCTGTGCGGCACGCTGTTCGGCCGCGTACTTACCCAGCCAGGCCGGCACCTTGGCAGCCGCCACCTTGTTCAATGCCGCCAGCAGGCCGGGTTGAACCTGTCCCAATCCATAAGTGGTGTCGAGGTGGCGGCCAATATGCAGCAGGACCTGGGCCGCTGCTTCGGCATCGGCTTCGGCGCGGTGCGCCCGGCTGGCGAAGCGGATGCCCAGGTGGCCGGACAACTGGCCCAGCTTGTAGCTGGCAAGTCCCGGGAACACGCGGCGCGACAGCTTGAGCGAGCAGACCAGGTGCGCATGGCCGCAAGAGCGGCCGAGCCGCTCGCCCTCGGCCTTGAGGAATTTCTCGTCGAAGCTGGCGTTGTGCGCGGACAGCGCATCGTTGCCGATGAAGTCGATCAGTTCCGGAACCACCCGTGCGGCCGGCGGCGCGCCATCGACCATCTCCTGCGTGATGCCGGTCAGTTGGGTGATGAAGGCCGGAATACGCACTGCGCAGTTCACCAGCGAGACGTAGCGTTCCGTTATCTGCCCGCCAACGATACGCAGCGCTGCAACCTCGGTGATGCGGTCGCCAGCAACGGGCGACAGGCCAGTGGTCTCGAAGTCGAGCATGACGATGGGTCGTTCGAATACACTCATCCCTGCTCTCCTTAACCGAACTTGCGCAAGGCGTCGCGCGCGAGCCCGGCGCCGATGCTGCCAAACAGGTCGCCCTCCATCTGCCTGGCCGTTGGCACCAGCGCGCCGATGCGCCGGCGCAGCAGTTGCACGCCGCTCGAACCACCGGTAAAAAAGACGGTATCCACCGCCTCGGGCGCGACGCCGGCATCGGCCAGCAGGCCAAGCACGGTGGCGTCCAATGCGTCGACCAGTTGCGCGATCGCCGTTTCGAAACCGGCACGGGTGACGGACAGCGTTTCGGGTGGGGCCAACCGGTCCAGCTCAAGCAAAACCTGGTCGCTTGAGGACAGGCCGATCTTGGCCTGCTCGACCTGCATCGCCAGCCAGTGGCCGGCCCGCTCATCGATCAGGTGCTGCAGGCGCCGGAGCCTGGCCGGGTCGTGCGCATCGCGCACCAGGTCCGTCAACTGGGCAATGTTCTTGCGGCTGTAGGCCTGGTTGATCGTGTGCCAGGTCGCGAGGTTGAAGTAGTAGCTGGACGGGATTTCGGCACCGGACGCCAGCGTACCGCCATAGCCCAGCAGCGGCATTGCGGTGGCCAGGCTCAGGTACTTATCGAAATCGGTACCGCCGATGTGCACGCCGCCTGTGGCCAGGATGTCGTCGCGGCGCTCGGCGCGGCCGGCGCGCTGCGGCCCCAGCCGCACCAGTGAAAAGTCCGAGGTGCCGCCGCCGATGTCGACAATGAGCACCAGTTCCTCGCGGTCGATGCGGGATTCATAGTCGAATGCGGCGGCGATCGGCTCGTACTGGAATTCGATGTCGGCAAAACCGACCGATCGCGCGATGCCGGCCAGCGTGTCCTCGGCCTGGCGGTCGGCCTCGCGGTCGCCGTCGACGAAGAACACTGGCCGTCCGAACACCGCGCGCGTGAACGGCCGCCCCGCCTGGCGCTCTGCGCGGCGTTTGAGTTCGCCGATGAACTGGGCGAGCAGCATGCGAAACGGCAGCGCGCGCCCGGCCACCTCGGTCTGACCGTCGATCAGGCTGGAACCGAGCAGGCTTTTCATCGATCGCATCAGGCGCCCTTCGTAGCCTTCCAGATATTCCGCGAGCGCGGCGCGCCCGTAGCTCACCTCGTCGCTGTCGGCGTTGAAGAACACGACCGAGGGCAAGGTCGGTTTGCCATCCTCGAGCGTAAGCAGCGAACCGGGCATGCCGACCCAGCCGACGGTGGAATTGGAGGTGCCGAAGTCGACGCCGCAAGCATTCGCCATGTGAGCCTTTCGTTGGGAGGGGCGGTATGGTAGCAGATTCCGCCCGCCACGGACCAGTGCGCTTAAGAGGTCGTTTCAAAATGTGCATGGCTGCATGGCGCCTGCTTGCACTGCAATAGCACGGTCTTCGTCGCCGCGCCTTGTCCTGCTCGTTTTGGAACGATCGCTAAACCCCGAAACGGCCTCTGCATGCGCGTATGTTGTTGCCGCTCAAAAAGTTTCCCACCTTAAAAAGCTACGCTGATCAGGTTGGATCGGCTCTTTTTCATTGGGGGTAAATCTTGAACACTAAACAAGCAAGTGCGTGCCTGCTGGGCGTGGTGCTCCTGCTGGCCGGTTGCGGAGGCGGTTCGGGAACGAGCGCCAGTTGTTCCCTAGGCAGCGCAGTTGGCTGCGGCGGCGGCCCGGCGCCGGGCGATACCAAGAACCCGCCGCCCACCACGCCGCCGGAATCGGCGGTAGTCGGCTCGGTGGATCTGGTCGTGAGCAACGGTTCGCTGGCATCGAGCGGCCTGGCCGGCACCGAAGTGAAGGTCACCGCGCTGGTCAAGACCGCCGACAATGTCGCGGTCGCCAACGTGCCGGTCCAGTTCTCGGCCGATTCCGGCTTCCTTTCCGTAGGCAATGGCACCAGCGATGCCGGCGGCAAGGCAAGCGCCACCCTCGGTACCGGCGGCTCCAAGGCCAACCGCGCAATCACGATCACCGCCAAGGCCGCCGGCAAACTGGCCAGCGTGGTGGTGCAGGTCACCGGCACCCACCTGGCCGTCAACGCGCCGGCCTATGTGCTGGCCGGCGACAGCGCCACCCTGACCGCGACCTTGCTCGACTCGGCCAACCAGCCGATCGCCGGACAGGCAGTGGTAGCCACGGCCAAGAACGGCAACAGCGTCAGCGTTAACGGCCCCAGCGACAGCAACGGCCAGGTCACGGTGCGCCTGGCGGCCAGCAACCGGGGCGACGAGGAAATCACCCTGCGCGCACTGGGCACGACGATCACAAGGCCGATCACGGTCGGTGGCAACGAACTGAGCCTGTCGCCGGAGGTGACGATGGATGCCGGCGGCAACCAGGTGCTAAGGCAGATCACGATCGGCAGCTGCACGCCCATCGACGGCAGCACCACTTCGGGTGCCGCCAGCGTGACCCTGAACGCCTCGCGCGGCATGCTGTACCGGGACGCCGACTGCACGGTCGCGGCGGGCGGTGCACTGGCGCTCAGCGGCGGCAATTTCCCACGCACCTACCTCAAATCCGACGTCGCGGCCGTCGTCACGATCGAGGCAGCCCTGTCCAACGGCTTGCGCGGAAGCACCAGCGTGGAATTCGTCGCACCGCTGGGCCCGACTTCGTGGGTATCCGTGCAGCCGGATCAGGCGATCGTGGGCAGCGGCGAGCGCAGCACCCTGATCGCGGTGGTGCGCGATGGCACCGCCGCAAACAACCTGGTCAAGGGCGCCACGGTGGAGTTCACAATCGTGTCCGATCCAAGCGGCGGCAACCTGCTATCCCCGCTCTCGGCCGTCACCGGCAGCGACGGGGTCGCACGCGCGGTGTTCGTGGCCGGCAGCGGCGATGGTGCCGGGAACGGCACCGTGATCCAGGCGCGCATCGCCGGCATGCCGTACGCGACCACCATGGCTACGCTGACCGTCAACAAGCGGGCGCTGTCGATCCAGTTTGGCACCGGCACCAAGTTGCTCGAGTTTTCCAGCGCGGTCCTGCAGCAGGATTTCGCAGTGTTTGTTTCCGACAACGCCGGCAATCCGGTGAAGGACGTGGCGATCAACGCCGCCGCGTGGCCAACCCGTTACGCCAAGGGCTCTATGAGCTGGCAACCGCAAGGCCCTACGCTTGAGCCCGGCATGTGGGTACCGACCATGGTCGCGATCTGCCCCAACGAGGACGTGCAGCGCAAGGGTGTTTATGACCGCGCGCTGGACGCCAACGGCAATGGCACGCTGGAGCCGGGCATTCCGCTGGTGGTCACCGCAAGCGGCAAGACCGATGCGATGGGACTGGCGACCGTCACGCTGCGTTATCCGCGCGACCGCGCGTATTGGGTCGAGGTCGAGCTGACCGTGACCGGCGTCGTCGCCGGCACCGAATCGGTCGCGCGCAGCACCCTCTGGCTGGGAGGCGTGGCCAACGACTACGGCAAGTACGCCATCTCGCCGCCCGGCGCGTACAGTCCGTACGGCAGCGGTGCATGCACCAGTCCGGATTGACCCACCTGGCAGGGGCTGCCATTTCGCGCCGTCCCTGCCATTAGTTCCCTTGTTCCCTCCTCCTTATGACCTGCGCCAAGTCCCATCCTCCACCCCAATCGTGCCAGACACGGCCCCGCTATAGTCGTCGGGAACGGACCGCAGCAGGGAGGCGCGATGAGCGGCATCACCACCGGCAGGAGCCCGGACTTCGTCCACGGCGAGGGCGAGAACGTACACCCGCACGGCTGGCGGCGCTGGCTATACGCCACCAACCACAAGGACATCGGGACCATGTACCTGGTGTTCTCGGTCACGATGTTCATGATCGGCGGCGTGCTGGCGATGCTGATCCGGCTGGAGCTGTTCCATCCAGGCCTGCAGTTCTTCGCGCCCGAACTGTACAACCAGTTCGTCTCGCTGCACGGCCTGATCATGATCTTCGGCGCGATCATGCCGGCCTTCGTCGGATTCGCCAACTGGATGATTCCGCTGATGGTCGGCGCCTCGG
Organism: Massilia horti; assembly: GCF_004614195.1. Taxonomy (GTDB): domain Bacteria; phylum Pseudomonadota; class Gammaproteobacteria; order Burkholderiales; family Burkholderiaceae_D; genus Telluria; species Telluria horti. Next base: position 19,309 of record NZ_SPUM01000132.1, on the reverse strand, counting down.
ACATGGCCTTCGCGCGCATGAACAACTTCTCGTTCTGGCTGCTGCCGCCGGCCGCGCTGCTGCTGGTCGGCTCGTTTTTCGTGACAGGCGGCGCCAACGCGGCTGGCTGGACCATGTACGCCCCGTTGTCGGTGCAGATGGGCCCGGGCATGGACATGACCATCTTTGCGGTGCACATGATGGGCGCCTCGTCGATCATGGGCGCCATCAACATCATCACCACCATCCTCAACATGCGCGCGCCCGGCATGGGGCTGATGAAGATGCCGATGTTCTGCTGGACCTGGCTGATCACGGCCTACCTGCTGATCGCGGTCATGCCGGTGCTGGCCACGGCGGTCACGATGGTGCTGACCGACCGCCACTTCGGCACCACCTTCTTTGACGCCGCGGGCGGCGGCGACCCGGTCATGTTCCAGCACATCTTCTGGTTCTTCGGGCACCCGGAGGTCTATATCATGGTCCTGCCGGGCTTTGGCATCATCTCGCAGGTCGTTCCGGCCTTCGCGCGCAAGCCCTTGTTCGGCTACGCGTCAATGGTGTATGCCACCGCCTCGATCGCGCTGCTGTCGTTCATCGTCTGGGCGCACCACATGTTCACCACCGGCATGCCGGTCACGGCCCAGCTGTTCTTCATGTACGCCACCATGCTGATCGCGGTGCCGACCGGCGTGAAGATCTTCAACTGGGTGGCCACGATGTGGCGCGGCTCGCTGACGTTCGAGACGGCCATGCTGTTTGCGGTCGGCTTCATCTGGGTGTTCACCATCGGCGGCTTTTCCGGGCTGATTTTGGCGGCAGCGCCGATCGACATCCAGGCCCAGGATACCTACTACGTCGTGGCCCACTTCCACTACGTGCTGGTGGCCGGCTCGCTGTTTGCGCTGTTTGCGGGCTACTACTACTGGGCGCCCAAGTGGACCGGGCACATGATTAACGAAAAGCGCGCCAAGTTCCATTTCTGGAACTCGATGATATGGGTCAACGTGACCTTCTTCCCGATGCACTTCCTGGGCCTGGCCGGCATGCCGCGCCGCTATGCCGATTACCCCGCGCAGTTCACCGACTGGAACATGGTGACCTCGGTCGGCGCCTGGCTGTTCGGCCTGTCCCAGGTCTATTGGCTGTTCGCGGTCGTGATTCCGAACATCCGCGGTGGCGAAAAGGCCCCGGCCAAGCCATGGGAAGGGGCCCAAGGGCTCGAATGGACCGTGCCCAGCCCAGCGCCGTTCCACACCTTCGAGACGCCGCCCGTCGTGAAATAGCGGGGGATGAGGTGGCCGGCATGAAGCGCGAATGGATCCTCAAGCGCAACTGCTCGCTGACGCCGCGCCAGATGGGCATGGCCTATGCCCTGCTGTGCTCCGGGGCGCTGGGCATTGCGCTGTTCTTCGTGCTGCAGGGGATCTGGGTCGTGTTCGGGTTCGCCCTGATCGAGCTGGCCGGCATCACCTGCGCGCTGCTGCATTATGCGCGCCATGCACTGGACCATGAGCACATCGCGCTGACGGACGGCTGCCTGCTGATCGAGCGCGTGCTGGCGGGGCGCCGCCAGCAGGTCCGGCTGGACCCGGCGTGGACCCGGATTGCGCTGCCGGAGCCGAAGCGACGCGCGCTGATCGGGCTCGAATCACGCGGCGTCAAGGTCGAAGTCGGCAGTTTCGTCACCGAGGCGATTCGCCAGCAGGTGGCCGAGGAACTGCGGCACGAGCTGCGCGACACTTCGTACCTGGGCTAGCCGCTGCATGGCAAAAGGCGATGGTCTTTCCCACGGTCTCTCCCAGCACAATAGCGACGGAAATCTAGTGCGTCGGCGCCAGATCTGCAACTGGCCTTGCTGTGGGTTGCCTCGTCCTACCCACAATGTTGCGTCGAGCACCCGTGGCAATAGTTATTCAGTTGCTTTACGTCCCCGCCGGACCTCTTTCCTGTCTCTGAACTTGGTGAAGTAGACATGGCTTTTCCAACCATTAGGCAATTGCAAATTGCACAAGAAAATATGCAAGACCCGCTATATAGAAAAAGGCTGCCGCAGATGCGGCGCACAACTCGGAGAATGAAGACTTTGATGCCTCAGTTGCCGTGCTCCCAAATAACGTTACCCAAGCGTAGAAAAATCCAAATATGAACCCACCGATGTGGCTAAACACATCTACCCCGTCACTCGTTAAATCGAGAAGGATCTGCAAAGAGAACGCAAATGCTAATATTCGTACGGGAACAGAAACGCTCCCCGGAAGTTGCTTTTGATACTTCAATGACACTAGAAGATACGCCCCAAACAAACCAAATATGCCGCCCGAGGCGCCAGCTACTATTTGATAAGGGGAAAATAATAGACTTAGAAGTGATCCACTAGCTGCAGAGAAGAATAATATGTTGACAAACCGAACATTTCCCAAAATTATCTCAATATTGCGAGCAATGATAGCCAGTGCCAAAATATTAAACCCCAGATGAAGTGGCGAATAATGTAAAAAGAATGAGGATGCGAGCCGATAGAAATCGTGAGCGGTTAGTGTCTCTTTAATAAGCCCACCATGCTCTATCGCATCGATTCGGATTTCGGAAATATTCGACGACACCAGGGTTAAATAGATCAAAAAAAGAACAATTCCCAAAACAGCCGATAACGAAAATCTCTTTGCTTCACGTTTTGCTGTTAGCGCGGCAACGTCTTCTGATGGCGATAGAGGATGTCTCGCCGCTACCGATTTGTCGATAAATCGAACGAAGTCCTCAAAATTGCCGCTCGACTCAAATGTTCGGCGCTCTATAATTATTGACGATTTGTTAATCCGACCAATTATTACAGCAAAAATTCCTTTTGAATTGAAAAACCTTTCTATTGACTTTATTTCACAAAGAGGAATAAGGTGTTGTTTCAAAAAAAATCGAGGAACTGACAACACCTCATTATGAACAGAAATGAATTGACCGTTCGTCCTAAGCTTGAAATATCTCCGAATTGAAAACATGAGGATTACAGCATACAAGGCAACAATAAGCGATATGTAAAAATACGAAGCGGCCTGGTTAGCTATAACGATCAAGTGGATCGCAATGATAGACGCCGAAGTAATGGTCAGCAATGTGGCACGGAAAAATGAAATGACAGCATTGCTGTGCAATCTCCAACTTATTGTTTCTGTTTTCATAGTGTTGGCAAGAAAAGTGCGTTGTGGAAAGATTGATCTTCCACAACGCGGTAAGCACAAGCTAAGCGATCTTAGCGTAGTGAACAAGCAAATGCATATCCTGCATATGCTGCCAAGCCAACCATTGCAACCACGGCAATAGGCGCAGACGCTACCGCGGCTCCCACCGCGACCGCGCCCCAACCGCTTCCGAACGCAGCCGCCCCGATTCCGGCTGCTGCTGCTGCCGAAGCTCCTGCAGACAGTCCTCCACCGCTTACACAATTTACCTCATCAATTGACAGTTCGCGGATTTCGCTTTTGATGCCCGGCAAACCAATAGCGTCGTTCATGATTTTTCTCCTTTTACAAGTAAATAAGAAATATTTGCGAAATTGCCCTTCAGTTATCTCATTACTGACGTTACCATATACCCCAAAAATTTCTTTCAAGGAATATTGGTTGCTTCAAGTATATATTTATTTCTCGGACCGGTATCGAAATGAGAACAAAAGTTGCGATATGTCAATCAAAAAAAGCATCAGCTGTGGGTATTAAACTCTGTCTTTGACCATCGTCAACTCATTCTCCAAGCAAGTTTGTTTACGGACAGAAAACAAGTTGAGGCGTAGTAGTGGAATCAGGCACAGTTCGTACTTTGTTAGTGCCCGCTGATCGGCCAGCTGATAAAGAAATTTGATACGCTTCAACATCTTGCTACCCGACAAGGCTCAATATGGGCTGCCAGGTTAAGAAATGGAAACGCCAACCGTGAGCTCGACACCACTCTTCCGAAGCGCCGCTATCAACGCAAACAAAGTCCAGTGGCTCGGTGAGATCGTACAAATCCGGCCTCTGTCCTTCCGCGTCTTGACAGGAATAACGGTAGCCATGGCACTGCTAGTCGCTTCGTTTGTGGCGTTTGGCAGCTATACGAAGCGAAGTACTGTTATCGGACAACTAATTCCCGACGCTGGGCAACTTAGAATTTATGCATCTCAGCCGGGAATTGTTTTAGAGAAGCACGTTCGCGAAGGCCAATGGATCAAGAAGGGAGAGGTTCTGTTCGTTACATCCAGTGAACGACAGAGCAGCACTCAACACGACATCCAGGCAAACATCAGCCGACAGGTCGCACTGCGCAAACAATCATTAAGCGATGAGCTACGCCACACCCGGCAGCTTCAACAGGACGAAGCAAGCGTGTTGCGGAAGAAGATCGCTGGATTTCAGGCCGAGCAGGCGAATCTAATAAATCAGATCGCGGGTCAACGGTCGCGCAACGACTTGGCCGAGGCGGCAGTTAGGCGAGCTGCGCAATTGCTCGCCCAGGGATTTATTTCCACTGAAATTTATCAGCAAAAGCAAGCCGACTTTCTCGAACAACGCAATCGGCTTAAAGCCCTGGAACGGGATCAGCTTAACGTCCAGCGAGAACTCCAGAGCCAGCAAAGCGAACTGGATAGCCTGCCACTCAGGCAACAGACGCAGTTGGCTCAGATTGAACGTCTTATCGCAAGTACCGATCAGGAATGGACAGAAAGCGAAGGCAAACGTCTGACTGCGATTATCGCGCACGAAAGCGGGATTGCAAGCGCAGTGACGGCTGAGATCGGACAAGCAGTTGATGGCGACAAGCCGCTCGTCAGCATCATCCCCGACGGTTCCGTTTTGCAAGCGCATCTGTTTGCCCCAAGTAGAGCAGTCGGATTTATCCGTCCGGGCGATCATGTCCTTCTCCGCTATCAGGCCTATCCCTACCAAAAATTTGGCCACGCCCACGGCGTCGTCGCCACACTTTCTCAGGTAGCGTTATCCGCCCGCGAACTGGCAGACACACCTGTTTCTGCCATTAGCAGTAACGAGCCGTTTTACCGGATTACCGTGAGCTTAGCTAGCCAGACCATCACTGCCTACGGCAAGCCTTTGCCGTTGCAAGCCGGGATGCTGGTCGACGCTGACATCCTTCATGAGCGACGCAAGCTTTATGAATGGGTGTTTGAACCCCTATATAGCCTTACCGGAAAACTCTGACTCATACATTGAGTGCCTGTGCTCGGTCTTCAGGAACAAAAGGAATTACGATGCTCCTTCAGGACAGGATATCCTTCGGCTTCGGTTCCCGCCTGCCACTGATACTGCAAACTGAAGCAACGGAGTGTGGCCTGGCATGCCTTGCGATGATTGCCGGCTTTCACGGCTATCGGGCCGACCTGGCCGGCCTGCGGCGCCGCTTCCCGATTTCGCTCAAAGGCGCGACCCTCGCCGGTCTCATCCAGGTCGCAGGTCAATTGGGACTCGGCACCCGTCCGCTAAAGCTCGATCTGGATGACTTAGGCAAGCTAAGATGTCCCTGTATTTTGCACTGGAACTTCAATCATTTCGTGGTCCTCAAAGATGTTCGCACGAAGGACGTCACGATCTTCGATCCCGCTTTCGGCGTACGCACACTCCCGCTCGAGGACGTCTCAAAGGCGTTCACAGGAGTTGCCCTCGAATGTTGGCCTGGCGCCGAATTCAAGCAACTGGATGAGCGCACACCGTTCCGCCTAAGCACTCTGCTTGGCCGCGTGACTGGCCTATTCGCGTCGTGCGCACAGGTCTTGGCACTCGCACTTGCGCTTGAAGTTTTCGCGCTAATCTCCCCTTTCTTCCTGCAGTGGGTGATCGACAATGTGATCACTTCGGCTGATCGTGACCTTCTGACCACGTTGGCGCTAGGATTCGGTTTGCTCATGTTGATGCAGCAAGCGGTTAGCGCCCTGCGAGCTTGGGTACTGCTCTACATGAGCACGACATTGAGTTTGCAGTGGCGTGCCAACGTCTTCGCTCACCTGTTGCGCCTGCCCGTACCGTATTTCGAGAAGCGCCATTTGGGCGACGTAGTGTCGCGCTTTGGCGCCACGGACCAGATCCAACATGTGTTGACCACGTCGTTGATTGAGGCCGTTCTCGACGGGCTCATGACCTTCATCACGCTGGGCATTATGTTCCTTTACGGTCCGATGCTGACAGCGGTAACCATTACAGCAATGCTGCTTTATGCTGCAGGTCGCTGGGCCTGGTATCGTCCGCTGCGCCAGGCAACCGAAGAACAAATTGTCCACGCCGCGCGACAGCAAAGTCACTTCCTCGAAACTGTTCGCGGCGTAAAGACCATCAAACTGTTTCGACGGGAGGACGAGCGCCGTTCCGGCTGGCTCACACTTGTCGTCGATCAGATCAACGCGGAACTGCGTACTCAAAAATTACAACTCCTTTACAAGTTGCTCAATGGCCTGCTGTTTGGCGCCGAAAACATCCTGATCATCTGGTTAGGTGCACGCGCTGTCCTCGATGGAAATTTCAGCGTAGGCGTGCTGATGGCGTTTAGCGCCTACAAAGGACAATTCGGCAGTCGGGTAAGCAGCCTGATCGACAAATTCTTTGAACTAAAGATGTTGCGTATCCAAGGTGAACGACTTGCCGACATTGTATTGGCCGAACCGGAATCAACTGATGCAAAAAACTTGGTTGATCCAGACACGATCAAACCTAGCCTCGGCGTGCGTGGACTGCGCTTTCGATATGGCGCACAGGAACCCTACGTGCTCAATGGCGTCGATTTTGAATTGGCTCCGGGCGAATCGGTCGCCATCGTTGGCCCATCCGGGGGCGGTAAAACAACTCTCATCAACGTTTTGTTGGGCGTCTTACCCGTAACCGAGGGTGAAATCAAACTTGGTGGTATTCCGATCGACCATCTAGGCCTGGACGCTGTTCGCCAGATGGTTGGCACGGTGTTACAAGACGACGTCCTTTTTGCCGGTTCAATCGCTGATAACATCAGCTTTTTTGATCCTCATGCGAGCCAGACCTGGATCGAACAATGCGCGGAACTGGCGGCAGTCGCGATAGACATTGCTGCAATGCCGATGGGATACAACACCTTGGTGGGAGACATGGGCACAGTCCTATCAGGTGGGCAGAAGCAGCGAATCCTGCTGGCTCGCGCACTTTACAAGCGGCCGCGCATTCTTTTCTTGGACGAAGCAACCAGTCACCTTGACATCGAGAAAGAACGGCAAGTTAACTTGGCTGTACGCGCTCTCAACATAACGCGTGTGATAATTGCACACCGCCCTGAGACTATAGCAAGCGCAAGTCGAGTCATTATATTAGTGGGCGGTAAGATTGCACAAGACGTTAAGGTACCGGAGATGGTGCGAGCCCCTTCATCGCCAGCCGAGCCTGTGCAGCAAACTGCTTGATCGTCCGCTGAGTTCCATCGGCGCCCTGTGCCTGGCTTGCCCATGTCGCATCTTTCAGATCCGGTCGTAGATCGACCCCACGTCAGGACTGAACAGCCGATGATAGAGCCGGGTCGCATCGCTGTCCGTCATGCCCGAGATGTAATCCGACACGATCCGCATCTTCCCGCGCTCGCTCGCGCACTCTTCGAAGTCCTTGGCCGTGTCGCGCGGCAGCAGGCGACCCAGGTTTTCGTACAGCGCTTCAAACAGGCGCCGCACGATCCGCTGGCCCTTGAATTCCATGGCCTGGACCTGCGGTCGCCGGATCACCTGATCGAACACAAACTCCTTCAGTATCCGCAGCACGTGCGCCTGCTCGGCTGGCAGCGCCGCGTTATAGCGAAACAGCGGCGCGCTGAAATCCGGCTTTTCGGTAACGATCACGCTGGACACGAAATAGTCCACCAGCTTGCTGATCGCGTGCTTGCGCTCCTTGTCCGAATGCGAAAAGAGCTTGGCCCGATAAAATTCCGTCCCCTGCCCCGCAATCCCGTCCCTGGCACATTCGAAAATCGCGGGCGAAACCTCGCCATGCCAGCGCTTTTCATCGATCAGCTGCAACGCCAGCGCATCCTCGAAATCGTGGACGCCATATGCGATGTCGTCGGCCAACTCCATAATCGACGTGTCGAATGACTTGTGCAACGACGTCGCCACGCGGCGTCCGCGCACTTCCCGCACAGAGAACTGGACGAACCGGGCCTGGTCCGCATTTGACAAGGGCTGCAATATCCAGTCCCGCACCGCCGCTTCTTCGTCATAAATGCACTTCGGCGGCTTGCAATCGGCTGGCCGTATGCCGTCATGCTCGGGCACCGCCAGCTCCGAATACAGGCAGGGATATTTCATTGCGCCCAGCATCGCGCGCCGCGTGAGGTCGAGGCCATGCTCGGACGAATATTCGCCGAGCCGCGCCATAATGCGCAGGGTCTGGGCATTGCCTTCGAACCCTCCATGATCCTTCATCAGGAAATTAAGCGCCACCTCGCCGCCATGCCCAAACGGTGGATGGCCCAGGTCATGCAGCAGGCCGACCGCTTCGACCAGCGCGGGCGGCGGCAGATAGGCGTGCCATGGCTGTGCGGCGCCGGCACTATGCAACACATGGCGGATACTGCTGCCGATCTGCGCCACTTCCAGGGAATGGGTCAGGCGCGTGCGATAGAAATCGCTTTCGCCGATGCCCAGCACCTGGGTTTTCGATTGCAAACGGCGAAACGCCGCGCAATGGATGACGCGCGCCCGGTCGCGCAGAAATTCCGCTTCGGCGCCCTGCGCGTTGAAAGGTTTGGCCTGATAGGTCGGTTCGTCGGTTTGCCGCCTGCGTTCGATCCAGCTTTCCATCGTTCTCCCACGGTGCTGTTTCGAAATAGTATAGCCCGCAGCTGTCCTGACGCCGCTGTTAAGTTGGCACAGGGGCGTTGCCGAGGCAAATGCCCAGCTCGCACGCGGTGAGCACCGTGTCGCTGTCCACTGGAACACACTTGGTGCGCCCTGCCACCTGCGACAGCGCGACGGACTCGATCCCGTCGCCTCCCAGCGCCACCATCACGCCGGCCTGTCCGCGCGCCAGCGCGCGCACCGCCGCCGCGCCAAAACGCGACGCGATAACCCGGTCGAACGCCGACGGACTGCCACCGCGCAGCAGGTGGCCGAGCACCACGCTGCGGCATTCCTTGCCTGTACGTTGTCCCAGCTCGGATTCGACCCAGGCGCCGATGCCGCCCAGGCGCTCGGCGTGGCCGGCGCCGGCCGCTTCGCGCAGTTGGCGTTCTCCGGTAGCCGCCTGCGCCCCTTCGGCCACCACCACGATCGAGTAGCGGCCACCCGCCGCATCGCGCGCATGGACCGCAGCGGCGACGACGCCGATGTCGAACGGAATTTCGGGCAGCAGGATCGCGTGTGCCCCGCCAGCCATGCCGGCATGCAGTGCAATCCAGCCGGCGTAGCGGCCCATCACTTCAACCACCATCACCCGGTGCTGGCTATGCGCCGTGGTGTGGAGCCGGTCGATGCATTCGGTGGCAAAGCCGACCGCCGTATCGAACCCGAAGGTCGAGAAGGTATGATCGAGGTCATTGTCGATGGTCTTGGGCACGCCGACCACGCGCAATCCCTTGCGGTGCAGGCACTCGGCGATGCCCATCGAGCCGTCGCCGCCGATGATCACCAGCGCGTCCAGTCCGCGTTCGCCGCACAGCGCGGCGACCTCGTCGGTGCGGTCCACCTCGGCGATGCTGCCGTCCGGCTGCTGGACGGGATAGCGCATGGGGTTGCCATGGTTGGTGGTGCCGAGAATGGTGCCGCCGAGGTGGGCGATCGCATGCACGTCATCCGGCGTGAGGCGCCGCACGGGCTCGCCGATGCACGTTTGCGGCGCCAGCAGGCCATTGAAACCGTCGCGGATGCCGTAGCACTCCCAGCCGAGCTGGTCGCTTGATAACACCACGGCGCGGATCACGGCGTTCAGGCCCGGTGCGTCACCGCCGCCGGTAATGATGCCGATGCGGGTGACAGGATTGCTCATGAGGACAAAACCATTGCCATAGCCATTTCCTTCAAGCGATCTGCGAGCCGCGCCGGATGCGACGCCGAACGAAGAAGCGACGGCACGCCGGCAGGCAGGCTCTTGTTCCGGTGACTATACCATGGCGGCTCAGGCTGGCGGCCGCGGCGCAATGCCCAGTTCGCGCTCGAACTGGACCAGGTTGCGCACTGTTGCAACCACGGAATCCGGGTTCAGGCTGATCGACTCGATGCCCTGCTCTACCAGAAAGCGCGCCACCTCGGGATAGTCCGATGGCGCCTGCCCGCAGATGCCGACATGCCGCCCGTTGCGTTTGGCACCGACGACGGTCAGCCTCAGCATGTCGAGCACGCCGGGGTCGCGCTCGTCGAAATCGAAGGACACGATCTCCGAATCGCGGTCCACGCCCAGCACCAGCTGGGTCAGGTCGTTCGACCCGATCGAAAAGCCGTCGAACAGCGGCGCGAAAGCATCGAGCTGGATCACGTTGTTGGGAATTTCGCACATCACGTAGATTTCGAGACCATCCTTGCCGCGTTGCAGGCCCAGCTCCGCCATCCTGCGCAGCACGTCTTCGGCTTCCTTGACGCGCCGGCAGAACGGAATCATCAGGCGCACGTTGGACAGGCCCATTTCGCCGCGCACCCTTTGCATCGCGCGGCACTCGAGCGCGAACCCTTCGGCATAGGCCGGATGGGTGTAGCGTGCGGCGCCGCGAAAGCCGAGCATCGGGTTGGGCTCCGCGGGCTCGAAGAACGAGCCGCCGATCAGGCTCGCGTATTCGTTGGTCTTGAAGTCGGACATGCGCACGATCACCGGCTTGGGATAGAACGCCGCGGCGATCATGCCCACGCCTTCGGATAGCTCGCGCACGAAATAGTCGCCCGGTGCCGGATAGTCGTGCGTGAGCCGTTCGATCTGCGCCCGGGTTTGCGGGTCGCCGATGCGCTCCGGATGCACCAGCGCCATGGGGTGGATCCGGATGTGCTCGGCGACGATGAACTCCATGCGCGCCAGGCCAACACCATCGTTCGGCAGAAAGCGCGTCTGGAACGCCGTGTCGGGGTTGCCGATGTTGATCATCATCCGGGTGCGCGGCATTTGCAGGTTCGCCAGGTCGACGCAGGTCTTAGTGAAGGCGATCTTTCCCTCGTAGACCTGGCCAACGTCACCTTCCGCGCACGAGACTGTGACCTCGTCGCCGGTACGGATGACTTCGGTGGCGTTGCCGCAGCCGACGATCGCGGGCAGGCCCACCTCGCGCGCGACGATCGCTGCGTGCGCGGTGCGTCCGCCGCGATTGGTCACGATCGCGGCAGCCGTCTTCATGACCGTGCCCCAGTCAGGTGTCGTGGTATCCGCCACCAGGATTTCGCCGGGTTGGAACTGGCCCAGCTGGCGCACATCATCGATTACCCGGGCACGCCCGGCGGCAACCTTGCTGCCGACTGCGCGCCCTGCGGCCAGCACCTTGCCCTTGGATTCCAGCCGATATTCGTCCAGTAAGGTGCCGGTCTTGCGCGCGGCCACCGTTTCCGGCCGCGCCTGCACCATGTAAAGTTGGCCGTCGATGCCGTCTTTGGCCCATTCAATGTCCATCGGCACGGGGTGGCCGGCGCGGGCGCTGTAGTGATCCTCGATGCGCACCGCGGCGTCCGCCAGTTGCAGCACTTCGTCGTCGAACAGGCAGAAGCGCTCACGCTCGCGTGGGGCGGTCGGAACATTTTTGGTCGTGTCGCGCCCGGCATCCTGCGCATAGATCATCCGCACTTCCTTGCTGCCCAGGCTACGGCGCAATACCGCGCGGTGGCCGCTGCGCAGCGTGGGCTTGAAGACGTAAAACTCGTCTGGATCGACCGTGCCTTGCACCACGTTTTCGCCCAGTCCGTAGGAGCCGGTGATGAAGACGACGTCGCGAAAGCCGGTTTCGGTATCCAGCGTAAAGGTCACGCCGGCCGCCGCCAGGTCCGAGCGCACCATCTTCATGATGCCAACCGACAGGTACACCTTGTAATGGTCAAAGCCATTCTCGATGCGGTAGACGATCGCCCGGTCCTTGAACAGACTGGCATAGCAGCGGCGCACGCTGTCGAGCAGCTGCGCCTCTCCCGCCACATTGAGATAGGTCTCGTGTTGGCCGGCAAAACTCGCGGTCGGCAAATCTTCCGCCGTGGCCGAGCTGCGCACCGCCACAGTCAACTGTTCGCCGTATTCCTCCCGCAATTTTCTGTACGCCTGGACGATCTGGCTCACGAGTTCGCCCGGCAGCGGCGCACAATAGACGATCTCGCGCGCGGCCTGTGCACGGCGACGCAGATCGTCCACGTTGGCGGGGTCTAACCCGTCCAGCGTCTGGTGCAGGGCCTGCCAGCCATTGGCCCGGTCCAGGGTGGCGCGATAGGCAGCCGCGGTGACGGCAAAGCCATTGGGCACGCGCACGCCCTGCGCCGTGAGGTTGCGGTACATTTCCCCGAGCGACGCGTTCTTGCCGCCGACCAGCGGCACGTCGTCGATGCCCAGATCGCCAAACCAGCGTATCCAGTCGGAAGCGGCATGAGTGGGATTCATGACATGAGCCCTGCCAACGATGGCAACATGTCAGTCGATGTTATGCGCCAGCCGCCTGCCCCGGTTGACAGGCATCAAACGCGCCCGCCCGAAGGTCAGAACCAGCTGCAATAATTGGTGCTCGACTCGAGATTACCGCTGGCCTTGCCGTCCGGCCCGATACGTTTGAGAAAACCGTTGGGATGTGCGGGATCGGACTTGCCGCGGCAATTCGGATGAACCCAGTGGATTCCCGGGCCGCCGGTGGTGTAGGTTGCGCCGCACACCGCCACCCTGTCGTTTTTCTGGATCGAATCGATCGGCGCCGGGATCGTGGCCTTGGCAGGGTCGTAACCGGAAGCAAAGACGTTGTCGATCGCGACATCGTAGACTTGGCCTCTGCCGTCGGGGCGCACGCGCAGGTGGGTGTGCGACAGCTCTATACCCCTGCGGAAGGAGCCGTGCGCGAACCTGGGCGGATCGACCACGACCCCGGTCAGGTAGGTGCCGCTGCCTGCGGCGCAGGTGGCCGCGTCGTCGGCAAGCGCCGTTGCGGTGGCGAGTAACATGGCAAGCACCAGGATTGGTCTACGCATAGGGCCTCCTACTGCATCGAACGATTCGCATCGAATGATTCTTCCAGTTGCCCGCGCGCCAAATCGTGCAAAATGACGAGCTCGCAACAACTATAATGTTTTTTCGTGGCGAGCACAGCTATCAAGGCATTGCTCGCCATCAAGCTAAGGAGTTCTGCCATGCAAAGACTGATCGCGTTATTCCTCGCGCTAATGCTGGGCGCGACAAGCGGTGTTGCCAGCGCCGGCTGCGTCAAAGGCGCTATTGTGGGTGGCATCGGCGGCCATGTGGCCGGCAAGCACGGGCTGGCGGGCGCCGCCGTCGGCTGCGTAGTCGGGCATCACCTGTCGAAGAAGAAGCAGAAAGAGAAAGAGCAACAGGCCAAAGCGCAGCAACAAGCCCTGGCGCAGAATCCGTCTGGCGGCGCCGCGCCGGGCAAGTGAGGCATTTCGATTGAACTGGACGGGCGCGTAGCGGTCGCATAGAGGCACTTGCCGGTTGCCGGCGTAGTTTTGTAGAGGCACAAGCATGACACGCAGTTTCAGGATTGCCGCGATCGCCGGCGACGGCATTGGCAAGGAAGTCCTTCCCGAAGGTATCAAGGTGCTGGAAGCGGCGGCGCGCCGCTTCGGACTTGCGCTCGAATTCACCCAGTTCGACTGGGCTAATTGCGACTATTACCTGCAGACCGGCGCCATGATGCCACCGGACTGGAAAGAGCAGCTGTCCGGCATGGATGCCATCTACTTCGGCGCGGTCGGCTGGCCCGCCACCGTGCCCGATCATATTTCGCTGTGGGGGTCCCTACTCAAGTTCCGCCGCGAATTCGACCAGTACATCAACCTGCGCCCGGTACGTCTGTTCGACGGCGTGCCCTGCCCGCTGGCCAACCGCAAACCGGGCGACATCGATTTTCTGGTAGTGCGCGAGAACACCGAGGGCGAATATACCAACCTGGGCGGGATCATGTTCCCTGGCACCGAGCGCGAAATGGTGATCCAGGAATCGGTGTTCACCCGCCACGGTGCCGACCGCGTGCTCAAATATGCGTTCGAACTGGCCAACGCCCGCCCCCGGCGGCACCTGACGGTGGCCACCAAGTCGAACGGCATCGCCATCAGCATGCCGTGGTGGGACGGCCGCGCCGACGCGGTCGGTACAGCTTACCCGGACGTGGCCGTCGACAAGCAGCACATCGACATCCTGACCGCGCGCTTCGTGCTGCAGCCGGATCGTTTTGACGTGGTGGTTGCCTCCAACCTGTTCGGCGACATCTTGTCGGACCTCGGTCCGGCCTGCACCGGCACCATTGGCCTGGCGCCGTCGGGCAATCTGAATCCAGAGCGAAACTTTCCTTCGTTGTTCGAGCCGGTGCACGGTTCGGCGCCAGACATCGCCGGCAAGGGCATCGCCAACCCGATCGCGATGATCTGGTCGGGCGCCATGATGCTGGCGTTCCTGGCCGATGCGCCTGGCGCCGATGGCGCGCGCTATCGCGCCGCACACGACGCCATCCTCGCCGCCATCGAGCAGTCACTCAGGGATGGCCCGCGCACTGCGGATCTGGGCGGCAAGGCCACCACGGCCCAGGTGGGTGAAGCGATTGCGACGCTGGTCGGCGCATGAGAGCGCCTGATTGCCAGGCTATCGATAACACGCGGCGGACGGGAGCGAGATTCTTCGTCGCGTGGACAGCCGCATTCCTTGTTAATCATTTCTCTCTTTAAGAGCAAAATGGAAAACCAGTCTTGGTGGCTCACCGATGCTGCAGAGTCGCAGCGCCACTATCCCTACACTTTCTATAAGCCCTCGAAAGCAACCATCAGCAAGCTCCACGTGGGAAGCCTGGTCAAGCTCATTTTCGAGTTCGATCAGCCAGATCCCGATGGCCTCTCGGCCGAGCGCATGTGGGTGACTCTCACGGAGATCGATGGCGATCGTTTCAAAGGCGAATTGGACAATGAGCCCTTTTATCTGAAGACACTTAAGCTTGGCGACCCAGTGGAGTTCGAGGAGCGGCACATCATCCAAACGGACCTTGATGAGGTCGAGCGCGATACCGTCAAGAAGTACCGTCCGCGCTGCTTTGTTACGCGTAAGGTTCTGTACGACGGAGAGAAGGCGGGCTACATCTACCGGGAAGAGCCCGAAGAAGATGACGATAGCGGCTGGCGGATCATGGCCGGCAATGAAAGCGATCAGTACCTGGACGATCAGGAGAACGTGTTGTACGTCTCACTGGGTGCCGTCCTCAATCAAGACGATTCGTTCGCGCACCTGCTGGGCTCAGCCCCGGGTGTTGCCTTCCAGCGTGACTTGAAGACCGGCGAATTCAAAACCAAAGAATGACAAATATCTTCGACCGGTACATCAACCCGCGCCCGGTGCGCCTGTTCCAGTGTCAAAACTAAGCGCGATGGCCCAGCCGCTGCCGCCCCTCAGGCGCGCAGGCGCGTAGCCCCCTGCGCCATAAGATATGGCCCAATCCGCCGCTGCGCCCGCCGCAACGCCTCGAAGGTCGGCAGGTGCAGGATGCGCGACATATTGCCCTCGTGGTCAACGTCCCACAGCCCCATCGGCATCCACTGGCGCGGCGCGTGCCAGTCAAGCATGCCGATGATCGGATACAGGCAGACTCCGCGCAGCGGCACCCCCGCCTGCAACATCGCAACGATCTCGCCGGTCAGGTGCTCGACCCAGCCGGGCCGGTTGTCGCCCCAATGCGAGGTCTCCGAGATCACGATGTCGCCGCCGTAACGCTCCCACACCGACTTGACCAGATCGCTCACCGGCTGCCGGCGCGGGTCGTCCGGCTCCAGCCAGGTGCCGTCCTCGCCATGCACCCACTGGCAGTTCCAGTAATAGTTGATTCCGATGACATCGAGATGCTCGCGGCTGCCGCCTAGTTCCGGCATCACCCGGCCGGACATCATGTCCAGCGCCTCGAACACGCAGCGCTCGTTGAAGTGCGCGGCAGCCGCGGCCTTGTCCGGATCGTCGTCGGCCGGAACGACCCGGCACACCGGGTCGGCATGCAGGAAGCGTGCGTCCGGCAGTTCGGCGCGGATCGCGTCGATGCCGCGGATCGCCGCGCGCACCAGCGCGATTTTCAATTCCTGCGCACGGCCGGACAGGTGCGGTGCGAAGTGGGCCACCTCCCCGGCCGCCCAGGCGAAGTAGGAAGGTTCGTTGACCGGGGTGAACCAGATCGGCCCCTCGACCCGGCGCCGGAGGTAGCGCGCGCAGGCGCCGCAGTAGTCGGCGAAGCGGTCGACAAAGCCGTCCGACAGCAAGTCCACGTCGGTCGGATAACCGTAGTGAAAAAGGTCCCAGATGACCTGGATGCCGTAGCGCCTGGAGGCATGGGTAAGCGGCTCGGCAGTTGAAAAGTCATAGCGCCCGTCGCCAAGGTCGACCAGCGGCCAGCGGATCGCATCGCGCACGGTGAGGATTCCCACTTCGCGCAAGCGCCGGTAGTCTTCGCTCACGTGCTCGTGGTGTGCGGTGTCGACCACCAGATCGATCCACTCGCCGTCCCGGTTGTAGCCGGTGGTGCATTCAAAGCCACCAAGGAAAAAACTCTTGAACATCTTATTGTCGCCTCCTGTTCAATGGAGCAATGGGGTTTGTTAACTCGATAAATTACTCAATCACAAACACAAGCCGGTTGTCGAAAGACCGTAAGAGTGTCACAGACTCTGGACGTTCAACGCACAATTGAATGTTCAACCCTGCCTGGCCAACGCCAGGCAAGGGAAATGGACAGACAGCAGGCGGCCCCGTCGGCAGGAACGATTGGGTTGCGCGCAACCGCCGCGCGCGCTGCGGGCGACGCGCCGCCTGTGGCTGCGCCTGGGGTCACGACGGCCTGGCACCGCCGCTCGGCACCACCTCGACCTTGAGCCAGCCCGGACGGTGCTCGTCAAACGCCTTGTATGCATCGATCACCGAATCCATCGGCTCGTGCTGGGTGATGATCTTGGTCGGATCGAAGGCGGCGCTGCGCACCAGCTCGATCAGGTTGGGGATGTACTTGCGGTGGTTGCAATTGCCCATCTTGATCGTCAGGTTCTTGTTCATCGCCTTCCCGATCGGGAACGCCATATCGTTGGTCGGATAGACGCCGATCACCGCCAGCGTGCCGGCCTTGGCCAGTGCCTCGACCGCCCACTGCTGGGCCTGCGACGGCGCTTCGCCCGGATGCCAGTTCGGCCCGGAGGGATGCTGTTTCGGCGCCACCGCCGCCACTTCCTGCTGGAACTGCTGCTTCATCTGCTGGGCCTGGGCCGCTGCCGGACCGTGATGCGCACACGTGGCATCCACGCCGACGGCATCGATCGCGCAGTCCGGGCCGATCCCCCCGGTCAGCTCCTTGCACATCTTCACCGGATCTTCCTCGTCGAAGTTGATTGTTTCGGCGCCCTGCTTGCGTGCCATTTCCAGCCGATCCGGCAGATTATCGACGGCCAGGATCCGGCCCGCCCCCATCAGCTTGGCGGACGCGATCGCAAACTGGCCCACCGGGCCACACCCGAACACCACCACCGTGTGGCCGGGCTTGATGTTGGCGAGCTCGGCACCGAAATAGCCGGTCGGAAAAATATCGGACAGCAGGATGGCCTGGTCGTCCGTGATCTCGTCCGGCAGCTTGACCAGGTTGACGCTGGCGAACGGAATGCGCGCCTTTTCCGCCTGCAGCCCGTTAAATCCCCCATTTGCCTCCGGCCCGCCGTAAAAGGAGGTGCCGGCCGCCGGCCCGTTGGGATTGGTCGTGTCGCACTGCGAGTAGTAGCCGGCGCGGCAGTACGAGCAGTAGCCGCAGGCAATGGTCGAGGGAATGACCACGCGGTCGCCCACGGCGACATTGCGCACGTTGCTGCCGACCTGCTCGACGATCCCCACCGCCTCGTGGCCAAGAATCGTACCTGCACGCATTCCGCTGACGCTGCCGCGCACGAAGTGCAGGTCGGTGCCGCAGATCGCGCTGACGGTCACGCGCACGATGGCATCGTTGGGATTCTCGATCTTCGGCTCAGGAACATCCTCCAGGCGAATATCGCCGACGTCATGAAATACAACCGCTTTCATTGTCGTTCTCCTCTTTCAGGTTGGGAGCACCGGCACACGGCCTGCCTGCGCCGACCGTGGTTCGATGGCGAGCCGCTGACCGGGTTCCCTGCCCGGCCCGTCAACCTGATCCGATTCATGCGCAAGGCCACGTAGCGCAAGCACTCTCCTTGGCGGCGGAACCAAATGGGGCCGCGCGACCACCAAGCGCTGACGGCAGGCGCCTGCGCGTGGCCCGGGAGGCACAATGAATCCGATTAAACCGACGGTGCTGTTCTTTGACGTCATCGAGACGATGCTCGACCTTGCGCCCATGCAGGCCAGTATCGGCCAGGTCCTGCCGGGCGCGGACAGCGCCAGGCGCTGGTTTTCCGCCATGCTCCACTACGCGGTGGTCATGACGATCAATAACCAGTTCGCGCCGCTCCCGGAAGTGGGCAAGGCGGTGCTCAGGATGCTGGCGGAAGGGCGCGGCATCCTGCTTGAAGACCAGGACGCCGCCGAGGCGCTGGCCCCGCTCGCGACCCTGCCGGCGCATCCGGACGTGCGCCCGGCGCTGGAGCGCCTGCGCGGCGAAGGCTACAAGCTGGCCGCCCTGTCGAACGGGGCGACCTCCGCAATTGCCGGGCAACTCGCGCACGCGGGACTGGCCGACCTGTTCGAGGCGCAGTTCGGCGTCGAACAGGTCGGCAAGTTCAAGCCGGCGCCCGAGGTCTACCGCTGGGCCGCGGAGCAGATGGGCGCGCCGCCGGGCGACTGCATGATGGTGGCGGCGCACGGCTGGGATGTGGCAGGCGCCGCCTGGTCGGGCATGCAGACCGCCTTCATCAAACGCGGCGAACAGGTTCCGTTTCCGCTGGCCCCGCGGCCGGTCTATGTCGCCTCCTCCTTCGAGCCACTTGCGCAGCGGCTGTCCGCACTGTAACGCGCGCTGGTGCACAAAAAAATAGCTATGTCCCCATTAAGTGTGGAACCATGCTTACCTGAGGCGTAGGGTGCGCACCAGTGCGCACGCGGTACAGATGAACGCCGTTGGCTCCGGTACACACACGTAGCGCGTGCGCACAGGTGCGCACCCTACGGCTGTAACGCGGGTGCTGCGGGCAAAAATCGGCATAGGGGCGGTCAGCGTGCTGACCGATCCCCTGCCACACCACCCGGCA
>NZ_SPUM01000109.1 GCF_004614195.1 Massilia horti | reverse complement strand
GCGCACTGGTGCGCACCCTACGCCTTAGTAAGCACGGTTCCACACTTAATGGGGACATAGCTTTTTTTAGCGCCAACCAATCGGCCCGAGTCGTCGGCTGGGCAGGGTGAGGCTGGCCAGTGGCCGGCCGAACGCCCACGCGTTCAACAAGACCGGTCATATCCGAATCTTTTCCCAGGTCGTTGAACTTGCCAAAGGCGTAGGGGGCGCGGTAAGCCTCGCCACGGTCCCGCCTGCCACGGCCGCGGCCGAGATCGCACCACGCCCCCGAGCCCGTCCTTGGCCCGTCTCCAATGTGCAACACGCCACTTACCGTATAATCTGGTATTTCGCCTCGGACTGACGTTTCACCCAATGAAGGTATTTCGCGGACTTCCCAACGACCGGGCGCGCGCGCCGTGCGCTCTCACGATCGGCAACTTTGACGGTGTCCACCGCGGCCATCAGACGTTGTTGGCCCACGTGCGCGCTGCCGCGTCGAAGCTTGGATTGGAAGCCGCGGTCATGACCTTCGAACCGCATCCGCGCGAATACTTCGCCGAAAAAATGGGCGACCCGTCAAAAGCCCCGGCCCGCATCGCCAACCTGCGCGACAAGCTGGAGGCCCTCGACAAGGCCGGCATCGACCGCGTCATCGTCGAGCACTTCAACGAGCACTTCGCCGCCATGACCCCGGACGAATTCACCGAGCGCGTGCTGGTGAACGGCCTGCACGTCAAATGGCTGATGGTCGGTGACGACTTTTGCTACGGCGCCAAGCGCGCCGGCACCATCGAGACCCTGGCCGCCGCCGGCCGCAAGCATGGCTTCCAGGTCGAGACGCTGCCCGCCGTGACGCACGGCCAGGAGCGCATCTCGTCATCGGCCGTGCGCGCCGCGCTGGGTGCCGGCGACTTCCAGGCCACACACGCCCTGCTCGGCCATCCGTACTCCATCTCCGGCCACGTGATCCACGGCGCCAAGCTCGGACGCACGCTCGGCTTTCCGACCCTGAACCTGCGCGTCGCGCACCGCCCTGCCCTGTCCGGCATCTTCGTGGTGCAGGTGCATGGGCTAGGCCCGCATCCGCTGCCGGCGGTCGCCAGCCTCGGCGTGCGCCCCAGCGTCGAAGACGCCGGCCGCATGCTGCTCGAAGTGCACCTGTTCGACTACAACCAGCACGCCTACGGCAAACTGGTGCGCGTGGAGTTTCTGGCCAAGCTGCGCGACGAGGAAAAATACCAGGACCTGGCCACCCTCACCGCCGCGATCGACCGCGACGCGCAAGGCGCGCGCGCCTTCTTCGCCCACCGCGCCGGCGCCCTGACCGCCACCGACCGAATTTGACGGAGCCAGCCACGCCGCCGCGCCTTGCGCGCGGCCCACTCCGAACCACAGCAGTCCACTTAAGAAAAGCATATGTCCGACAACAGCAAACCCGTCCAGAACAAAAAGGCAGCCGACAAGCCGCAGAGCAAATACCCGGTCAACATGCCCGACACCCCGTTCCCGATGCGAGGCGACCTCGCCAAGCGCGAGCCGGGCTGGGTGAAGCAGTGGCAGGAAAAGAAGATCTACGAACGCATTCGCAAGGCGGCAGCCGGCCGGCCGAAATTCGTGCTGCACGACGGCCCGCCGTACGCCAACGGCGACATCCACCTCGGCCACGCGCTCAACAAGATCCTGAAGGACCTGGTGGTCAAGTCGCGCACCATCGCCGGCTTCGACGCGCCCTACGTGCCGGGCTGGGACTGCCATGGCATGCCGATCGAGATCCAGATCGAAAAACTGTACGGTAAAAACCTGCCGACCGCCGAAGTGCTGGCCAAGGCCCGCGCCTACGCGAGCGAGCAGATCGACCGCCAGCGCGCCGGCTTCATCCGCCTGGGCGTGCTGGGCGAGTGGGACAACCCCTACCTGACCATGGCCCACGGTAACGAGGCCGACGAACTGCGCGCGCTGGGCAAGCTGCTCGACAAGGGCTACGTCTACCGCGGCCTCAAGCCCGTGAACTGGTGCTTCGACTGCGGCTCGGCCCTGGCCGAGGCGGAAGTCGAATACCAGGACAAGCGCGACCCGGCGATCGACGTCGGCTTCCCGTTCGCAGAGCACGACAAACTGGCCGCCGCCTTCAGCCTGCCCAAGCTGCCAAGTGGTGACGGTTTCGTCGTCATCTGGACCACCACGCCGTGGACCATCCCGTCCAACCAGGCGCTGAACGTGCATCCGGAAGTGACCTACGCGCTGGTGCAGGCCGAACGCGACGGCAAGCGGCTGCTGCTGATCCTGGCGAAGAACCTGGTCGAATCCTGCCTGCAGCGCTACAAGCTGGAGGGCAGCATCGTCGCCACCACGACTGGCGAAGCGCTGGCCGGCATCCGCTTCAAGCACCCGCTGCACGCCGCCGACAAGTTCTACGATCGCTACTCGCCGGTCTACCTGGCCGATTACGTCACCACCGACAGCGGCACCGGCGTGGTCCACTCGGCGCCCGCCTACGGCCTGGAAGACTTCCAGTCCTGTAAAGCGCACGGCCTGAAGGACGACGAGATCCTCAAACCCGTAATGGGCGATGGCCGCTTCGCATCCACCCTGCCGCTGTTTGGCGGCATGACGATCTGGGAAGCGTCCAAGCCGATCTGCAACGCGCTGTCGGAAGCGGGCGCGCTGTTCGAACTGAAGATGTTCGACCACAGCTACATGCACTGCTGGCGCCACAAGACCCCGATCGTCTACCGCGCCACCAGCCAGTGGTTCGCGGGCATGGACGTCACGCCCAAGGACGGCGGCCCGACCCTGCGCGAAACCGCGCTGGCCGGCATCGCCGAAACCAAATTCTTCCCAGACTGGGGCCAGGCGCGCCTGCAGGGCATGATCGCCAACCGCCCGGACTGGACCCTGTCGCGCCAGCGCCAGTGGGGCGTGCCGATGGCCTTCTTCGTTCACAAGGAGACCGGCGAGCTGCACCCGCGCACGCCGGAGCTGCTGGAACAGGTGGCCAAACTGATCGAGAAGGACGGCATCGAAGCCTGGCACCAGCTCGACCCGAAGGACCTGCTGGGCGAAGACGCCGCCCACTACGAGAAGAACCGCGACACGCTCGACGTCTGGTTCGACTCCGGCTCCACGCATTACACTGTGCTGCGCGGCTCGCACAAGGAACAGTCGCAGTTCCCGGCCGACCTGTACCTGGAAGGCTCGGACCAGCACCGCGGCTGGTTCCACTCGTCGCTGCTGACCGCCTCGATGCTCGACGGCCGCCCGCCGTACAAGGCGCTGCTCACGCACGGCTTCACCGTCGACGAGCATGGCCGCAAGATGTCCAAGTCGCTGGGCAACGTGCTCTCGCCGCAGAAGATCAGCGACACGCTGGGCGCCGACATCCTGCGCCTGTGGGTCGCCTCGACCGACTACACGAGCGAACTCGCGCTGTCCGAGGAGATCCTCAAGCGCGTGACCGAAGCCTACCGCCGCATCCGCAACACGCTGCGCTTCCTGCTCGCCAACACCGCCGACTTCGACCCGGCCAAGAATGCCGTGCCGGTCGCCGACATGCTCGAGATCGACCGCTACGCGCTGGCCGCGACGCAGGCGCTGCAGAACGACATCGCCGCCCACTTCGAACGCTACGAGTTCCACCCGGTGGTCGCGCGCCTGCAGAACTTCGCCTCCGAAGACCTGGGCGGCTTCTACCTCGACATCCTCAAGGACCGCCTGTACACCACCGGCGTTGACTCCGTCGCGCGCCGCTCGGCGCAGACCGCGCTGTGGCACATCGCGCACGCTTTGCTGCGCGTGATGGCGCCGATCCTGTCGTTCACCGCCGAGGAAGCCTGGGCCGTGTTCGCCGGCGAACAGGCTTATGCCGAGAGCGACGAAACAATTTTCACCCAGACCCTGTGGACCTTCCCGGAGATCGCCGATGGCCCCAAACTGCTGGCCAAGTACGCCGCGCTGCGCGACGTGCGCGCCAGCGTGACCAAGGAGCTCGAGGAAGTGCGTGCATCCGGCGCGATCGGCTCGTCGCTGCAGGCCGAACTGACCATCAAGGCGTCCGGCCCGAAGTACCAGCTGCTCGCAAGCCTGGACGACGACCTCAAGTTCGTGTTCATCACGTCAGAAGCCAAGGTGGAACAGGTGGCCAGCGAAGCCGAGGAAGCTGTGATCGTGACGCCGTCCGAAGCGGCCAAATGCGAGCGCTGCTGGCACTACCGCCGCGACGTCGGCAGCCACCCGGAACACCCCGGCCTGTGCGGCCGCTGCGTGAGCAATCTGTTCGGCAGCGGCGAAGCGCGCCGGTTCGCATAAGACAAGCGGGCGGCGCCTCCCGCCCTGCCGGCCAGGCCGGCAGGGCGTTCACCTGACACATAACGACAATATGGCAACGAAAAAGAAATCGACCATTACGGCCGCGCCGAAAGCGGGCGGCAGCATGATGCCGTGGCTGGGCATCGCCTTCATCGTCGTCCTGCTCGACCAGGTCACCAAGATCACCATCACCAGGCTGTTCCAGCTCGGCGACACCAAACCGCTCACCGGCTTTTTCAACCTCACGCTCGCCTACAACCGCGGCGCCGCATTCAGCTTCCTGTCCAACCAGGGCGGCTGGCAGCGCTACCTGTTCACCGCGATCGCCCTGGCCGCGGTTGCCTTCATCATCTACCTGCTGCGCCGTAACGCCGGCCAGCGCATGTTCTGCTGGGCGCTCGCGCTGATCATGGGCGGCGCCATCGGCAACCTGGTCGACCGCCTGATGCACGGCCACGTGATCGACTTCCTCGACTTTTACTGGCGCGGTCTCGGTCACTTCCCGGCCTTTAACGTGGCCGACAGCGCGATTACCATCGGCGCGATCCTGTTCATCGTCGACGAGCTGCGGCGCGTGAACAAGCACTAGAAGGATGACGACATGAGCATGGACCTGAAAGACAAGAAGATCGTGCTCGGCCTGACCGGCGGGGTGGCCTGCTACAAGGCCGCCGAACTGTGCCGGGCGCTGGTCAAGGAAGGCGCGCGGGTGCAGGTTGTCATGACCGAGGCGGCAAGCCAGTTCATCGGCGCGGCCACCATGCAGGCCCTGTCGGGCAACCCGGTCTATACCAGCCAGTGGGATTCGCGCGTGGCCAACAACATGGCCCACATCGACCTCACCCGCGGCGCCGACGCCGTGCTGGTCGCGCCCTGCTCGGCGGACTTCATCCGCAAGCTGGCCCATGGCGCCTGCGACGACCTGCTCTCGACCCTGTGCCTGGCGCGTCCGTCCCAGGTGCCGCTCTTGGTGGCGCCGGCGATGAACGTGGAAATGTGGCAGAACCCGGCCACGCAGCGCAACGTGGCGCAGCTGCGCGAGGACGGCATCCGCATCTTCGGCCCGGCCGCCGGCGAACAGGCCTGCGGCGAAACGGGCCTTGGCCGCATGCTCGAACCGGAAGACCTGCTCGAGGAGCTGATCGCATCGTTCCAGCCCAAGGTTTTGGCCGGCAAGCGGGTCCTGATCACGGCCGGTCCGACTTTCGAGGCGATCGACCCGGTGCGCGGCCTGACCAACCTCTCGTCCGGCAAGATGGGCTATGCGGTTGCCCGGGCCGCGCGCGAAGCGGGCGCCGACGTGACCCTGGTCTCGGGCCCGACCACGCTCGCCACCCCGCACGGCGTGCGCCGCATCGATGTGCTCTCCGCGCGCCAGATGCACGAGGCCGTCATGGCTGCGGTGCACGGCCAGCACGTGTTCATCGGGGTGGCCGCGGTCGCGGATTGGCGCGTGGTCAACTTCAGCGCCCAGAAAATGAAAAAACAGGATGGCGGCGCCCCGCCCGAGCTCAAGTTCGAACAGAACCCCGACATCCTGGCCAGCGTTGCCTCCACCGTGTCGATCACCGGCTGGCCCTACTGCGTCGGCTTTGCCGCCGAATCGGAAAACCTGGTCGAATACGGCGCGGCCAAGCGCGAAAAAAAAGGCGTACCTCTGTTGGTCGGCAATATCGGCCACCACACTTTCGGGCAGGATGACAATTCCGTCATCCTGTTCGACGAAAGCGGACACACTGTCCTGCCGCCCGCCGACAAGCTGACGCTGGGGCGCCAGCTGGTCTCCGAGATCGCCAAGCGCCTCGAACGGCGTTCCCTGCTCACCTGATTTACGTATCACGCATGAAGAACATTGAAGTCAAGATTCTCGACCCGCGCATGAAAGACCAGCTGCCTGCCTACGGCACGTCCGGCAGCGCTGGCCTGGACCTGCGCGCCTGCATCGACGCGCCGATCACCATCGAACCGGGGCAGACCGTACTGATCCCGACCGGGCTGGCGATCCACTTGGCAGACCCGGGCTATGCCGGCCTGATCCTGCCGCGCAGCGGACTCGGCCATAAGAACGGCATTGTTTTGGGCAATCTGGTAGGCTTGATCGACTCCGATTACCAGGGCGAGCTGAAAGTCTCGACCTGGAACCGCAGCCAGTCGCCATTCACGCTGCAGCCGCTGGATCGGCTCGCGCAGTTGGTCATCGTACCTGTCCTGCAGGTGGGCTTTAACGTTGTGGAGGAGTTCGAATCGAGCGACCGGGGCGCCGGCGGTTTCGGCAGCACCGGCAAACAATAATTTGAGGAGCACCATGACCCACATCCACCGTCTGCGCCCAGCCGCGCTGGGAATCACCATCGCCTTACTGCTATCGGCCTGCGGCACGCAAGCGCCTTTCCAGCAGGGCGCCGCGCCGGCGCCGGTGAAGCCTGCTCCCCAGGCCCCTGCCCTGACCCCGCAGATCGCGGCCGATGCCGAAACGCTGACCAGGATGGCGTCGCTCCAGGAGCGCCTGTACCACGTGGCCGCGCCGCTCCTGATCAACAACGCGGACCTGTGCAAGACCCATGCGCGCAACCTGCTCGGCTTTACCGCCAAGAGCCGCTATTCCTATCCCGGCTCCTACAATGAAGCAGCGCACGTCGCGTTCGGGATGGGCGAACGGCTGCAGGTCACCCAGGTGCTGGCCGGCAGCGGCGCGGCCAAGGCGGGCCTGAAGGTTGGCGACAGGCTGGTGTCCGCCGGCGGCAAACCGCTGCCCAGCGGCCCGCAAGGTCCCGCGCTGGCCGGCTCGGTGTTCGGGCCGCTGGTCGCCGCGCAGGCCACCTTGCCTTTGACCATCGAGCGCGACGGCAAGGAGCGCCAGCTCACGGTCCCGGTCACGCGCGCCTGCGCCTACGGCATCGAACTGGGCAACTCGGACAACATCAACTCCTACGCTGACGGCTCGCGCATCATGGTCACGCGCGGCATGATCGGCTTCACCCGCAACGACGACGAGCTGGCCTACGTGCTGGCCGCGGGCCTCGCCCACAACGTGCTTGGCCACGCGGCGGTGCAGCGCAATTCGGCCACCATCGGCAGCATCATCGACAACCTCACGCGCGTGAAACCGGACGACTCGATGCTGATCGGCAGCGGCGGCATCAAGGCCATGCCGGCCGACCAGGACGTGGCCGCGGACCGATTGGCGATCTACATGCTGGCGCGCGCCGGTTACGACATCGACGGCGTGGACGAATTCTGGAAGCGCCTGGCGCAGGCACATCCGGCCACGGTGCTCAACGGGTACACGGCAAATCACCCGGCGGTCTCGACACGCGTGGCGGCGATCCAGAAAACAGTAGCCGAAGTCAACGCCAAGCGCAGCGCCAAAAAGCCGCTGGTGCCGTAAAGACCTGCGGCTCCGGCACGTCGTAGGGTGCGCACCTGTGCGCACGCGGTACGGTTGATTAGTGTTGGCTCCGGTACGCACACGTAACCGCGTGCGCACAGGTGCGCACCCTACGATCCTGCAACCGCACAGGTCTATCGGCACCCCGCCTGCACCCCCTCCCCGTTTTTTGTATCATTGTCCATCTTCTCGACGCCGGCCGGCACCCGCCGAGCCGGCACAGCAATTCAAATGGACAGCATCGACCTCGACGTACTGAAAACCGCCTCCGCCTGGCTCGCCGCCGGCCGCCGCTGCGAACTGGTCACCGTGATCAAGACCTGGGGCTCGAGCCCGCGTCCGGTCGGCGCCACGCTCGTCGTGCGCGACGACGGCCAGGTTGCCGGCTCAATCTCCGGTGGCTGCATCGAGGACGACCTGATCGCACAGGTGCGCCAGAACGGCATCAGCCAAAGCACGCCGCAGCTCGTCAGCTACGGCGTCAGCGCCGACGAGGCGCACCGCTTCGGCCTGCCCTGCGGCGGCACGATCACGCTGGCGATCGAGCCGCTGTCGCCTGCGAGCGGCATCGACGAACTCCTGGCCCGCCTGGCGAGCGGCGAACTGCTGGAACGCCGCCTCGACATGCGATCCGGCGCGGTCACGCTGGGCCCCGCGGCGCCGGGCGCTGTGCTGCGCGTCGAGGACGACGTGCTCACCACCGTGCACGGCCCGCGCTGGCGCCTGTTCATCATCGGCGCCGGCCCGCTGTCGCGCTTCCTGGCGCAGGTGGCGACCGGCATGGACTACCGCGTAACGGTGTGCGACCCGCGCGAGGAATATCGTGCCGGCTTCGACGTCGCCGGCGTCGAACTGGTGCACACGATGCCGGACGACCTGGTGCTCGAATCCAGGCTGGACGCGAGAAGCGCCGTGGTCGCGCTCACGCACGACCCCAAGCTTGACGACCTGGCCCTGATGGAGGCGCTCAAGTCCGACGCCTTCTACGTCGGCGCGATCGGTTCGCGCCTGAACAACGCAAAGCGGCGCGAACGCCTCAAGCTGTTCGACCTCACCGACGAACAACTGGCGCGCCTGCATGGCCCGATCGGCATTTACATCGGCAGCAAGACCCCGTCCGAGATTGCGATCTCGATCCTGGCCGAGATGACGGCAACGAGGAACGGCGTGCCGGCCGCAATGCTCGTGCCGCATGCCGCCACCCCGCAAGCGGCGAACGGCGAAGCCTGCGGCCTGGCTGCCACATAATTCGAAAGCAAGAAGCGACTGGCGCGAGCGCATCAGCGCAAGCGACAATGCGTCCCGCGCAAACCAATACCAACAATGAATACAACAAACCTCATACGCCTCGTCACACTGGCCGCCATCTGGGGCGGCTCCTTCCTGTTCATGCGCATCAGCGCGCCCGTGCTCGGCCCGGCGCTGCTGATCGAGTACCGCGTCCTGTTCGCGGCCCTGTTCCTTGCGCTGGTCGGCTGGTTCCTGAAAAAGCGGCTCGACCTGGCCACGCACTGGAAGCACTACCTGATCCTCGGCCTGTTCAACTCGGCGCTGCCGTTCCTGCTGTTCGCGTTCGCCGCGCGCACGCTGTCCGCATCGGTGCTGTCGGTGCTGAACGCCACCGCGCCGATGTGGGGCGCGCTGCTGGGCGCAGCCTGGTCGCGCCAGCGTGTCAGCCTGCGCGTCGTATTCGGACTGGTGGCCGGCACCGCGGGTGTGGCCCTGCTGGTGGGCTTTGACTCGGTGGCGGCTCGCCCTGGCGCCGGCGTCGCAATCGCGGCTGCCCTGTGCGCCGCCTTCTGCTACAGCGTCGCCAGCCTGTACGCCAAGTCAGCCAAGGCCGTGGAGCCGTTCGCCAACGCGCACGGGTCGATGTGGGCCTCGGTCCTGCTCGTGCTTCCGGTGCTGCCCTTCGTCCCGGCCCCAAGCCAGCCGACGGCCGGCATCATGGCGGCCGTGCTCGCGCTGGGCGTGCTGTGCAGCGGCATCGCATACCTGCTGTACTTCCGCCTGATCGCGGAAGTCGGCACCACGTCGGCCCTGACCGTCACCTTCCTCAATCCGGTGTTTGGTATCCTGTGGGGCGCGCTGTTCCTGGGCGAAGTGGTCGGCTGGTACACGGTCGCCGGTTCCGCGATCGTCCTGCTCGGCACTGCATTCGTTACCGGCTTTGTGCCGCGCTTGCGAAGCCCGGCCACCACCTTCCAGACCAAATGAGATTGAGCGTACACGAACTGTCCATTGCCCTGCCCGCGGACTACCGCAGCCAGGACGTGCTTGCCTTTCACGGGCGCGACGCACAGCAACTGGCCGAACAGGTCACGCCCGGCCGCGTCCGCAAGGGCGTGCTGCTCCATGGCGTGCCGCTCGTGCTCGACGTGGCGCTCGCGCCAGGCGTGGCCCGCTGCCGCATCGAGGCCGACGAGGCTTTGGACGACATCGCGCTCGCCGCCGCGCGCGAAGCGCTGCTCAACATCCTGGCGCTGCGCATCGACCCGGCGCCCTTTGCGCTGTTCACGCACGGCGACCCGCTGCTCGGCCCCTTTGTTACGCGCCAGCCGAACTTACGCATCGTGCAATCGGCCACCGTGTTCGAGGCGCTGACCTGGGCCATCATCGGCCAGCAGATCAACCTGGCGTTCGCGATCAGCCTGCGCCGCACCTTCATCGAGCAGGCCGGCCGCCGCCATTCCAGCGGCCTGTGGTGCTATCCGGAGGCGGTTGACGCCGCTCGCCTGGACCTGGAAGCGCTCACCACCCGCAAATTCTCGCGCGCCAAGGCCGAAACCGTGCTGCGGCTGGCGCGTCTCGTCGCCGACGGCGAACTGGTGCTCGATCGCAGCCATGGCCCCGATGAGGTGGCTAGTGCGCTGCTTGCCGTGAAAGGCATCGGCCCCTGGACCGTCAATTACACGCTGCTGCGCGGCTATGGCTTTCCCGACTGCTCGTTGCATGGAGACGTGGCGGTGCGTGCTGCCTTCCAGCATCTGCTGGGCGAGGACAGCAAGCCCGACATGGCACGCACGGAAACCCTGCTGGAACGCTACAAGCCACACCGGGCGATGGCGGCGGCCTATCTGTGGGCCAGTCTCAATCAGAACGGGGGGAACTGAGCAGGCTCTCGGCCGTTTTTGGCCTTTCGCATAGCACAAGCGGTTTCGCGTCTTCACACTGGTCGTTAAGCACGCCGCCAGTTCTGCGAGAGACCGTTTCCATGAAGCGAATTTCCTGCCTGCTCACGCTGCTCGCATCGAGCAGCATCGCCTATCCCGCAGCGCCATCCGCGGACGAACACGGCGCCTACCTGTCGGCCGAACTGGGCAACGGCCGCATCGGCGGTCCGGACACCGGGCCCCACAAGCTCATGCGCTGGCGTGCGTTCGAGGCGCGCATCGGACGCGACCTGATTGCCGCGCGAGCCGGGGAGCCATCACTCGCAGGCGCGCGCATCGATGTCGTCTATTACAACGAAGGGCACCCGGACAACAACCACCGGGACGGCTTCGCGCTCCAGCTCGTATACGCCCGCAAGCTCGGTAACGCATTGACGGCCGAGATCGGCGCCGGCCCCTACACGAGCATGAACACGACCACCATAGGCGGCGTGCAATATGACATCGCCCGCCACGGCGTGCTGTACAGCGCCGCCTTGCGTTTTCCACTGGCTGGCCTGGATCCCGGCACCCACCTCCGGCTTGGCCTGAACCACGTGCGGATGCGCGATGCCTTCCATTCCAACGCACTGATGCTGGGCATCGGCCGTCAATTCGCCGACGTGCCGCACTTTCCGAAGGGAGACCTTGCACGCAACCGGCTATGGCTGGGCGCTTCCTTCGGCCGCTCGTTCACGAGCCACAGCGGCACCCGGGATACCAACAGCGCCATCGTCCAGGCGAAGCAGTACGGCGGCACGTGGGCCGTATCGTTCGCGGGAATCTTCGAGGGCGACGACCGGACGCGCGTCGACCGATACGGCGCCGCGGCCCAGCTCTGGTTCGTCCAACCCGTGACGGAACGCTGGATCGCGTCGGCGGGCATCGGCCCATACATCGCCGAAAACCGGCGCGAAGGCAACCGTGGGTTTGTCCATGGCCTGTTCAGCCTGCAATTCGAGCGCGACCTGGGCGCGCAGACCAAGGTCTTCTTCGCCTTCCACCGCGTGAAGACCTACACCCAGATGAACGACCGCGACCTGTTCCACCTGGGACTGCTGCACACCTTCGGCTGGTGATCAGTCCCAGCGCGGCAGTCCGTCGAATTGCTGCGCGCCCTCGCCGGAAAACCGGATCAGCTCCGAAAGCGGCACGGTGGCCAAGTTGTCGCAGCCGTAGTGCCCGCCCAGCGCGCTCGGAATCTTGAGGCAATACTTACGCCCGGCGGAGAGCGGCCCCAGCGTCGATTCCGCCAGGTGCACCACCTCGGGCATGTACCAGTCATTCAGGAAAGCCTGGTTGTACGCCAGCGCATCGTACGCCTCGCGGTCCTGCGCCAGCGGTTCGCAGCACAGGTCCTGCGGGCGCAGGCGCCAGTATCTTCCATCCTCATCGCGGATGATCAGGTTGCCGAAGGCGTTTTCACCCAGCACTTCGACCGCGTTCAGGCCGACCCAACCCCATGCCTCGTTAATCTCGTCCACAGTAATCATCATCCCACTCCGCAATCAATCCGAAGGGCTGTCGGTTGGCAGCCCCAAGCGAGCTGTTGGACCATAGAGGCGCGCCACGGTTGAGCCGCAATGCAGGGAACTTGATGCATATCGAGCGCGCGGACAATTGAATGGAGCCAACAGCCAGCAATACGCCCGCCGGCGCCCTGGAACGCCCAGCGCTTTGATCCCCATCACGCGCGCGATCGCAACTGATGAGCAAGGAATCTCATCAAAGGGAGGACTGGGCGTGGACGGCACCCGCCGCCTGCCCGCATGAGGAGAATTTTGATGAGAGCTGCATCATGAAGCAGGCCCTGCCCCATGCCGCCGCAGGGCTTCTCCTGAGCGCGCTCCTGCTGGCCGCGCCGCTGTGCACCCGCGCCGAGGCGCTCGGCCAGACGTCGCGCTGGCAAGTCGAACTGACGCCGTACTACTTGGGGAATATGAATGTGAGCGGCAGTACGCGCTTCAAGCCGCCGCAAGCCAGCGGCGGCACCACCTATGCCGGACAATCGAACCAGCCCGGCTTTGGCCTGCGCCTGGAGGCGGGGGCCGACAATTCCGGATGGTGGCTCGATGCCCAGCGCACCCGGCTGTCACAGGATTCCGACGCCGGAAGCCTCAAGGGCCGGCAAGACACGGTCCAGCTGGCCGGGGCAGCCCGCGTCGTGGATGGCCCCGATACTTTTGTCGACCTCATTGGTGGAGTCCGTTACGTATCGGTCTCCCTGGAGCAGGGCCTGGCGCAGGATGCCCCGAAGGCGGCAGGCGTTTGGGGCAGCCAGCGTGCGCACTGGGCTGACGCGGTCACGGGCGTGCGCGTGCAGTCCAGGCTGTCCGAACGCGGGTGGCTGACGGCCTACGGGGATATCGGCGGCGGCGGCAGCAAGCGCACATGGCAGGGGCAGGTCGGCATGGATTTCCGCGTGACCCAGGGCGTGACCGTCACGGTCGGCTACCGAGTGCTCGTCCTCGATTACAACAAGCCGGAGCTGGCATACGACCCGCGCATTGCCGGCGGCTACGCCGGGTTGGCGATTCGCTTCTGATCCAGCGGCGTAAAGCAGCTCCCGCATGCCCCCAGGTCCTGACCCCAGATATTGGGCCCAGATATTGGACCCAGATATTGGACCCAGATATTGGACCCAAATACGACAACGCCGCCGCGCTGTTGCCAGCGCCGGCGGCGTGCCTGAATTTGGTTGCGGGGACAGGATTTGAACCTGTGACCTTCGGGTTATGAGCCCGACGAGCTGCCAGACTGCTCCACCCCGCGTCTGATGATGCATATTATACGTCCCTTCGCCGCTTTAGGCAAACTCAATCCTAGTCCGATGTGCGATTGCAGCACCAAACTCAGGTTACGAGCAGTGTGCGATGACCTCCCGCGTACCGGCTGCCCGACAGGCGCATTGCGGCACAGCCAACGCAATCGGTGTAAAGTAAGCGGAATACTATTTCTCCCCTTACCTATGAAATTTTGTTCCGAGTGCGCCCACCCGGTCGCACTGGCGATCCCGGAAGGCGACAATCGCCCGCGCTACGTGTGCTCGCAGTGCGAGGCCATTCATTACCAGAACCCCAAGCTCGTGATCGGCTCGATTCCCATCTGGGAGCAAGACGGCGAGCTCAAGGTGCTGCTGTGCCGGCGCGCCATCGAGCCGCGCTACGGCTACTGGACATTGCCGGCCGGCTTCATGGAAAACGCCGAAACCACGGCCGAGGCAGCAGTGCGCGAAACCGAGGAAGAAGCCGGCGCCCATATCGAGATCGGCAACCTGTTCACCCTGCTCAATGTTGCACATGTGCATCAGGTCCACCTGTTCTACCTGGCCCGCCTGGTTGACCTGCAGTTCGCCCCCGGTTCCGAAAGCCTGGAGGTGGCCCTGTTCGCCGAGCGCGACATCCCGTGGGACGAGCTGGCGTTCCCGACAATTCGCAAGACGCTGGAACTGTTCTTTGCCGACCGCGTCAAAATGCGGGAAGGCGGCAGCTACGGCTTCCACAGTCACGACATCGTGCGTCCCATGCGCACCGAAAGCGTCCCCGGCTGACCCATGATCCCCTGGCTTGAAGCGAACACGCCATTTCCGGACGTCTCCGAGGCGCTGACAATGGACGCGCCCGGACTGCTCGCGGCCGGGGCTGACCTGTCGCCGCAGCGGCTGCTGCAGGCTTACCAGCACGGCATCTTCCCGTGGTTTTCGGAAGGCCAGCCGATCCTGTGGTGGAGTACCGATCCGCGCATGGTGCTGTACACCGAACACTTCAAGGTCAGCGAAAGCCTGCGCAAGACCCTGCGCAAGGTCGAGCACAGCAGGCTGACGGGCGGTCGCTGGGACGTAAAATTCGACAGCAGCTTCGAAGCGGTCATGCGCGCCTGCGCCGCCCCGCGCAAGGATGGCCCGGGCACCTGGATTTCGGAGGAAATTATCAGTGGTTACACGGGCCTGTTCGCGCTGGGCTACGCGCATTCGTCGGAGTTATGGCTCGACGGCAATCTGGTCGGCGGCGCCTACGGCGTCTGCATCGGCCGCATGTTCTACGGCGAGTCGATGTTCGCGCGGGTGTCGGACGCGTCCAAGGTCGCGCTCGCCTACCTGGTCGCCTTCCTGCGCCGGCATGGCGTGCGCATGATCGACTGCCAGCAGGAGACCGCGCACCTGGCCTCGCTCGGCGCGGCGCCGATATCACGCGCGCGCTTCCTCCAGCATTTGCGCCACGCAATCGGCGAACCGCCGATCGGCCGCTGGGAAGTGGCGCCACCATTGCCTGACTAACGCCGCCGCCGGCCGTCTTTGTCTACAATACATACAACACGTCGTCTCGAGAGCATTGCATGACGCACCTAAATGACCTGCCATTTTCTACGTTGCAGTTCTACACGACAGCACCGTATCCGTGCAGCTATCTCGATGCGCGCCAGGCCCGTTCGCAGGTGGCGACGCCCTCGCACCTGATCAACGCCGACGTGTATTCCGAGCTGGTCAAAAGCGGCTTTCGCCGCAGCGGCATTTTTACCTACCGTCCCTATTGCGACGGCTGCAACGCGTGCATTCCGGTGCGCGTGGTGTGTGGCCAATTCACCCCCAACCGCGCCCAGCGCCGCGCATGGAAACGCCATGCCGACCTGGTGGCGATGGTGGCCAACCTGTCGTTCTCGGACGAACATTACGCGCTCTACCTGCGCTACCAGACCACCCGCCACGTCGGCGGCGGCATGGACCAGGACAGCCGCGACCAATACGCCCAGTTCTTGCTGCAAAGCAGGGTCAACACGCGGCTGGTCGAATTCCGCGAACCGGACGGCGTGCTGCGCATGGTGTCGATCATCGACGTGCTCTCGGACGGCCTGTCGTCGGTCTACACCTTTTTCGACCCGGACGTGGAAGGCGCCTCGTTCGGCACCTACAACATCATGTGGCAGGTCGAGCAGGCGCGCGAACTGGAGCTGCCCTACGTCTACCTCGGCTACTGGATCGAACAGAGCCCCAAGATGGCCTACAAGATCAACTTCCGGCCGCTGGAAGCGCGCATCGACGGCGTATGGGGCGTGCTGGAACGGTGATTGTAGGGTGGGCGGCTTGACCGCCCACGCGTTCAAACCGTGCGTGCAAAGAGGCTCATCCAAGTAGCAGCGTTCAGTTGAACGCTTTACCCCGCCCACCCTGCGGGAAACACTTCGCCGCGGCCCGTGCCGGCGCACCCCGTCATCTCCTCACGGTACAATGTCGGTATATCATCACCGAGCATTCCATGTCCCACAAACTTCTGTACGCACTAGCCCGTCCTCTGCTGTTTGCGCTCGACCCGGAAACAGCCCACAACGTTACCCTGCACAACCTGCGCCGCCTCAAGGCGCTCGGCCTGCTGCATGTCAGAAAGCCTGCTGCCGACCCACGCACCGTCATGGGCATCAAGTTCCCCAACCCGGTCGGCCTGGCCGCCGGCCTGGACAAGGATGGCTCCTGCATCGACGGCCTGGCCGCGCTCGGTTTCGGCTTCATCGAAATCGGCACCGTGACCCCGCGCGCCCAGCCCGGCAACCCGAAGCCGCGCATGTTCCGCCTGCCAGCGAGGCGCGCGATCATCAACCGGATGGGATTTAACAACGGCGGGGTCGACGCGTTCATCGCCAACGTGCAAGCGTCGAAGTTCTATCAGGAAAAGCAAGGTGTACTCGGCCTGAACATCGGCAAGAACGCCGACACCCCGATCGAGCGCGCGGCCGACGACTACCTGCACTGCCTGCGCAAGGTCTACCCGTACGCCAGCTACGTGACGGTCAACATCTCATCGCCCAACACCAAGAACCTGCGCCAGCTGCAAGGCGCATCCGAACTGGACGCCCTGCTGTCGCAGCTCAAGGGCGAACAGGCGCGCCTGGCGGACAAGCACGGCCACTACGTGCCGATCACGCTCAAGATCGCGCCGGACATCGACGCCGACCAGATCCTGGACATCGCCGGTGCCCTGCTGCGGCACAAGATCGACGGCGTCATCGCCACCAACACCACGCTCAACCGGCGCGACGTGGAAGGCCTGCGCTACGCCAACGAGCCCGGCGGCCTGTCGGGCGAGCCGGTGTTCGACCTGTCGAACATCGTGATCCGCGCGCTGAAAAAGGAACTGGGCGACGCGGTCCCGATCATCGGGGTCGGCGGCATCATGCAGGGCGCCGACGCCAAGGCCAAGATCGACGCCGGTGCCCAGCTAGTCCAGCTGTACAGCGGCTTGATCTACGCCGGCCCCGCCCTCGTGCGCGAATGCGCCGACGCCCTCAAGTCTTAAACCGAAAACGAATATGAAAAAAAACCAGCTTGGAACCACCGAGCTGCGCGTGTCACGCGTGTGCCTGGGCACCATGACCTTTGGCGAGCAGAATACCGAAAGCGACGCGCACAGCCAGCTCGACTACGCGCTTGAGCGCGGCATCAACTTCATCGACACCGCCGAGCTGTACCCGGTGCCGCCATGCGGCGCAACCCAAGGCTTGACCGAACGCTTCATCGGCAGCTGGCTCAAGAAGACCGGCAAGCGCGACCAGATCGTCCTCGCCACCAAGATCGCCGGCCCCAACTCGAACCAGACCTGGATCCGAGGTCCTCAGCACAACCTCGATGCGGCCAACGTACGCACGGCGGTCGAGGACAGCCTGCGCCGCCTGCAGACCGACTACATCGACCTGTACCAGCTACACTGGCCGAGCCGCAACCTGCCGATCTTCGGCGCCAACAGCTTCAACCCCGAGGCCGAACGGGCGCACGTGGCGATCGAAGAGACTTTGGCCGCGCTGGGCGACATGGTCAAGGAAGGCAAGATCCGCCACATCGGCGTTTCGAACGAAAGCGCGTGGGGCGTGTGCGAATTCATCAAGCAGTCCGAGATGAAGGGCCTGCCGCGCATCGCGACCGTCCAGAACCTGTACAACCTGACCGCGCGCGCCTTCGAGACCAGTCTGATGGACGAAGCATGCATGCGCACCAACGTCAGCCTGCTGGCCTACAGCCCGCTCGCGTTCGGCCAGCTGTCCGCAAAGTACATCGACAACCCGAAGGCGCACGGCCGCCTGACGATCTACCCGCCGACCTGGAGCCCGCGCTACCTGCGCCCGGCAGTGCTGGAAGCGACCCGCGAGTATGCCGCACTGGCGCGCGATAACGGCATGAGCCCGGCGCAGATGGCGCTGGCGTGGTGCTATTCGCGCTGGTTCGTCGCCTCGACCATCATCGGCGCGACCAACCTGGATCAGCTGAAGGAAAACATCGACGCCGAGGCGATCACGTTATCTAGCGAGGTAGTGGCCGCGATCGATGCGATCCACGCGCGCATCACCAACCCCGGCCAGTGACCGTAGGGTGGGCGGCTCGTTCGTCGGGCATTTAGCCCGACTCACCCCACGCGTTCAAACCCTACGATCTGCCCCCGGGACAGTGACGAAGGCGTAGGGGGCGCGCGGCCGGCGAGGACCAGTGCGCACGCGGTCACCGCACGCTGACTTGCGGCCGCCGCTTCTCTACGCTGCTTTCGCGAACCGCGTGCGCACAGGTGCGCACCCTACGATGTGCTCACGCCGCGGAATACAGCTCGCTCTCGATCTGCTCCCGGGTTATCCCCGGAACCAGGCGCTCGATGAAATGGTACGCATACGCGCGCAAAAACGCCCCGCGCCTTACCGCCAGCCGCGTCACGTTCTGCGCAAACAGGTGCGACGCCTCGATCGCGCGCAGCCCCTTGTCGCGGCCATGGTCGAACGCCATCGCCGCCACGATCCCCACTCCCATCCCGAGCGAGACGTACTGCTTGATCACGTCCGAATCCATCGCGGTCAGCACGATATCCGGCGCCAGCCCAGCCTTGGCGAACGCCGCGTCGATATGCCCGCGCCCGGTAAACCCGACGTCATAGGTAATCAACGGATAATTCGCCAGATCCCTCAGGCCTAGCGGCGTCTTGCCCAGCAGCGGATGCCCATCCGGCGCCACCACCAGGTGGCTCCAGCGGTAGCACGGGAACGACACCAGGTCGGGAAACGCGGACAAGCCCTCGGTGGCGATGCCGATATCGGCCCGCCCCGACAGCACCCACTGCGCGATATGCTCCGGCGCGCTCTGCTGCAGCGCGATGCGCACGTTGGGAAAAGCGGCGCGAAACGCCTGCACCACCTGCGGCAGCGCGTAGCGCGCCTGCGTGTGCGTGACGGCTACCGTCAGCGTGCCATTGTCCTGGTCCGCGTACTCACGCCCCGCGTGCTGCAGGTTTTCCGCCTCCACCAGCAGCCGCTCGATGATCGTCAGGATGCCCTTGCCGGGCTTGGTGAGTCCCGTCAGCCGCTTGCCGTTGCGCTCGAAGATCACGACTCCGAGCTCTTCCTCCAGCTCGCGGATCTGGCGCGACACGCCAGGCTGCGAGGTGAACAGGGCGTTGGCGACGTCGGTCAGGTTGTAACCGCGACGCGCCGCCTCGCGCACCGAACGCAGCTGCTGGAAGTTCATATGTTGGCGCCTTCGTCGACGAACACGTGCATGCGCCGCGGCCGCACCACCAGGGTCTCGCCCTCTTTCAGGCCCAGCCGCCCGTAGCGCTCGCTGGACATCGCCGCCTCGATCAGTTCTCCGTTGTCGGCGCGCTCCAGCTCGAGCTGGGCCAGCGGGCCGATCGCGTGCGCGCGCCGCAGCGTCGCCACGATGCCCGCTAACCCCGGCGCGTAGCGTTCCACGTCCAGGTCGTGCGGGCGCACATAGCCGATCGCCTCGGTATCGCGCACGTCCGCGTGCTGCGGCGCCTGCAGCTGTACGTCGCCGCTGGCCAGTACGCCTTCGTGCACCCGGCCGTGGAACAGGTTGACGTTACCCAGGAACCCGTACACGAACGGCGAGGCCGGATGGTTGTAGACCTGGTCCGGCGTGCCGATCTGCTCGATGTGCCCCTTGTTCATCAGGACCACCTGGTCGGCCACCTCGAGCGCCTCTTCCTGGTCGTGGGTGACGAAGATCGAGGTCACGTGCAGCTCGTCGTGCAGGCGGCGCAGCCAGCGCCGCAATTCCTTGCGCACCTTGGCGTCCAGCGCGCCGAACGGTTCGTCCAGCAGCAGCACGCGCGGTTCGACCGCCAGCGCGCGCGCCAGCGCAATGCGCTGCCGCTGGCCGCCGGAAAGCTGCGGCGGGTAGCGGTCGGCAATCCAGTCCAGCTGCACCAGCTCCAGCAGTTGGCGCACCTTGTCGCGGATCTGCTGTTCCGAAGGCCGCTCGCGGCGCGGCTTGACGCGCAGGCCGAAGGCCACGTTCTCGAACACCGTCATGTGCTTGAACAGCGCGTAGTGCTGGAACACGAAGCCGACCTGGCGCTCACGCACGTGGGTGCCGGAGGCGTCCTCGCCATCGAGCAGGACCCGGCCCTGGTCCGGCGTCTCCAGACCCGCGATGATGCGCAGCAGCGTGGTCTTGCCGCAGCCGGAGGGGCCGAGCAGCGCGGTGAGCTGCCCGTCCGGGAACTTGAGCGAAACATCGTCCAGCGCCGTGAACTGGCCAAACTCTTTGCGGATATGTTGGACTTCGATGGTCATGCTGCGCGCTCCGTATTGCCGGCGTCTGCTTTACGACCTTGGTGCAAACGCCATTCGATAAAGGTCTTCACGGCCAGGGTCACCAGCGCCAGCAGCGCCAGCAGCGACGCGATCGCGAACGCGGCGGTGAAGTTGTATTCGTTGTAAAGGATCTCGACCTGCAGCGGCATCGTGTTGGTCTCGCCGCGGATGTGGCCCGAGACCACCGACACCGCGCCGAACTCGCCCATCGCCCGCGCATTGCACAGGATGACGCCATACAGCAGACCCCACTTGATGTTCGGGAGCGTGACCTTGAAAAAGGTCTTCCAGCCGGATGCGCCCAGCACCAGCGCCGCTTCCTCTTCCTCGCTGCCCTGCTGCTGCATCAGCGGAATCAGCTCGCGCGCCACGAACGGAAAGGTGATGAACACGGTAGCCAGCACGATGCCCGGCACCGCGAACAGGATCTTGATGTCATGTTCAAGGAGCCACGGCCCGAACCAGCCCTGCGCGCCGAACATCAGCACGTAGATCAGGCCAGCGATCACCGGCGACACCGAGAACGGCAGGTCGATCAGCGTGAGCAGCAGGCTCTTGCCGCGGAACTCGAATTTGGTGATCG
The DNA here is from genome assembly GCF_004614195.1 of Massilia horti. Classification (GTDB taxonomy): domain Bacteria; phylum Pseudomonadota; class Gammaproteobacteria; order Burkholderiales; family Burkholderiaceae_D; genus Telluria; species Telluria horti. The sequence goes on along the minus strand of NZ_SPUM01000109.1, from coordinate 163,256 downwards.
CCCACGCTGCCGCCACGCCGAACACGAGGTTCAGCGGCACCGAGATCGCCGCCGCGATCAGGGTCAGCTTGATTGCGGCCAGCGCGTCCGGCTCGATGATCGACTGGACGTAGGTATCCCAGCCGTCCTTGAGCGCTTCGGTGAACACCGCGACCAGCGGCACGAACAGGAACAGGGTCAGGAACGCCAGCGCGATCGTGGTCAACACATAACGCACCCAGTTCGGTTCCAGCCGGTTGGTGGCGCGCGGGGCGGCACCGCGCTTTGCTTCCGCCACCGGTTTTTCGAGGACTGCGCTCATTTCGCACCTGCCTTCCTGCGCGCCCACGCTTGCAGCAGATTGATCGCCAGGAGCAGGATGAACGACGCCACCAGCATCACGACCGCAATCGCGGTGGCGCCAGTGTAGTCATACTGTTCCAGCTTGGTGACGATGAACAGCGGCGTGATCTCGGACACCAGCGGGATATTCCCGGCGATGAAGATCACCGAGCCGTATTCGCCGGTGGCGCGCGCGAACGCCAGCGCAAAGCCGGTCAACAGCGACGGCACCAGCGACGGCAGGATCACACGGACAAACGTCTGCAGCGGCTTTGCTCCCAGGCTGGCCGCCGCTTCCTCCAGTTCGCGCTCAGATTCCTCCAGCACCGGCTGCACGGTGCGCACCACGAACGGCAGTCCGATGAAGGTGAGCGCCACCACCACGCCGAGCGGAGTGAAGGCGACCTTCAGGCCGAGCTTGGCGAGGTACTGGCCGATCCAGCCGTTGGCCGAATAGAGAGCGGTGAGCGTGATGCCCGCGACCGCCGTCGGCAGCGCGAACGGCAGGTCGACCAGCGCGTCGACAAAGCGCTTGCCGAGGAAGCGGTAGCGCACCAGCACCCAGGCGACGATGCCGCCGAAGATCACATTGATGAACGCCGCCAGCGCCGCCGCGCCAAAGCTCAGGCGATAGGACGCGACGACGCGCTCGGAGGTGACGGCGTTCCAGAACGCGTCCCAGCTCATCGTGAAGGTCTTCAGGAAGACCGCCGACAGCGGGATCAGGACGATCAGCGCCAGATAGAACAGGGTGAACCCGAGCGACAGGCCGAATCCGGGAAGCACCCGGCCCGACTTGCCGCGGGCTGAGGAAAACAGGGTCATGCGCAGCCTTATTACAATTCCTTCTAAGAAGGCCGCATCATCTCACGCATGAGTCATAACACAAACGAAGCATTCCTTATTTGCAAAGATGATTCCGGCATTAGCAAAGGACTCAGTAGATGAGCTTGACCGCGATGCCGGTCAGCGCAGTGGCCAGCAGGCCGCGCAGGAAGCGCTCGGGCACGGCGCGCGCGGCCCACGCACCGAGGGTAATCCCGGGCACGGAACCGACCAGCAGGGTCAGCAGCAGCGCCCAATCGATCGAACCCAGCCACCAGTGCGCGACCGCCGCGATCGCCGTCAGCGGCACGGCATAGGCGATGTCGGTGCCCGCCACCTGCGCCGGGGTCAGGCGCGGATAGAGCAGCACCAGCAGCGTGGCCCCGATCGCCCCGGCGCCGATCGACGACACCGTGACCAGCGTGCCCAGCACGGCGCCGGCCACGATGGTCGCCAGCGCGAGCGTCGTGCCTTCGAGCTGGCGGCGGGGACTGGCCTGGATCCACGCGATCATCCGGCGGCGGAACATCAGAGCGAACACCGTGAGCAGCACCGACACCGCGATCGAATAACGGATCACCTGCCCGATACGGTCATCGAGCGCGCCAAAGTGGCGCAGCGCCAGCGCCGCGATGATGGCGGCGGGCAGCGCGCCCAGGCACAAGCGGCGCACGATCTGCCACTGGACGGTGCCGTTGACCCGGTGCGTGATCGTGCCGGCCGCCTTGGTCAGCGAAGCAAAGGCCAGGTCGGTGCCCACGGCGACGGACGGCGAGACGCCGAACAGCAAGGTGAGAAGCGGCGTCATCAGCGAGCCGCCACCCACGCCCGTCATGCCGACCAAGAGACCCACCGCGAAACCCGAGATGATGTACGTAACAGACATGCTTTACCCCTATGTTGAACGCAAGGGTAAAGCGCGCGGCTTGGCGCGCAAACGACAGCTTCCTTATTTGCTTATGCCGAGGCTGTTTTTGAATCGCGTAGGGTGCGCACCTGTGCGCACGCTGTACGGTTGAATGCCGTTGGCAACGGTTTGCACACGTACCGCGTGCGCACAGGTGCGCACCCTACGACACTACGACACCTCGATAGAAAAAACGCGCCTGCCGGCGCGTTTTCTGTTCAAGCCATCCGGCTCACTTATTCGGCTGCGGCGTCAGTCGCAGGTACGGGCGCGGCGCGCTGTAGCCTTTCGGGTACTTTTGCTTGAGCACGTCCGGATCCTGCACCGTCAGCGGGATGATCACGTCGTCGCCATCCTTCCAGTTGCCCGGCGTGGCCACGGTGTAGCCGTCGGTCAACTGCAGCGCGTCGATCACGCGCAACACTTCGTCGAAGTTGCGCCCGGTGCTCATCGGATAGGTGATCGTCAGGCGCACCTTCCTGGCGGGGTCGATCACAAACAGCGAGCGCACCGTGGCGGTGGCCGACTGGTTCGGGTGGATCATGTCGTACAGTTCCGACACGGTCTTGTCCGCGTCGGCGATGATCGGAAAGCCGACCACGGTCGCCTGGGTTTCCTCGATGTCCTTGATCCAGCTTTTGTGCGCGTCGACCGGGTCGACCGACAGCGCGATCGCCTTGACGTTGCGCTTGTCGAATTCCGGCTTGAGCTTGGCGGTCAGGCCCAGTTCCGTGGTGCATACCGGCGTAAAGTCGGCCGGGTGCGAGAACAGCACGACCCACGAGTCCCCTGCCCAATCGTGGAACTTGATCCTGCCGATCGTCGAATCCTGTTCGAAGTCGGGAGCGGTATCGCCCAGACGTAATGTCATCGTCATCTCCAGAAAGTTAGAACATCAAAGGGCCCGGCCGCGGCCGGGGCATCACAAAAACCTGTTGTACAGCACGACCACCCAGGCGGCGGTGGCCAGGCCAATGGCGAGCGCCACCGCCGCGCTGCCAAAGTCCTTCGCGTTCTTCGACAGGGGGTGGCGCTCGAGCGAGATGCGGTCGACCACCGCCTCCAGCGCGGAATTGATCAGTTCGACAATCAGCACCAGCACCAGCACCCCGATCAGGACGAACCGCTCAAAGGCGGATATCTTGAGAAGGAAGGCGACGACGCTGCCAACCAGCAGCGCCACAGTTTCCTGGCGAAATGCCGACTCGTTGCGCCATGCCGAAACCAGACCGTCCGTCGTGTTTGCCGTTGCGGTCACGATGCGCCGCCAGCCGCGCTTGCCTTTGAATTCGCTTGTCATGGGTTCCATCTGCGTTTCCCTGTGTGCTTGCAGAACTGACATTATGCCCTCCCGCCTCAACAGCCAGAAACGCTATTTGCGCCTATCTCTATGCGTTTGCCATTTTTTTTCACCATGTGATATAAAGATGCTGTTTTACCGCACTGCACCAACCACATCATGAAAATCGAAAACGCCGAGCCAGCAAAAACATCGATTCAGGTGATTGAGCGGATGGTCGCCCTGCTCGATGCGCTGGCAACTTATCCCGATCCGGTAACCCTGAAGGAACTGTCGAAGGTGTCCGGATTGCACCCCTCCACCGCACACAGGATTCTCAACGACATGGTCGTGACCCGCTTCGTCGACCGGGTCGAACCAGGCACCTACCGGCTGGGCATGCGCCTGCTCGAACTGGGCAACGTGGTCAAGAGCCGGTTGTCGGTGCGCGAAGCGGCGCTGGGCTTCATGCGCGCCCTGCACAAGAAGACGCAGCAGACGGTCAACCTGTCGGTACGGCAAGGCGATGAGATCGTCTACATCGACCGCGCATTTTCCGAGCGCTCCGGCATGCAGGTGGTGCGCGCGATCGGCGGGCGCGGTCCGCTGCACCTGACTTCGACCGGCAAGCTGTTCCTGTCGGTGGACGAACCAAAGGCGATCCGCGCGTACGCCACGCGTACTGGACTTGCGGGACACAACCGCAATTCGATCACCGACCTGGCGCGCCTGGAGCGCGAGCTGTCGCTGGTGCGCGCACGCGGCTATGCGCGCGACAACGAGGAACTGGAACTGGGCGTGCGCTGCATGGCGGCGGGCATCCATGACGACACGGGCAAGCTGGTGGCCGGCCTGTCGATCTCGGCCCCGGCCGACCGGCTGCAGGAGGATTGGCTGGAAGACCTGGTGACGACAGCGGCGCAGATTTCCGCGACGCTGGGGTTCAGCCCGGCTTCCGCTGCCTGAAGAATCAATGCGCGGCGGGGGCCTCGGTTGCCACCGCCGGCACCGGCTCGGCCGCATGTGCCGCCGAGGAACCGGTCACCGCCGACACTGCCGCGGTGGCGGCATCGGCCGCCGGCTCCACCAGGTTGGCCGGATTGAGCGCCTCCAGCCAGCGCCGCATGCGCCCGGCATCAGCGGTACGCGACATCTTTCCCTTGGAATCGAGGAACACCATGATCACGTTGCGCCCGTGGATCATGGCCTGCATCACCAGGCAGCGCCCGGCTTCATTGATAAAACCGGTTTTCTGCAACCCGATGTTCCAGTCCGGCTGGGCGACCAGGTAGTTCGTGTTATTAAAACGCATCGGCTTGCCGCTGGCCGCGACCACGGAGTTCGGATCGGTCGTGAACTCGCGCAACAGCGCTTCCTGGTGCGCGACCGCCACCAGCTTGGCCAGGTCGCGCGCGCTGGAGACGTTTTCGCTCGACAGCCCGCTCGAATCGACGTAGCGCGTGTCATCCATGCCCAGTTCGCGCGCCTTGTCGTTCATCGCCTGGACAAACGCCGTAATGCCGCCCGGATAGTTGCGGCCGAGCGCGGCAGCGGCCCGGTTTTCCGAGCTCATCAACGCAATGTGCAGCAGGTCGCGCCGCGTCATGCGCGCGCCCACGCGCAGGCGTGAACCGGTGAACTTGAGCCGGTCGACGTCGGCATCGGTAATGGTCAGCACCTCGTCCATGTCCTGGTTGGCCTGCACCACCACCAGCCCGGTCATCAGCTTGGTGATCGAGGCGATCGGCAGCGCGACATTCGCGTTCTTTTCGAACAGCACCTCCGAGCTGCCCTGGTCGAGCACGAAGGCGACGTTCGATTTGAGCGCGAGCGGATCCTGCGTCAGGCCCAGGCCGGCCAGGTCGCCGGCGCTGCGCGAAAACACCTCAGGCGCGGCGCGGCGGACGCGATGGTAGACCACCTTGCGCTTGCCGTGCACCATCTCAATGCGGCGCACCATGCGTTCGCGGTTCTCGTCGGCAATGGCCTGAGCCAGATCCTTGCGCTTGACTCGCGCCTTCTTGACCGTGTGCCGTGCCGGCCGCCCCGCGCCCGCGCTTTCCCCGGTCGACGCACCGGTGGCGAAGGCAGGCTCGTAGACAAACAACAAGGTGAAAATGGCGGCCACCGCAAGCTTATACATCTGGAAAACCCTTTGACGCAGACTGATGAGTTACGGCTTAAAGTTTAGCCGAACAGGACCCAAACTCAAGCGAATTCAATCTCGAATCGAAGTTTTTTACCTAGGCGCAACAAGTGCCTGCGTGAAAAAAACCGTTCGATATCAATAGTATACGCATTACTCGACAAAACGCACGAAACCGGACACCGGCTCGCGCTCGGTCACCAGCGAGTTTTCGATCTTGCCGGGGTCGGCCCAGCCAAGCGCCATGCCGCACACTACAGTTTCGTTTGCCGGAATGCCCAGATGCTCCGAAATAATCCGGTGATATTGCGTAAATGCCGCCTGCGGACACGTATCGAGCCCCCTGCCGCGCGCCGCCACCATCACGTTCTGCAGGAACATGCCGTAGTCGAGCCAGGAGCCTTGCTCGAGGATACGGTCGATGGTGAAGATGAAGCCGACCGGCGCGTCGAAGAACACGAAATTGCGCCCGTGCTGGGCCGCCATGCCGGCCTTGTTCTCGCGCGTGATGCCCAAGAGGCCATACAGGTCCCAGCCCAGCTTGCGCCGCCGCTCGATGAACGGCGATGTCCACTGGCGCGGGTAGTACGCGTATTCCTCGGTGTGCTCGCGGTTACGCTCCGGGTCGCGGTACGCCGCCAGGATCGCCTGCGACAGCCTGTCCTTTGCCGCGCCGGTCAGCACATACGCCTTCCACGGCTGGATATTGGTGCCCGACGGCGCCCGCGCCGCCACCTCCAGGATCTTTTCAATGTCCGCGCGCTCGACCGGCTTGTCCGTGAATGCGCGCACCGAGCGGCGCGAGGTGATGGCCGCGTCCACGGCTTCCTGTTGCGGGCTTGAAATCATTACTTCTCCTATTTCTTCATGACCAGTACGGCGCCGGTGCGAGCACCGGACAGAGCCAAGCCTCTACTGTACCTTGGACAGCGGCAAATTGAACTGTTCAAGAAGAATCGCAAACGGAGGAAGTGCCGCAACACTCCGTAGCTGGAACATTGCCGTTATCGCCACAAAATTGGCAGGAAATCCTTATTTTCGCTGCAATAGCACAACACCTGTGGTCGTTATGGTGCGTCGCACCAAAAATGCTTGACTCCCTTATCAAACTCAGTAAGAATTGATCCTGTTGCGACGCACAATTCCATGCGCCGCCTTGAAACTGAACGCCCTGCTTCGCCGCCCCCTTGGCAACATTCGTCCACGAAACGACCTAATTGGAGAGCCACATGTTTGCAATTCCCGAGCAGTTCTCGAACGCCACCAAAGCCAACCTCGAATCGCAATTTGCGACGCTGTCGTCGCTGACCTCCAAGACTTTTGAAGGTCTGGAAAAGCTGGTGGACCTGAACATCAGCGCCGCCAAGGCCACGCTGGAAGACGCCTCGAACAACGCCCGCCAATTGCTGTCGGCCAAGGATGCGCACGAGTTCTTCTCGCTGTCCGCCGCGCAGGCCCAGCCGACCGCTGAAAAGGCCCTGTCGTACGGCCGCCAGCTGGCATCGATCGCCGCCGGCACCGGCGCCGAGTTCTCCAAGGCCGCCGAACACCAGATCGTCGAAGCCAACCGCAAGGTGATCTCGCTGGTTGACGAAGTGAGCAAGAACGCGCCGGCCGGCTCGGAGACCATCGTTGCCGCCATCAAGACCGCGATCAGCAACGCCAACGCCGGTTACGAGCAGTTCAGCAAGACCACCAAGCAAGCGGTCGAAGCTGTGGAAAGCAACCTGAACGCAGCTGTTGCCCAGTTCGCCCAGACCGCACGCAAGCCTGCTCCGGCCACCGCGGCTGCCTAAGCCTCACGCGCCCAATAAGAACGGGGCCAGAACCGATGGGGTTCTGGCCCCGTTTTCATTCGGTAGCAAACGCTGGCGGGATGCGAGCGATGACCGCGTGCGCACAGGTGCGCACCCTACGCCTCCGGCAAGCGGCGCCTATCTCCGTAGGGTGCGCACCTGTGCGCACGCGGTACGGCTGATCTGCGTTAGCGCGCGCCCCCTCCGGCAAACCGTGCTTATTCCCCGAGATACGCCGCCTGCACCCGCGGATCGTGCAGCATATCCTCGGCCTTGCCGCTCATCGTGATCGCGCCCGAATCCATCACGTACCCGCGATTCGCAGCCTGCAGCGCCAGCCTGGCGTTCTGCTCGACCAGCAGGATCGTGATCCCCTGCTTCGACACATCGCGGATCACCTCAAAAATCTTCTCCACCATGATCGGGGCCAGGCCCATCGACGGCTCGTCCAGCAGCAGCAGCGTCGGGTGGCACATCAGCGCGCGCGCCATCGCCAGCATCTGCTGTTCGCCGCCCGACAGCGTCCCGGCCAGTTGACCGTCGCGCTCCTTCAGCCGCGGGAACACCGTGTACCACTTGTCGATGTCGGCATCGATCCCTGCCTGGTCGCGCCTGGTGTAGGCACCCATCAGCAGGTTCTCGTGAATCGTCATGCGCGTGAACACGCCGCGCCCTTCCGGCACCATCGCCAGCTTCTGCTCGACCAGCTTAAACGAGCGCGCGCCCTTGAGCGGCTGGCCCAGGTATGAGATCGTCCCTTCCACCTTGCACGACGGGAGCGTGCCGGTGATGGCCTTGAGCGTCGTGGTCTTGCCCGCGCCGTTGGCGCCGATCAGCGTCACCAGCTCGCCCTTGTTCACTTCGAGGTCGACGCCCTTGACCGCCTTGATGCCGCCATACGCAACCTTCAGGCCCGAGATTTTCAGAATGTTCTCGCTCATTGGTGAGCACCTCCCAGGTACGCCTCGATCACGGCCTTGTCCTTCTGGATCTCGGACGGCAGCCCTTCCGCGATCCGCTTGCCGTACTCGAGCACCGTAATGCGGTCGCACAGGCCCATCATCAGCTTCACGTCGTGCTCGATCAGCAGCACGGTCGTGCCCTGGGCCTTGATTTTGACGAGCAGCTCGCGCAGCGCCAGCTTTTCGGTCGCGTTCATGCCAGCCGCAGGCTCGTCCAACGCCAGCAGCTTGGGCTCGGTCGCGAGCGCGCGCGCGATCTCCAGACGCCGCTGGTCGCCATACGACAGGTATTTGGCGGTGCGGTTGGCGAACTGCCCAATGCCCACGAAATCGAGCAGCTCCTGGGCGCGCAAGCGGATCTCCGCTTCCTCCTGAACCGCGGCCTTGTGGCGGAAGATCGCGCCGAACACGCCCTGCCGGGTGCGCACGTGGCGCCCGACCATCACGTTTTCGAGCGCGGTCATCTCGCCGAACAAGCGGATGTTCTGGAAGGTGCGCGCGATCCCGGCCTTGGCCACCTGGTGCGGCGCGGACGGCGAATATGGTTTGCCGGCCAGTTCGAAAGTGCCGCTGTCGGGCTGGTACAGGCCGGTGATCACGTTGAAGAAGGTGGTCTTGCCGGCTCCGTTCGGGCCGATCAGGCCGTAGATCTGGCCTTTCTTGATCTGGATGCCGACGTCGGTCAGCGCCTGCAGGCCGCCGAAACGCTTGTTCACGCCGGAGATGTTCAGAAGGATTTCGCTCATAGTCTTGCCCTCGGCCTCAAGCCGGCGTCGTCTCCGCCTTGTCCTCTACCTCTTCCCTTTCGGTCGCGGCGACCGGCCGGTCCTCCCTGTTCGGCGACGGCCACAGGCCGGCCGGGCGGTACAGCATGATCGTCACCATCGCCAGGCCGTACAGCAGCTGGCGCAGCACCTCGGCCTCGATCAGGACCTTGCCGAACATCGCGTGCTGCGCGGGTTCCACCACGTGGCGCAGCACTTCCGGCAGCGCCGCCAGCAGCACACCACCGACGATCACGCCCGGGATATGGCCAATGCCGCCCAGGACCACCATCGCCAGCACCGCGATCGATTCGGTCAGCGAAAACGACTCCGGCGACACGAAGCCCTGGAACGCGGCGAACATGGCGCCGGCGACGCCGCCGAACGAGGCGCCCATCGCGAACGCGAGCAGCTTGACGTTGCGGGTGTTGATGCCCATTGCCTTGGCCGCGATCTCGTCCTCGCGGATCGCGACCCACGCGCGGCCCAGGCGCGAATGCTGCAGGCGGCTGGTGATGAACACCACCGCGATGCACAGGAAAAGGAACAGGAAGTAGTATGCGTTCACCGACGGCATGCCGAAGCCGCCAACGTAGACCGTGGCGCGCGATCCCGGCTCGCCGGCGAGCGAGACGCCGAAGATGCGGATCGGATCGATCATGTTGATCCCCTGCGGCCCGTTGGTGAAGTTAATCGGGTCGTTCAGGTTGTTCATGAAGATGCGGATGATCTCACCGAAGCCGAGCGTGACAATCGCCAGATAGTCGCCACGCAGCTTGAGCGTAGGCGCACCCAGGAGCGCGCCGAAGAACGCCGCGGCCAGCGCCGCCAGCGGCACGATGAACCACACCGACAGGTGAATGCCGTCGGTGCGGATCTCTTCGCCAAACAGCTTGACCAACGCTTCCCCGAACGCGGGCCAATAGTTCACTACCGATTCGAGCAGCGACGCGAACTGCGGCGACGCGAACAGGCCAGTGAGATAGGCCCCCACCGCAAAGAACGCGATGTAACCCAGGTCGAGCAGGCCGGCGAAGCCGACCACGATGTTCAGGCCCAGCGCCAGCATGATGTACAGGAGCGCCATGTCGATGATGCGCACCCACGAGTTACCGAACTGCGAGGCGACGAACGGGAACACCAGCAGTACCGCAAGCAGCAGCCCCATCGAGATATATGCCTGGCGCGGCTTGTGCCGGACGTCGAAGGACAGGAAAGCCATGTTCGATCTCCCCGGTTTTTAAGCGCGGTCGGCCACGCGTTCGCCCATGATGCCGGACGGGCGCACGGTCAGCACGAGGATCAGCACGATAAAGGCGAAGATGTCCTGGTAATTACTGCCCAGGAAGCCGCCGGTCAGGTCGCCGATGTAGCCGGCGCCCAGGCTTTCGAGGATGCCCAGCACGATCCCGCCGATCATCGCGCCGTAGATGTTGCCAATGCCGCCCAGGACCGCAGCGCAGAACGCCTTCATGCCCGGCAGCGTGCCCATCGCGAACTGGATCGACGCATAGTTCGCGCCCCACATCACGCCGGCCACGGCGGCCAGTGCGGCGCCAATCGCGAAGGTGGCCACGATCACGCGGTTCGAATCGACGCCCATCAGGCCCGCCACCCGCGGGTTTTCGGCCACCGCGCGCATCGCGCGGCCCATTCGGGTGCGCTCGACCAGCATCACCAGGCAGAACATAGCGACGGCCGCCAGCACCAGCAGCAGCACCTGGGTTGGCGAGATCATGGCGCCGGCAATCATGATCGGATCAGACGACAGAAGCTGCGGGAATGGCAGCGGGCTGCGGCCCCAGATCTGCATCGCGAGCGTCTGCAGCAGGATCGACACGCCAATCGCGGTGATCAAGGGCGCCAGGCGCGGCGCGTTGCGCAGGCGCCGGTAGGCGACGCGCTCGATTAGCATGGAAAGCGCCATCGCAACCGGAATCGCGCCAATGATCGCGATCGCCAGTTGGACATAGCCGGGCAAGCCGGGCACGTACACGCCGAGCAGCTTGAGGATCGACAGGCCGACCATGGCGCCGATCATCAGCACATCGCCATGGGCGAAATTAATCAGATTCAGCACCCCGTACACCATCGTGTAGCCGAGGGCGACCAGTGCGTACATACTGCCCAGCACCAGCCCGTTGAGGATCTGTTGGACGAAAGTCTCCATCGAATGCTTGCCTCTCTCAATCTCTAACAAAAACGGCACCCCGAGAATTCCCGAAGTGCCGCTCTTGGCCAGACGTTTCACCAAACCTGTTCTTCACTGCGGCCGCGCCCCGCTGCGCATGGCGGCAGTTCCCACGACAAAAATTCCGAGCGTCGCCATCATAGCGAGGTTTTTGGAAAAGTAATATCGGAAAATCACATGATGGCCGAATATTGTTTTTCTTTCTAGTCACACGGCTACCGAAGGGTGGGCGGGGCCCGTTCGTATGCGGTAATGCCGTAGGGTGCGCACCTGTGCGCACGCGGTACCCTCGTATGCCGTTGGCGCGTGCGTGCACACGTACCGCGTGCGCACGGGTCCTCGGCGGCCCCGCGCCCCCTACGGTGATCCGATCAGGCCGCGGCCACCTTGCCGCCATCGAGTCCCTTCGGCAACGGGAACGTCACGTTCTCTTCCACACCCTCGAGCGGACGCACGCTTGCCGCGCCCAGTGCCTTCAGGTGGTCGATCACCGCCTGCACCAGCACTTCCGGCGCCGACGCACCCGCCGTCACCCCGATCCGCTTCTTACCAACGATCCATTGCGGATCGATCTTCCCGGCATTGTCGACCATGTAGGCCGGCGTGCCCTTCTTTTCAGCCACTTCGCGCAGCCGGTTCGAGTTCGAACTGTTCGGGCTGCCAACGACAATCACCACTTCCACCTGCGGCGCCATGAACTTCACGGCTTCCTGGCGGTTGGTGGTCGCGTAGCAGATGTCGCCCTTCTTCGGCTCGATAATGGTCGGGAAGCGGCGCTTGAGCGCGGCAATGATGTCCGCCGTGTCGTCCACCGACAGCGTGGTCTGCGACACATAGGCCACTAGGTCAGGGTTGGCAACCTGCAGCTTTTCCACGTCCGCCACAGTCTCGACCAGGTGCATGCCTTCTTCGGCCTGGCCCATCGTGCCTTCCACTTCCGGGTGGCCGGCGTGGCCGATCATGATGATCTCGCAACCCTGCTTGCGCATCTTCGACACCTCGACGTGCACCTTGGTCACCAGCGGACAGGTCGCATCGAAAATCGTCAGCCCGCGCGATTCGGCTTCGCGCCGCACCGCCTGCGACACGCCGTGCGCCGAAAACACCAGCGTATTGCCGGCTGGGACGTCGTCGAGTTCCTCGATGAAGATCGCGCCCTTGTTACGCAGGTCTTCCACAACATAGGCGTTGTGCACGATCTCGTGGCGCACATAGATCGGCGCGCCAAATTGCTTCAGGGCACGTTCGACGATCTCGATGGCGCGGTCGACGCCCGCGCAAAATCCGCGCGGCTGGGCTAACAGAATTTCGTTTTGCATACGTTTCCTGGTTAGAGAACCGAAATCAGTTTCACTTCGAACGTCATGGCCTGGCCGGCCAGCGGGTGGTTGAAGTCGAACACGGCCGAATCCGCACGCATTTCGCGCAGCACACCTGCAAATCGGCCGCCGCCGGGAGCGTTAAAGGTGACCAGGTCGCCCACCTGGTAATCGGCGTCGGGTTCCGAGTTCGCGTCGAGCGTGGCCTTGGAGACGGTCTGGATCAGTTCGGGATTGCGCTCGCCGAAGCCTTCTGCTGCGGAAATCTCGAAGGTCTCATGCGCGCCTTCTGGCAGCCCCATGAGTTTGGCTTCGAGAAACGGCGCCAGCTGGCCCTGCCCCAGCATGAGCGTAGCAGGAGTGCCGCCGAAGGTAGTGACAATATCCGTGCCATCGGCAGCGGCAAGCCGATAATGCAGGGTCAGGTAGGCCGATTCGGTGACGATGGCAGGAGATGCGTTGGACATGACTCGATGTTGTGACAGACAAACCGTTATTGTAAGCCACTAGCAGCGCTTGCGCCGCAGTGTCCGGCAGGAGCCAGATCAGTACCGCCCGCCATCGCAAGCCGATAATGCCGGATCAGGCAAGCGGATGCGAGGAAAGCAATGGCAATCAATCAGTGGCCCGAACAAGATCGCCCGCGCGAGCGCCTGGTGCGCGAAGGGGCACAGGCACTATCGAATCCTGAACTGCTGGCAATCTTCCTGCGCGTGGGCGTACGCGGCAAGAACGCGGTCGAACTGGCGCAGGAGATGCTCGAACATTTCGGCGGGTCGCTGCAGCGCCTGTTCCATTCCAGTCTGGACGAGTTCTCGGCTGTGAACGGGCTGGGCCTGGCCAAGTACGCCCAGTTGCAAGCCGTGCTGGAGCTGGCGCGCCGCGCCTTTAACGAGCAGTTCGCGCGAGAATCGCTGTGCTCGCCGGATGCGGTGAAAACCTACCTGCGCAGCAAGTTCGGCTGCCAGCCACACGAATCCTTCGTCGTGCTGTTCCTGGACGTGAAGAACCGCCTGATCGACACACAGGAAATGTTTACCGGCACCCTCACCCACACCAGCGTCTACCCACGCGAAGTGGTCAAGGCGGCACTACGGCGCAACGCGGCCGGGGTCATGCTCGCGCACAACCATCCATCTGGGGTATGCGAGCCAAGCGATGCTGACCTGCGCTTGACCAATGCGCTGGTGCAGGCCCTTGCCCTAATTGACGTGCGCGTGCTCGACCACTTTGTTGTAGCGGGGTCACACGTACACTCCTTCGCAGAAAACGGCCAGCTTTAAGGTTCTCTACATAAGAATGACGAGTCTCGGGACGTGCGGGCCTCGTCGCATCAGCAGTTAGCCAGACCGGTTGAAACGATTATGTAAGGCGTCGGTCTGAGCGCAAAGTTATACATTTTCAGCATGCGTTTCACCGATAGCGTAGCGGTGATATGCAAACACACCTCTGGCACCGTTTACGAACATCAGCAACACAACTATGGCCAGCGGCAACCCTGCTACGCCTTGTGCTGGGGCCAGAAGAGCCTTCTCAATAACAAAAAGTACGACGCCGGCCACAGCGAAAAACTTCGAATACTTCTTTATGCGCCACGCTATGACTGCAAACAGAACGGCGTCAATATACGCCAAAGGGCCAACTGCTACGATTTCCTTTTGAAGCATTAATGCAAAAGTTGCGAATGCTGCGGTGACGACAGCAACGATCACCGCAGCCCAGTAACCAGCCTTTGATGCTTCAATCGCGCTTGCTTGATCAGTGATGGTTGGCCACCACCAATTTTTAGATTTCTTCTCAGCCATGGACTCCTCCCTTGGTTGCATATTGTTTTAGGTTGACCAGCGCGAAACGCCAGCGATAGCACTACCGTCACTGCCATGGATTTCCAACCCTGAACCAACCGTCAACTTACGTGTCATTGTCCAGCGGACTGTACATGGATCATTGTAAAGATCCCAGCACTTTCGAAAATTTGGGGAGTTTCATTTCGATTGATTTTCGCTGGAATTCCTGAGCCGTAAGAGGACCAACAGCTATTTTAGCTGGATCACCATAGGGCGTATCGTCCCTTGAGTCGATTATGAAGTAATTGGTCTTACTTCGAGCACCGTTTGGGTGCTGTGATGGCAAGCGCCGGGGTTTTGTTAAATGCTCTTAGCCGTCAGAGTCAAGATCCATAAGCTGATCAACCTGCTCTTGGCTCCAAAATCCTTTCCTCACCCTATAGAAAACGACAGCGAAAATTATTAGGGCTAGACCGATAGAGAAATATTGCTCGTATTTGTCGAGAGGCCCGGACAACAATCCCGGCCGCAAAGCAGAACAAATCAGCAAATAGGAAATTAAGCTGATTATTCCCGATACCAAGGCCGACATGAACACGCCTGTTTTATGCATTTAGTCCAGTTTAAAAGGAGCGAATGGTAGCGAATGCAAAGACGGTGAGGCTAGCTCAAGAATAACAACGCAGCTTAACAATGTCCACAAGGTTGAATGGAGAAGCGGGGGGCGAACTCGGCGCTCGCTCTGCTACTGCGCCATTGAGCGGCAATCCACCCCGACGTTGCCACAGTACAACGTTTTCTAGTTTTCAAACTGCTATCGATTTATTCCCCGCCCGCCTGAAGTGGTCAAGTCGGCGCTGCGGCGTAACTGCCGGGGTCATGCGAGTCAAGTGATGCTAACCTGCGCTTGACCGATGCTCCGGGTACAAGCCCTACTCGGTCGATAGGCGCGTGCTCCACTTCGTTGTGGCCGCGTCATACATCCGTTCCTTCACGGAAAACGGCCAACTTTAAGGCCCGGAAACCCGCCCCCGGCCCGATTTTACAATTGTTAAATCAAGTGTCGCTTATCACGACACAATTTTTTTCCGCAAGTTGTTGATTCCCTGATGGTTTTCGCGCTATACTCGCGGTTTCCGATTTTGGAACATTATTAAGGAGTGCACTATGGCACGTGTCTGCCAAGTTACTGGGAAGGGACCGATGGTTGGTAACAACGTCTCCCACGCCAACAACAAAACCAAGCGTCGTTTCCTGCCGAACCTGCAGAACCGTCGCATCTTCGTTGAATCGGAAAATCGCTGGGTCTCCCTGCGTGTGTCCACCGCTGGTCTGCGCGTCATCGACAAGATCGGCATCGACGCTGTGCTGGCCGACCTGCGCGCCCGCGGCGAAAAAGTTTAATTAGGGAGCTGCAATCATGGCAAAAACTGGCCGCGACAAAATCAAGCTGGAATCGACTGCAGGCACGGGTCACTTCTACACCACCACCAAGAACAAGCGCACCATGCCGAACAAGATGGAAATCATCAAGTTCGACCCGAAAGCTCGCAAGCACGTGCCTTACAAAGAAACCAAGATCAAGTAATCTGGTTTTTTTCGGTATCCAAAGAGCCGCCCACGCAAGTGCGCGGCTCTTTTGTTTTGCCCGTTGACGAGAATCAAGCCCTGCCGATTCGCCATTCCTGCCGTCAGGAAATTGCGTATATTGGAAAGGTTGCCGTAACGAACGGCATCCTTCGGGAGGAACGCATATGCGGTTCATGAGACTTGCCCTCATCGCCCTGCTCGGCCCGCTCGCCGCCTGCACCACTCCCTACAACCCGCCTGTCGTCGTGCGCGACAGTGCGCCGTTCCCGGGCATTGCCGGCATCATCGCCGAGAACGGCAAGCGCCCGGTCGACATCCTGCTTGTCCACGGCATGTGCACCCATACCGCGGATTGGGCCGATAGCGCGATCAACACTATCACTGGCGCCGTCGACGCAAACGCGGGCGCCGCTGCGCGGTCGGTATCGGGCGCGGCAACCAATCGCGTCCAGGTGGTCGAGCGCACCAGGCCGATCGGCGGTGGCACCGCCCACTTCCATGCCCTGATCTGGTCGCCGCTGACTGCCGATCTCAAGCACCAGCTCGAGTTCGACATGACCAAAAGCCCGACCGACTGCACCACGGCCGACGAGTGCAAGCCCACGCGCGCCCGCTTTAACGGCTTGCTCAAGGACCAGCTGATGAACGACTGCCTGGCCGACGCCGTGGTCTACGCGGGCGCGAGCCATCCCGCGATCAAGCAGGCAATGGTGGATACGGTCGCGCAGGTGCTTGAAAAGTCGCAAACCGAAGGCGCTGACGGGCCGCTCATCGTCGTCGCGGAAAGCCTGGGCACGAAGCTTCTGTTCGACGCGCTGTCAGTGATGCTGCAGCCGGACGCGCCGCCACGCCTGCACCAGCTCGGCCAGAACGCCACGCGCCGCATGGCCCTGATCTTCATGACGGGCAATCAATTGCCGATGCTGGGCCTGGCCGAGCAGGGCCCTGTGGCAATGCAGGCGCAGGCACAGGATTCGCTGCAGCGCTTCCTCGCCCTGCGCCGGCAGCAAGCCGGCCCGCGCGCCGAAACATCGTTCTCGAAGCTGGCGGTGGTGGCGTTCACCGATCCCAATGACGTGCTGTCGTACCGCCTGCTGCCTTCGCGTTACAAGGCGGACGATGTGACGATTGCCGATATCCTCACTTCCAACGCCAGCACTTGGTTTGGGCTGCTGCAAGACCCGTTTGCGGCGCACCTGAATTACCTGAGCAATCCGGGAGTCGGCACGCTAGTCGCCTGCGGCTGGCCGAAGTCCGCGGCCTGCCATTAGGTGGCCAATAAAAAAAGCTATGTCCCCATTAAGTGTGGAACCGTGCTTACCTAAGGCGTAGGGTGCGCACCAGTGCGCACGCGGTACAGTTGAACGCCGTTGGCTCCGGTACACACACGTACCGCGTGCGCACAGGTGCGCACCCTACGGCGCGCGTGAGCCCATACTTACCGGTGACATAGCCATAAAAAACGGCTCCCGCGTGAATTTCACGCGGGAGCCGTTTTTGTTTGCCAGTGCTGCGCTTACGCGTAGCTGCGCAGGCGCATCGAAAAGTCCTGCAGCGACTTGATCCCGGACGCTTCAGCGCGCGCGCACCAGTCTTGCAGCTGTTGCAGCAGCTGGTCGCGGGTCGAGTGCGAACGCTCCCAGATCGCGCCCAGTTCCACGCGCATATGATGCATGGTCTCGAGCACTTTGCTGTGCTGGAACAGCTCAACCAGCTGTTGCTGTTGCGACGATTCCAGCTTGGCCGGCTCGCGCTGCATCAGCTTGCGCGAGCTCTTCAAAAAGCGCGTTTCCAGCTCGGCCTTGTGCTTCAGGTGCTCGAGTTCCTCGCGGAACGCGCTCTTGACCGATTGCGCGTACTTGGCCATCACGTCGTAACGGTTGGCGATCACCGCCTGCAGCGTGTCGAAGTCCGCCACCAGCTTGTCCTTGGCCAGCTTGGGCTTGGGCGCGACCTTCTTCACCTTGGCCAGGCCCGCCATTTCCAACATGCGGATGTAGCACCAGCCGATGTCGAACTCGTACCATTTGTTCGACAGCTTGGCGGACGTCGCG
The DNA here is from genome assembly GCF_004614195.1 of Massilia horti. Taxonomy (GTDB): domain Bacteria; phylum Pseudomonadota; class Gammaproteobacteria; order Burkholderiales; family Burkholderiaceae_D; genus Telluria; species Telluria horti. Next base: position 145,315 of record NZ_SPUM01000109.1, on the reverse strand, counting down.
AACGTGTGGTGGTTGTTGTGCAGTTCTTCGCCGCCGATCAAGATCCCCCACGGAACCAGGTTGGTCGCCGCGTCATTGCAATCGTAGTTGCGGTAGCCCCAGAAGTGGCCCAGGCCGTTGACGACGCCTGCCGCCCAGAACGGAATCCAGATCATCTGGATCGCCCAGATGGTCAGGCCAATGACGCCGAACAGGATCACGTTGATCACGAGCAGCGCTGAAACGCCAGCCGCGCTGTACGGGGTGTATACGTGGCGTTCGAGCCAGTCGTCCGGCGTGCCGTGGCCGTACTTGTCCAGGGTTTCCTGGTTCTTGCTTTCAGTGCGGTACAGCTCGGCGCCTTCCAGCAGCACTTTGCCGATGCCGCGCGTGACCGGGCTGTGCGGATCCTCTTCCGTCTCGCACTTGGCGTGATGCTTGCGGTGGATGGCCGCCCACTCCTTGGTCACCTGGCCGGTCGTCAGCCACAGCCAAAAACGGAAAAAGTGGCTCGGGGCCGGATGCAGGTCGAGCGCGCGGTGCGCCTGGTGACGGTGCAGGAAAATGGTCACGCTGGCGATCGTGATATGCGTAACCACGAGCGTGTACACCACTAGTTGCCAGCCGGAGAGGTTGGCGACGCCGGTGTTCAGGAAATCGAGCACAGCGTACAGGGTGTTACTAGACAAATTCATTACTACTCCAAAGTGGATTGCTTGCGTGCACACGCCGCCTTTTCTGCGAGACGGTCGAAACCGACATTTTACGTGTAACTACTTCCCAGCGACACCAATTTGGTCAGGAATTCCCGCTGTTTTGCGCATTTCGTGCTACAACTGCTGCAATATGTGCATCAAGCAGACGCGTATCAAAGGTTGGAATGCCAAGCTTGATCTCGCCCGACTGCACCAGCGCATAAATCTTCTTGTTGAGCTCGGATACCACGCCCCCCGTGCCGTTTTCCGGGTCGCCGATCCAGAACCCCACATCGAGCTCGTAGCCTTCCGGCGCGAAGCGGGCCAGCCCCACGCCCGGCCCCGGTTCCGCCAGCACCCGCGGGATCGATGCCGCCTGCTGCTGCAACAGCGGCATCACCACCGCCAGGTCGCTGCCGTAGGCGACGATAACCCGTGTCGAACCGCGCACCCTGCGATTGGTCAGCGACTGGTTCTGCACCGGCCCCGAAATCAGCATCTCGTTCGGCAACACCGTCTCCACCCCATCGAGCCCCTGCAACACAGTGTAGCGCGTGTTGATGTGTGTGACCTTGCCGGAGTACTTATCGACCGAAATCATGTCTCCAATTGACAAACTTCGTTCGAGCAGGATCACGAATCCCGACACGTAATTGCTGGCGATGCGCTGCATGCCCAGTCCCAGGCCAACGCCGAGGGCGCCGCCGAACACCGACAGCACGGTCAGGTCCAGGCCCACCATCGACAGGCTGAGCAGGACGGCGACCAGCACCAGCACGGCGCGGCTGGTGCGCGCCAGCACCACCCGCAGCGAGGTATGGATGCCGGGCACGCCCATCAGCCGCTCTTCCAGCGCCGCGCCGGCCCACAGCGCCAGCATCAGCATCAGCACCACCGACACCACGGCCTGCAGCGCGTCCGACAATTGCACCCGGTGGCGGCCCAGCGGTACGGAGGTGTGCTCCAGGAAACGCAGGATATCGGGCCAGGCGCCGGTCAGGTACAGCGCCAGGCCGAGCCAGACCACCAGCGCAAACAGTTTCTCGAAGGTTTGCAGGGCCGCGCCAAGCTGGCCATGGCGCGCAAACACGCGCCGCAGCAGGTAGAACGCGAGCCGGATCATCGCCAGCGACGACGCCAGCGGAATCGCGACGCGCAGCACGTTCACGTGCAGGTGGTTTCTGGCAAGGAAGTATTTGCCCAGCGTGAGCAGACCAAGCGCCAGCAGCGGCGCCAGCACACGCGCGAAGCTTTCCACGCCGATGCGCAGCATGCCGTTATGATCGTCGCGTCCATGCAACCAGGCGCTGCGGATGGAACGCGCCAGCAGCCAGCCCAGCCCGGCGGACGCGATAATCACCGCCGCCTGCCACAGGATGCTCGGGTCGGACAGGTCGCCGAGCAGGTCCTGTAGCATGTCCGCCAGCGGCATCGAGCCCACCTTGTTCACTCTTCTTCTTGCTCCGCAGCCGGTTTCATCGGCTTGCGCTCGAGGACAGCGGCAAAGAAGCCGTCGGTCTCATGCTTGTGCGGCAGCAGCTTGAGGTATTTGTCCATCTCGAGCGGGATCTTCTGTTCGGCCAATACCTGGCTCATCGGCACCAGCTGGAAGTCGGGATGCGTCTCAAGGAACTGCTCGACCACCACATCGTTCTCTTCGTTCAGCAGGCTGCAGGTCGCGTACACCAGGCGCCCGCCCGAACGCAGCAGGCGCGCCGCGCCGTCGAGGATCGACGCCTGCTTTTCCTGCATCTCGACCACCGCCTGCGGCTGCTGGCGCCATTTCACGTCGGGATTGCGGCGCAGCGTGCCCAGGCCCGAGCACGGCGCATCGACCAGCACGCGGTCGATCTTGCCGGCCAGCCGCTTGATCTTGACATCGCGCTCGTGCGCGATCACGACCGGATGCACATTCGACAGGCCGCTCCTGGCCAGCCGCGGCTTGAGCTTGGTCAGGCGCTTTTCCGACACGTCGAACGCATACAGGCGGCCGGTATTGCGCATAATCGCGCCCAGCGCCAGCGTCTTGCCGCCGGCGCCAGCGCAAAAGTCCACCACCATCTCGCCGCGGCGCGCGCCCAGGAGCTGGGACAGCACCTGGCTGCCCTCGTCCTGCACTTCGATCGCGCCCTCTTTAAACAGCGGCATGTTCTGCAGCGCGGGCTTTTTCCGCACGCGCAGGCCGAGCGCCGAATACGGCGTCGGTTCGGCGGCGATCGGCGCCTCGGCCAGTTGCTTGACCACATCCTCGCGGCTGGCCTTGAGCGAATTGACGCGCAGGTCGAGCGGGGCCGGCGTGTTCAGCACGGCCGCCAGCTGCATCGTTTCTTCCTCGCCGAACTGGGCCACGAATTTCTCGAACAGCCAGTCGGGCAGGTTGGCGCGCATCTTCGGCGACAGCAGGTTGCGGTCGATTTCCTTGATGCGGGCAAGGAAGGCATTTTCCTCTTCCGTCAGGCCGCCGAGCGAATCAAAGCCGATCGCTTCGGCCATGCCCAGCAGGGTCAGGCGGCGCATCGTCGACCCCTTGGCGCCGCCGGCAAAGTCGGTGAAGAACGATTTGTTGCGCAGCACGGCATACACCGCTTCCGCAATGGCGCCGCGCTCGCGGCCGCCAAGACGGGGATGGTCCTTGAAGTAGCGCGACAGGGTAACGTCGGCCGGCGCGGCAAAGCGCAAGACCTCGCGCAATACCTCTTCCGTATTGCCGAGGATTGCTGGTGGCAATCTCATGAAATTCCTTGGGTTATATATTTGTTGTCACACCGCGTGGACGATCACGACTTCGTCGTCCTTGATGCTGAGCCTGTCTTCCACAAACAGACGCACGGCAAGCGGATAAATCTTGTGTTCCTCGACCAGCACGCGCTCCGACAGCATCTCCGCGGTGTCGCCCGGCAGCACCGGCACCGTGGCCTGTACCACGATCGGGCCATGATCCAGTTGCGCCGTCACGAAATGCACGGACGCGCCGTGTTCGACGACGCCGGCGTCCAGCGCCTGCTGGTGCGTCGCCAGGCCCGGGAACAGCGGCAACAGCGACGGATGAATGTTCAGTATGCGGCCCGCATAATGTTCGACGAACGGCGCAGTCAGGATGCGCATGAATCCGGCCAGCACGACCAGATTCGGAGCAAAACTGTCGATCACCTCCCGCAGCGCGGCATCGAACTCGTCGCGGCTGGCGAATTGCTTGCTCGGGACCACGGCGGTCGGGATGCCATGCTCCTGCGCGAACAACAGGCCCTTGGCATCAGCCTTGTTACTGATCACCGCCGCGATACGTGCTGGCCACTTTTCGGCTTCGAGCGCACGGACGATCGCTTCCATGTTGCTGCCACGGCCAGAAATGAGGATCACAATGTTTTTCATACCGCGCATTGTACCCTGAGCCAAGGTCGGGCCGGTAGGAAACACCGTTGCGCCACGGTACGGACGAGCCGCGGCGAATGCGCCGGGGACGGCGCCAAAATCAAGCGCGCAAACTGGACAAATTACTCGAACGAGTAGAAAACGCGGAAGGGAACTTTCTTCTCGCCCCAGAAATCGGCCGCATCGCGAAACACGTCAAGCAGCGTCTCGCGCGCTTCACGATCGAATTTTTGCGCGTTCGGTAACTGTTCCAAAACGACGATGAAGCCGGTCTGGGCACCGGCCTTGGCGATGGTATCGGTCAGGCACACGCGCAGCGCGTCGAAATTCTTGCTGCACTGCTTGGGGAAATAGAAGTTCTCGCCGATGCGAGCACATACCTGCTGCTTGGTCAGCGTGTTGGCACAGTGCGCGTACAGGAAATGATGTCCCAGCCTCCCAGCCTCTTCCTGCAGTTCGGCAACCCGAAACGCGCGGATGGACTGTACAACATTGGGCGGCACTGTCATCAACAAACTCATTTTTTCCTCATGTCGACCTGGTGTACGTGTTGTTAATTACTCGCCTCGGCGCCCACCTTCGCGAACCTCGGCAGGTTTGCTGTTCCCCCGCTGTCGTTTCCACGCACCAATAATCAGAATTTTGTAAGGGTAACGTTTTGTGGTAACTGAATCAACCCGAATGTTAGCTGCTGTCCGGGTTTTGTAAAAAAATTACGGCTGGTCGCGGGCGTTTTGCCCCATCGCGGCCCCGCTTTTCCCTCTGAGATGGGCGATAACGGTGTGTACCCGGCTGTTACAATTTGTTGCCACGAAGATTGTTTCGGTTTTCCGACTCGGATTAAGATACAAGCGTGACAGTAAATCAAACCCAGCAAGCACCACCCGCCAACCAGAGGTTAAAAAATGAAACTGCAAGCCAAACTATTGATGTCTGCCCTTGGCCTCGCCGCCCTGCCATTTGCCCAGGCTGGCGATTTCGAAGACTACGCTCGCGTGGTGCGCGTGCAGCCGCGCGTCGAACAGGTACGCGTGCCGCGCCAGGAATGCCGCACCGACTATGTCCAGGTGCCGGTCCAGCAGCAGCGCGGCGCCGGCGGCTCGGTCATCGGCGGCATCGCCGGTGCCCTGCTGGGCAGCCAGGTCGGCGGTGGTAACGGCAAGGTGGCGGCGGCAGCCGCTGGCGCCATCGCCGGTGCCGTGGTGGGCGATCGCATGGAAAACGACGGCCGCAACACTGCGCCGGGCGTGCAGGAACAGGCCGTACGACAGTGCCGCACCGTCGAGTCGATCGAAAACCGCAACGCCGGCTACGAAGTCACTTACGAATACCGTGGCCGCTCCTACACGGAGGTCATGAGCCGTGACCCGGGCGATCGCCTGCGCCTGCAGGTCTCGTTCCAGCCGGTCAGCTACTAAGGCACGGCCTCCCCGTTTCACCGGCGCCGGGGAACCTCCCCTTCCCCGCGCCGCCTTCCCATGCCGCTTGCGCTACGGGAAGCCCTCCCCCGATAATAGGGCGATTCAACAGGCCGTCCTATGCTCATCAAACGCAAATCCATCGAACAAGCCGAATCCTCGCGCCGCCCCGCGCGCAAACCCAAGTTCGCGCCCGTGACCCTGTCCGAACAGGACGGCGTACGTTATCTGCACTTCGGCACCGAATGGGTCCAGGGCGCGATGCGCATCCGCAAACCGGACTGGCCCGAGCTCGAATATGCGCAGCAGATGATGGCCTGGATGCTGTTCATCGACGCCCCGCAAGCGATCGTCCAGCTGGGGCTAGGCGCCGCCACCCTCACCAAATTCTGCTACCGGCAGTTTCAGGAAGCGAGCGTCACCGCGGTCGAACTCAATCCGTCGGTGATCGCGATCTGCCAGCAGATGTTCAAGCTCCCGCCTGATGATGAGCGCCTGCATGTGGTGGAGATGGATGCGATGGACTTCGTCCTCGACCCGGCCAACCACGCCGCGTACGACGTGCTGCAGACCGACTTGTACGACGCGACCGCGCGCGGGCCGGTGCTCGATACGCCCGAGTTCTACCGCGCCTGCAGTGCGTGCCTGACCGAGCATGGGATCATGACCGTCAACCTGTTCGGCGACCACCCGAGCTTCGCCAGGAACATCAAGGCGATGCGGCACGCGTTCGAGCACGTGATTTGCCTGCCCGAAGTCCACGACGGGAACGTGGTCGCGCTGTGCTTCAACAGCCAGCCGGACCTGGACCCGGCGCGGTTGAAGGAACGGGCGGCGCAGATCGTCGCCACCACCAAGCTGCCCGCCAAGTCCTGGGTAAAGGGCATCGAAGCGGGCATCGAAGCGGCGCGCTGAACCAGGCGCGGGTATCGGGGCCAATTCGCAGGCTACTTCGGAGGCTACTTTGAACACGAATGCATCACTGCCCGCTACCGTCGAACGCCGCTCCCAGCGTCTGGCCAGGCTCGACCTGCAAGTCATCTTCTCATGGCTGCTGGCCGACGGCATCGTCGAAAAGGCCAGCGTCAAAGCCAACTTCGCGCAGGCGCAAGGCATCCTCAAGAACGCGGTCGGCTCGATGCACCCGTTGAGCGCGGTCGCCCAGTGCAAGCTGGTGTCGAACCTGCCGCCGCACCGCCTGCTGACGCTCGACGTGCTCACCGAATGGTGCGCGGCAAAGGTCGGCCTGCCCTTCATCCGCATCGATCCTTTGAGAATCGACTTCACCAAGGTCGCCGACGTCATGTCGGCCAGCTACGCGGCGCGCTTTAACATTCTGCCGGTCGAGCTCACGCCGGCCGCACTAGTGGTAGCCACCGCCGACCCGTTCGCGCGCGAGTGGGTCGACGAAATCGCCAAGGTCTCGCGCCGCAAGGTCGAGCTGGTGATGGCCAACCCGCTCGACATCGCACAGTACATCGCCCAGTTCTTCAGCCTGGCCAAATCGATCCGCGACGCGAACCGGGCGGGCAACCAGGACCTTGGCCTGCGCAACAACTTCGAACAGCTGGTCGAACTGGGCAAGTCGGACCGCCAGCTGGACGCCAACGACCAGCACATCGTCAACATCGTCGACTGGCTGTGGAGTTACGCATTCGAGCAGCGCGCCTCCGACATCCACCTCGAACCAAAGCGCGAGTTTGCGGTGATCCGCTTTCGCATCGACGGCGTGCTGCACCAGGTGTACCAGGTGCCGGCAGTGGTAATGATCGCAATGACCGCGCGTATCAAGCTCCTGGGCCGGATGGACGTGATCGAAAAACGCCGCCCTCAGGATGGACGCATCAAGACCCGCACCAACAGCGGCCAGGAAGTCGAGCTGCGCCTGTCAACGCTGCCGACCGCCTTCGGCGAAAAACTGGTGATGCGAATCTTCGACCCCGAGGTGGTGGTCAAGACGCTGCCGGAGCTGGGCTTTCCGATTGATGACGCGCGGCGCTGGGACCAGCTCACCAGCCGCCCGCATGGCATTATCCTCGTGACCGGCCCGACCGGCTCGGGCAAGACGACCACGCTGTACACCACGCTCAAGGCGCTCGCGACCAGCCAGGTGAACGTCTGCACGGTCGAAGACCCGATCGAGATGGTCGAGCCCTCGTTCAACCAGATGCAGGTACAGCCCGGGATCGACCTCTCGTTCGCGGACGGCGTGAAGGCGCTGATGCGGCAGGACCCGGACATCATCATGGTCGGCGAAATCCGCGACCTCGCCACGGCCGAAATGGCGATCCAGGCAGCGCTCACCGGGCACCTTGTGCTGTCGACGCTGCACACCAACGACGCGCCATCGAGCGTGATGCGCCTGCTCGAACTGGGCGTGCCCTACTACCTGCTGTCGTCGACGCTGATCGGCGTGATGGCGCAGCGCCTGGTGCGCACGCTCTGCCCACATTGCAAATCGCCTGACGGGGAACTGTCCGACGAAATCTGGCAAGGCATTGGCGGCGCATGGAATATCGCCAAGCCTTCGCAGGTCTATCGCCCGGTTGGCTGTCCGGAATGCCGGATGACCGGCTACCGCGGGCGCACCGGCTTGTACGAACTGCTGACCGTGACCGACGATTTCGCAAAATTGATCGCCGACGAAACCGACATGCAGGCGCTGCGCAGGCAAAGCGTGGACGACGGCATGAAGCCGCTGCGCATCGCCGGCGCGCTGAAGGTGGCCGAAGGCCTTACCACGGCAGACGAAGTTCTGAAGGTAACGGCTGCGCTGACCAAGTCGTAACGGTTCGCGACCGCGGCGAAGCGGAACAAATCGTAGGGTGTGTGCACCTGTGCGCACGCGGTTCGCGAACGCGGCGCAGTGGCACAGCATCCGCAAGTCAGCACGCCACCGCATACGCGACGAGCCGCACCGCCGCCACGCTTCCAGAGTTCAGGAACACTCATCTTCCCCTAGCGCAAACAAAAATTGGCCGCTATAATGCGAGCCTCTTTCGGGTCGTTAGCTCAGTTGGTAGAGCAGCGGACTTTTAATCCGTTGGTCGCTGGTTCGAGCCCAGCACGGCCTACCAGAATAAATCAGGAAGCCCACGAATTTCGGTTCGTGGGCTTTTTGCTTTCTGGTCCCTCTCGAGTCGCTCCGGGAGCGGCCCGGTTCCACACGCGCCGACTTCAACACGGTTAACAAAACTTTGCTTGCTATGAAGGCAACAACCCTCATACACTGAGCCGTCGCGAACTCGCCCCAACTACATCAAACGCGTGAATATGATTGCATTCAGAGACTTTTCGTCCGCTGAATACGGACGTCCTGAGGGAATCGACCGGGCACTGGTGGAAGCAAACGAATGGATGCTAAGCGCCGGCATTAAGCCTCTAAACATTGAAACCTTAACGAAGGTCACAGGGGGCGGGTTTGCAAATCTCAGGTCCTCCGACATCGGATTGCGCATCTGGTATGTTATCGGCCCCGATCTCAACGATGCCCGCTAAGCGCCAACACAGACTGAGGCCTCCGACGGTGTTGGTTGTTATTCGACGAATGCCTGGATAGCCGGAATGGAGGCGGTGCTCGGGCCAATTGACCACTGGTTTGTGTAGGGTTCAGTTGCTGACAGGTCATGGTAACCTTGTGCCGCATTGGCAGCAGGATCCTGCTGTGCCGGGAAGATTTGCGCTGCGCACGCTGGTGCACATACCCAGGCGCTACCGCCATTCGAGTCCAACAGCACTGAGTGCGGCGACAAGTCGGCGAGCCAGGCACCCATCGGCTGCGGAAGTATCTGTTTTCCCGCGCCTAAAGACATCGGCTTCAGACGGTTATGTACATTGCCGGTCAGCGTGAGAACAAGCGCCTGCGGACGACGCAAGTGCTCGGCCCGTACACGGACAGCCATTCGCTGGTCACGGCTCAATCCACCCACGGAAGCGGATGGGCTCATGGCCTCATCAAGGACGAATACAGTTAGCGCCGGATAGCGCTGTTTCAATCGCCGCAGGCGTTCGACGAGTGCCAGCATCGCCGTGCTGGAGCGACCGTCCTGGAATGATCGCGCCCAAAATGTCGAATGCAAAAAGCGTTTGACTGCCGCCTTATCGCCATCCGAGGCCATGTACTGGGCAAGCGAATCGACTTGGTTAGGGTTTAATTCCAAACCGACAGACACCTCACGTCCCTGCTCAAGTGCGCGGCAGACTACGTCACCGAATGCTGCGGGGCTCTCCGTTGTACCGTGCACCTCGCCGATCAACACCAAATGCCCCGGCTGAAGTTTTTGTTCAAGGCCTGCGGGAATATCACAGGCAGCGTCATCCTGCGCGCAGGATGGCTCAGCGCACAGCGCCAGCAAAAACACGCATATGGCGAGCATCGGAAAACGAAAGCGCTGGTTTGAGTTCACGGAATCTCTCGATAGACGTTTGCGGCACCATCGTTTGCGTCTCGATTAAGCCGACGAAGTCAATTCGTCCGCGTTGGCACCCGCGCTAACAATAGCAGCTTGATATTAAGAAAAATTCACGCTTTCTATCCGTCCCCTTAACCGTTGCTTAACCGTTGCTTTCAGGCTCATGTCAGCAAACACAAATCGCTAGCGATGCCCTCCCGCCCTCTCGTCCACGCTTGGCACTCCAGCCCCATAACGAACGAACATCAAAAATCCCCCAGCCATCGCGAGATTCTTCATGAAATTATTCACTTGATTGGGGTCGGCAAAATTGGTATGGGCAATGAGGGCGGAACCGATGCTGAACAGGGCCAGGACCGCTGCGGCCCAACGTGCCTTTATCCCGAACAATAGCAAGATGCCGCCGCCCAGTTCGATCAAGATCACCAGCGGCACCGCCACAGCAGGAAGGCCGTACGACGCGAAATAGGCCAGCGTACCCTTGTAGCCAAGCACCTTGCTCCAGCCGGAGATGATGAAAATCTGCGACATCAACAAGCGTGCGGCAAGGATCAATGCAGTGTTCATCGTCTGCTCCTGTAGTGAAACGACTCGTCGAATGTCATTCAATGCATACAGGAGCTATACCCCTTCCCGTCCCAAATGGATGAGTGGCTCCAAACGGCAAGCGCGCACGACAAACCACAGCGCGCCTTGCGTCATCATGGAGACAAGAAGAGGACCAGGACCAAGACGTGAAGCGGAACTACCACGCTCGCCTGAAATCGCTAGCTCATGAGCAATCTGGACGAGGAAACTACTTCTTCCGGTATTCGAAAGGCGGCATGGCTTTCAGCGCATCCTTGGTTGCCCCGGGCAACACAAAAGTGTTATCCGTATGCTGAATCTGTTCGACCGGGATCGCCACATCCCGCTTGCCGATGCCGATGAAACCGCCGACCCCGATGATGGCGACCGTTGCACGAGGCAACTTGCCAGTCGTACTCGGCGTAATGATCAGGTCGTCGATCGTGCCGATTCTTTCCTTGCGGTCGTTAATGACAGGCTTTCCGAGCAGGTCACGCTTGGCGCTCCAGCCGAGCACCACGTTTTCCATCTCGACGACGCTGACACCCAGGGCTGACGCACCCGCGACCGGTGGGTTTTGCTTTGCGTCAGGTGTTTGCGACCACGCGGCGCTGGCGCATAGATATCCGACACACAACGCCAAGCATCCTTTCTGGAATTTCATGAGGTATCTCCTGTTGGTTGGGCCGATGCAATCACGAGCGCTTCTGCCTGCGCTACGCCTTTGACCAGCTCAACCAAAAAAAGGTCCCATGAAAATAAACAGCCGCCTTTCTCCGCCCTTGCTTAAGGCTCTGCCACCGCTACTGACTCGCGGCTGTTGCTTCACTGCGCAACGTTCGCGAACCGCGTGCGCACAGGTGCGCACCCTACGCCTCCAGTAAGACAGCGCCTAGCTTAACGCTGCCCGGAGCGGGTGGCCACGTCGGCCCACACTGCCAGCGTCAGGATCAGGCCCTTGACGATCATTTGCCAGTACGCATCCACGTCGAGCATCGACATGCCGTTGTCCAGGCTCGCCATCACCAGCGCGCCGACCAGCGCGCCATGCACGGTGCCCGCGCCGCCGCGCATCGAGGTGCCGCCGATGAAGCAGGCCGCGATCACATCCAGCTCGCCCGAAGTGCCGGCCGATGGCGAACCTGCCGCCAGGCGCGCGGTGTTGATCAGGCCAGCCAGTGCGCACATCAGGCCCATGATCCCGAAGATCCACAGCTTCACGGCGCGCACGTTAATGCCTGACAGGCGTGTCGCTTCCATGTTGCTGCCCACCGCGTAGATGCGCCGGCCGAACACGGTCTGGCGCGCGATGTAGCTGAACACGCCAAACAGCACCAGCAGCATCAGCACCGGCAGCGGAATGCCTTCGTAGCTGTTCAGGGTGGTCACGAAACCGGCCAGCACGATGCCGGTCAGCGCCACGCGCAGGCCGTCGCGCCAGGCTGCGGGCACCGGCAGGTTGTGGCGCGCGAGCGTCGCGCGCTGGCGCCAGGCCAGCACGGCGGCAAGCAGGAACAGCGCTACGCCGAGCACCATGCCGAACGCCGGAGGCAGGTAGCCCTGCGCCAGCACCTGGAATTGGTCGGATACCGGCGCCACCGTCGCGCCCCCCGTCACGCCGAGCACCACGCCGCGGTAGGCGAGCATGCCGCCCAGGCCGACAATGAATGACGGTATGCCCGCATAAGCCGTCAGGTAGCCGTTCAGCACACCCAGCGCAAGGCCGCACGCCAGCACGATCGCGACCGATACCGGCAGCGACAGCTGGCCAGTCACGTCCAGCACCGCGGCTATGCCGCCTAGCAGGCCAAGCAGCGAGCCGACCGACAGGTCGATTTCGCCGGCGATAATGACGAACACCATGCCGCAGGCGAGGATGCCGGTGATCGACATCTGGCGCATCAGGTTGGACAGGTTGCGCGCCGAGGTGAAGCCGCCGTCGGTCTTCCAGCTGAAGAAGGCCCAGATGATGGCGATCGCCACCAGCAGGGCGAGGATCTTGTATTGGGTGAAGAGCTGTTTCAGATTATTCGTTTTCATTTTGTACCCGTGGGTTGCATCATGCCGGCGTGGTGTCAAGCTGCGCTGCCTGGCCCTGTCCCAGCGCCGCGGCCAGCACCATTTCCTGGGTCAGGCCCTGGTTGACGAACTCGCCGCGCAGTATCCCCTCCCCCATCACCAGCACCCGGTCGGACACACCCAGCACCTCGGCCAGTTCGGACGACACCATGATGATCGAGATGCCCTGCGCAGCCAGCTCGAGCATCAGCTTGTAGATCTCGAACTTGGCGCCGACGTCCACGCCGCGCGTCGGCTCGTCCAGGATCAGCACCTTCGGCCCGGTCAGCAGCATCTTGGCCAGCACCGCCTTCTGCTGGTTGCCGCCAGAGAGCGCGGTGATCGGCAGCGCCGGGCTGGCGGTCTTCAAGGCCAGTCGCGCGACCTGCGCATTGACCGCCAGCACCTCGGCGCTCTGGTCGATGCGCGTCATCCGCGAAAAGCGCTGAAGCACCGACAGCGTGATGTTCTCGCCCACCGACAGGTCGCGCACGATGCCGTGGTGCTTGCGGTCTTCCGGCACCAGCGCAAAGCCGGCCTGAATCGCCTTGAATGGGTTGGACGTATCGATGCGCTGCCCTTCGAGCCAGACCTCGCCCTCGTGCTGTCCCGGATAGGAGCCGAAGATCGCCGACACCAGCTCGGTGCGGCCGGCACCGACCAGGCCCGCGATGCCCAGAATTTCGCCGCGTCGGAGCGAGAACGAGACATTGTCCACGCGCTTTCTTTGCGGCTGGTCGACGTCGTAGCACGTGACGTCGCGCGCCTCCATGATCACCTCGCCCACCTCGTGTTCGAGGACCGGGTAAAGCTGATTCATTTCGCGCCCCACCATCTGGGCGATGATGCGCTCGACGTTCATCTCCTGCATGGGGGTGGTGGCGATGTGGCGGCCGTCGCGGATGGTGACGATCGTGTCGCAGATGGCCGCGACCTCTTCCAGCTTGTGCGAGATGTAGACGCAGGCCACGCCCTTGGCCTTGAGGTCGCGGATGATCGTGAGCAGCACCTCGATCTCGGCCGCGGTGAGCGAAGCCGAAGGTTCATCGAGGATCAACAGCCGCGCCTTCTTGTTAAGCGCCTTGCCGATCTCGATCAGCTGCTGGTGCCCGCCGCCGTAGTTCTTCACCGGCAGTACCACGTTCACATCCGGCAGCTTCAGCTCGCGCAATATCTCCTCGGCGCGGCGGTTCATCGCCGGGTAGTTCAGGCGGCCGCCGGGCAGCGTCAGTTCATTCCCGAGGAAGATGTTCTCGGCCACCGACAGCTCGGGCACCAGCATCAGTTCCTGGTGGATGATGATGATCCCCGCCTCTTCCGTCTCGCGCACCGAACGCGCACGCAGCGGTTTGCCGTCCAGGAGGATTTCGCCATCCCAGGTGCCGTGCGGGTACACCGCCGACAGGACCTTCATCAGGGTGGACTTGCCGGCGCCATTCTCGCCGCACAGCCCGATGCACTCGCCGGGTCGGATCGCAAGGTCGATCCCGTCGAGCGCGGCGACACCGCCGAATCGCTTGGCGATGCCCTTCATTTCAAGCAGATAGCCGGACATTCAAGACTCAGTTCATTGGTTGTTGAATGGGCGAGATGGCACCCCTGGCCGCGTCGAGCGCGTGCGCCAGGGGGCGCCTGCCCAATAACAGGCTCGCGCCGCTTATTTTCCCGCTTATTTGCCCGCCAGCTGAGCTTGAGTGTAGAAACCGTCCTTGACCAGCACGTCGACGTTCGACTTGTTCAGCAGGATAGGCTTGAGCAGCAGGCTGTCTACCTTCTTGAAGCCGTTGTCGAGCTGCGAGTTGTAGGTCGGCTTTTCGCCGCGCACCAGCTGCACCGCCAGCTTGGCGGCGCTGGACGCGATCTGCTTGAGCGGCTTGTAGACGGTCATAGTCTGGGTGCCGGCGATCACGCGGCGCACGGCCGCCAGGTCGGCGTCCTGGCCGGAGACCACCACTTTGCCCGCCAGCTTCTGCGCTGCCAGCGCCTGCACCGCACCGCCGGCGGTGCCGTCATTGGATGCCACCACGGCGTCGATCTTGTTGCCGTTGGCGGTCAATGCGTTCTCGACGATGGACATCGCCTCGGACGCGCTCCAGTCCTTGACCCACTGCTTGCCGACGACCTTGATATCGCCCTTGTCGATCAGCGGCTGCAGCACCGCCAGCTGGCCCTCGCGCAGGATCTTGGCGTTGTTGTCGGTCGGCGCGCCGCCCAGCAGGTAGTAGTTGCCCTTCGGCCGGGCCTGGACCAGCGACTGCGCCTGCATCTCGCCCACCGCCTTGTTATCGAAGGAGATGTAGGCGTCGATGTCGGCGCCCAGGATCAGGCGGTCGTACGACACGACCTTGATCTTGGCCTTCTTGGCTTCGCGGATCGCGTTGTTCAGCACCGTGGCGTTGTAAGGGACGATCACCAGCACGTCGACGCCGCGCGAGATCAGGTTCTCGATCTGGGCGATCTGGCGCTGCTCGCTGGCGTCGGCCGACTGCACGTAGACCTTGGCGCCGAGCTGCTCGGCGGCCTGAGTGAAGTAGTCGCGGTCACGGGTCCAGCGCTCGACCCGCAGGTCGTCGATCGAAAAGCCGATCTTCGGATGCTGGGCATCCGCCTGCGCCATCCCGGCGGAAAACAGCATCGCGCAGGCCAGGCCCACCACTTGGATCATCTTTTTCATGGCTACGTCTCCTTGTCTTATTTGTTTCGGCCCCGGACGAATTGGGCCGGACACCATTCTGCTTGAAAAAATGCCACTAAGGTTACTGAATACGGCCCTCAGTGATTATGGCGCGGCATGTCGTGTCCGACGCCGCGGTACGGCAGCGCCAGTTCAAGGCAGGCGCCGGTGTGCAGCTGGCCCACCGTGGCGCGGTAGATCTCCTGCCACGGGGTCTGGCTGGCTGGCACCTGTGGCGGCGCCTCGCGCCGGCGCGCTTCCAACTCGTCGTCCGGGACCTGCACGTCGCAGCGGCCCGCGTTCAGGTCGACCCGCACGATGTCGCCGGTGCGCAGCAGCGCCAGGTTGCCGCCGGCCGCGCTTTCAGGCGAGGCATTCAGGATCGACGGGCTGTCCGAAGTGCCGGACTGGCGGCCGTCGCCAAGCGTCGGCAGTGCGGCGATGCCCTTGCGGATCAATTCGTCGGGCGGCTGCATGTTGACCACCTCGGCCGAGCCGGGCCAGCCGAGCGGGCCTGCGCCGCGGATCACCAGCATGGTGCGCTCGTCGATGCCAAGCGAAGGATCGTTGATGCGGTGGTGGTAGTCGTCCGAACCGTCGAACACCACCACCCGGCATTCGAAGCGATTCTCCGAACCCGGGGTCGACAAGTAGCGTGCACGGAAGGCTTCCGAAATTACGCTGGTCTTCATGATCGCGAAGTCGAACAGGTTGCCCTTCAGTACCAGGAAGCCGGCGCGCTCCTTGAGCGGATCGGCAAACGGGCGGATCATCTCGCGGTCCGCGCTTGCGCGTCCTTCCAGGTTGCCCGCCATCGTGCGCCCGGTCACGGTTGGGCGCTGCGCGCGCAGCAGCCCTGCCTGCTCCAGCTCCCACATCACGGCCGGCACGCCGCCGGCGCGGTGGAAGCGCTCGCCCAGGTATTTACCGGCTGGCTGCATGTTCAGGAGCAGCGGCACGTCGTAGCCGTACTTCATCCAGTCCTCGGATGTAAGCTCGACGCCCGCGTGACGCGCCATGGCCATGATGTGCGGCTGGGCGTTGCTGGAGCCGCCGATCGCCGCATTGACCACGATCGCGTCCAGGAAGGCCTCGCGCGTGAGGATGCTTGATGGACGCAGGTCTTCGCGCGCCATTTCCACGATCCGGCGGCCAGTCTCGTAGGCCATCTGGCCGCGCTCGCGATACGGTGCCGGAATGGCCGAGCAGCCGGTCAGCGACATGCCCAGCGCCTCGGCGATCGCGTTCATGGTCGACGCGGTGCCCATCGTGTTGCAGTGGCCTGCCGAGGGCGCCGACGCCGTGGCGATCTGGATGAATTTTTCGTTGTCGATCTCGCCTGCTGCCAGGCGGCGGCGCGCCTTCCAGATCGCGGCGCCGGAGCCGACCAGTTCAGCTTCGAACCAGCCGTCGAGCATCGGACCGCCGGACAGCACGATCGCGGGCAGGTCGACGGTGGCTGCCGCCATCAGCTGCGACGGCGTGGTCTTGTCGCAGCCGGTGGTCAGCACCACCGCGTCGATCGGGTAGCCGTGCAAAATCTCGACCAGGCCCAGGTAGGCCAGATTGCGATCGAGCGCCGCGGTCGGGCGGCGGCAGTTCTCGAAAATCGGGTGCAGCGGGAACTCCATCGGAATGCCGCCGGCATCGCGGATGCCATCGCGCACGCGCTTGGCCAGCTCCAGGTGGATGCGGTTGCACGGCGAAATATCGCTGCCGCTCTGGGCGATGCCGATGATCGGCTTACCCGAACGCAGCTCCTCGGGCGTGATCCCGTAGTTCATGAAGCGCTCCAGGTACAGCGCCGTCATGTCGATGCGCTCCGGATTGTCGAACCAGTCCTGCGACCGGAAGCGCCGTTTGCCGTTGTTGTCTCTCATGGTTTTACTCCTGCAGCCGCAGCGCGTGCTGCGGCAATCCCGGCGTATCAGACCGGAACGTGAACAGAGCGCCAGCCAGCGGCTGCGCTGCCAGCTCTTCCTGCGACAGCCCCTTGCGCGCGGTCGTCACAAAGACGGTGCGCAGGTCATTGCCGCCGAAGGCCAGCTTGGTGATATTCGAACACGGGAATGCGATTGTCCCGGTCTTGGTGCCTTGTGCATCGAAGCGGTCGATGCGCCAGCCGCCGAAGGTGCAGACCCACAGGTTGCCATCAACGTCCACCGCCATCCCGTCCGGGTAGCCGCCGCCTTCGATGGTCACGAACACGCGCTTGTTGGACAGGCCACCATCTGGCGCCATGTCGAACGCGTAAATGACCTTGTCCAGCGTGTCGGTGTGGTACAGCGTGCGGCCGTCCGGGCTGATCGCCGGGCCGTTGGTGATCACGTAGCCGGTGCCCATCGCGTGCGCAGCGCCCGCGCCATCGAAGCGGTACAGCACGCCCGAAGGCATCGCCTCGGCGTTGTCCATTGAACCGAACCACAGGCGCCCCGCGGCATCCACGTGGCCGTCATTGAAGCGGTTGCCGGGCAGGTCGGACTCTACCTGGCGCAGCGGCACGAATTCGCCGCTCTCCTCGATAAAGCGATACAAACCGTCCTCGAGGCCGCAGACCAGGCCGCCGCCTTCGACCGGCACGATAAAGCTCACCTGTGACGGCGCGCTCCAGCTGCGGCGCACGCTGCCGTCAGGCGAACAGCGGTGAATCTGCTTGCCCTTGATGTCGACGAAATAGACGCAGTCGCGGGAAGCGTGCCACAGCACGCCCTCTCCCAAGGTGGCCTGCACCTCCCACACGCAGCGGGGCGCGGTGCTGTTCATGCCCCGTACCAGCCGTTATCGACGAAATACTCGCGGCCGGTGCAGTGGCGCGCGTTGTTCGAGGCCAGGAACAGCGCCAGTGCCGCCACGTCCTGCATCTCGACCCGCTTGGGCATGCACTGGCCGGCCAGGATGCGCGCCTCCTCTTCCGGGTTGTGCCACAACGCCTGCTGGCGTGGAGTGCGCACGGCGCCCGGCACCACGGTGTTGGCACGGATGCCGTAGCGGCCCAGGTCGCGCGCCATCCCGCGCGTCATGCCCTCGATGCCTGCCTTGGCCGTCATGTACAGGTCGAGCTGCGACGACGCCAGGTACCACGAGATCGAACCGAAGTTCAGGATCACACCATAGCCACGCTTTTTCATACCCGGGATCACCGCCTGCGAGCAGAAGAACTTGTGGCGCAGGTTGACCGCCATCCGGTTGTCCCAGTAGCTTGGTGTGACCTCTTCGATCTCGTGACGGTCGTCGTTGGCGGCATTGTTAAGCAGGATGTCGACGCCGCCCGCTTCCTGTTCGATCGCGGCGAAGCTCGCCTTGAGCGCGTCAAGGTCGGTCAAGTCGCATTTGATGAAGCGCGGGGCATGGCGCGCACGGCTCAGGGCCTGCGCGAGTTCGCGCGAGGCTTCCTCGGCGATGTCCAGAAAATAGACGCGAGCTCCCTGTCCGGCAAACGCGGTCACCAGTTCGGCGCCGATGCCGCTGCCGCCGCCGGTGATGACGACGCGCTTGCCGGCGAGGTCAGGATAGGTCGCATAGACCCAGGCTTGTTCTGTGTTGTCAGGCATGAAGTGTCTTTCGAATGATTGCGCCGGCTCAGCCGGCGCGACTGTCCGGCGGCGCGAGCAGGCCGCGTTGCGCCAGGTTGTGATACAGGGCGCGCACGCCGAAGGTCCAGGGCGCAATCTCGTCGCTGCGCTGGACGGTGTTGACCAGTGTGCCGAGCGATGGCGTCGAAATGCTGACGCGGTCGCCCGGATGATGGGTGAAGCCTGCACCGGCGGCGTCGCGGTCTTTGATCGGCGAGAACATGGTGCCGAGGAAGAGCATGAAGCCGTCCGGGTATTGGTGATGGGGGCCGCAAGTCTGCGCGACCAGGTCGAGCGGATCGCGGCTGATCTCGCGCATGCGGCTGGCACCGGCCAGTTCGAAGCCATCGTCCACGCCGTCGATCCGCATGCGCACCTCGAGCTGGCGCAGCGTGTCCATCGAAAAGCCGCCGTCGAACAGGCGGATGAACGGGCCGATCGCGCACGAGCCGTTGTTGTCCTTGGCCTTGCCCAGCAGGAGAGCGCTGCGGCCCTCGATGTCGCGCAGGTTGACGTCGTTGCCAAGCGTCGCGCCGACCACCTGGCCCTGGCTGTTCACGGCCAGAACGATCTCCGGCTCCGGGTTGTTCCAGTGCGAAGCCGGGTGCAGGCCAACGGCCGCGCCGTGGCCCACCGCCGACATCGGCTGCGACTTGGTAAACACCTCGGCGTCCGGGCCGATGCCCACTTCCATGTACTGCGACCACAGGCCCTGCTCGATCAGCTGGGCTTTCAGGCGCATCGCGCCATCCGAGCCGGGTCGAATGTCCGACAGGTTCGAGCCGATGCAGGCCTGGATCTGCTGGCGCAGCTCGGCGGCGCGCGCCGGAATACCCTTGGCCTGTTCCTCGATTACGCGCTCGAGCAAGCTGACCGCGAAGGTCACGCCGCAACCCTTGATCGCCTGCAGGTCGCACGGCGCCAAGAGGCGCAGGCCGTTCGGCCCAGCCTCGCCGCGCAGGGCAGCCTCGACCAGCTCCTGGGCCGAGCCGAGGTCTTCGCCGTCGGCGTCGCGCACCAGGCTTGTCAGATCGTGGCGTTCGAACAGGTCGGACACCGTCGCCGCATGAAGCGTGATGTCGACCAAGCGACCGCCGCGCACCGCGACCACGGTCGGACCCACACCAATGCGCCAGACGCGGCCGACCAGCAGCGCGTGCTCCAGGTCCTCGGGCAGCAAGGTGGCTTGATTAGTCATGATTCCTCTCGTTTGTTATGTCCGAGTTCTGAAGATCGGACTTGGTCAGCCACACGCACTGCATCTGCGCGATCTTTTCCTCGAGCGTCATGCGCGCGAGCAGGTCTTCGATGCGCGCGTTGACCGGTGCGCTGGCCAGCTTATAGACGGGCACGGCGCCATTATTGGCTTTGTTAGCTGCGACGGCTGCGGGAACGGCGGCGATGCCCGCCATGCCCGCCAACGGATGCGAGGAACTGTCTGCGTTTGATACCCATGACTGTTGTCTCCACTCTTGTTGTTGTTTGTCTGCCGTTCGCATGCAAACATTCCATTAACAGAAATGTTATCGCAACCATTCAAGTCTATGCGGGCATCTTCGACCTTGTCAATTGATATTCGATCTTCTGCTGAAGAAGCTCGAGTGGGGAGCGGGCGGCAGGTCGTAGGGTGAGCGTGTTTCCCGCCCACGCGTTCAAACAGAGGGGGGATCAACCGAACGCACAACCACTGTGCCAGCGTTTGCTGGACGCGTGGGCGGCACAGCCGCCCACCCTACGGGATGCGTTATGGGACGTCGGCGTTGTTATTGGGCCGTTCACGGGAATCAGCGGCGTAGGGTGCGCACCTGTGCGCACGCGGTCACGGCATGCCGACTTGCGGCTGCTGCTTCGTTACGCCGCGTTCGCGAACCGCGTGGGCACAGGTGCCCACCCTACGCCTCCGGCAACTGGCCGTGGTAATCAGCTCACGTAACGCTGCCTGTTCGGCGCGAGCGGCAGCCCTGACGGCGGACGGGTCCGCGGCGCCGCATCCGACTGCCGTCGCACCAACTCGAAGTCCATCGTCACCTGCTCCGGCGCCGCCGGCCCGCCTTCGCGCAGCGCGCGCACGCGCCGCACCACCGCCTGCACCGCTTCGCGCGCCATTTCGGCGATCGGCTGGCGCACCGTGGTCAGCTCGGGCCAGATCGTGGTCGCCAGCGCCGTGTCGTCGAAACCGGTGACCGTCAGGTCGCCCGGCACATCCAGGCCCAGGCGGTGCGCCACCGCCACCGCGGCCGCGGCCATGTCGTCGTTGCTGGCAAAGATCGCGGTCGGGCGGTCGGCCAGCGCAAGCAGGTGCTCGGCGGCGTCCAGCCCCGAACGGTAGGTGAACATGCCCTGCACCACCAGTTCTTCCGACGCGTCGGCGCCGGTTTCCGCGATCGCTGCGCGATAGCCGGCCAGGCGCCGCGCGCTGGCGGTCTGGTTCGGGTGGCCGACCACGAAGCCGATGCGCTGGTGGCCGAGCGCTATCAGGTGGCGCGCCATGCGGTAAGCCGCCTGGTAGTCGTCGATGCTGACCGAGCCCACGCGCTGGTCGGGCAGGCCGCAGGCGACCACCACGGCCGGGATGTCGGCCGCCGCGATGCAGTCGATCACAGCCTCGCTGTCGCACAGCGGCGGCGGCAGGATGATGCCGTCCAGTCCATTCTCGATCAGGCGCCGGGTCTGCTCTTCCTCTTTTTCGCCGGCCTCGCACTTTTCCACGAACAGCTGGACGTTGTTCAGGCCCGACTGGCCCAGCAGGCCAACCAGGAATTCGCTCAGGTAGGCCGCACTCGGATTACTGTACAAG
Source organism: Massilia horti (assembly GCF_004614195.1). Taxonomy (GTDB): domain Bacteria; phylum Pseudomonadota; class Gammaproteobacteria; order Burkholderiales; family Burkholderiaceae_D; genus Telluria; species Telluria horti. The sequence continues at coordinate 123,771 of NZ_SPUM01000109.1, read as the reverse complement.
AAACCGATGCGGATCGGCTTGGAACCGGCCAGGTTGCGCGCCTCCTGGTTGGGCGTGTAGTTCAGGGCGGCGATCGCCTCGGCCACCTTTTGCCGGGTACTTTCGCGCACCAGCCCCTTGCCGTTCATCACGCGCGAGACGGTCATCGCCGACACGCCCGCCAGCTTGGCAACATCGGCCATGGTTGGCTGGCCGCGGCGCTCGCCGTCGTCCCCGCCTGCATCCGTTTTGGTTTTACTCATTTCCGCGGCATCCTGCAACCTGTTGTTTGCGCTATCTTAACATAGCTAACAGTTCACCTTCGACTACCGTTTATAGCCGGAGAAATATAAGAAAGCATATCCTCAATTTAAAGGTTTGCGCAAACATTCCCGAGCAGACCAAGAATAACCAGGCGACCCAAGTGCACCGATCATTCGCGCGGCTTCTCGCCGCTTTCCTGCCAGGCATTTTGCTGACCACCGCCGCCCAGGCCTTCGATGAGGACGGCTACGACCTGTGGCTGCGTTAGCGCCCCCTCCCCGCACTACCTGGTGGAGCGCACTCGCTTGTCGAACGCCGACGTGACCGTCATCGCGGCCAACAGCGACATCGGCCTGCTGTACGGGAGCTTCGCCTACCTGCGCCACTTGCAGGTCAATGGCGGCGCCGGGGCCGGCACGCTGGCGCTGAAATCAAAGCCGCAACTGCCGCTGCGGGTACTGAACCACTGGGACAACCTGGACCCCGCCTGCCGGAATTGTTACGGTAGCGCTGCCATCGAAGCGCAGCGCCCGCATGCTGGACAGGTCGACGTCGGCGCGGCCGGGGGGCGGCCGCCAGCGCCAGGCTGGCCGCATCGATCACCAGCGGCTCGGTGCCGAAGGCATTGCTGATCCGCACGCGCACCGACCGCCCGCCGAGCGAAACGCGCACGATCTGGCGCAAGGTGGCGTCAACCCAATGTGCGGCGGGAAGCTCGTTCTGCTTGTCCGGCACCAGCTGCGCCGTGCCCCAGGACGCGACCTAGTGGCCGTTCCCGGCGCCAGTCGCGCAAGTGTCGACGTTGCCGGTGGCAGCGCAGGCGCTAAGCAGGATGCCGAGCAAGCCGGCAGCCATAATAGATTGACTCGACATCGGAATTCCTTCACACTGGTTAAATGATAGCGCAACCATTATAGGTAGAAAAAATGCTAACAGCAACGCCATCTATGCGATCGCCAGCGTTGTCTGATTAACACTTTTTCACCCTGGGAGAACCGTTCGATGAATCCAATTTCGCGGGCAGCCAGCCCGACCGTCACCCGGATGCAGGTAATTCCGGTGGCCGGTCATGACAGCATGCTGCTCAACCTGTGCGGCGCGCATGCGCCCTACTTCACTCGCATCCTGGTGCTGCTCGAAGATAGCGCCGGCCATGTCGGCATGGGCGAGGTGCCGGGGTCGAACGGCATCCTGCGCGCGCTGGAAAAGGCTGTGCCACTGGTCACCGGCACCGAGATCGCGCGCTACAACCGCACCCTGAACGCGCTGCGCGAGGCGATTGGCGGCGCCAGCCACCAGGTAACCTCGAGCTTTGAAGAGGCCGTGCTCAGGCAGCCGCACGAAATCAACCTGCGCCTCGAGAACGTGATCACCGCAGTCGAAGCCGCGCTGCTCGACCTGCTCGGCCAGCACCTGGGCGTGCCCGTGTGCGACCTGCTCGGCGCCGGCCAGCAGCGCACCCACGTGCCAATGCTCGCCTATCTCTTCTACATCGGCGAGCGCCGCCGCACCGACCTGCCCTACCTGACTAGTGACGGCCAGGACGGCTGGTACCGCATGCGCCACGAAGAAGCGCTCACGCCCGAGGCGATCGCGGAGCTGGCCGCGGCGAGCGTCGACAAATACGGCTTTCGCGACTTCAAGCTCAAGGGCGGCGTGATGCACCCGGAGGAGGAAGTGGCGGCGGTGGCCGCGATCAAGCGGCGCTTTCCGCAATCGCGCGCAACGATCGATCCGAACGGCGCCTGGTCGCTGTTCGATGCGATCCGCGCCTGCCGCGGCCAGGGCCATGTGCTGGCCTACGCCGAGGATCCGTGCGGGCCTGAAAACGGCTACTCGGGACGCGAGATCATGGCCGAATTCAAGCGCGCCACCGGCATCCGGACCGCGACCAACATGGTGGCCACCGACTGGCGCCAGATGTCGCATTCGCACCTGCTGGGCGCGATCGACATCCCGCTCGCCGATCCGCACTTCTGGACCATGCAAGGTTCGGTGCGGCTGGCGCAGCTATGCCACGACTGGGGCCTGACCTGGGGCTCGCATTCGAACAATCACTTCGACGTGTCGCTGGCGATGTTCACGCACGCCGCCGCGGCCGCGCCGGGCGCCATCACCGCGATCGACACCCACTGGATCTGGCAGGAAGGCCAAGAGCGCCTGACGCGCGAACCGCTCAAGATCGTCAATGGCCAGGTGGCGGTGCCGGACGCACCGGGTCTTGGCATCGAGCCCGACATGGAGCGCATCGCGCAGGCGCACGAGCTGTACAAGCGGGTGGCCGGCGGCGCGCGCGACGACGCGATGGCGATGCGCTACCTGGTGCCGGGGTGGACCTACGACCCCAAGCGGCCGAGCATGGTGCGTTAAGGTTCCTAACCGTCGTTTCCGCCACTGGCGAGAACGACTTCCCGCGCAGGCGCGGCCCCATGCAGAGGTCGCATTCTAGCGGCGTATGCAATCTCCGCTCCAACTCAGCATGGGGGGAATAGCGCCAGTGGCGCTGTGCCCGCCTTCGCGGGAACGACGAGATAAGCAGCGGGTGTTTGTTTTTGTCCAGTCAGGTCCCTGCGCCGCCGCCCTCGTCTCTGAGCTCCTTGCTCAGAAAGTAGTTGAGCCCAGTCCGGATCACCGCGATCGCGGCCAGTTTCCCGATCCGGTCCCAGGTCGGCGCCACTGAAGTGGACAGGATGTCGGCCGCCAGCTGCAATTCCAGCGCCAGCGTCAGGTAGCGCGCGAACGCCAGCCGGATCGGCGTAAAGCCGCTGCCGCGGTCCGTCAAAACGTGGCGTACCAGCCCGGCGATGACCACGACCACCCCGACTGCGATGACGAACGCGCCAAGCGTCTCGACCACCAGCCTGAGCCACTCGACTGCGCTCCTGACCTGTTCCTCGATCTGTCCAAACAAGGCAGCCTCCGCACGGACGGCCGCGGCGGAGAGCCCGGCCATGCCAGCATCTTAGACTGGCGCGGCGCAGCACGCATGCCGCGCCGAGCGGTGGCGCGCAAGCCAACCATGCCAATGTTATCATTTCCGCCGTTCATAGCTGGAGAGACCTGTTGCCAAGAATTACCCTGCGAGGAATCAGCCTGCGCGCGAGAATCGTGCTGCTGGTGCTCCTCATCGTCACGCCGGTCACCATCATCCTCAGCCTGCAAGCCGCCGCCCTGTACCAGGTACGGGTCAGCCATACCTATATGGAAGCGACCGATTCGGCCCTGCTGATCGCCGACCATCCGAAGGTGATCCTGCCGGAACCGAACGATTACATGGCGCACCTGGCGCGCCAGCTGGAGAACCTGCGGCCGAATGATTGCGCCGCAGTGAGGCAGCTGTTCGATCCGCTGCTCAAGACGCACCCCTATTTCAATTCGGTGGCGCTGACCATGCCGGACGGCACGATCATGTGCAACGACAACGGCGCGCGCGGCATTATCAACGTGGCGGACAGGGCGTATTTTCGCCAAGTGCGGCAAACGGGCAGCTTTACGATCAGCAACCTGCTGACCAGTCGTCTCTCGGACAAGCCATCGATCGTCTTCAGCCGTCCAGTGCGAGGAGACGGCAACCAGCTCAAGTATGTGCTGATCCTGGCCCTGGACGCGCGCTGGCTGGCCAACGCGCTGCAGCAAGCGGTCGCGCGCCTGCGTCTGCCGGCCGACACGGTGGCAGTCGTGGTGGACGACCAAGCCACCGTGGTCGCATCGGCGCCTGCTTCGTTCGCATATGCCGGTCAGCGGATGCAGGAATGGCGGGCGCTGCGCCCCCAACTGGCCAGCACCACGCCGCTGGCACACGAGGAAGTATGGCCCGACAGCGTGCGCCGGGCCACCGTCTACGTCCCGTTGTTCGTCTCGACCAACGGCGCAATCGGTGTGCGGGTCGGGGTGCCGGTGGATGCCGCGCTGGACGAGGTGGTCTGGGACACCGCGCTGCATACCGGCGCAATCGCCGTGGTCGTCATCATTGCGCTGTCGCTCGCATGGTTCGCCAGCGAACGCCTGGTCTCGAGCCCGATCCGGGCCGTGTGGCGCGCCGCGAACTCGCTGCGGCAAGGCGATTATTCGACGCGCGTCGGCCGGATCCAGGCGCGCGGCGAACTGGGCGAGCTGGCGAGCGCGTTCGACAGCATGGCCGGCCGGCTGGAGGAAGACCGCAAGCGCCTGCACTTCCTCGCAATGCATGACCCGCTCACCGGCCTGCCCAACCGCAATGCGCTGCGCGACGCATTGAACGAGGCGCTGTCGGCCGTCGGTGGCGCGCGGCGCCCGGCGATCATCCTGCTCGACCTGGACGGCTTCAAGGAAATCAACGACAGCCTCGGCCACCCGGTCGGCGACAGGGTCCTGACCCAGGTCGCGCAGCGGCTGGTCGACGCCGCCGCCGCGCGCACCGACGCCATGGCCGCGCGCCTGGGCGGCGATGAATTCGTGATCCTGGTGCGCCAGGCGTGCGGCGCCGAATCGGTGTCGCGCCTGGCCGTGGCGCTCAGGGAGCAGATCCTGCGTCCGATCGAGGTCGGCGAACACAAGTTCTTCCTGTCGGCCAGCGCCGGCATCGCGCTCTCGCCCGAACACGGGACGGATGTCGACGCGCTGCTGCAGAACGCCGACGTGGCGATGTACCAGGCCAAGCGCGACAAGCGCAGCGGCTACTGCGTGTTCAAGCCGGCACTGAACGAATCGGCGCCGGCACGGCTCAGGATGCAGAACCTGCTCAAGCAGGCGGTGGCGCGCAACGAACTGGTGCTGCACTACCAGCCCAAGTTCGATGCCCGCACCGGCCGCCTGACGGGCGCCGAAGCGCTGGTACGCTGGCGCAGCGCCGAACTGGGCCTCGTCTCGCCTGCCGACTTTATCCCGCTCGCCGAACAGACCGGCGCGATCGTCGACATCGGCGACTGGGTCCTGCGCAGCGCGTGCGACCAGCTGCGCGCCTGGGACGCGCAACTGCCGGACGAATTCCGGATCGCAGTCAACCTGTCGCCGCGCCAGTTCAACGGCCGCGACCTGGCTGCCGCCGTGTCGAGGCTGATCGCCGAACGCGGCGCCGGCGCCAACCGGCTGGAGCTGGAAATCACCGAGGGCGTGCTGATGCGCGACCCGACGGAAACCGTCCACGCCCTGCACCAGCTGCGCGCGCTGGGCGTGTCGGTCGTGGTCGACGACTTCGGCACCGGCTACTCCAGCCTGGCCTACCTCAAACACCTGCCGATCGACGGCCTGAAGATCGACAAAGCGTTCGTCGCGGGGCTGCCGGACGATACGCGCGACCGCAGGATCATCGGCGCGGTCATCTCGATCGCATCCGAGCTCGGGTTCCGGGTGACGGCCGAAGGCGTGGAAACGGCTGCCCAGGTCGACGCCTTGCGCGAGCTGGGATGCGACGAATTCCAAGGGTATTACTTCGGCCGCCCGGTCCCGGCCGCCGAGTTTACGCCCCTGCTGCCCCAGCTGGCCGATGTGCCTTGAGCGGTCCGGCATGGTGCGAATGCGCGTTCCCTCTTGGCCGATCGGAACGAAGCCGCTATAATGCTGCCTTCCGGGTCGTTAGCTCAGTTGGTAGAGCAGCGGACTTTTAATCCGTTGGTCGCTGGTTCGAGCCCAGCACGGCCTACCAGAATTTAGCAGTAGCAAATGAAGGCGTTACGAGTGATCGTGACGCCTTTTTTGTTTCCGCGGCACTGCGCGCCTCCACCTCTTGTGCCGTCGGCCCCATAGCGCGGCACCGGATTTGGCACCGCTTGGCACACCTATTGGCGCCGGTCACTCGACATCCTCAGCCACCGTTTGCGCTTCAATTGTCACTAACCTGCCCCCCCATCTTGCGCGTCGCGCGGGAAGTCGACCCATTGATCGCACGCACCAGCCGAATTGATAGCAGCCAACCTCCTACAGGGCAAGCCACGCAACAATGGCGCTTCGGAATCCAATCTATTTCTGGAGGCAATCGTCATGCAAGAGCGTATCCCACCTCGCGGCTGGATTGAACGGCGCAAGACAAATAACCGGCACGACGCCGACACGGCACTTCGCGTCTTGGGCGTTGCCCTTTGCGCCAACGGGAAGCCAATCAGCTCGACCACGCCTAGCATTGCTTGACGCTCGCTCTACCCCTACGGGTACTGACCAAACCGAACCGCCCGCAGACAGCGCGTGGCCGGCAAACCCAGCAAGTAGACCAACTATAGGAGAAGCACGATGGCAATCGACGCATATCTGCAGATCGAAGGCATCAAGGGTGAATCGATGGACGACAAGCACAAGAACTGGATTGAGATTTCCCACGTCACATGGAGCATCCACCAGCCGAGGGCGGCCTCACTATCAACTGCCGGAGGTCATACCAGCGGTAGGTCGGAGCTGTCCAATCTCACATTCAAGAAACTGGCCGACCTATCCTCTCCAATCCTCCAGCAGCACTGTGCGATGGGTAGGACGATCCCCAAGGCCAGGATCGAGTTTATGCGGGCTGATGGCGTTGGCAAGCCGGTCAACTACTATACGATCGAATTAGAGAACGTGATGATCTCCGGTGTAACGCCGAACAGTGGCGATGGCGGGATAATCACCGAGCAGGTTCACTTGGCCTACTCGAAAATGAAGTGGACGTATACCAAGCAAAGCATCAAGGGCGGTGCAGAAGGCAGCACCGCGGGCGGATGGGACTGTGCAGCAAACAAGTGCGTGTAAGGCGAGGTCGACATGGCCCGCAACGTTATATACCAAGGCGATCTTGAGGAGCTAAAGGAGAAGTGGGCAAATCAGTACATCGACAACGGACAGTGCGCCAGGCTCCCCCAAGTGCTCACAGATGTTGGTTACACGGGCCGATGGCTCCCGGGGCCGAGGGTAGTTGATCTCGCTTTCCTCCTTCCCGGCACCGTCATTGCCAACTTCAAGCTCGTCAACGGTTACTTAAAATACCCGAATGAACATAATTATCACGCTGGGCTCTTCCAACGATACGAGTACGGGAGAGTCATGTCGAACGGGGAGCCATGCCATTTTTCGATGATCGACCAATGGGTCAACAAGAGAGGAGGCGTCGGCGAGCGGGGACTTGCTGCCTATACCCCCGAGGAAGCGAAACGCAGGAGGAAGGCACCGTCCGACAATGCCAGCGAATTCTATGTGGTGGTGGTGCCATGAAAAACTTTTTATTTGTTTGCCTGACCCTCATCTCTACCGCTCAAGCGCAGGAGGTTGAGTGCCCGAAGTTCTATCCGTGGGAAGACACGGCTCTCGCAGAGGTCCCGTACAGGCACAACGGAAAGGGCATCGTCGCGAGGGAAGAGCTGTCAGGTGCAAGCGCGATGGGCTCTCCCTACAACTTTAAGCCCCGAATCGAGTTCCACGGCGGCCCCGAAAGCAAGGTGAAAGGGGGTACTGACATTGAGATGCCGCTCGATACCAGATGGTTCGTTTGCTATTACGGTAAGGGCACCAGCATTGCTTGGTGGGAGGAGTTAAAGCATGACCGCGACAGGGTCAAGACCTGCACGATGAAAATTCGGAATAAGGTGGGTCGCGACCCGATGGACATTAAGTTTGTCTGCAAGTGAGCGCCTGCAATACGACCGAACGGGTCAGGACGATTCTCCCTGGCTGTCCCAAAAGGATTTCAGTCCGGTTGACGCTCGGGGCTTTACAGCGGCAAGCCTGACTGGTGCCTGCATCCGCATAATCCCGATCCTCATGCTCGTTCCGACTGTTAAAGGGCCGGGTTAGAGTGCTGCTGATGCAAGGCCACAACCATCATCATTGCCCACCGCTTTCAACCATCGTCAAAACCGACCGCATTGCCGTATTCGAACAAGGCACGGTTGTGCAGCAGGGCCGCCATCAGGAACTGCAACGCGGGATGGCCCCTACCGCCCCCTGATGAACAGCCAGCTCACGACAACCGAAGAATCCCATTGACCGGTGCCGATGACATAGAAGCGCTACTGAAAAAATGGGACGCCATGCTGGCGCCACATCCGGGCCAGCGTGGGCTATCCCAGCCAGCCCGACATCATTTACGCAGGAGACGCCTGAACCAGATTCAGCACATGCTTAGCGAGCTGGCTTTTGCTTGCCGCTCTGCGCTGCTTCGTAGATGGTCTTGGCGTCTTTATGCGCCTGGTCGATGGTGCGCAGTTTCTTGTCTTCGTCGTGTTTGACGAAAAATTCCTCGTCCTGCGCGTTGACCACCAGCTTGACGGCGGCGGCTTCGGCCACGCCGTATTTCTCGAAGATCAGCGTCGTGACTTCGTCCAGATATTCTTCGTAGGTCATGCGACCATCCTCTCAACTCAAATAAGAGGCGAATTATAAGTTATCGCAAGGACACGCTGCTGGTATGGACAGGGCGCCGGCCCGGTCTGTAGACATCCGGCACCATGAGCTGCTCGGTCGCCAGCTGAATGAAACGGCCCAGCGCCGCTTCCACCCAGCGATCGGTCGTGGCGACCACGCATTAAAGCGGCGCGCATCCTCATTGGCCTGCCGGACGCTTATATCCGCTTGATCAAACAAATCGAATCCATCGAGCCCCCCCTGACTAGGCCGCCGCGCGCTACTCGACCTGGCTGACGTGGATCTGCTCGACGCGCCCGCCGCGCAGGTCGGGCGCCCTCGTCGTCACCTGCACGCGCGCCACCGGAAGCCTGTCCTCGCCGGTCTCCTCTGCCACCTGCCTGGGGCTTGCCACGGGGCGCAGCACGCGGCCGTCGGACAGCGTCACATCGTCTGCTGTCACTGCAACCACGCTGACGCCGCCGGCAACCTGCGCATGGATCGCGAACAGCCGGGCTGGCGCGTGGTCGACCGACAGCAATGCAAGGCTGGCCCTTCCGGCCGCGAGCATGCCCTTCAGCTCAATCGTGTGGGACCTTGCCGGCGCCCGTACGCCGTCCATGGCAGCTCCCCATGCCAGCGGGGAAGCCTTCACGACGGCGCACAGGGCGATGCACACGCAAAATGGCCAGTGCTTCATTGAACGCTTACGGGAAGGCGGAGACGACCGCGTTTGCCCACGCGGTGGCGGTGGCGTCCAGGGTGGCGAGCAGGCCCGTGGTCTGTTCGATATGAATGAACTTGCCGGATGTCGTCGTGGCAGCCGTATTGCAGACGTTACTTGTCACACCATTGAGCATGCGTCCGACCGTATTGGTCGTGGCGGTCAGCGAACAGCTGCTGGTGCCGCCCGTCGTTTCCACGACCCAGGCCGGTTTCTGCGTTTCGATCGCCGCCTTGAGCAAGGCGAGCTTCGAGCCGACCGCTGGCTTTGTGTTGCGGCCCGGGCTCATGAAGATGTCGTTGCTGCAGGTCGACGCGGCCTTGGCATGCCATTCGATGGCGGTCCAGTCTTCCGACCGCGCTGTGTAGAAATTGTTGAGCGCCACATTGGCCGCGTAAAACATGTTGTTGGTGTTGTGCGAGCAGTCGGCCTCCCAATTGCCGCTCTGGCAAGTGCTGTCGATCAGGTTGGCGCTGCGGCGCGCGCCCGCCATGAGGAAGCTGCGCGAATCGGTTTTCTTGAAGATGCGCACCGCTTCACGCTGCGAGTAGGCATCGCCCTCGGAAGCGCCGGTAGTGCTGGTATCGAATTTCGGATGCGGCGCGTGATGGCTGATCCTGCGCGTGCCGGCGTTGTAGGTGATGAAGGTACCCCAGCCCTTGTCGACAACGCCGCTCGTGACCGAACTCTTCACTTCCATCAGCACGCAATAGGAACGGTTGTCGGAACTGTCGGTGAAGCTACGGATGGCCATGTTCGCGCTGATGCTCGCGGGCAGCGACAGCGCGCAGTTCCCTTCGAGCATCGACGTTACCACCTGGGCGAAGTCGGCCGCCTCGGTGGCGCTCGGCGCCACGTAACCGTTTGAATCGTGCTGTGGCATCTGGTTCGAAATGCAGTCCACCAGCGCTTCCAGGGTGGTGCTCGTCGGGCAGGACAGCGTGGCCGGTGCTGCGGGCGCGGCATGGGCCGGTGCACGCGGGACGACTGTCAGAACAAAGGCGGTCAGCGCAGCGCCGCCCGCCAGGGATAGGGTACGAAGTGCGAACATCGGGGTCTCCTTGTTGTGGTTTGGTTTGGCTCGATCCAGAAAAACGTGTGGCAAATGATTCTGTGTGAGAACCATAGACGCATCAAATGAGTAGAGGCAGGCATGAACGAATTTGTTCAAACCAACGGGGGCGCGCTCTTCTTTATGGCAGTCCCTGAGTTGTCGAACTGGCCATTCTGCGGCAGAAGGTAACATTCAGTCAAGCAACATGACATTCACTTAAGCAACATTCAATATTTATCAGCGGCCCACTTTCAACTCATCGAAACGCTTGGCCCGGTAAATCAGAACCGATGCCGCCCAGCTCAGGGCAAAGATGCCGATAACGACGTAGCCGAGCATGCCGAAATTGTCGTTCAAGGCTCCGATAGCATTCCAAACCGGGCCGCGCAGCTGTAATTGATCGGCGAGCAGTCCAAGTGTCTCGATACAGCCGATCACAACGGCGACGATCACCGACACCAGCGTGATCGCCATGTTGTAGTAGATCTTGCGAATCGGCTTCAAGTACGCCCAGCCATAAGCGCCGAGCATCAATTGCCCGTCCAGCGTGTCGACCAGGGACATGCCGGCGCCGAACAATACCGGGAATACCATGACCGTCCATGGCGACAGCCCTTGCGATGTCTGGGTGGCGGCAATGCCGAGCAGGCCGATTTCCGTCGCGGTGTCGAATCCCAGGCCGAATAGAAACCCCAAGGGATACATGTGCCAACTTCGGGTGATGACCTGGAACAGCGGCCGGAACAGGCGTGTGACGAAACCCCGGCCTGCCAACAGCAGGTCGAAATCATCGTCAACGTAGGCGTCGCCATTCCTGACATGGTTCCATGTTCGATAGATTGATCTCAGAATAATCAGGTTCATGAGGGCAATCGCAAACAGGAACAAGGCCGAGACCAGGGTTCCGGTAACCCTGCCGATCTCCCGGAATTGTTCGAAATGCGCGCCCATCGCGGATATCGCGGCAACGATGGCGAGCGACGCCAGCATGACGACAGTCGAGTGGCCCAGGGAAAAGAAAAATCCGACTGCGACCGGCCGCTTTTTTTCCTGCATCAGCTTGCGGGTCACGTTGTCAATCGCGGCGATGTGGTCGGCATCGACGGCATGGCGCAGGCCGAAGCCGTAGGCCAGCAGTGCCGTGGAGAGCAGTATCGGGCGGTCACGGAACGCGATCAGGGCCCAGACCCATGCCAGAACATTAAACGCAATCAATATTCCAAGCGTGCCCAACAGCCTGAAGCGCACGCCTGTGTTCGACCTATTGAAGATTTGGGCAAATTCGAAAATCATCGAGACCCCGTAGAGCCTTTCTGACATCTCAGGACGTTTAATGCTTGCGAAGATCTGGAGCCGGCAAGCCCAGCAACGAGAGCCGGGCTTCATTCCAGAGGCGATGCATGGCGGCACCGACTGCGGCGGAAGTTTGGCCGAGGAGGCGTACGGAAGCGCCACAGCCGTTCGGTAATTCACTGGCGCCGGCGAGCACTTCCGGCAGCGCGGCGACGCAATCGTGCAGGCGATCGACCAATGCCTTGGCGGCGCATGTGCGGGTGACGACATACAGCGACGCGAACACGCCATATGAGCCAAGCAAGCCGGGCGATCCTGGAAAGGCACTGTCGCGGGCCAGCTTAAGGCGATCGGCAAAGAGCAGTCGCCCATCCGGTGTGCGCGCCTCAAGGTCCGTGTAATAGAGCGCGTATTCGAGCACCTCGTCCCGAGCGACGCGGCCGGGTAGCAGAATTTCCCCAAGGATTCCGCTGGCGTCCGGAGCGATCGTGAGATGCAGCCGCTGGTAGAAGCGCGAGTCTCTGAATGGGATGACCGGGTCCGGCAGGTATTCGACAAATGCGCCGGCGCCGACCGTCAGATTCACGATCTGGGTCGCAAAGTTGTCCTCCATGTGGAAGATTTTAGTGGCCGCCTGGGTCGTGAAGTGCACCGCCGTTCCCGGTGCACAATTCAAGTCCAGCCGGTAGCGGTCGCCCTGGACGATGCCTTCGCCCGATTGCAGCATGTAGATGAATGCCATGCCCGGCCGCCCGGGATCGACGTAAAGTGGATGGAAGATATACAGCGGCAACTGCTGAAACTGGCGCACCACCCGCGTTGCGCCGTCCAACTCCGCGAACTCAAGTTCGAGCAAGCCCACCTTCCCTGCCCCGCCCACGTAGACGCGCGATTGCGGCGCGTCGTACGCGAGTATTTCCGGCGGCAAGTGGTCAGGGGTGTACCAGCGCGAATCGCTTCGCGGCAAGTTCGGTATCGCGCTCAAGCAGCCGGCCTTGCAGCAATGTGGCTGACAATGTGATCGGCCACCTCCTCCACACCTTGGCCTGTCAGGCAATTGGTCAACACAAATGGCCTGCCCTCACGCACCTGCCGCGCGTCGCGCTCCATCACTTCCACGCTGGCACGGACGTACGGTGCCAGGTCGATCTTGTTGATTACCAGAAGATCCGAGTGGGTGATGCCCGGCCCGCGCTTGCGGGGAATCTTGTCGCCCTCCGCCACGTCGATCACGAAGATGAAGTAGTCAGCCAACGCCGGGCTGAATGTCAGCGTCAGGTTGTCCCCGCCGCTTTCGAGCAGCACGAGGTCGGCGTCCGGAAAGCGTTGGGTCATTTCCTCCATTGCCGCGAGATTCATGGTCGGGTCGTCGCGCACTGCCGTGTGCGGGCACGATCCGGTTTCCACACCCATCACCCGCTCCGGGTCCAGCACGCCCGCCAGCGTACGTTTTACATGCCTGGCGTCCTCGCCGACAAAGATGTCGTTTGTGATGACGATGGGCCGGTGGCCCCGTTGCAGGAGTATGGGCACCAGCGCTTCGATCAGTGCCGTCTTGCCCGAGCCGACCGGGCCGCCCACGCCGATGCACGGCACCGCGCCGCTGCCCCGGCGTATCGCTTGTTCTCCCACGGGAGGATGCACATGCGGGTGATCGTGATGGTGCGCATGTTCGTGCAACTCGTAATTCATGGTATGTCTCCCGGATAAACTCAGCTGACGAACAAGCGCACCTCGGCGCGTTCGTGCTGCATGGCCATGATGTCGATCAGCGGGGTGCTGCTGGCGATGTCCTCGATATTGCTTAGACATTGGAGACGCGCACTCTGCACAATGACTGGCTTGAGGGCGGCCAGTACCACTTGGGCAAAGTGATGGTCGATCACCGCGAGACGCACGGCGGAACCGACTGCGCTGGCGGCAAAGGCATACAACTCGCCCGCCACGGCATGCTCGCGGTCGATCCCCAACTGTGCCATGGTCAGGCCCAGGGCGATGGCGTGATTGCAGGGCGCCTCCCCGCGCTCGGTAATCCCGCCATAGGTCAGCAATGTGGCGCCACCGAATATTCCGCTCGCAGTCTTGAGCAACTGCCGGCCCGTGCGTTGCGAGTTGGTGCGCGCCTCGCGTGGCAGTTTTATTGCGCTAAGCCGCAAGTCGGCCTGCACCGCGATATCAAGATCTCCCGTTTGCGCCGCGCGATGGGCACAAGCGAGTGCAGCGCCATCGGACGGGCCCACCCCATGGCGCAGATAATCGGTCAGCAAGGCTTCGAGCCTGGCCGGTTTGAGCAACCCGGCCTGGGCAAAGGATTCGAGCCCATGGGACAGCGTATAGAGTCCGCTTGGGAAGAGCGAGTCGGCAAGTTGCAGGCTGCCGAGGAATGCGGTGAGGTCCATGCCGGCGGCGGCCTGGAGCGGCATCGCGGTTCCTGCGGAAGATTCCTCCATGCGCTCACACGATGAAATAGCGTTGACCGAGCGACACTTCACTCACGGGCGGCACGGTGATGCGCTTGCCATCGACGTACACCTGATAAGTTTCGGGATCGACTTCAATGTGTGGCAATGCACGGTTGCGCACCATGTCGTGCTTCTCGAGGGTGCGCGTATTGACGACGGGGATAATGCGCCGTTCCATGTGAAGCTTTTCCGGCACGCCGCGCTCGATGGCTGCCCGCGACATGATGGTGAAGCAGGTATGCTTCGCAGCCAGTCCATCGGCCCCGAACATCGGCCGGTACAGCACCGGTTCCGGCGGCAAAATCGACGCGTTCGGGTCCCCCATGATGCCCCAGTTGATCATGCCCCCCTTGACCACCAGCTTGGGCTTCACGGCAAACATACTCGTCGGCCACAGCACGATGTCGGCAATTTTTCCTATTTCAAGAGAACCCAGGTGCTCCGAGAAGCCGTGTGCAATGGCCGGATTGATGGTGAGCTTGGCGAGATAGCGCAGCACCCGGAAGTTATCGTTGTCGGCCGCATCCTCCGGCAGCTTGCCGGTCTGGCGCTTCATCTTGTCGGCGGTCTGGAAGGCGCGGATGAAGGTCTCGCCGATCCGCCCCATCGCCTGGGAATCGGAGGAGAACATACTGAGCGCGCCGATATCCTGCAACACATCCTCGGCGGCGATCGTCTCGGCACGAATCCGGCTCTGGGCAAACGCGACATCCTCCGGGTTGTGCGGGTTAAGGTGATGACACACAATGGTCATCCAATACAGGTTCTCGACGGTGTCGGTCGTGAACGGCTTGGTCGGGTTGGTGGAGGCCGGCAGGATGTTGGGCAAACCGGCAATGGCCATGATGTCCGGAGCGTGGCCACCACCGGCGCCCTCGGTGTGGAAGGTGTGCATGGTGCGCCCGTCGATGGCGCTGATGGTGTCGGCGAGGTAGCCGCACTCGTTGAGCGTATCGGTATGAATTGCCACCTGCACGTCATATTGGGTGGCCACGCGCAAGGCGCAGTCGATCGCCGCCATCGTCGAGCCGTAGTCTTCGTGCACCTTCAGCCCGCATGCACCTGCCTCGATCTGCTCGTGCAGGGTGCCGGGCAAGCTGCTGTTGCCTTTCCCCAGGAAGCCGATATTGACCGGCATCGATTCGCTCGCCTCCAGCATGCGCGACAAATTCCATGGCCCGGGCGTCGCGCTCACCCCCAGCGATCCGTCGGTGGGGCCTGTCCCGCCGCCGATGAGGGTGGTCACGCCGTTGGAGAGGCCATGGTAGGCCTGTGCCGCAGTCAGGAAATGGATATGCGTATCGATCAGGCCGGCTGTGGCCACCATTCCTTCGCCAGCGATCACTTCGGTTCCCCCGCCGATCACCATGTGCGGATCGACGCCGTCCATCAGGTGCGGGTTGCCCGATTTACCGATACCGGCAATCCGCCCGTCCTTGATGCCGATATCGGCCTTGAGGATGCCCAGCACCGGATCCATCACGATCACGGAGGTGATGACCATGTCCAGCGCGCCATCGTCATTGCGCACGCCGGGTGTCTGCGCCATGCCGTCGCGTATCACTTTGCCGCCGCCGTAGACGGACTCCTCGCCCGGCGTCAGCAGGCTGCGTTCCACCTGGCAGATCAGTTCCGTGTCGGCGAGCCGGAAGCGGTCGCCCACAGTCGGACCGTAAAGGTCGACATATTGTTGGCGCGGGATGGTTTTCATGATTTGGGCTCCTGCTGGTTTTCCGTCTTATTCTCCTGCTCGCTTTTCGCCTTGGGCTGCCTGGCGCCTGGAATCCCCTCCCCTGTTCCGCCCAGGTTGCGCACGATGCCCGAGACGTCGTACGGGGGGGCAGGCATGCCCAGGAATTCGAGCTCCCGTGCCCGCGCCAACGCCAGCTTGACGGTCCAGTGCGCGGTCAGCCCGCCGTCGACCAGGTTGTTAAAGCCGACGACACGCTTGGCTCCGCTGAACTCGACCAGTTCCACCTCTTTTTCATCCCCGGGTTCAAAGCGCACCGCCAGTCCTCCTGGCAAATTCAAGTGCATGCCCATCGCCGACGGCCGGTCGAAGTCGAGCGCGCGATTGGCCTCGAAAAAGTGGAAATGCGAACCGATCTGGATAGGACGGTCGCCGGTATTGCGCACCTTCAGGGTGCATGTCCTTCGGCCCCGGTTGATCTCGACCGGCTCGTTGGATAACAGCCACTCACCTGGATTCATGGTTGCACCTCCATTCCTAGGGAATCGGATCGGGGACGGAAATGAGCTGCGTCCCGGTCTTGAACGTGGCCTCGACCTGAACCAGATGGACCATTTCCGGCACCCCGTCCATCACGTCCGCGCGCGTGAGCACCTGCTTGCCGATGGCGACCGTCTCGGCGAACGTCTTGCCGTCCCGCGCTGCCTCGAGCAAGGCTTCGCAAATCAGGGCGATGGCCTCGGCGTAGTTGAGCTTGAGGCCGCGCCCCTTGCGCCGCCGCGCCAGTTCAGCCACCTGGTAGATGACGAGCTTTTCAGTTTCGCGCGGCGTCAGCATCAGGGAAGAGATGTTGCGTGTGGTCATGGCACTTCTCCTTGTTCCTTTTCTACCAATGGGTCCCGTGCCGCCCTCAGGTTCCCTTCCGGCGTACCGGGACTCACGACAACGAGCGAGGCCAGCCGGGGAAACTTGGCACAGGCAAGCACATATACCCAGGTGACGAGAACAAACGGCGCCGTCAGCGCAGGCAGGGCAAGCGGCTTGAGAATGACGACGAGGCTGCCGAAGAGCACGGTGGACACGTACACGCCCAGGACCGTCAGCAAGACCGTGGTGCGGTTAAGCAGGAAAAGAATGCCGCCGAGCACAATAGCTGTCAGCACCCCGTTGAACCCAAACAGCCCCTGGTGGATGGAGTGGGGCGTGCCGCCCATGTACCAGCCAACCCCGACCCCGATCGCACTGCCGAGCAAGGCGGCAAGACACGAGACGCGGGAATTGAACGCAATGGCGACCAGAAAGATGGCGCCGGTCCAGGGGTTTTCCTGCAGCATCACTTGCGCCGGGCCGTTCAGGATGCCCAGGATCACGTCAAGCGCGCTTAATCTGGTAAGCGCCGCGGCATAGCTTGGTTGCTGCAGCGGCTCTGCCGCTCCCGCATTTGGCAATCCCAGGTAGACAATCAGGGCGCCCAGGAAAATCCATGTGGTGATCACAAACGGCGCGGTGAGTGCGTGCCCCCGCGGACCGGCAATGTGCCTGATGGCGGCGGTGGTGAGCGCAACAAACATGGAAGCGATAATGACGAATACTATCAGGGCGATGCCATGCGACAGATAAGCTGCCAGCGCCAATCCGGTGAGGGTGCCATTAAATCCATAGATGCCGGCATCCACCTCATTTGCAGGCGCCTTGAGAAAGATCGCCGTCCACGTCGAGACCACCGTGCCAAGTAGCGCGTAAAGCCCCGAAACCCAGCTGCTGACGAAAATGCCGACGAGGAAAAGGAAACCCGTAATGAAATTGTCTTGCAACATCACTTGGCCAATGCCGCGCAAGACATAAACGGCGAAACGTACCGCGGGCGCTGATCGCATTTGAAACATCCGCTTGTCCGCGCTGGCAGCTTACTCCACTGCACTCAGCGTGAAAGCCAAGGTGGCCAAAAGACATCAAACACTTCGACCGGCCAGTATCGGGTTCGTTCCGTCCAAGTTCTCCCCTCCCCCGCTGGCCTTGCGACAGTACGCTACACTTCGTTTCAATTCGCGGGGATTTTCCACAGTGTTCGTGGCTCAAAAAAGCTTGACGTACGCGGGCCAAAGCAGCCCGGCCGCGCGTCGCCCGGCCGGAACAACAAAGCCGCCCCGTCGTTCCCGCGCAGGCGGGAACGACGTGTAGTGCGCTCACGTGTAGTGCGCTCGCTGCTGCCCGGCTCAATGCACATTGAGGAATTGTCTCTGGCATCCGAGGATCATGGACGGAGAGACCGAGGATCATGGACGGAGAGACCGAGGATCGGCCGGTTGTCAAGCCAACCGGGACTACTCGCCGGCGCAAACGCCTGCATGTCGGCTGGATTGTTCTGGGCCTGCTGATCGTTGCCGGGCTCGCCTGGATCCTGCAGACGCGCCAGGCCTCGCGCAATCGCCGCCCGCCCGCCGCGCCGATCGCGGTCTCTGCCGCTACGGTCCAGCTAGGTGACATCGAAGTCAACCTGAACGCATTGGGCACGGTGACGCCGCTGGCGACCGTCACGGTCATGACGCAGATTAATGGCCAGTTGCAGCGCATCGGCTTTCAGGAAGGGCAGATCATCCACCAGGGGGATTTTCTTGCACAAATCGACCCGCGGCCTTATGAAGCGTCGCTGGAACAGCATCTGGGCCAACTGGCGCGCGACACGGCGATCCTCGCCGCGGCCCGTGTCGACCTGGCCCGCTACCAGCAACTGTACCAACAGGATTCGATCGCCCGCCAGCAATTCGAAGACCAGGTATTCACCGTCCGCCAGGCCGAGGGAACGGTACGCACGGATCAGGGACTGGTCGCCGCCGATCGCCTGAACATTGCCTATTGCCATATCGTCGCGCCGGTCACGGGCCTGGTCGGCATACGCCAGGTCGATGTCGGCAATTTCGTCCAGACCAGCAACACCACCGGCATCGTCGTGATCACCGAGCTGCAGCCGATCTCGGTGCTGTTCACCATTCCTGAAGACCAGTTGCCGCAAGTGTGGCAGCGCTTCCGGCAAGGGATTGTGCTCCAGGTAAAGGCGTTCGACCGCGTTGGCTACCGGCTGCTCGCCACCGGCAAGCTGGTCAGCACCGACAGCCAGATCAATACCAGTACCGGCACCGTGCAGCTGCGCGCGATGTTCGATAATTCCGACAAGATCCTGTTTCCCAACCAATTCGTGAATGTCGAATTGCTGGTGGATATGCTGCGCAACACGGTCATTGCCCCCATCGCCGCCATCCAGCATGGCACGCCGGGGGACTTCGTCTACGTGGTCCAGCCCGGCAATACCGTGAAGATGCAAGTGGTCAAAACCGGCCCGGTGAACGGCGAACGCGTGGCGGTGCTGTCTGGGCTCAAGGCTGGCGACAAGGTCGTGGTGGACGGCACCGACAAGCTGCGCGACGGTGCCAAGATCACGCTGCCCGGCGCGCCTGCCGCCGCGGGACACCCCAGATGAGCCCGTCACGCCTGTTCATCCTGCGGCCGGTCGCCACCTCGCTGCTGATGGCAGCGATTTTTATCTCTGGCATCATCGCCTACCGCTACCTGCCGCTGTCGGCCTTGCCCGAGGTCGACTACCCTACCATCCAGGTGCAGACCTTCTATCCGGGGGCCAGCCCGGAAGTGATGACGTCCTCGGTGACGGCGCCGCTGGAGCGCCAGTTCGGCCAGATGCCGAGCCTGAACCAGATGTCGTCCACCAATTCGGCCGGCGCCTCGGTCATCACGCTGCAGTTCAATCTCGACCTGAGCCTTGACGTTGCCGAGCAGGAGGTCCAGGCAGCGATCAACGCCGCGGGCAACCTGTTGCCGTCGGATTTGCCGGCGCCGCCGATCTATGCCAAGGTCAACCCGGCCGACGCGCCGGTGCTCACGCTGGGCGTGACGTCGAAAACCATCCCGCTGCCCCAGATCGAAGACCTGGCCGATACGCGCCTCGCGCAAAAGATTTCGCAATTGCCGGGCGTGGGCCTGGTCAGCATCAACGGCGGCCAGCGGCCGGCGGTGCGCATCCAGGTCAACCTGCCGGCGCTGGCGGCATACGGCCTGAACATCGACGACCTGCGCACCATCATCGGCAACCAGAACGTCAACACGCCCAAGGGCAATTTCGACGGCCCGTCGCGTTCCTACACCGTCAATTCCAACGATCAGTTGACGAGCGCCGAGGAATACAAGGACATCGTGATCGCCTACAAGAACGGCGCGCCGGTGCGCCTGTCCGACGTGGCGCAGGTGGTCAGCGGCGCCGAAAATAATCGGCTGGCGGCATGGATGAACAAAACGCCGGCGATCATCCTGAACGTCCAGCGCCAGCCCGGCGCCAACGTGATCCAGGTAGTGGACCGGATCAAGGAACTGCTGCCCAGCCTGACCACCAGCATGCCTGCCGCCATCAATTTGGGCGTGCTGACCGACCGCACCAACACCATCCGCGCCTCGGTGCGCGACGTCCAGTTCGAGCTGATGCTGTCAATCGGCCTCGTCGTGCTGGTGATCTTCCTGTTCCTGCGCAATATTCCGGCGACCATCATCCCCAGCCTGTCGGTGCCGCTGTCGCTGGTGGGCACCTTCGGCGTCATGTACCTGGCCGGCTTTAGCCTGAATAACCTGTCGCTCATGGCGCTCACCATTGCCACCGGTTTCGTAGTGGACGACGCGATCGTGATGATCGAGAACATCGCACGCTACGTCGAACAGGGCGAGCCGCCGCTGCAAGCGGCTTTGAAAGGCGCGGCGCAGATCGGCTTCACCATCATTTCGCTGACCATCTCGCTGGTCGCGGTGTTGATCCCCCTGCTGTTCATGGGCGGCGTGGTGGGGCGCCTGTTCCGCGAATTCGCGATCACGCTGGCGGTGACGATCCTGATTTCGGCGGTGGTCTCGCTGACGCTGGTGCCGATGATGTGCGCCAAGATGCTGCACCACCGCTCGGCGAAGGAACAAAACGCGCTGGAGCGCCACAGCCAGCGCCTGTTCGATGCCGCCATTGCCTGGTACGACCGCTCGCTGACCTGGGTGCTCGACCACTCGGGCCTGACGCTGGTGGTCGCCGTGGCCGCCTTCCTGCTGGCGGGTTTTCTTTACGCCTTCATCCCCAAGGGCTTCTTCCCGGTCCAGGATACCGGCCAGGTCCAGGGAATCTCCGACGCCGCCCAGACGATTTCGTACGAGGCGATGAGCCAGCGCCAGCAAAGCCTGGCGGCCGCCGTGCTGCGTGATCCCGACGTGCAAAGCCTGTCCTCCTTCATTGGCGTGGACGGCACCAACATGACGCCCAACACTGGCCGCCTGATGATCAATCTGAAGCCGCGCGAAGAGCGATCGGTGAACGCCACCGAGATTATCCGGCGCGTGCAAAAGCTAGTGGCCAGCGTGCCCGGCATCGCGCTCTACATGCAGCCGGTGCAGGACCTGACCATCAACGCGGCCGTCAGCCGCACGCAATACCAGTTCGTGCTGGAAGACACCAATCCGGACGAGCTGGCGGAATGGACGCCACGCCTGGTGGCAAGGCTGGCGCAGGAGCCGCAGCTGGAAGGCGTGGTCAGCAACCTGGCGCAACAAGGGCTTTCGTCCTTCATCCAGGTTGACCGCGATACCGCGGGGCGCCTGGGCATTACGCTCGCGACCGTGGACAACGCGCTCTACGACGCGTTCGGCCAGCGCATCGTCTCCACCATCTTCACCCAATCGAACCAGTACCGGGTGATCCTGGAATTGCTGCCCAAGATGCAGCGCTCGCTGCAATCGCTGTCGTCGATCTACCTGCCGACCGCCGGCGGCGGTGTGGTGCCGCTGTCGGCGATCGCCAGCTTCCATGTGCAGAAAGCGCCGCTGATGATCAACCATCTCGGCCAGTTTCCGTCCGCCGCGATTTCCTTCAACCTGGCCCCCGGCGCGGCTTTGAGCGGCGCGGTGGCGGCGATCTTGAAGGCCGAGAAGGACATCTCCATGCCGCCCAGCATCATGACTGCCTTCCAGGGCGCGGCGCTGGAATTCCAGAACGTGCTCGGCAACGAGGTGCTGCTGATCGTGGCGGCGCTGGTCACCGTGTACATCGTGCTCGGCATTCTGTACGAGAGCTACATTCACCCGATCACGATCCTGTCGACGCTGCCGTCCGCCGGCATCGGCGCCCTGCTGGCGCTGATCCTGGCCGGCAAGGACCTGGACATCGTCGGCATCATCGGCATCATCCTGTTGATCGGCATCGTCAAGAAGAACGGCATCATGATGGTCGACTTCGCGCTGGAGGCCGAGCGCAATGAAGGCAAGCCGGCGCGCGAGGCGATCCATCAAGCCTGCCTGGTGCGTTTTCGCCCGATCATGATGACCACCATGGCCGCGTTGTTCGCCGGCCTGCCGCTCATGCTCGGCACCGGCACCGGTTCCGAACTGCGCAATCCGCTGGGCCTGTCCATCGTCGGCGGCCTGATCGTCAGCCAGGCGCTGACGCTGTTCACAACGCCGGTGATCTACCTGGCGTTCGATAACCTGGCGCGCCGCATCCAGCGGCGCCAGCAGGGCCGGGCACCGGGCAGGCCATGAACCCTTCCCTGTTCATCCACCGGCCGGTGGCCACCACGCTCTTGACCCTGGGCCTGGCGCTGGCGGGCGCCATTGCGTTCTTCCTGCTGCCGGTGTCGCCCTTGCCGCAGGTGGACTTCCCGACCATCATGGTGCAGGCCACGATGGCCGGCGCCAGTCCCGAAACCATGGCCACCAGCGTGGCCGGTCCGCTGGAACATCGTCTGGGCCAGATCGCCGACGTGTCCGAGATGACTTCCTCCAGCTCGGTCGGCGCGACCCGCATCATCCTGCAATTCGGCATTAATCGTAACATCGACGGCGCGGCGCGCGACGTGCAGGCCGCCATCAACGCGGCGCACGCCGACCTGCCCACCACCCTGCGCAGCAATCCCACCTACCGCAAGGTGAACCCGGCCGATGCGCCGATCCTGATCCTGGCGCTGACGTCCCCCACCCTGAAACAGGGACAGCTGTACGACGCCGCCTCCACCGTCCTGCAGCAAAAGCTGTCGCAGGTGGACGGCATCGGCCAGGTAAACGTGGGCGGCAGTTCGCTGCCGGCGGTGCGGGCCGAACTCAATCCCCGTGCGCTGTTCAAGTACGGCATTGGCCTGGAAGACGTGCGGGCCGCACTGGCGTCGGCCAATGCCAACAGCCCCAAGGGCGCGATCGAAGAGGCCGACCGCCGCTTCCAGCTCTATTCCAACGACCAGGCCAGGACCGCCAAGGACTACCTGCCGCTGGTGATCGCCTACCGCAATAACCGGCCGGTGCGCCTCGCCGATGTCGCCCAGGTCAACGAATCGGTGGAGGACCTGCGCAACCTGGGCATGTTCAACGGACGGCCATCGGTGCTGCTCATCCTCTACCGGGCGCCGGGCGCCAATATCATCGCCACCGTCGACCGCGTCATGGCGCTGATGCCGCAACTGAAGGCATCGATCCCCAGCGCGATCGATCTCTCGGTGGCGATGGACCGCACGCCCACCATCCGGGCCTCGCTCAAGGAAGTCGAGCGCACGCTGCTCATTTCCATGGGCCTGGTCATCCTGGTGGTCTTTATCTTCCTGCGCAATGTGCGCGCCACCGTGATCCCTGGGGTTGCCGTTCCCGTGTCCCTGATCGGCACCTTCGGCGGCATGTACCTGCTCGGCTACAGCCTGGATAACCTCTCCCTGATGGCGCTTACGATTGCCACCGGCTTCGTGGTCGATGACGCGATCGTGGTCACGGAAAACATCACGCGCCACATCGAAGGCGGCATGCCGCGCGCGCAAGCCGCGCTGCTGGGCGCGCGCGAGGTCGGCTTTACCGTGCTGTCGATGAGCCTGTCGCTGATCGCCGTGTTCCTCCCGATCCTGCTCATGGGCGGCATCATCGGCCGCCTGTTCCGCGAATTCGCGGTGACACTGTCGATCGCGATTCTGGTGTCGCTGGCCATTTCGCTGTCCACCACGCCCACCATGTGCGCCAACCTGCTGCGCCCTGCGTCCGAACAGCGAAAAACCCGCCTGCTGCTTTGGTTCGAACGCGGTTTCGACTCGATGCACGCGTTTTACGCACGCACGCTGCACTGGGCGCTGCGCCATGCGCGGATCATGGCCGCACTTTTGCTGGCGGTTATAGGCCTGAATATCCTGCTGTATATCGTGGTGCCGAAAAGCTTCTTTCCGCAGCAAGACACCGGCCGCCTGATCGGCATGATCCAGGCCGACCAGAGCGTCTCGTTCCAGCTCATGCAGCAAAAACTGGTTGCCTTCGTCGAACGTGTCAAGAGCGATCCTGCAGTCGTCAGCGTGGTCGGCTTCATCGGCGGCGGGCAAACCAATGCCGGTTTCATGTTTGTCGCACTCAAGCCGCTCTCGGAGCGCAAACATTCGGCCGAGCAGATCATCGCCCGGCTGCGCGGCAAACTGGCGCAGGTGCCGGGCGCCACCTTGTACCTCCAGTCCGTGCAGGACATTCGCGTCGGCGGACGGCCGAGCAACGCCCAGTTCCAGTACACGCTGCAGTCCGACAACCTCGAAGATTTGCGCACCTGGGCGCCGCGCCTGCTGGCCGCGCTGCAGCACAACCCGCAACTGACCGACGTCAGCTCCGACCAGCAGGACAAAGGGCTGGAAAC
The DNA here is from genome assembly GCF_004614195.1 of Massilia horti. Lineage (GTDB taxonomy): Bacteria > Pseudomonadota > Gammaproteobacteria > Burkholderiales > Burkholderiaceae_D > Telluria > Telluria horti. The sequence continues at coordinate 99,342 of NZ_SPUM01000109.1, read as the reverse complement.
CCGGCTGACCATCGACCGCGCGACCGCTTCCCGCTTTGGCCTGTTGCCCAGCACGATAGACAACACGCTCTATGATGCCTTCGGCCAGCGTGACGTTTCCACCATCTACAACCCGCTCAATCAATACCATGTGGTGATGGAAGTGGCGCCGGAGTTCTGGCAGGACCCGCAGACGTTGAACCAGATCTATGTCAGCACCTCGGGCGCGGCGGTCAGGGGAAGCCAGTCGACCAATGCCGTCGCCGGGACTTACGTCGCGCCGTCCAATGGCGCCAGGACTGCCAGCAACGCGCCGACCGCAAGCGCGGTGGCCAATGACGCTGCCCGCAATCTCGCGCTCAACGCGCTGGCCAACACGACCAAGGGCGCCACCTCGACCGGCGCTGCCGTGAGCACCGCGGCTGAAACCATGGTGCCGCTGCGCGCATTCGCGCAATTCGCGCCCGGCACCACGCCGCTGGCGGTCAACCACCAGGGCCTGTTTGCCGCCACCACCATTTCCTTCAACCTGCCGATCGGCAAATCGCTGGGCGACGCGACAACCGAGATCGAACGAACCCTGCGCCGCATCGGCGCCCCGCCGTCCATCCACGGCAGCTTTGCTGGCACCGCCAAGGTGTTCCAGCAATCGCTGAACAATGAAGCGATCCTGATCCTCACCGCCCTGCTGGCCGTGTATGCGGTGCTGGGCGTCCTGTACGAAAGCTACGTCCATCCGCTCACGATCCTGTCGACCCTGCCCTCGGCGGGCGTCGGCGCGCTGCTGGCGTTGCTGGTGTGCGGCGTCGATTTCACGGTCATCGCCATGATCGGCGTCATCCTCTTGATCGGGATCGTGAAGAAGAATGCGATCATGATGATCGACTTTGCCATCGTGGCCGAGCGTACCGAAAACAAGACGGCGCTGGAGGCGATCACCCAGGCCTGCCTGCTGCGCTTTCGCCCGATCATGATGACCACCATGGTGGCCATGCTCGGCGCGTTGCCGCTTGCGCTGGGCACCGGCGACGGCGCCGAATTGCGCCGGCCGCTCGGCATCTCCGTGTTCGGCGGCTTGCTGGTGAGCCAGGTGCTCACGCTGTACACCACACCGGCGCTCTACCTGCTGCTCGACCGCCTCTCCAAGGCGCGCAACCAGCGCGCACAAAACCATGCCGGGGGGCCGCCCCGATGAAGTGCGCGTCTACGGGCAAACTGGCGGGGATGGCCGTGCTGTGCGCCGGCTTGCTGTCCGCCTGCGTCACCGTTGGCCCCGACTACAAGCGGCCTGCGGTCGAGGTACCTGCCGCATACAAGGAGCGGCCGGGCTGGAAGCATATCCAGCCGCAGGATACAAACGATCGTGGACCCTGGTGGTCGGTCTACCATGACCCGGTGCTGGACCAGCTGATGCGGCAGGTTGATGTCTCCAACCAGAACCTCAAGGCCGCCGAAGCCGCCTTCCGCCAGGCCCGCGCCGCAGTCGAAGCGGCGCGCGCGGGCCTGTTCCCCACCTTGAGCGCCGGCGCGGGCGCGCAGCGCAACGGCTCGGAAGCGCATAATCCGGCCAGCCCCAGCCAGGTCCGGAACAGTTACGACGTCACGGTCGGCGCCAACTGGGAACTGGACGTCTGGGGAAGAATCCGGCGCACGGTCGAAGCGTCGGTCGCCAATGCCCAGGTCAGCGCCGCCGACCTGGCCAACGCCCGGCTCTCGGCGCAGGCAACGCTCGCCAGCAGCTACTTCCAACTGCGCACCCAGGACGAAATCAAGCGCCTGCTCGATCAAACCATCGCCGCCTACACCAGGACCCTGCAGATCACGCAGAACCAGTACGCCGCCGGCACCGTCGCCAGGGCCGATGTCGTGACCGCAGAAACGCAGTTGAAAACCACGCAGGCGCAAGCCATCCACCTCGACGTACTGCGCACACAACTGGAGCATGCCATCGCGGTATTGACCGGCAGGCCGCCCGCAGAATTTTCCATCGCCGCCCTGCCGCTGCCGCTGACGGTGCAGGTGCCGGAGATTCCCACCGGGCTGCCGTCAAAGCTCCTGGAGCGCAATCCATCCATCGCGGCGGCCGAGTATTCGATCATCGCGGCCAACGCCCAGATAGGCGTCGCGCTGGCGGCCTACTACCCCAGTGTCACGCTATCCGCGTCTTACGGCTTTGCCAGCGCCACCGTCGGCACCTTGCTGCATGCGGACAGCGCCTTGTGGTCGCTGGGAGCGTCGGTCGCGCAAATCCTGTTCGACGCCGGCCTGCGGCGTGCACAAGTGGAGCAGGCGCAGGCGATCTACGAACAAAACGTCGCGATCTACCGGCAGACGGTTCTCACCACATTCCAGCAGGTCGAAGACCAGTTGGCCGCGCTGCGCATCCTCGCGCAGGAAGCGGCCGTGCAGCAGGAAGCCGTGCGGCTGTCACAACAGGCGGTGGTGCTGACGATCAACGAATACAAGGCTGGCACGGTTCCCTATACCAGCGTGGTCACGGCGCAGGCCATTGAACTATCCGACGAGCAGGCGGCGCTGACCGTGCGCGGAAGCCAGCTGATCGCCACCGTCACGCTGATCGAAGCCCTGGGCGGCGGCTGGCATGCGGGGCAACTGCCCTCCGCCGCGCAGCTGACATCGAGCATGAAAAGATAGCGTAGATGCTTACCGGAGGCGTAGGGTGCGCACCTGTGCGCACGCTGTACGTATGCATACCAGCGCCAACGTTACTCAACCGTACCGCGTGCGCACAGGTGCGCACCCTACAAGTGCAACGGCTACGGCGCGTCAAGCCCGCAGGCGCGGCGCGGCTGGCGCAAGCAGGCCGGTAGAACCCGCCTCAAGAGCCGAACCCGGCACCACGCGCAGCGCATGGTGCTCTTCGCCGACGATCTGGAACACGCTCACCAGCTCGACCAGCTTGCTGGCCTGCTGTTCGAGCGAGACGGCGGCGGCCGACGCCTCTTCGACCAGCGCCGCGTTCTGCTGGGTGGCGTCATCCATCTGGCCGACCGCCTTGTTGATGTGGTCAATGCCGTCGCTCTGCTCGTGGCTGGCGGCGGCGATCTCGCTCATGATGTCGGTGACACGGTTCACGCTCACGACGATCTCCTTCATCGTCGACCCGGCCTGGTCCACCAGCGTGGTGCCCAGCTTGACCTTGTCGACCGAGTCGTCGATGAGCGCCTTGATTTCCTTGGCCGCGCTGGCCGAGCGCTGCGCCAGGCTGCGCACCTCGCTCGCCACCACCGCGAAGCCGCGCCCCTCTTCACCGGCACGCGCCGCTTCCACCGCCGCGTTCAGCGCGAGGATATTGGTCTGGAACGCGATGCCGTCGATGACGCCGATGATGTCGACGATCTTGCGCGCCGATTCGTCGATCGAGCCCATCGTGTCCACCACCTGCGACACCACCTGCCCGCCCTTGCCCGCCACCGTTGCTGCGGACAGCGCCAGCTGGTTGGCCTGGCGCGCGTTGTCGCCGTTGCGGCGCACGGTCTCGGTGATCTGCTCCATCGACGCCGTGGTCTCCGCCAGCGATCCGGCCTGGGCTTCGGTACGGCGCGCCAGGTCGTCGTTGCCGGCCGAGATCTGGTGGGCGGCCGAGGCGATCGTGTCGGTGCCGCGGCGCACGTCGGTGACGATGCGCGCCAGGCTGCCGTCCATCTCGGCCAGGGCCTTGAGCAGCTGGCCGATCTCGTTGTTCGAGTCGATCGCGATCTGGCGGCCAAGCTCGCCCCTGGCGACGCGGCGCGCAATGCCGATCGCCTGCTCCAGTGGGGCCGAGATGCCGCGCACCAGCACGACCGCGGCGCCCACGGCCAGCAAAGCGGCCACCACGATCGCGGCGCCAATGCCCATGCTGGTCGAGCGGATCGTTGCGTGCACCGCAGCGTCGTCCGCTTTCTGGCGTGCCCCCAGCAGGTCGGTCAGCGCACGTAGCGAGCCGTCCGAGATGCGGTAACCAGGGTTAATGAACTTGATCAGGACATCTTGCGCGGCGTCCCATTCACCGCGCTGGAGCGCCTGGCTGGCAGAGCGGATCGCTTCGCTTCCCAGGCTGCCGCTGCTTGCGAACCAGTCCTGGGCCAGTTTGTGCTCGTCGGGACGGGTAATTCCCGCAAGGTATTCGCCCCACAGTTTTTCGATCTCGGCAGTGGTCGCGCCAATCGTATCGAAATGCACATCCAACGGGTGGTCGTGATGCTTGTGCCATTCCATCCCCGGGTTGTGCTGCAGCGCCTGCAGGATCTGGCTGCGGTTGACCTCCATTTTGAATCGAATCCGTTCGACCATCGTGCCGTCCCGCATGTCTTCCATCGACGTGGTCTGCAGCGCCACTGCAGTGCGGTGCACGCTGAACAGGCCCAGCGCGCCAACGCTGGCAAGCACGACAACCAAAAAGCCCAGCGATAGCAGGATCAGGGTTTTGACATTCAGGTTCTTTAACATCTCGCGATTTCCTTATGGTGGCGGACCAATCGGAAACAGCGTGGATTCGGTCCTCGCGCCCGGGTGGCTCATCTGGCCAGCCGCTCGGCGCGTCTAATTGTCCATACAACTCAAGAAAAAAGCGCGGATTGTAGGATATATATTAACGTTATGCAACAATAAATAATCTAATGCAATTCCGGTGGCATGCACTGGAACGGCTACAAGGGTGTTTGGGATCAGGACAACGGCGCCACCAGGTCGATCAGGGTCAGCGTCGCGGACATGCCCATCAGGCCCGCCGTGATCCAGCCGATGATGGCCATCCCGAGCGGGATCGTGAACTGCCCCATGATGGCGCGGTTGTGCCCGATTGCCAGCAGGGCACACAACAGGGGCACGCTCAGCACTCCGTTGATTACCGCCGTGGCGATCAGCGCCTTGATCGGATCGACACCGAAAAAATTCAGCCCGGTGCCGATCAGCGTTGCCAGCGCAATCACGGAGTAAAAGCGCACCGCCTGGTAGGGCTTGTAATCGAGCCCGGTCGGCCACTTGAATGCCTCCCCCACCGCGTAGCCGATCGAGCCGGCCAGCGTGGGAATCGCCAGCAGGCCGGTGCCGATGATCCCGATCGCAAACAGCTCGAACGCAAAGCGCCCGGCGATGGGCTCGAGCGCGCGGGCCGCCTGCTGGGCCGACTGGATCTGGTTGACGCCATGCAGATGCAAGGTCAGCGCGGACGTGAGGATGATGAAAAACATCACCACGCACGTCACCGCCATGCCGGTATAGGTATCGACCCGTATCTTGAGGAACTGCGCGGGCGCCTCGCGCGGCGCCGTTCGCACCGGGTGCTCGTGCGGGTCGGCGCGCTGCTCCTCGACCTCCAGCGAGGACTGCCAGACGAACAGGTAGGGGCTGATCGTCGTGCCCATGACCGCGGTAAGCATCGACAGGTAGTCGTGCGACAGCCGAATGTGCGGCACCAGGGTGAAACGCGCCACTTCGCCCCACGGGACCTCCACGAAAAGGGCGATCCCGACATAGGCAAAGATCGACAGGCCGACCCATTTGAGCAGGGACGAATAGGTGCCGAAAGACAGGAAGGTCAGGGCCGCGATCGACAACAGGCTGATGGCCAGCGGATACACGTGCAGCTTGTCCGGTCCGGCGATCAGCTCCAGCGCGGCTGCCATGCCGCCGATGTCCGCACCGATATTGATGATGTTCGAAATGCTGATCAGGACCACGACGAGATACAGCAATTCGGGCGGGTAGTGGCGCCGGATATTGCCCGCCAGCCCATGCCCGGAAACCCGGCCGATGCGGGCGCTGATCTCCTGCACCCCCGCCACCAGCGGAAAGAAAAACAAGGACACCCACAGCATCAGCGGACCGAACTGGGCACCGGCTTGCGTGTACGTGGCGATGCCGCTCGGATCGTCGTCCGAGACGCCGGTGATAAAGCCCGGCCCGATCTGCCGCAGGTACTCGGTCCACTTATTCGTCATGTGCGCCACCGTGCAGCTATCACAGCGCAGGTTAGCACACGGGTTCGTCCCGCACATTTCGCGCACGCGCCAATTCCAGCTTGCTGCTTCCACGCATGCGGGCACGCAATTCCACCTATTCAGTTGCGCCTCATCAACTTGTCCATTGGCATCACGGCTTACGCTCGATAAGTGGAATCGGACGGGAGAAAAACATGCCATTGGACCTTTCAGATACCTTGGTAGTGGGCATTTCCGCCACGGCGCTGTTCGACCTGGCGGAAGCGGACGCGGTATTTCGGGCCAAGCACGCGCAAGATCCACAGCGGGCGCTGGCCGAGTATCGCGACTACATGCTCGCGCGCGAGAAGGAGCCGCTGGCCGACGGCACCGGCATGTCGCTGGTGCGCGCCCTGCTCGGCACGAACCGGCACATCGCTTCCAGCACCGCCGCGCCCCTGGTTGAAGTGGTGGTCATGTCGCGCAACAGCCCCGAGACCGGGGTGCGCGTGCTCAACAACATCCGTTCGCTCGGGCTTCCCATCTCGCGCCACGCGTTCACCGGCGGCGAATCCGTGGTCGACTATCTCGGTGCGTTCGACGTCGACCTGTTCGTGACCACCAATGTCGAAGACGCGCAGCGCGTGATCGATTCCCAGGCCTGCGCGGCGGCCGTGCTCAAGCCGCCGCCGTGTCCGAGCGTCGCGCCTCCAAACAACCAGGTCCGGCTCGCCTTCGACGGCGACGCCGTGCTGTTTGACGACAGCAGCGAGCTCGTCTACCGGTCGGAGGTCCTGAACAATTTGCTCCGCAAGGAGGACGCGCCGCATGACCAGCCGCTGGCGGATGGACCGTACGCCGTCCTGCTGCGCAAGCTGGCGCGCCTGCAGAACCGGCTGCCGTTCGGCGTCGAATCCTCGCCGGTGCGCATCGCGATCGTCTCGGCGCGCAGCGCGCCCGGTGAAATGCGCGTCATCAGCACCTTGCGCCACTGGGGCGTCCAGGTGAACGATATCTTCTTCCTCGACGGGGTGGACAAAACCAGGGTGGTCAAGGCCTTCCGCCCGCACATCTTCTTCGACGACCAGGAGCTGCACCTGGACCCGGTCGCCAAACAGGCGTCGGCAGCGCGTGGGCTCGCGCGCGGACCCGCCGGCGACGAACCGCCGCTCCTGGTCGACACCCTGGTCGACGACCTGCCGGGCTTGAGCGAGCGGATCGACACAAAATAGGCCCACGTGCGCGTGCCGAGGCGTAGGGTGCGCACCTGTGCGCACGCGGTTCGCGAACTTTGCGTAGTGGAGCTGGGGCCGCAAGTCAGTGGCGTACGCAAACTTTGCTCAACCGTACCGCGTGCGCACAGGTGCGCACCCTACGCCTCGGCACGCGCACGTGGGCCTATTTTGTGTCGATCCGCTCGCTCAAGCCCGGCAGGTCGTCGACCAGGGTGTCGACCAGGAGCGGCGGTTCGTCGCCGGCGGGTCCGCGCGCGAGCCCACGCGCTGCCGACGCCTGTTTGGCGACCGGGTCCAGGTGCAGCTCCTGGTCGTCGAAGAAGATGTGCGGGCGGAAGGCCTTGACCACCCTGGTTTTGTCCACCCCGTCGAGGAAGAAGATATCGTTCACCTGGACGCCCCAGTGGCGCAAGGTGCTGATGACGCGCATTTCACCGGGCGCGCTGCGCGCCGAGACGATCGCGATGCGCACCGGCGAGGATTCGACGCCGAACGGCAGCCGGTTCTGCAGGCGCGCCAGCTTGCGCAGCAGGACGGCGTACGGTCCATCCGCCAGCGGCTGGTCATGCGGCGCGTCCTCCTTGCGGAGCAAATTGTTCAGGACCTCCGACCGGTAGACGAGCTCGCTGCTGTCGTCAAACAGCACGGCGTCGCCGTCGAAGGCGAGCCGGACCTGGTTGTTTGGAGGCGCGACGCTCGGACACGGCGGCGGCTTGAGCACGGCCGCCGCGCAGGCCTGGGAATCGATCACGCGCTGCGCGTCTTCGACATTGGTGGTCACGAACAGGTCGACGTCGAACGCACCGAGATAGTCGACCACGGATTCGCCGCCGGTGAACGCGTGGCGCGAGATGGGAAGCCCGAGCGAACGGATGTTGTTGAGCACGCGCACCCCGGTCTCGGGGCTGTTGCGCGACATGACCACCACTTCAACCAGGGGCGCGGCGGTGCTGGAAGCGATGTGCCGGTTCGTGCCGAGCAGGGCGCGCACCAGCGACATGCCGGTGCCGTCGGCCAGCGGCTCCTTCTCGCGCGCGAGCATGTAGTCGCGATACTCGGCCAGCGCCCGCTGTGGATCTTGCGCGTGCTTGGCCCGAAATACCGCGTCCGCTTCCGCCAGGTCGAACAGCGCCGTGGCGGAAATGCCCACTACCAAGGTATCTGAAAGGTCCAATGGCATGTTTTTCTCCCGTCCGATTCCACTTATCGAGCGTAAGCCGTGATGCCAATGGACAAGTTGATGAGGCGCAACTGAATAGGTGGAATTGCGTGCCCGCATGCGTGGAAGCAGCAAGCTGGAATTGGCGCGTGCGCGAAATGTGCGGGACGAACCCGTGTGCTAACCTGCGCTGTGATAGCTGCACGGTGGCGCACATGACGAATAAGTGGACCGAGTACCTGCGGCAGATCGGGCCGGGCTTTATCACCGGCGTCTCGGACGACGATCCGAGCGGCATCGCCACGTACACGCAAGCCGGTGCCCAGTTCGGTCCGCTGATGCTGTGGGTGTCCTTGTTTTTCTTTCCGCTGGTGGCGGGGGTGCAGGAGATCAGCGCCCGCATCGGCCGGGTTTCCGGGCATGGGCTGGCGGGCAATATCCGGCGCCACTACCCGCCCGAATTGCTGTATCTCGTCGTGGTCCTGATCAGCATTTCGAACATCATCAATATCGGTGCGGACATCGGCGGCATGGCAGCCGCGCTGGAGCTGATCGCCGGACCGGACAAGCTGCACGTGTATCCGCTGGCCATCAGCCTGTTGTCGATCGCGGCCCTGACCTTCCTGTCTTTCGGCACCTATTCGTCCCTGCTCAAATGGGTCGGCCTGTCGATCTTTGCCTATGTCGGGATCGCCCTTTTCGTGGAGGTCCCGTGGGGCGAAGTGGCGCGTTTCACCCTGGTGCCGCACATTCGGCTGTCGCACGACTACCTGTCGATGCTTACCGCGGTCATGGGCACGACGATCAGCCCCTACCTGTTCGTCTGGCAGTCCTCGCTGGAGGTCGAGGAGCAGCGCGCCGACCCGCACGAGCACCCGGTGCGAACGGCGCCGCGCGAGGCGCCCGCGCAGTTCCTCAAGATACGGGTCGATACCTATACCGGCATGGCGGTGACGTGCGTGGTGATGTTTTTCATCATCCTCACGTCCGCGCTGACCTTGCATCTGCATGGCGTCAACCAGATCCAGTCGGCCCAGCAGGCGGCCCGCGCGCTCGAGCCCATCGCCGGGCGCTTTGCGTTCGAGCTGTTTGCGATCGGGATCATCGGCACCGGCCTGCTGGCGATTCCCACGCTGGCCGGCTCGATCGGCTACGCGGTGGGGGAGGCATTCAAGTGGCCGACCGGGCTCGATTACAAGCCCTACCAGGCGGTGCGCTTTTACTCCGTGATTGCGCTGGCAACGCTGATCGGCACCGGGCTGAATTTTTTCGGTGTCGATCCGATCAAGGCGCTGATCGCCACGGCGGTAATCAACGGAGTGCTGAGCGTGCCCCTGTTGTGTGCCCTGCTGGCAATCGGGCACAACCGCGCCATCATGGGGCAGTTCACGATCCCGCTCGGGATGGCCATCATCGGCTGGATCACGGCGGGCCTGATGGGCATGTCCGCGACGCTGACCCTGATCGACCTGGTGGCGCCGTTGTCCTGATCCCAAACACCCTTGTAGCCGTTCCAGTGCATGCCACCGGAATTGCATTAGATTATTTATTGTTGCATAACGTTAATATATATCCTACAATCCGCGCTTTTTTCTTGAGTTGTATGGACAATTAGACGCGCCGAGCGGCTGGCCAGATGAGCCACCCGGGCGCGAGGACCGAATCCACGCTGTTTCCGATTGGTCCGCCACCATAAGGAAATCGCGAGATGTTAAAGAACCTGAATGTCAAAACCCTGATCCTGCTATCGCTGGGCTTTTTGGTTGTCGTGCTTGCCAGCGTTGGCGCGCTGGGCCTGTTCAGCGTGCACCGCACTGCAGTGGCGCTGCAGACCACGTCGATGGAAGACATGCGGGACGGCACGATGGTCGAACGGATTCGATTCAAAATGGAGGTCAACCGCAGCCAGATCCTGCAGGCGCTGCAGCACAACCCGGGGATGGAATGGCACAAGCATCACGACCACCCGTTGGATGTGCATTTCGATACGATTGGCGCGACCACTGCCGAGATCGAAAAACTGTGGGGCGAATACCTTGCGGGAATTACCCGTCCCGACGAGCACAAACTGGCCCAGGACTGGTTCGCAAGCAGCGGCAGCCTGGGAAGCGAAGCGATCCGCTCTGCCAGCCAGGCGCTCCAGCGCGGTGAATGGGACGCCGCGCAAGATGTCCTGATCAAGTTCATTAACCCTGGTTACCGCATCTCGGACGGCTCGCTACGTGCGCTGACCGACCTGCTGGGGGCACGCCAGAAAGCGGACGACGCTGCGGTGCACGCAACGATCCGCTCGACCAGCATGGGCATTGGCGCCGCGATCGTGGTGGCCGCTTTGCTGGCCGTGGGCGCCGCGGTCGTGCTGGTGCGCGGCATCTCGGCCCCACTGGAGCAGGCGATCGGCATTGCGCGCCGCGTCGCCAGGGGCGAGCTTGGCCGCCAGATCGCGATCGACTCGAACAACGAGATCGGCCAGCTGCTCAAGGCCCTGGCCGAGATGGACGGCAGCCTGGCGCGCATCGTCACCGACGTGCGCCGCGGCACCGACACGATCGCCTCGGCCGCCCACCAGATCTCGGCCGGCAACGACGACCTGGCGCGCCGTACCGAAGCCCAGGCCGGATCGCTGGCGGAGACCACGGCGTCGATGGAGCAGATCACCGAGACCGTGCGCCGCAACGGCGACAACGCGCGCCAGGCCAACCAGCTGGCGCTGTCCGCAGCAACGGTGGCGGGCAAGGGCGGGCAGGTGGTGTCGCAGGTGGTGGACACGATGGGCTCGATCGACGAATCGGCGCGCAAGATCGTCGACATCATCGGCGTCATCGACGGCATCGCGTTCCAGACCAATATCCTCGCGCTGAACGCGGCGGTGGAAGCGGCGCGTGCCGGTGAAGAGGGGCGCGGCTTCGCGGTGGTGGCGAGCGAGGTGCGCAGCCTGGCGCAGCGCTCGGCCAGCGCGGCCAAGGAAATCAAGGCGCTCATCGACGACTCGGTCGACAAGGTCAAGCTGGGCACCACGCTGGTGGACCAGGCCGGGTCGACGATGAAGGAGATCGTCGTGAGCGTGAACCGTGTCACCGACATCATGAGCGAGATCGCCGCCGCCAGCCACGAGCAGAGCGACGGCATTGACCACATCAACAAGGCGGTCGGCCAGATGGATGACGCCACCCAGCAGAACGCGGCGCTGGTCGAAGAGGCGTCGGCCGCCGCCGTCTCGCTCGAACAGCAGGCCAGCAAGCTGGTCGAGCTGGTGAGCGTGTTCCAGATCGTCGGCGAAGAGCACCATGCGCTGCGCGTGGTGCCGGGTTCGGCTCTTGAGGCGGGTTCTACCGGCCTGCTTGCGCCAGCCGCGCCGCGCCTGCGGGCTTGACGCGCCGTAGCCGTTGCACTTGTAGGGTGCGCACCTGTGCGCACGCGGTACGGTTGAGTAACGTTGGCGCTGGTATGCATACGTACAGCGTGCGCACAGGTGCGCACCCTACGCCTCCGGTAAGCATCTACGCTATCTTTTCATGCTCGATGTCAGCTGCGCGGCGGAGGGCAGTTGCCCCGCATGCCAGCCGCCGCCCAGGGCTTCGATCAGCGTGACGGTGGCGATCAGCTGGCTTCCGCGCACGGTCAGCGCCGCCTGCTCGTCGGATAGTTCAATGGCCTGCGCCGTGACCACGCTGGTATAGGGAACCGTGCCAGCCTTGTATTCGTTGATCGTCAGCACCACCGCCTGTTGTGACAGCCGCACGGCTTCCTGCTGCACGGCCGCTTCCTGCGCGAGGATGCGCAGCGCGGCCAACTGGTCTTCGACCTGCTGGAATGTGGTGAGAACCGTCTGCCGGTAGATCGCGACGTTTTGTTCGTAGATCGCCTGCGCCTGCTCCACTTGTGCACGCCGCAGGCCGGCGTCGAACAGGATTTGCGCGACCGACGCTCCCAGCGACCACAAGGCGCTGTCCGCATGCAGCAAGGTGCCGACGGTGGCGCTGGCAAAGCCGTAAGACGCGGATAGCGTGACACTGGGGTAGTAGGCCGCCAGCGCGACGCCTATCTGGGCGTTGGCCGCGATGATCGAATACTCGGCCGCCGCGATGGATGGATTGCGCTCCAGGAGCTTTGACGGCAGCCCGGTGGGAATCTCCGGCACCTGCACCGTCAGCGGCAGCGGCAGGGCGGCGATGGAAAATTCTGCGGGCGGCCTGCCGGTCAATACCGCGATGGCATGCTCCAGTTGTGTGCGCAGTACGTCGAGGTGGATGGCTTGCGCCTGCGTGGTTTTCAACTGCGTTTCTGCGGTCACGACATCGGCCCTGGCGACGGTGCCGGCGGCGTACTGGTTCTGCGTGATCTGCAGGGTCCTGGTGTAGGCGGCGATGGTTTGATCGAGCAGGCGCTTGATTTCGTCCTGGGTGCGCAGTTGGAAGTAGCTGCTGGCGAGCGTTGCCTGCGCCGAGAGCCGGGCGTTGGCCAGGTCGGCGGCGCTGACCTGGGCATTGGCGACCGACGCTTCGACCGTGCGCCGGATTCTTCCCCAGACGTCCAGTTCCCAGTTGGCGCCGACCGTGACGTCGTAACTGTTCCGGACCTGGCTGGGGCTGGCCGGATTATGCGCTTCCGAGCCGTTGCGCTGCGCGCCCGCGCCGGCGCTCAAGGTGGGGAACAGGCCCGCGCGCGCCGCTTCGACTGCGGCGCGGGCCTGGCGGAAGGCGGCTTCGGCGGCCTTGAGGTTCTGGTTGGAGACATCAACCTGCCGCATCAGCTGGTCCAGCACCGGGTCATGGTAGACCGACCACCAGGGTCCACGATCGTTTGTATCCTGCGGCTGGATATGCTTCCAGCCCGGCCGCTCCTTGTATGCGGCAGGTACCTCGACCGCAGGCCGCTTGTAGTCGGGGCCAACGGTGACGCAGGCGGACAGCAAGCCGGCGCACAGCACGGCCATCCCCGCCAGTTTGCCCGTAGACGCGCACTTCATCGGGGCGGCCCCCCGGCATGGTTTTGTGCGCGCTGGTTGCGCGCCTTGGAGAGGCGGTCGAGCAGCAGGTAGAGCGCCGGTGTGGTGTACAGCGTGAGCACCTGGCTCACCAGCAAGCCGCCGAACACGGAGATGCCGAGCGGCCGGCGCAATTCGGCGCCGTCGCCGGTGCCCAGCGCAAGCGGCAACGCGCCGAGCATGGCCACCATGGTGGTCATCATGATCGGGCGAAAGCGCAGCAGGCAGGCCTGGGTGATCGCCTCCAGCGCCGTCTTGTTTTCGGTACGCTCGGCCACGATGGCAAAGTCGATCATCATGATCGCATTCTTCTTCACGATCCCGATCAAGAGGATGACGCCGATCATGGCGATGACCGTGAAATCGACGCCGCACACCAGCAACGCCAGCAGCGCGCCGACGCCCGCCGAGGGCAGGGTCGACAGGATCGTGAGCGGATGGACGTAGCTTTCGTACAGGACGCCCAGCACCGCATACACGGCCAGCAGGGCGGTGAGGATCAGGATCGCTTCATTGTTCAGCGATTGCTGGAACACCTTGGCGGTGCCAGCAAAGCTGCCGTGGATGGACGGCGGGGCGCCGATGCGGCGCAGGGTTCGTTCGATCTCGGTTGTCGCGTCGCCCAGCGATTTGCCGATCGGCAGGTTGAAGGAAATGGTGGTGGCGGCAAACAGGCCCTGGTGGTTGACCGCCAGCGGCGTGGTGCCGGGCGCGAATTGCGCGAATGCGCGCAGCGGCACCATGGTTTCAGCCGCGGTGCTCACGGCAGCGCCGGTCGAGGTGGCGCCCTTGGTCGTGTTGGCCAGCGCGTTGAGCGCGAGATTGCGGGCAGCGTCATTGGCCACCGCGCTTGCGGTCGGCGCGTTGCTGGCAGTCCTGGCGCCATTGGACGGCGCGACGTAAGTCCCGGCGACGGCATTGGTCGACTGGCTTCCCCTGACCGCCGCGCCCGAGGTGCTGACATAGATCTGGTTCAACGTCTGCGGGTCCTGCCAGAACTCCGGCGCCACTTCCATCACCACATGGTATTGATTGAGCGGGTTGTAGATGGTGGAAACGTCACGCTGGCCGAAGGCATCATAGAGCGTGTTGTCTATCGTGCTGGGCAACAGGCCAAAGCGGGAAGCGGTCGCGCGGTCGATGGTCAGCCGGGTTTCCAGCCCTTTGTCCTGCTGGTCGGAGCTGACGTCGGTCAGTTGCGGGTTGTGCTGCAGCGCGGCCAGCAGGCGCGGCGCCCAGGTGCGCAAATCTTCGAGGTTGTCGGACTGCAGCGTGTACTGGAACTGGGCGTTGCTCGGCCGTCCGCCGACGCGAATGTCCTGCACGGACTGGAGGTACAAGGTGGCGCCCGGCACCTGCGCCAGTTTGCCGCGCAGCCGGGCGATGATCTGCTCGGCCGAATGTTTGCGCTCCGAGAGCGGCTTGAGTGCGACAAACATGAAACCGGCATTGGTTTGCCCGCCGCCGATGAAGCCGACCACGCTGACGACTGCAGGATCGCTCTTGACACGTTCGACGAAGGCAACCAGTTTTTGCTGCATGAGCTGGAACGAGACGCTCTGGTCGGCCTGGATCATGCCGATCAGGCGGCCGGTGTCTTGCTGCGGAAAGAAGCTTTTCGGCACCACGATATACAGCAGGATATTCAGGCCTATAACCGCCAGCAAAAGTGCGGCCATGATCCGCGCATGGCGCAGCGCCCAGTGCAGCGTGCGTGCGTAAAACGCGTGCATCGAGTCGAAACCGCGTTCGAACCAAAGCAGCAGGCGGGTTTTTCGCTGTTCGGACGCAGGGCGCAGCAGGTTGGCGCACATGGTGGGCGTGGTGGACAGCGAAATGGCCAGCGACACCAGAATCGCGATCGACAGTGTCACCGCGAATTCGCGGAACAGGCGGCCGATGATGCCGCCCATGAGCAGGATCGGGAGGAACACGGCGATCAGCGACAGGCTCATCGACAGCACGGTAAAGCCGACCTCGCGCGCGCCCAGCAGCGCGGCTTGCGCGCGCGGCATGCCGCCTTCGATGTGGCGCGTGATGTTTTCCGTGACCACGATCGCGTCATCGACCACGAAGCCGGTGGCAATCGTAAGCGCCATCAGGGAGAGGTTATCCAGGCTGTAGCCGAGCAGGTACATGCCGCCGAAGGTGCCGATCAGGGACACGGGAACGGCAACCCCAGGGATCACGGTGGCGCGCACATTGCGCAGGAAGATAAAGACCACCAGGATGACCAGGCCCATGGAAATGAGCAGCGTGCGCTCGACTTCCTTGAGCGAGGCCCGGATGGTGGGCGTGCGGTCCATCGCCACCGAGAGATCGATCGCGCTGGGGATCGATGCCTTCAGTTGCGGCATCAGCGCCATGACGCGGTCGACGGTGGCGATGATATTGGCGCCCGGCGCCCGGTAGAGGATGAGCAGCACCGATGGCCGTCCGTTGAACATGCCCAGGTTGCGCAGGTCCTCCACCGATTCGTTGACCTGGGCGACATCGGCGAGGCGCACCGGCCGGTTATTGCGGTAGGCGATCACCAGCGGCAGGTAGTCCTTGGCGGTCCTGGCCTGGTCGTTGGAATAGAGCTGGAAGCGGCGGTCGGCCTCTTCGATCGCGCCCTTGGGGCTGTTGGCATTGGCCGACGCCAGTGCGGCCCGCACGTCTTCCAGGCCAATGCCGTACTTGAACAGCGCACGGGGATTGAGTTCGGCCCGCACCGCCGGCAGCGAACTGCCGCCCACGTTTACCTGGCCGATGCCGTCCACCTGCGACAGCTTTTGCTGCAGGACGGTGGAGGCGGCGTCGTACAGCTGTCCCTGTTTCAGGGTGGGGGACGTCAGCGCCAGGATCAGGATCGGCGCATCGGCCGGGTTCACCTTGCGGTAGGTGGGATTGCTGCGCAGGGTGGTGGGCAGGTCGGCGTGCGCCGCGTTGATGGCGGCCTGCACGTCGCGCGCCGCGCCGTCGATGTTACGATTAATGCCGAATTGCAGGATGATGCGGGTCGCGCCGACCGAGCTGGAGGAAGTCATCTCGGACACGTCGGCGATCTGGCCCAGACGATGTTCCAGCGGACCGGCCACGCTGGTGGCCATGGTTTCGGGACTGGCGCCGGCCATCGTGGCCTGCACCATGATGGTCGGGAAGTCCACCTGCGGCAAGGGCGACACCGGCAGCAGGAAGAACGCAATGGCGCCCGCCAGCGCCAGGCCCAGGGTCAAGAGCGTGGTGGCCACCGGCCGGTGGATGAACAGGGAAGGGTTCATGGCCTGCCCGGTGCCCGGCCCTGCTGGCGCCGCTGGATGCGGCGCGCCAGGTTATCGAACGCCAGGTAGATCACCGGCGTTGTGAACAGCGTCAGCGCCTGGCTGACGATCAGGCCGCCGACGATGGACAGGCCCAGCGGATTGCGCAGTTCGGAACCGGTGCCGGTGCCGAGCATGAGCGGCAGGCCGGCGAACAACGCGGCCATGGTGGTCATCATGATCGGGCGAAAACGCACCAGGCAGGCTTGATGGATCGCCTCGCGCGCCGGCTTGCCTTCATTGCGCTCGGCCTCCAGCGCGAAGTCGACCATCATGATGCCGTTCTTCTTGACGATGCCGATCAACAGGATGATGCCGATGATGCCGACGATGTCCAGGTCCTTGCCGGCCAGGATCAGCGCCAGCAGGGCGCCGATGCCGGCGGACGGCAGCGTCGACAGGATCGTGATCGGGTGAATGTAGCTCTCGTACAGAATGCCGAGCACGATGTACACGGTGACCAGCGCCGCCACGATCAGCAGCACCTCGTTGCCGAGCACGTTCTGGAATTCCAGCGCCGCGCCCTGGAAGGCAGTCATGATGCTGGGCGGCATGGAGATGTCCTTCTCGGCCTTCAAGATCGCCGCCACCGCGCCGCTCAAAGCCGCGCCGGGGGCCAGGTTGAAGGAAATCGCGGCGGACGGAAACTGGCCGAGATGGTTGATCATCAGCGGCGCTTTCTGCACATGGAAGCTGGCGATCGCCGACAGCGGCACCACACCGCCGCCGGCGGTCGGCAGGTAGATCGACGACAGCGATTGCAGCGAGCGCTGCATCTTGGGCAGCAATTCCAGGATCACCCGGTACTGGTTCGATTGGGTGAAGATGGTGGAGACGATGCGCTGGCCGAACGCGTCGTAGAGCGCGTTGTCCACGGTCGCGAGCGTAATGCCCAGGCGCCCCGCGGTATCGCGGTCAACCTGGATGAAGGACGAAAGCCCTTGTTGCGCCAGGTTGCTGACCACGCCTTCCAGCTGCGGCTCCTGCGCCAGCCTTGCCACCAGGCGTGGCGTCCATTCCGCCAGCTCGTCCGGATTGGTGTCTTCCAGCACGAACTGGTATTGCGTGCGGCTGACGGCCGCGTTGATGGTCAGGTCCTGCACCGGCTGCATGTAGAGCGCGATGCCGGGCACGCTGGCCACTAGCTTTTGCACGCGCCGGATAATCTCGGTGGCGTTCACCGATCGCTCTTCGCGCGGCTTCAGATTGATCATCAGGCGGCCAGTGTTGGGCGTCATGTTGGTGCCGTCCACGCCAATGAAGGAGGACAGGCTTTGCACGTCGGGATCACGCAGCACGGCGGCCGCCAGGCTTTGCTGGCGCTGGCTCATCGCCTCGTACGAAATCGTCTGGGCGGCGTCGGAGATTCCCTGGACCTGGCCGGTATCCTGGACCGGGAAGAAGCCCTTGGGGATGAAGGCGTAAAGAAAACCCGCCAGCAGGAAGGCGGCCACGGCGACCACCAGCGTCAGGCCCGAGTGGTCGAGCACCCAGGTCAGCGAGCGGTCGTACCAGGCAATGGCGGCATCGAACAGGCGCTGGCTGTGGCGCTCCAGCGCGTTTTGTTCCTTCGCCGAGCGGTGGTGCAGCATCTTGGCGCACATCATCGGCACCAGCGTCAGCGAGACCACCGCCGAAATCAGGATCGTCACCGCCAGCGTGATCGCGAATTCGCGGAACAGGCGCCCCACCACGCCGCCCATGAACAGCAGGGGGATCAACACCGCGACCAGCGAGATGGTCAGCGAAATGATGGTGAAGCCGATCTGCGCCGCGCCTTTCAAAGCCGCTTGCAGCGGCGGCTCGCCCTGTTCGACGTAGCGTGCGATGTTCTCGATCATCACGATCGCGTCGTCCACTACGAAACCGGTGGCAATGGTGAGCGCCATGAGCGACAGGTTATTCAGGCTAAAGCCGGCCAGGTACATGACGCCGAAGGTGCCCACCAGCGACAGCGGCACCGACAGGCTGGGGATGATGGTCGCCGGAATATTGCGCAGGAACAGGAAGATCACCAGCACGACGAGGCCGATTGACAGCATCAGCTCGAACTGGACGTCGCGCACCGAGGCGCGGATGGTGTTGGTGCGGTCGGTCAGCACGCCCAAATTGATGGCGGCAGGCATGCTGGTGGTCAGGCTGGGCAGCAGTTCCTTGATCCGGTCCACTACCTGGATCACGTTGGCGCCGGGCTGGCGCTGGACGTTCAGGATGATCGCCGGCGTTTTGTTCATCCATGCCGCCAGCCGATTATTTTCGGCGCCGCTGACCACCTGCGCCACGTCGGACAGGCGCACCGGCGCGCCGTTCTTGTAGGCGATCACGATGTCCTTGTATTCCTCGGCGCTCGTCAACTGATCGTTGGAATTGACGGTGTAGGAACGCGACGGGCCGTCGAAATTGCCCTTGGGCGTGTTGACGTTCTGGTTGCCGATGATGGTGCGCAGGTCGTCGATGTTCAGGCCGTATGCCGCCAGCGCCGGCAGGTTGACCTGGATGCGCACCGCCGGCCGCTGGCCGCCGTTGATGCTGACCAGGCCCACGCCCGGCAATTGCGAAATCTTTTGCGCGAGGCGCGTATCGGCCAGGTCTTCGATCTGGGGCAGCGGGATGGTTTTCGACGTCACGCCCAGCGTGAGCACCGGCGCGTCGGCCGGGTTGACCTTGGCATAGATCGGCGGCGCCGGCAAATCCGACGGCAACAGGTTGCCCGCGGCGTTGATCGCTGCCTGGACCTCCTGCTCGGCAACGTCAAGGCTCAGGTCGAGATTGAACTGCAGCGTGATGACCGAGGCGCCGGCCGAATTGGTGGACGACATCTGGTTCAGGCTCGGCATCTGGCCGAACTGGCGCTCCAGCGGCGCCGTCACCGAGGACGTCATCACTTCCGGGCTGGCCCCCGGATAGAAGGTCTGCACCTGGATGGTAGGGTAGTCGACCTCGGGCAAGGCCGACAGCGGCAGGTAGCGGTAGGCGATGATGCCAGAGATAAAAATCGCTGCCATCAGCAGCGAGGTGGCGACCGGCCGCAGGATGAACAGGCGTGACGGGCTCATCTGGGGTGTCCCGCGGCGGCAGGCGCGCCGGGCAGCGTGATCTTGGCACCGTCGCGCAGCTTGTCGGTGCCGTCCACCACGACCTTGTCGCCAGCCTTGAGCCCAGACAGCACCGCCACGCGTTCGCCGTTCACCGGGCCGGTTTTGACCACTTGCATCTTCACGGTATTGCCGGGCTGGACCACGTAGACGAAGTCCCCCGGCGTGCCATGCTGGATGGCGGCGATGGGGGCAATGACCGTGTTGCGCAGCATATCCACCAGCAATTCGACATTCACGAATTGGTTGGGAAACAGGATCTTGTCGGAATTATCGAACATCGCGCGCAGCTGCACGGTGCCGGTACTGGTATTGATCTGGCTGTCGGTGCTGACCAGCTTGCCGGTGGCGAGCAGCCGGTAGCCAACGCGGTCGAACGCCTTTACCTGGAGCACAATCCCTTGCCGGAAGCGCTGCCACACTTGCGGCAACTGGTCTTCAGGAATGGTGAACAGCACCGAGATCGGCTGCAGCTCGGTGATCACGACGATGCCGGTGGTGTTGCTGGTCTGGACGAAATTGCCGACATCGACCTGGCGTATGCCGACCAGGCCCGTGACCGGCGCGACGATATGGCAATAGGCAATGTTCAGGCGATCGGCGGCGACCAGTCCCTGATCCGTGCGTACCGTTCCCTCGGCCTGGCGGACGGTGAATACCTGGTCTTCGAATTGCTGGCGGGCGATCGAATCCTGTTGGTACAGTTGCTGGTAGCGGGCCAGGTCGACACGGGCCGCGGCGAGGATCGCCGTGTCGCGCGCCAGTTGGCCCAGATGCTGTTCCAGCGACGCTTCATAAGGCCGCGGGTCGATTTGTGCAAGAAAATCCCCCTGGTGGATGATCTGCCCTTCCTGAAAGCCGATGCGCTGCAACTGGCCATTAATCTGCGTCATGACCGTGACGGTCGCCAGCGGCGTCACCGTGCCCAATGCGTTCAGGTTGACTTCGATGTCACCTAGCTGGACCGTAGCGGCAGAGACCGCGATCGGCGCGGCGGGCGGGCGGCGATTGCGCGAGGCCTGGCGCGTCTGCAGGATCCAGGCGAGCCCGGCAACGATCAGCAGGCCCAGAACAATCCAGCCGACATGCAGGCGTTTGCGCCGGCGAGTAGTCCCGGTTGGCTTGACAACCGGCCGATCCTCGGTCTCTCCGTCCATGATCCTCGGTCTCTCCGTCCATGATCCTCGGATGCCAGAGACAATTCCTCAATGTGCATTGAGCCGGGCAGCAGCGAGCGCACTACACGTGAGCGCACTACACGTCGTTCCCGCCTGCGCGGGAACGACGGGGCGGCTTTGTTGTTCCGGCCGGGCGACGCGCGGCCGGGCTGCTTTGGCCCGCGTACGTCAAGCTTTTTTGAGCCACGAACACTGTGGAAAATCCCCGCGAATTGAAACGAAGTGTAGCGTACTGTCGCAAGGCCAGCGGGGGAGGGGAGAACTTGGACGGAACGAACCCGATACTGGCCGGTCGAAGTGTTTGATGTCTTTTGGCCACCTTGGCTTTCACGCTGAGTGCAGTGGAGTAAGCTGCCAGCGCGGACAAGCGGATGTTTCAAATGCGATCAGCGCCCGCGGTACGTTTCGCCGTTTATGTCTTGCGCGGCATTGGCCAAGTGATGTTGCAAGACAATTTCATTACGGGTTTCCTTTTCCTCGTCGGCATTTTCGTCAGCAGCTGGGTTTCGGGGCTTTACGCGCTACTTGGCACGGTGGTCTCGACGTGGACGGCGATCTTTCTCAAGGCGCCTGCAAATGAGGTGGATGCCGGCATCTATGGATTTAATGGCACCCTCACCGGATTGGCGCTGGCAGCTTATCTGTCGCATGGCATCGCCCTGATAGTATTCGTCATTATCGCTTCCATGTTTGTTGCGCTCACCACCGCCGCCATCAGGCACATTGCCGGTCCGCGGGGGCACGCACTCACCGCGCCGTTTGTGATCACCACATGGATTTTCCTGGGCGCCCTGATTGTCTACCTGGGATTGCCAAATGCGGGAGCGGCAGAGCCGCTGCAGCAACCAAGCTATGCCGCGGCGCTTACCAGATTAAGCGCGCTTGACGTGATCCTGGGCATCCTGAACGGCCCGGCGCAAGTGATGCTGCAGGAAAACCCCTGGACCGGCGCCATCTTTCTGGTCGCCATTGCGTTCAATTCCCGCGTCTCGTGTCTTGCCGCCTTGCTCGGCAGTGCGATCGGGGTCGGGGTTGGCTGGTACATGGGCGGCACGCCCCACTCCATCCACCAGGGGCTGTTTGGGTTCAACGGGGTGCTGACAGCTATTGTGCTCGGCGGCATTCTTTTCCTGCTTAACCGCACCACGGTCTTGCTGACGGTCCTGGGCGTGTACGTGTCCACCGTGCTCTTCGGCAGCCTCGTCGTCATTCTCAAGCCGCTTGCCCTGCCTGCGCTGACGGCGCCGTTTGTTCTCGTCACCTGGGTATATGTGCTTGCCTGTGCCAAGTTTCCCCGGCTGGCCTCGCTCGTTGTCGTGAGTCCCGGTACGCCGGAAGGGAACCTGAGGGCGGCACGGGACCCATTGGTAGAAAAGGAACAAGGAGAAGTGCCATGACCACACGCAACATCTCTTCCCTGATGCTGACGCCGCGCGAAACTGAAAAGCTCGTCATCTACCAGGTGGCTGAACTGGCGCGGCGGCGCAAGGGGCGCGGCCTCAAGCTCAACTACGCCGAGGCCATCGCCCTGATTTGCGAAGCCTTGCTCGAGGCAGCGCGGGACGGCAAGACGTTCGCCGAGACGGTCGCCATCGGCAAGCAGGTGCTCACGCGCGCGGACGTGATGGACGGGGTGCCGGAAATGGTCCATCTGGTTCAGGTCGAGGCCACGTTCAAGACCGGGACGCAGCTCATTTCCGTCCCCGATCCGATTCCCTAGGAATGGAGGTGCAACCATGAATCCAGGTGAGTGGCTGTTATCCAACGAGCCGGTCGAGATCAACCGGGGCCGAAGGACATGCACCCTGAAGGTGCGCAATACCGGCGACCGTCCTATCCAGATCGGTTCGCATTTCCACTTTTTCGAGGCCAATCGCGCGCTCGACTTCGACCGGCCGTCGGCGATGGGCATGCACTTGAATTTGCCAGGAGGACTGGCGGTGCGCTTTGAACCCGGGGATGAAAAAGAGGTGGAACTGGTCGAGTTCAGCGGAGCCAAGCGTGTCGTCGGCTTTAACAACCTGGTCGACGGCGGGCTGACCGCGCACTGGACCGTCAAGCTGGCGTTGGCGCGGGCACGGGAGCTCGAATTCCTGGGCATGCCTGCCCCCCCGTACGACGTCTCGGGCATCGTGCGCAACCTGGGCGGAACAGGGGAGGGGATTCCAGGCGCCAGGCAGCCCAAGGCGAAAAGCGAGCAGGAGAATAAGACGGAAAACCAGCAGGAGCCCAAATCATGAAAACCATCCCGCGCCAACAATATGTCGACCTTTACGGTCCGACTGTGGGCGACCGCTTCCGGCTCGCCGACACGGAACTGATCTGCCAGGTGGAACGCAGCCTGCTGACGCCGGGCGAGGAGTCCGTCTACGGCGGCGGCAAAGTGATACGCGACGGCATGGCGCAGACACCCGGCGTGCGCAATGACGATGGCGCGCTGGACATGGTCATCACCTCCGTGATCGTGATGGATCCGGTGCTGGGCATCCTCAAGGCCGATATCGGCATCAAGGACGGGCGGATTGCCGGTATCGGTAAATCGGGCAACCCGCACCTGATGGACGGCGTCGATCCGCACATGGTGATCGGCGGGGGAACCGAAGTGATCGCTGGCGAAGGAATGGTGGCCACAGCCGGCCTGATCGATACGCATATCCATTTCCTGACTGCGGCACAGGCCTACCATGGCCTCTCCAACGGCGTGACCACCCTCATCGGCGGCGGGACAGGCCCCACCGACGGATCGCTGGGGGTGAGCGCGACGCCCGGGCCATGGAATTTGTCGCGCATGCTGGAGGCGAGCGAATCGATGCCGGTCAATATCGGCTTCCTGGGGAAAGGCAACAGCAGCTTGCCCGGCACCCTGCACGAGCAGATCGAGGCAGGTGCATGCGGGCTGAAGGTGCACGAAGACTACGGCTCGACGATGGCGGCGATCGACTGCGCCTTGCGCGTGGCCACCCAATATGACGTGCAGGTGGCAATTCATACCGATACGCTCAACGAGTGCGGCTACCTCGCCGACACCATCAGCGCCATCGACGGGCGCACCATGCACACCTTCCACACCGAGGGCGCCGGTGGTGGCCACGCTCCGGACATCATGGCCATTGCCGGTTTGCCCAACATCCTGCCGGCCTCCACCAACCCGACCAAGCCGTTCACGACCGACACCGTCGAGAACCTGTATTGGATGACCATTGTGTGTCATCACCTTAACCCGCACAACCCGGAGGATGTCGCGTTTGCCCAGAGCCGGATTCGTGCCGAGACGATCGCCGCCGAGGATGTGTTGCAGGATATCGGCGCGCTCAGTATGTTCTCCTCCGATTCCCAGGCGATGGGGCGGATCGGCGAGACCTTCATCCGCGCCTTCCAGACCGCCGACAAGATGAAGCGCCAGACCGGCAAGCTGCCGGAGGATGCGGCCGACAACGATAACTTCCGGGTGCTGCGCTATCTCGCCAAGCTCACCATCAATCCGGCCATTGCACACGGCTTCTCGGAGCACCTGGGTTCTCTTGAAATAGGAAAAATTGCCGACATCGTGCTGTGGCCGACGAGTATGTTTGCCGTGAAGCCCAAGCTGGTGGTCAAGGGGGGCATGATCAACTGGGGCATCATGGGGGACCCGAACGCGTCGATTTTGCCGCCGGAACCGGTGCTGTACCGGCCGATGTTCGGGGCCGATGGACTGGCTGCGAAGCATACCTGCTTCACCATCATGTCGCGGGCAGCCATCGAGCGCGGCGTGCCGGAAAAGCTTCACATGGAACGGCGCATTATCCCCGTCGTCAATACGCGCACCCTCGAGAAGCACGACATGGTGCGCAACCGTGCATTGCCACACATTGAAGTCGATCCCGAAACTTATCAGGTGTACGTCGATGGCAAGCGCATCACCGTGCCGCCCGTGAGTGAAGTGTCGCTCGGTCAACGCTATTTCATCGTGTGAGCGCATGGAGGAATCTTCCGCAGGAACCGCGATGCCGCTCCAGGCCGCCGCCGGCATGGACCTCACCGCATTCCTCGGCAGCCTGCAACTTGCCGACTCGCTCTTCCCAAGCGGACTCTATACGCTGTCCCATGGGCTCGAATCCTTTGCCCAGGCCGGGTTGCTCAAACCGGCCAGGCTCGAAGCCTTGCTGACCGATTATCTGCGCCATGGGGTGGGCCCGTCCGATGGCGCTGCACTCGCTTGTGCCCATCGCGCGGCGCAAACGGGAGATCTTGATATCGCGGTGCAGGCCGACTTGCGGCTTAGCGCAATAAAACTGCCACGCGAGGCGCGCACCAACTCGCAACGCACGGGCCGGCAGTTGCTCAAGACTGCGAGCGGAATATTCGGTGGCGCCACATTGCTGACCTATGGCGGGATTACCGAGCGCGGGGAGGCGCCCTGCAATCACGCCATCGCCCTGGGCCTGACCATGGCACAGTTGGGGATCGACCGCGAGCATGCCGTGGCGGGCGAGTTGTATGCCTTTGCCGCCAGCGCAGTCGGTTCCGCCGTGCGTCTCGCGGTGATCGACCATCACTTTGCCCAAGTGGTACTGGCCGCCCTCAAGCCAGTCATTGTGCAGAGTGCGCGTCTCCAATGTCTAAGCAATATCGAGGACATCGCCAGCAGCACCCCGCTGATCGACATCATGGCCATGCAGCACGAACGCGCCGAGGTGCGCTTGTTCGTCAGCTGAGTTTATCCGGGAGACATACCATGAATTACGAGTTGCACGAACATGCGCACCATCACGATCACCCGCATGTGCATCCTCCCGTGGGAGAACAAGCGATACGCCGGGGCAGCGGCGCGGTGCCGTGCATCGGCGTGGGCGGCCCGGTCGGCTCGGGCAAGACGGCACTGATCGAAGCGCTGGTGCCCATACTCCTGCAACGGGGCCACCGGCCCATCGTCATCACAAACGACATCTTTGTCGGCGAGGACGCCAGGCATGTAAAACGTACGCTGGCGGGCGTGCTGGACCCGGAGCGGGTGATGGGTGTGGAAACCGGATCGTGCCCGCACACGGCAGTGCGCGACGACCCGACCATGAATCTCGCGGCAATGGAGGAAATGACCCAACGCTTTCCGGACGCCGACCTCGTGCTGCTCGAAAGCGGCGGGGACAACCTGACGCTGACATTCAGCCCGGCGTTGGCTGACTACTTCATCTTCGTGATCGACGTGGCGGAGGGCGACAAGATTCCCCGCAAGCGCGGGCCGGGCATCACCCACTCGGATCTTCTGGTAATCAACAAGATCGACCTGGCACCGTACGTCCGTGCCAGCGTGGAAGTGATGGAGCGCGACGCGCGGCAGGTGCGTGAGGGCAGGCCATTTGTGTTGACCAATTGCCTGACAGGCCAAGGTGTGGAGGAGGTGGCCGATCACATTGTCAGCCACATTGCTGCAAGGCCGGCTGCTTGAGCGCGATACCGAACTTGCCGCGAAGCGATTCGCGCTGGTACACCCCTGACCACTTGCCGCCGGAAATACTCGCGTACGACGCGCCGCAATCGCGCGTCTACGTGGGCGGGGCAGGGAAGGTGGGCTTGCTCGAACTTGAGTTCGCGGAGTTGGACGGCGCAACGCGGGTGGTGCGCCAGTTTCAGCAGTTGCCGCTGTATATCTTCCATCCACTTTACGTCGATCCCGGGCGGCCGGGCATGGCATTCATCTACATGCTGCAATCGGGCGAAGGCATCGTCCAGGGCGACCGCTACCGGCTGGACTTGAATTGTGCACCGGGAACGGCGGTGCACTTCACGACCCAGGCGGCCACTAAAATCTTCCACATGGAGGACAACTTTGCGACCCAGATCGTGAATCTGACGGTCGGCGCCGGCGCATTTGTCGAATACCTGCCGGACCCGGTCATCCCATTCAGAGACTCGCGCTTCTACCAGCGGCTGCATCTCACGATCGCTCCGGACGCCAGCGGAATCCTTGGGGAAATTCTGCTACCCGGCCGCGTCGCTCGGGACGAGGTGCTCGAATACGCGCTCTATTACACGGACCTTGAGGCGCGCACACCGGATGGGCGACTGCTCTTTGCCGATCGCCTTAAGCTGGCCCGCGACAGTGCCTTTCCAGGATCGCCCGGCTTGCTTGGCTCATATGGCGTGTTCGCGTCGCTGTATGTCGTCACCCGCACATGCGCCGCCAAGGCATTGGTCGATCGCCTGCACGATTGCGTCGCCGCGCTGCCGGAAGTGCTCGCCGGCGCCAGTGAATTACCGAACGGCTGTGGCGCTTCCGTACGCCTCCTCGGCCAAACTTCCGCCGCAGTCGGTGCCGCCATGCATCGCCTCTGGAATGAAGCCCGGCTCTCGTTGCTGGGCTTGCCGGCTCCAGATCTTCGCAAGCATTAAACGTCCTGAGATGTCAGAAAGGCTCTACGGGGTCTCGATGATTTTCGAATTTGCCCAAATCTTCAATAGGTCGAACACAGGCGTGCGCTTCAGGCTGTTGGGCACGCTTGGAATATTGATTGCGTTTAATGTTCTGGCATGGGTCTGGGCCCTGATCGCGTTCCGTGACCGCCCGATACTGCTCTCCACGGCACTGCTGGCCTACGGCTTCGGCCTGCGCCATGCCGTCGATGCCGACCACATCGCCGCGATTGACAACGTGACCCGCAAGCTGATGCAGGAAAAAAAGCGGCCGGTCGCAGTCGGATTTTTCTTTTCCCTGGGCCACTCGACTGTCGTCATGCTGGCGTCGCTCGCCATCGTTGCCGCGATATCCGCGATGGGCGCGCATTTCGAACAATTCCGGGAGATCGGCAGGGTTACCGGAACCCTGGTCTCGGCCTTGTTCCTGTTTGCGATTGCCCTCATGAACCTGATTATTCTGAGATCAATCTATCGAACATGGAACCATGTCAGGAATGGCGACGCCTACGTTGACGATGATTTCGACCTGCTGTTGGCAGGCCGGGGTTTCGTCACACGCCTGTTCCGGCCGCTGTTCCAGGTCATCACCCGAAGTTGGCACATGTATCCCTTGGGGTTTCTATTCGGCCTGGGATTCGACACCGCGACGGAAATCGGCCTGCTCGGCATTGCCGCCACCCAGACATCGCAAGGGCTGTCGCCATGGACGGTCATGGTATTCCCGGTATTGTTCGGCGCCGGCATGTCCCTGGTCGACACGCTGGACGGGCAATTGATGCTCGGCGCTTATGGCTGGGCGTACTTGAAGCCGATTCGCAAGATCTACTACAACATGGCGATCACGCTGGTGTCGGTGATCGTCGCCGTTGTGATCGGCTGTATCGAGACACTTGGACTGCTCGCCGATCAATTACAGCTGCGCGGCCCGGTTTGGAATGCTATCGGAGCCTTGAACGACAATTTCGGCATGCTCGGCTACGTCGTTATCGGCATCTTTGCCCTGAGCTGGGCGGCATCGGTTCTGATTTACCGGGCCAAGCGTTTCGATGAGTTGAAAGTGGGCCGCTGATAAATATTGAATGTTGCTTAAGTGAATGTCATGTTGCTTGACTGAATGTTACCTTCTGCCGCAGAATGGCCAGTTCGACAACTCAGGGACTGCCATAAAGAAGAGCGCGCCCCCGTTGGTTTGAACAAATTCGTTCATGCCTGCCTCTACTCATTTGATGCGTCTATGGTTCTCACACAGAATCATTTGCCACACGTTTTTCTGGATCGAGCCAAACCAAACCACAACAAGGAGACCCCGATGTTCGCACTTCGTACCCTATCCCTGGCGGGCGGCGCTGCGCTGACCGCCTTTGTTCTGACAGTCGTCCCGCGTGCACCGGCCCATGCCGCGCCCGCAGCACCGGCCACGCTGTCCTGCCCGACGAGCACCACCCTGGAAGCGCTGGTGGACTGCATTTCGAACCAGATGCCACAGCACGATTCAAACGGTTACGTGGCGCCGAGCGCCACCGAGGCGGCCGACTTCGCCCAGGTGGTAACGTCGATGCTCGAAGGGAACTGCGCGCTGTCGCTGCCCGCGAGCATCAGCGCGAACATGGCCATCCGTAGCTTCACCGACAGTTCCGACAACCGTTCCTATTGCGTGCTGATGGAAGTGAAGAGTTCGGTCACGAGCGGCGTTGTCGACAAGGGCTGGGGTACCTTCATCACCTACAACGCCGGCACGCGCAGGATCAGCCATCACGCGCCGCATCCGAAATTCGATACCAGCACTACCGGCGCTTCCGAGGGCGATGCCTACTCGCAGCGTGAAGCGGTGCGCATCTTCAAGAAAACCGATTCGCGCAGCTTCCTCATGGCGGGCGCGCGCCGCAGCGCCAACCTGATCGACAGCACTTGCCAGAGCGGCAATTGGGAGGCCGACTGCTCGCACAACACCAACAACATGTTTTACGCGGCCAATGTGGCGCTCAACAATTTCTACACAGCGCGGTCGGAAGACTGGACCGCCATCGAATGGCATGCCAAGGCCGCGTCGACCTGCAGCAACGACATCTTCATGAGCCCGGGCCGCAACACAAAGCCAGCGGTCGGCTCGAAGCTCGCCTTGCTCAAGGCGGCGATCGAAACGCAGAAACCGGCCTGGGTCGTGGAAACGACGGGCGGCACCAGCAGCTGTTCGCTGACCGCCACGACCAATACGGTCGGACGCATGCTCAATGGTGTGACAAGTAACGTCTGCAATACGGCTGCCACGACGACATCCGGCAAGTTCATTCATATCGAACAGACCACGGGCCTGCTCGCCACCCTGGACGCCACCGCCACCGCGTGGGCAAACGCGGTCGTCTCCGCCTTCCCGTAAGCGTTCAATGAAGCACTGGCCATTTTGCGTGTGCATCGCCCTGTGCGCCGTCGTGAAGGCTTCCCCGCTGGCATGGGGAGCTGCCATGGACGGCGTACGGGCGCCGGCAAGGTCCCACACGATTGAGCTGAAGGGCATGCTCGCGGCCGGAAGGGCCAGCCTTGCATTGCTGTCGGTCGACCACGCGCCAGCCCGGCTGTTCGCGATCCATGCGCAGGTTGCCGGCGGCGTCAGCGTGGTTGCAGTGACAGCAGACGATGTGACGCTGTCCGACGGCCGCGTGCTGCGCCCCGTGGCAAGCCCCAGGCAGGTGGCAGAGGAGACCGGCGAGGACAGGCTTCCGGTGGCGCGCGTGCAGGTGACGACGAGGGCGCCCGACCTGCGCGGCGGGCGCGTCGAGCAGATCCACGTCAGCCAGGTCGAGTAGCGCGCGGCGGCCTAGTCAGGGGGGGCTCGATGGATTCGATTTGTTTGATCAAGCGGATATAAGCGTCCGGCAGGCCAATGAGGATGCGCGCCGCTTTAATGCGTGGTCGCCACGACCGATCGCTGGGTGGAAGCGGCGCTGGGCCGTTTCATTCAGCTGGCGACCGAGCAGCTCATGGTGCCGGATGTCTACAGACCGGGCCGGCGCCCTGTCCATACCAGCAGCGTGTCCTTGCGATAACTTATAATTCGCCTCTTATTTGAGTTGAGAGGATGGTCGCATGACCTACGAAGAATATCTGGACGAAGTCACGACGCTGATCTTCGAGAAATACGGCGTGGCCGAAGCCGCCGCCGTCAAGCTGGTGGTCAACGCGCAGGACGAGGAATTTTTCGTCAAACACGACGAAGACAAGAAACTGCGCACCATCGACCAGGCGCATAAAGACGCCAAGACCATCTACGAAGCAGCGCAGAGCGGCAAGCAAAAGCCAGCTCGCTAAGCATGTGCTGAATCTGGTTCAGGCGTCTCCTGCGTAAATGATGTCGGGCTGGCTGGGATAGCCCACGCTGGCCCGGATGTGGCGCCAGCATGGCGTCCCATTTTTTCAGTAGCGCTTCTATGTCATCGGCACCGGTCAATGGGATTCTTCGGTTGTCGTGAGCTGGCTGTTCATCAGGGGGCGGTAGGGGCCATCCCGCGTTGCAGTTCCTGATGGCGGCCCTGCTGCACAACCGTGCCTTGTTCGAATACGGCAATGCGGTCGGTTTTGACGATGGTTGAAAGCGGTGGGCAATGATGATGGTTGTGGCCTTGCATCAGCAGCACTCTAACCCGGCCCTTTAACAGTCGGAACGAGCATGAGGATCGGGATTATGCGGATGCAGGCACCAGTCAGGCTTGCCGCTGTAAAGCCCCGAGCGTCAACCGGACTGAAATCCTTTTGGGACAGCCAGGGAGAATCGTCCTGACCCGTTCGGTCGTATTGCAGGCGCTCACTTGCAGACAAACTTAATGTCCATCGGGTCGCGACCCACCTTATTCCGAATTTTCATCGTGCAGGTCTTGACCCTGTCGCGGTCATGCTTTAACTCCTCCCACCAAGCAATGCTGGTGCCCTTACCGTAATAGCAAACGAACCATCTGGTATCGAGCGGCATCTCAATGTCAGTACCCCCTTTCACCTTGCTTTCGGGGCCGCCGTGGAACTCGATTCGGGGCTTAAAGTTGTAGGGAGAGCCCATCGCGCTTGCACCTGACAGCTCTTCCCTCGCGACGATGCCCTTTCCGTTGTGCCTGTACGGGACCTCTGCGAGAGCCGTGTCTTCCCACGGATAGAACTTCGGGCACTCAACCTCCTGCGCTTGAGCGGTAGAGATGAGGGTCAGGCAAACAAATAAAAAGTTTTTCATGGCACCACCACCACATAGAATTCGCTGGCATTGTCGGACGGTGCCTTCCTCCTGCGTTTCGCTTCCTCGGGGGTATAGGCAGCAAGTCCCCGCTCGCCGACGCCTCCTCTCTTGTTGACCCATTGGTCGATCATCGAAAAATGGCATGGCTCCCCGTTCGACATGACTCTCCCGTACTCGTATCGTTGGAAGAGCCCAGCGTGATAATTATGTTCATTCGGGTATTTTAAGTAACCGTTGACGAGCTTGAAGTTGGCAATGACGGTGCCGGGAAGGAGGAAAGCGAGATCAACTACCCTCGGCCCCGGGAGCCATCGGCCCGTGTAACCAACATCTGTGAGCACTTGGGGGAGCCTGGCGCACTGTCCGTTGTCGATGTACTGATTTGCCCACTTCTCCTTTAGCTCCTCAAGATCGCCTTGGTATATAACGTTGCGGGCCATGTCGACCTCGCCTTACACGCACTTGTTTGCTGCACAGTCCCATCCGCCCGCGGTGCTGCCTTCTGCACCGCCCTTGATGCTTTGCTTGGTATACGTCCACTTCATTTTCGAGTAGGCCAAGTGAACCTGCTCGGTGATTATCCCGCCATCGCCACTGTTCGGCGTTACACCGGAGATCATCACGTTCTCTAATTCGATCGTATAGTAGTTGACCGGCTTGCCAACGCCATCAGCCCGCATAAACTCGATCCTGGCCTTGGGGATCGTCCTACCCATCGCACAGTGCTGCTGGAGGATTGGAGAGGATAGGTCGGCCAGTTTCTTGAATGTGAGATTGGACAGCTCCGACCTACCGCTGGTATGACCTCCGGCAGTTGATAGTGAGGCCGCCCTCGGCTGGTGGATGCTCCATGTGACGTGGGAAATCTCAATCCAGTTCTTGTGCTTGTCGTCCATCGATTCACCCTTGATGCCTTCGATCTGCAGATATGCGTCGATTGCCATCGTGCTTCTCCTATAGTTGGTCTACTTGCTGGGTTTGCCGGCCACGCGCTGTCTGCGGGCGGTTCGGTTTGGTCAGTACCCGTAGGGGTAGAGCGAGCGTCAAGCAATGCTAGGCGTGGTCGAGCTGATTGGCTTCCCGTTGGCGCAAAGGGCAACGCCCAAGACGCGAAGTGCCGTGTCGGCGTCGTGCCGGTTATTTGTCTTGCGCCGTTCAATCCAGCCGCGAGGTGGGATACGCTCTTGCATGACGATTGCCTCCAGAAATAGATTGGATTCCGAAGCGCCATTGTTGCGTGGCTTGCCCTGTAGGAGGTTGGCTGCTATCAATTCGGCTGGTGCGTGCGATCAATGGGTCGACTTCCCGCGCGACGCGCAAGATGGGGGGGCAGGTTAGTGACAATTGAAGCGCAAACGGTGGCTGAGGATGTCGAGTGACCGGCGCCAATAGGTGTGCCAAGCGGTGCCAAATCCGGTGCCGCGCTATGGGGCCGACGGCACAAGAGGTGGAGGCGCGCAGTGCCGCGGAAACAAAAAAGGCGTCACGATCACTCGTAACGCCTTCATTTGCTACTGCTAAATTCTGGTAGGCCGTGCTGGGCTCGAACCAGCGACCAACGGATTAAAAGTCCGCTGCTCTACCAACTGAGCTAACGACCCGGAAGGCAGCATTATAGCGGCTTCGTTCCGATCGGCCAAGAGGGAACGCGCATTCGCACCATGCCGGACCGCTCAAGGCACATCGGCCAGCTGGGGCAGCAGGGGCGTAAACTCGGCGGCCGGGACCGGGCGGCCGAAGTAATACCCTTGGAATTCGTCGCATCCCAGCTCGCGCAAGGCGTCGACCTGGGCAGCCGTTTCCACGCCTTCGGCCGTCACCCGGAACCCGAGCTCGGATGCGATCGAGATGACCGCGCCGATGATCCTGCGGTCGCGCGTATCGTCCGGCAGCCCCGCGACGAACGCTTTGTCGATCTTCAGGCCGTCGATCGGCAGGTGTTTGAGGTAGGCCAGGCTGGAGTAGCCGGTGCCGAAGTCGTCGACCACGACCGACACGCCCAGCGCGCGCAGCTGGTGCAGGGCGTGGACGGTTTCCGTCGGGTCGCGCATCAGCACGCCCTCGGTGATTTCCAGCTCCAGCCGGTTGGCGCCGGCGCCGCGTTCGGCGATCAGCCTCGACACGGCGGCAGCCAGGTCGCGGCCGTTGAACTGGCGCGGCGACAGGTTGACTGCGATCCGGAATTCGTCCGGCAGTTGCGCGTCCCAGGCGCGCAGCTGGTCGCACGCGCTGCGCAGGACCCAGTCGCCGATGTCGACGATCGCGCCGGTCTGTTCGGCGAGCGGGATAAAGTCGGCAGGCGAGACGAGGCCCAGTTCGGCGCTGCGCCAGCGTACCAGCGCTTCGGCGCCCGTCAGGCGGCCGGTGCGGGCATCGAACTTGGGCTGGTAGTGCAGCACCAGTTCGTTGCGCGCCACCGCCTGCTTGAGCAGGTTCTGCATCCTGAGCCGTGCCGGCGCCGATTCGTTCAGTGCCGGCTTGAACACGCAGTAGCCGCTGCGCTTGTCGCGCTTGGCCTGGTACATCGCCACGTCGGCGTTCTGCAGCAGCGCGTCGACATCCGTCCCGTGTTCGGGCGAGAGCGCGATGCCGGCGCTGGCCGACAGGAAGAACTTGTGTTCGCCGACCTCGATCGGACGCAGGATCTGCTCCCTGAGCGCCACGGCCAGGCGCGACACCGATTCGGCGCCGCACGCCTGGCGCACCAGGATCACGAATTCATCGCCGCCCAGGCGCGCGGCCATGGCGTCGGTGCGCGCGGCGGCGGCGTCGACCAGCCGCTGCGCGACCTGGGTCAGGACCCTGTCGCCGACCGGGTGGCCGAGGCTGTCGTTGATTTCCTTGAAGCCGTCCAGGTCGAGCAGGATGATCGCCGGGCGCCGCGCGCCACCGACGGCCGACAGCGCCTCGTTCAATGCGTCGCGCAGCGCATTGCGGTTGGGCAGGCCGGTGAGCGGGTCATGCATTGCGAGGAAGTGCAGGCGCTTGCGGTCTTCCTCCAGCCGGCCGGCCATGCTGTCGAACGCGCTCGCCAGCTCGCCCAGTTCGCCGCGCGCCTGGATCCGGCCGACGCGCGTCGAATAATCGCCTTGCCGCAGCGAGTTCGCGGCGCGCCACACGGCCCGGATCGGGCTCGAGACCAGGCGTTCGCTGGCGAACCATGCGAGCGACAGCGCAATGATGACGACCACGGCGATTGCGCCGGTATGCAGCGCGGTGTCCCAGACCACCTCGTCCAGCGCGGCATCCACCGGCACCCCGACCCGCACACCGATTGCGCCGTTGGTCGAGACGAACAACGGGACGTAGACGGTGGCCCGGCGCACGCTGTCGGGCCATACTTCCTCGTGTGCCAGCGGCGTGGTGCTGGCCAGTTGGGGGCGCAGCGCCCGCCATTCCTGCATCCGCTGACCGGCATATGCGAACGAAGCAGGCGCCGATGCGACCACGGTGGCTTGGTCGTCCACCACGACTGCCACCGTGTCGGCCGGCAGACGCAGGCGCGCGACCGCTTGCTGCAGCGCGTTGGCCAGCCAGCGCGCGTCCAGGGCCAGGATCAGCACATACTTGAGCTGGTTGCCGTCTCCTCGCACTGGACGGCTGAAGACGATCGATGGCTTGTCCGAGAGACGACTGGTCAGCAGGTTGCTGATCGTAAAGCTGCCCGTTTGCCGCACTTGGCGAAAATACGCCCTGTCCGCCACGTTGATAATGCCGCGCGCGCCGTTGTCGTTGCACATGATCGTGCCGTCCGGCATGGTCAGCGCCACCGAATTGAAATAGGGGTGCGTCTTGAGCAGCGGATCGAACAGCTGCCTCACTGCGGCGCAATCATTCGGCCGCAGGTTCTCCAGCTGGCGCGCCAGGTGCGCCATGTAATCGTTCGGTTCCGGCAGGATCACCTTCGGATGGTCGGCGATCAGCAGGGCCGAATCGGTCGCTTCCATATAGGTATGGCTGACCCGTACCTGGTACAGGGCGGCGGCTTGCAGGCTGAGGATGATGGTGACCGGCGTGACGATGAGGAGCACCAGCAGCACGATTCTCGCGCGCAGGCTGATTCCTCGCAGGGTAATTCTTGGCAACAGGTCTCTCCAGCTATGAACGGCGGAAATGATAACATTGGCATGGTTGGCTTGCGCGCCACCGCTCGGCGCGGCATGCGTGCTGCGCCGCGCCAGTCTAAGATGCTGGCATGGCCGGGCTCTCCGCCGCGGCCGTCCGTGCGGAGGCTGCCTTGTTTGGACAGATCGAGGAACAGGTCAGGAGCGCAGTCGAGTGGCTCAGGCTGGTGGTCGAGACGCTTGGCGCGTTCGTCATCGCAGTCGGGGTGGTCGTGGTCATCGCCGGGCTGGTACGCCACGTTTTGACGGACCGCGGCAGCGGCTTTACGCCGATCCGGCTGGCGTTCGCGCGCTACCTGACGCTGGCGCTGGAATTGCAGCTGGCGGCCGACATCCTGTCCACTTCAGTGGCGCCGACCTGGGACCGGATCGGGAAACTGGCCGCGATCGCGGTGATCCGGACTGGGCTCAACTACTTTCTGAGCAAGGAGCTCAGAGACGAGGGCGGCGGCGCAGGGACCTGACTGGACAAAAACAAACACCCGCTGCTTATCTCGTCGTTCCCGCGAAGGCGGGCACAGCGCCACTGGCGCTATTCCCCCCATGCTGAGTTGGAGCGGAGATTGCATACGCCGCTAGAATGCGACCTCTGCATGGGGCCGCGCCTGCGCGGGAAGTCGTTCTCGCCAGTGGCGGAAACGACGGTTAGGAACCTTAACGCACCATGCTCGGCCGCTTGGGGTCGTAGGTCCACCCCGGCACCAGGTAGCGCATCGCCATCGCGTCGTCGCGCGCGCCGCCGGCCACCCGCTTGTACAGCTCGTGCGCCTGCGCGATGCGCTCCATGTCGGGCTCGATGCCAAGACCCGGTGCGTCCGGCACCGCCACCTGGCCATTGACGATCTTGAGCGGTTCGCGCGTCAGGCGCTCTTGGCCTTCCTGCCAGATCCAGTGGGTGTCGATCGCGGTGATGGCGCCCGGCGCGGCCGCGGCGGCGTGCGTGAACATCGCCAGCGACACGTCGAAGTGATTGTTCGAATGCGAGCCCCAGGTCAGGCCCCAGTCGTGGCATAGCTGCGCCAGCCGCACCGAACCTTGCATGGTCCAGAAGTGCGGATCGGCGAGCGGGATGTCGATCGCGCCCAGCAGGTGCGAATGCGACATCTGGCGCCAGTCGGTGGCCACCATGTTGGTCGCGGTCCGGATGCCGGTGGCGCGCTTGAATTCGGCCATGATCTCGCGTCCCGAGTAGCCGTTTTCAGGCCCGCACGGATCCTCGGCGTAGGCCAGCACATGGCCCTGGCCGCGGCAGGCGCGGATCGCATCGAACAGCGACCAGGCGCCGTTCGGATCGATCGTTGCGCGCGATTGCGGAAAGCGCCGCTTGATCGCGGCCACCGCCGCCACTTCCTCCTCCGGGTGCATCACGCCGCCCTTGAGCTTGAAGTCGCGAAAGCCGTATTTGTCGACGCTCGCCGCGGCCAGCTCCGCGATCGCCTCGGGCGTGAGCGCTTCTTCGTGGCGCATGCGGTACCAGCCGTCCTGGCCGTCACTAGTCAGGTAGGGCAGGTCGGTGCGGCGGCGCTCGCCGATGTAGAAGAGATAGGCGAGCATTGGCACGTGGGTGCGCTGCTGGCCGGCGCCGAGCAGGTCGCACACGGGCACGCCCAGGTGCTGGCCGAGCAGGTCGAGCAGCGCGGCTTCGACTGCGGTGATCACGTTCTCGAGGCGCAGGTTGATTTCGTGCGGCTGCCTGAGCACGGCCTCTTCAAAGCTCGAGGTTACCTGGTGGCTGGCGCCGCCAATCGCCTCGCGCAGCGCGTTCAGGGTGCGGTTGTAGCGCGCGATCTCGGTGCCGGTGACCAGTGGCACAGCCTTTTCCAGCGCGCGCAGGATGCCGTTCGACCCCGGCACCTCGCCCATGCCGACATGGCCGGCGCTATCTTCGAGCAGCACCAGGATGCGAGTGAAGTAGGGCGCATGCGCGCCGCACAGGTTGAGCAGCATGCTGTCATGACCGGCCACCGGAATTACCTGCATCCGGGTGACGGTCGGGCTGGCTGCCCGCGAAATTGGATTCATCGAACGGTTCTCCCAGGGTGAAAAAGTGTTAATCAGACAACGCTGGCGATCGCATAGATGGCGTTGCTGTTAGCATTTTTTCTACCTATAATGGTTGCGCTATCATTTAACCAGTGTGAAGGAATTCCGATGTCGAGTCAATCTATTATGGCTGCCGGCTTGCTCGGCATCCTGCTTAGCGCCTGCGCTGCCACCGGCAACGTCGACACTTGCGCGACTGGCGCCGGGAACGGCCACTAGGTCGCGTCCTGGGGCACGGCGCAGCTGGTGCCGGACAAGCAGAACGAGCTTCCCGCCGCACATTGGGTTGACGCCACCTTGCGCCAGATCGTGCGCGTTTCGCTCGGCGGGCGGTCGGTGCGCGTGCGGATCAGCAATGCCTTCGGCACCGAGCCGCTGGTGATCGATGCGGCCAGCCTGGCGCTGGCGGCCGCCCCCCGGCCGCGCCGACGTCGACCTGTCCAGCATGCGGGCGCTGCGCTTCGATGGCAGCGCTACCGTAACAATTCCGGCAGGCGGGGTCCAGGTTGTCCCAGTGGTTCAGTACCCGCAGCGGCAGTTGCGGCTTTGATTTCAGCGCCAGCGTGCCGGCCCCGGCGCCGCCATTGACCTGCAAGTGGCGCAGGTAGGCGAAGCTCCCGTACAGCAGGCCGATGTCGCTGTTGGCCGCGATGACGGTCACGTCGGCGTTCGACAAGCGAGTGCGCTCCACCAGGTAGTGCGGGGAGGGGGCGCTAACGCAGCCACAGGTCGTAGCCGTCCTCATCGAAGGCCTGGGCGGCGGTGGTCAGCAAAATGCCTGGCAGGAAAGCGGCGAGAAGCCGCGCGAATGATCGGTGCACTTGGGTCGCCTGGTTATTCTTGGTCTGCTCGGGAATGTTTGCGCAAACCTTTAAATTGAGGATATGCTTTCTTATATTTCTCCGGCTATAAACGGTAGTCGAAGGTGAACTGTTAGCTATGTTAAGATAGCGCAAACAACAGGTTGCAGGATGCCGCGGAAATGAGTAAAACCAAAACGGATGCAGGCGGGGACGACGGCGAGCGCCGCGGCCAGCCAACCATGGCCGATGTTGCCAAGCTGGCGGGCGTGTCGGCGATGACCGTCTCGCGCGTGATGAACGGCAAGGGGCTGGTGCGCGAAAGTACCCGGCAAAAGGTGGCCGAGGCGATCGCCGCCCTGAACTACACGCCCAACCAGGAGGCGCGCAACCTGGCCGGTTCCAAGCCGATCCGCATCGGTTTCTTGTACAGTAATCCGAGTGCGGCCTACCTGAGCGAATTCCTGGTTGGCCTGCTGGGCCAGTCGGGCCTGAACAACGTCCAGCTGTTCGTGGAAAAGTGCGAGGCCGGCGAAAAAGAGGAAGAGCAGACCCGGCGCCTGATCGAGAATGGACTGGACGGCATCATCCTGCCGCCGCCGCTGTGCGACAGCGAGGCTGTGATCGACTGCATCGCGGCGGCCGACATCCCGGCCGTGGTGGTCGCCTGCGGCCTGCCCGACCAGCGCGTGGGCTCGGTCAGCATCGACGACTACCAGGCGGCTTACCGCATGGCGCGCCACCTGATAGCGCTCGGCCACCAGCGCATCGGCTTCGTGGTCGGCCACCCGAACCAGACCGCCAGCGCGCGGCGCCTGGCCGGCTATCGCGCAGCGATCGCGGAAACCGGCGCCGACGCGTCGGAAGAACTGGTGGTGCAGGGCATGTTCACCTACCGTTCGGGGCTGGACGCCGCCGAGCACCTGCTTGCGCTGGCCGACCGCCCGACCGCGATCTTTGCCAGCAACGACGACATGGCCGCGGCCGCGGTGGCGGTGGCGCACCGCCTGGGCCTGGATGTGCCGGGCGACCTGACGGTCACCGGTTTCGACGACACGGCGCTGGCGACCACGATCTGGCCCGAGCTGACCACGGTGCGCCAGCCGATCGCCGAAATGGCGCGCGAAGCGGTGCAGGCGGTGGTGCGGCGCGTGCGCGCGCTGCGCGAAGGCGGGCCGGCGGCGCCGGAGCAGGTGACGATGGACTTCGAGTTGGTGCGACGGCAGTCGGATGCGGCGCCGCGGACCCGTCCGCCGTCAGGGCTGCCGCTCGCGCCGAACAGGCAGCGTTACGTGAGCTGATTACCACGGCCAGTTGCCGGAGGCGTAGGGTGGGCACCTGTGCCCACGCGGTTCGCGAACGCGGCGTAACGAAGCAGCAGCCGCAAGTCGGCATGCCGTGACCGCGTGCGCACAGGTGCGCACCCTACGCCGCTGATTCCCGTGAACGGCCCAATAACAACGCCGACGTCCCATAACGCATCCCGTAGGGTGGGCGGCTGTGCCGCCCACGCGTCCAGCAAACGCTGGCACAGTGGTTGTGCGTTCGGTTGATCCCCCCTCTGTTTGAACGCGTGGGCGGGAAACACGCTCACCCTACGACCTGCCGCCCGCTCCCCACTCGAGCTTCTTCAGCAGAAGATCGAATATCAATTGACAAGGTCGAAGATGCCCGCATAGACTTGAATGGTTGCGATAACATTTCTGTTAATGGAATGTTTGCATGCGAACGGCAGACAAACAACAACAAGAGTGGAGACAACAGTCATGGGTATCAAACGCAGACAGTTCCTCGCATCCGTTGGCGGGCATGGCGGGCATCGCCGCCGTTCCCGCAGCCGTCGCAGCTAACAAAGCCAATAATGGCGCCGTGCCCGTCTATAAGCTGGCCAGCGCACCGGTCAACGCGCGCATCGAAGACCTGCTCGCGCGCATGACGCTCGAGGAAAAGATCGCGCAGATGCAGTGCGTGTGGCTGACCAAGTCCGATCTTCAGAACTCGGACATAACAAACGAGAGGAATCATGACTAATCAAGCCACCTTGCTGCCCGAGGACCTGGAGCACGCGCTGCTGGTCGGCCGCGTCTGGCGCATTGGTGTGGGTCCGACCGTGGTCGCGGTGCGCGGCGGTCGCTTGGTCGACATCACGCTTCATGCGGCGACGGTGTCCGACCTGTTCGAACGCCACGATCTGACAAGCCTGGTGCGCGACGCCGACGGCGAAGACCTCGGCTCGGCCCAGGAGCTGGTCGAGGCTGCCCTGCGCGGCGAGGCTGGGCCGAACGGCCTGCGCCTCTTGGCGCCGTGCGACCTGCAGGCGATCAAGGGTTGCGGCGTGACCTTCGCGGTCAGCTTGCTCGAGCGCGTAATCGAGGAACAGGCCAAGGGTATTCCGGCGCGCGCCGCCGAGCTGCGCCAGCAGATCCAGGCCTGCATCGGCTCGAACCTGTCGGACATTCGACCCGGCTCGGATGGCGCGATGCGCCTGAAAGCCCAGCTGATCGAGCAGGGCCTGTGGTCGCAGTACATGGAAGTGGGCATCGGCCCGGACGCCGAGGTGTTTACCAAGTCGCAGCCGATGTCGGCGGTGGGCCACGGCGCGGCCGTTGGCCTGCACCCGGCTTCGCACTGGAACAACCCGGAGCCGGAGATCGTTCTGGCCGTGAACAGCCAGGGCCAGGTGGTCGGCGCGACGCTTGGCAACGACGTCAACCTGCGCGACATCGAGGGCCGCAGCGCTCTCCTGCTGGGCAAGGCCAAGGACAACAACGGCTCGTGCGCGATCGGCCCGTTCATCCGCCTGTTCGACGGCGGCTTTTCGATGGACACGCTGCGCCAGCTCGAGGTGCGCATGCGGATCGACGGCGTGGACGATGGCTTCGAACTGGCCGGTGCCAGCCGCATGCGCGAGATCAGCCGCGATCCGCTCGACCTGGTCGCGCAGACTTGCGGCCCCCATCACCAATACCCGGACGGCTTCATGCTCTTCCTCGGCACCATGTTCTCGCCGATCAAAGACCGCGACGCCGCCGGTGCAGGCTTCACCCATCATCCGGGCGACCGCGTCAGCATTTCGACGCCATCGCTCGGCACACTGGTCAACACCGTCCAGCGCAGCGACGAGATTGCGCCCTGGACCTTCGGCGTGCGCGCCCTGTATCACAACCTGGCGCAACGCGGCCTGCTCGCGCCGCCGGACAGTCGCGCCGGCTGAGCCGGCGCAATCATTCGAAAGACACTTCATGCCTGACAACACAGAACAAGCCTGGGTCTATGCGACCTATCCTGACCTCGCCGGCAAGCGCGTCGTCATCACCGGCGGCGGCAGCGGCATCGGCGCCGAACTGGTGACCGCGTTTGCCGGACAGGGAGCTCGCGTCTATTTTCTGGACATCGCCGAGGAAGCCTCGCGCGAACTCGCGCAGGCCCTGAGCCGTGCGCGCCATGCCCCGCGCTTCATCAAATGCGACTTGACCGACCTTGACGCGCTCAAGGCGAGCTTCGCCGCGATCGAACAGGAAGCGGGCGGCGTCGACATCCTGCTTAACAATGCCGCCAACGACGACCGTCACGAGATCGAAGAGGTCACACCAAGCTACTGGGACAACCGGATGGCGGTCAACCTGCGCCACAAGTTCTTCTGCTCGCAGGCGGTGATCCCGGGTATGAAAAAGCGTGGCTATGGTGTGATCCTGAACTTCGGTTCGATCTCGTGGTACCTGGCGTCGTCGCAGCTCGACCTGTACATGACGGCCAAGGCAGGCATCGAGGGCATGACGCGCGGGATGGCGCGCGACCTGGGCCGCTACGGCATCCGTGCCAACACCGTGGTGCCGGGCGCCGTGCGCACTCCACGCCAGCAGGCGTTGTGGCACAACCCGGAAGAGGAGGCGCGCATCCTGGCCGGCCAGTGCATGCCCAAGCGGGTCGAGATGCAGGACGTGGCGGCACTGGCGCTGTTCCTGGCCTCGAACAACGCGCGCCACTGCACCGGCCGCGAGTATTTCGTCGATAACGGCTGGTACGGGGCATGAACAGCACCGCGCCCCGCTGCGTGTGGGAGGTGCAGGCCACCTTGGGAGAGGGCGTGCTGTGGCACGCTTCCCGCGACTGCGTCTATTTCGTCGACATCAAGGGCAAGCAGATTCACCGCTGTTCGCCTGACGGCAGCGTGCGCCGCAGCTGGAGCGCGCCGTCACAGGTGAGCTTTATCGTGCCGG
Source organism: Massilia horti (assembly GCF_004614195.1). Classification (GTDB taxonomy): domain Bacteria; phylum Pseudomonadota; class Gammaproteobacteria; order Burkholderiales; family Burkholderiaceae_D; genus Telluria; species Telluria horti. Next base: position 56,681 of record NZ_SPUM01000109.1, on the reverse strand, counting down.
TCGAAGGCGGCGGCCTGGTCTGCGGCCTCGAGGACGGTTTGTATCGCTTTATCGAGGAGAGCGGCGAATTCGTGCCGCTGCGCCAGGTAGAGTCCGACCTGCCCGGCAACCGCTTCAATGACGGCCACGTGGATGCCGCGGGGCGCCTGTGGTTCGGTTCAATGGACAACGCCGAGGCGATGCCTTCGGGCGTGCTGTACCGCTTCGATGGCGCGGGCGCTGCGCACGCGATGGGCACCGGCTACGTGATCACCAACGGCCCGGCGATCAGCCCGGACGGCCGCACGCTGTACCACACCGACACGCTGGACAAGGTCATTTACGCGTTCGACATGGCGCCAGATGGTGGCCTGTCCAACAAGCGCGTGTTCGTGACCATCGAAGGCGGCGGCTACCCGGACGGGATGGCGGTGGACGTTGATGGCAACCTGTGGGTCTGCACCTTCGGCGGCTGGCGCATCGACCGCTTCGATGCACAAGGCACCAAGACCGGGACAATCGCATTCCCGTGTTCGAATATCACCAAGCTGGCCTTCGGCGGCAATGACCTGCGCACCGTCTTTGTGACGACCGCGCGCAAGGGGCTGTCGCAGGAAGAGCTGGCAGCGCAGCCGCTGGCTGGCGCTCTGTTCACGTTCCGGTCTGATACGCCGGGATTGCCGCAGCACGCGCTGCGGCTGCAGGAGTAAAACCATGAGAGACAACAACGGCAAACGGCGCTTCCGGTCGCAGGACTGGTTCGACAATCCGGAGCGCATCGACATGACGGCGCTGTACCTGGAGCGCTTCATGAACTACGGGATCACGCCCGAGGAGCTGCGTTCGGGTAAGCCGATCATCGGCATCGCCCAGAGCGGCAGCGATATTTCGCCGTGCAACCGCATCCACCTGGAGCTGGCCAAGCGCGTGCGCGATGGCATCCGCGATGCCGGCGGCATTCCGATGGAGTTCCCGCTGCACCCGATTTTCGAGAACTGCCGCCGCCCGACCGCGGCGCTCGATCGCAATCTGGCCTACCTGGGCCTGGTCGAGATTTTGCACGGCTACCCGATCGACGCGGTGGTGCTGACCACCGGCTGCGACAAGACCACGCCGTCGCAGCTGATGGCGGCAGCCACCGTCGACCTGCCCGCGATCGTGCTGTCCGGCGGTCCGATGCTCGACGGCTGGTTCGAAGCTGAACTGGTCGGCTCCGGCGCCGCGATCTGGAAGGCGCGCCGCCGCCTGGCAGCAGGCGAGATCGACAACGAAAAATTCATCCAGATCGCCACGGCGTCGGCGCCCTCGGCAGGCCACTGCAACACGATGGGCACCGCGTCGACCATGAACGCGATCGCCGAGGCGCTGGGCATGTCGCTGACCGGCTGCTCGGCCATTCCGGCACCGTATCGCGAGCGCGGCCAGATGGCCTACGAGACTGGCCGCCGGATCGTGGAAATGGCGCGCGAAGACCTGCGTCCATCAAGCATCCTCACGCGCGAGGCCTTCCTGGACGCGATCGTGGTCAATGCGGCGATCGGCGGCTCCAGCAACGCCCAGCCGCACATCATGGCCATGGCGCGTCACGCGGGCGTCGAGCTTACATCCGAGGACTGGATGAAGTACGGCTACGACGTGCCGCTGCTCCTGAACATGCAGCCAGCCGGTAAATACCTGGGCGAGCGCTTCCACCGCGCCGGCGGCGTGCCGGCCGTGATGTGGGAGCTGGAGCAGGCAGGGCTGCTGCGCGCGCAGCGCCCAACCGTGACCGGGCGCACGATGGCGGGCAACCTGGAAGGACGCGCAAGCGCGGACCGCGAGATGATCCGCCCGTTTGCCGATCCGCTCAAGGAGCGCGCCGGCTTCCTGGTACTGAAGGGCAACCTGTTCGACTTCGCGATCATGAAGACCAGCGTAATTTCGGAAGCCTTCCGTGCACGCTACTTGTCGACCCCGGGTTCGGAGAATCGCTTCGAATGCCGGGTGGTGGTGTTCGACGGTTCGGACGACTACCACCACCGCATCAACGATCCTTCGCTTGGCATCGACGAGCGCACCATGCTGGTGATCCGCGGCGCAGGCCCGCTCGGCTGGCCCGGCTCGGCCGAGGTGGTCAACATGCAGCCGCCCGACGAATTGATCCGCAAGGGCATCGCCGCACTGCCGACGCTTGGCGACGGCCGCCAGTCCGGCACTTCGGACAGCCCGTCGATCCTGAATGCCTCGCCTGAAAGCGCGGCCGGCGGCAACCTGGCGCTGCTGCGCACCGGCGACATCGTGCGGGTCGACCTGAACGCGGGCCGCTGCGACGTGCAGGTCCCGGACGACGAGTTGGAAGCGCGCCGGCGCGAGGCGCCGCCACAGGTGCCAGCCAGCCAGACCCCGTGGCAGGAGATCTACCGCGCCACGGTGGGCCAGCTGCACACCGGCGCCTGCCTTGAACTGGCGCTGCCGTACCGCGGCGTCGGACACGACATGCCGCGCCATAATCACTGAGGGCCGTATTCAGTAACCTTAGTGGCATTTTTTCAAGCAGAATGGTGTCCGGCCCAATTCGTCCGGGGCCGAAACAAATAAGACAAGGAGACGTAGCCATGAAAAAGATGATCCAAGTGGTGGGCCTGGCCTGCGCGATGCTGTTTTCCGCCGGGATGGCGCAGGCGGATGCCCAGCATCCGAAGATCGGCTTTTCGATCGACGACCTGCGGGTCGAGCGCTGGACCCGTGACCGCGACTACTTCACTCAGGCCGCCGAGCAGCTCGGCGCCAAGGTCTACGTGCAGTCGGCCGACGCCAGCGAGCAGCGCCAGATCGCCCAGATCGAGAACCTGATCTCGCGCGGCGTCGACGTGCTGGTGATCGTCCCTTACAACGCCACGGTGCTGAACAACGCGATCCGCGAAGCCAAGAAGGCCAAGATCAAGGTCGTGTCGTACGACCGCCTGATCCTGGGCGCCGACATCGACGCCTACATCTCCTTCGATAACAAGGCGGTGGGCGAGATGCAGGCGCAGTCGCTGGTCCAGGCCCGGCCGAAGGGCAACTACTACCTGCTGGGCGGCGCGCCGACCGACAACAACGCCAAGATCCTGCGCGAGGGCCAGCTGGCGGTGCTGCAGCCGCTGATCGACAAGGGCGATATCAAGGTCGTCGGCAAGCAGTGGGTCAAGGACTGGAGCGCGTCCGAGGCGATGTCCATCGTCGAGAACGCATTGACCGCCAACGGCAACAAGATCGACGCCGTGGTGGCATCCAATGACGGCACCGCCGGCGGTGCGGTGCAGGCGCTGGCAGCGCAGAAGCTGGCGGGCAAAGTGGTGGTCTCCGGCCAGGACGCCGACCTGGCGGCCGTGCGCCGCGTGATCGCCGGCACCCAGACTATGACCGTCTACAAGCCGCTCAAGCAGATCGCGTCCAGCGCCGCCAAGCTGGCGGTGCAGCTGGTGCGCGGCGAAAAGCCGACCTACAACTCGCAGCTCGACAACGGCTTCAAGAAGGTAGACAGCCTGCTGCTCAAGCCTATCCTGCTGAACAAGTCGAACGTCGACGTGCTGGTCAAGGACGGTTTCTACACTCAAGCTCAGCTGGCGGGCAAATAAGCGGGAAAATAAGCGGCGCGAGCCTGTTATTGGGCAGGCGCCCCCTGGCGCACGCGCTCGACGCGGCCAGGGGTGCCATCTCGCCCATTCAACAACCAATGAACTGAGTCTTGAATGTCCGGCTATCTGCTTGAAATGAAGGGCATCGCCAAGCGATTCGGCGGTGTCGCCGCGCTCGACGGGATCGACCTTGCGATCCGACCCGGCGAGTGCATCGGGCTGTGCGGCGAGAATGGCGCCGGCAAGTCCACCCTGATGAAGGTCCTGTCGGCGGTGTACCCGCACGGCACCTGGGATGGCGAAATCCTCCTGGACGGCAAACCGCTGCGTGCGCGTTCGGTGCGCGAGACGGAAGAGGCGGGGATCATCATCATCCACCAGGAACTGATGCTGGTGCCCGAGCTGTCGGTGGCCGAGAACATCTTCCTCGGGAATGAACTGACGCTGCCCGGCGGCCGCCTGAACTACCCGGCGATGAACCGCCGCGCCGAGGAGATATTGCGCGAGCTGAAGCTGCCGGATGTGAACGTGGTACTGCCGGTGAAGAACTACGGCGGCGGGCACCAGCAGCTGATCGAGATCGGCAAGGCGCTTAACAAGAAGGCGCGGCTGTTGATCCTCGATGAACCTTCGGCTTCGCTCACCGCGGCCGAGATCGAGGTGCTGCTCACGATCATCCGCGACCTCAAGGCCAAGGGCGTGGCCTGCGTCTACATCTCGCACAAGCTGGAAGAGGTCGCGGCCATCTGCGACACGATCGTCACCATCCGCGACGGCCGCCACATCGCCACCACCCCCATGCAGGAGATGAACGTCGAGCGCATCATCGCCCAGATGGTGGGGCGCGAAATGAATCAGCTTTACCCGGTCCTCGAACACGAGGTGGGCGAGGTGATCATGGAGGCGCGCGACGTCACGTGCTACGACGTCGACCAGCCGCAAAGAAAGCGCGTGGACAATGTCTCGTTCTCGCTCCGACGCGGCGAAATTCTGGGCATCGCGGGCCTGGTCGGTGCCGGCCGCACCGAGCTGGTGTCGGCGATCTTCGGCTCCTATCCGGGACAGCACGAGGGCGAGGTCTGGCTCGAAGGGCAGCGCATCGATACGTCCAACCCATTCAAGGCGATTCAGGCCGGCTTTGCGCTGGTGCCGGAAGACCGCAAGCACCACGGCATCGTGCGCGACCTGTCGGTGGGCGAGAACATCACGCTGTCGGTGCTTCAGCGCTTTTCGCGGATGACGCGCATCGACCAGAGCGCCGAGGTGCTGGCGGTCAATGCGCAGGTCGCGCGACTGGCCTTGAAGACCGCCAGCCCGGCGCTGCCGATCACCGCGCTCTCTGGCGGCAACCAGCAGAAGGCGGTGCTGGCCAAGATGCTGCTGACCGGGCCGAAGGTGCTGATCCTGGACGAGCCGACGCGCGGCGTGGACGTCGGCGCCAAGTTCGAGATCTACAAGCTGATGCTCGAGCTGGCTGCGCAGGGCATCTCGATCATCATGGTGTCGTCCGAACTGGCCGAGGTGCTGGGTGTGTCCGACCGGGTGCTGGTGATGGGGGAGGGGATACTGCGCGGCGAGTTCGTCAACCAGGGCCTGACCCAGGAAATGGTGCTGGCCGCGGCGCTGGGACAGGGCCAGGCAGCGCAGCTTGACACCACGCCGGCATGATGCAACCCACGGGTACAAAATGAAAACGAATAATCTGAAACAGCTCTTCACCCAATACAAGATCCTCGCCCTGCTGGTGGCGATCGCCATCATCTGGGCCTTCTTCAGCTGGAAGACCGACGGCGGCTTCACCTCGGCGCGCAACCTGTCCAACCTGATGCGCCAGATGTCGATCACCGGCATCCTCGCCTGCGGCATGGTGTTCGTCATTATCGCCGGCGAAATCGACCTGTCGGTCGGCTCGCTGCTTGGCCTGCTAGGCGGCATAGCCGCGGTGCTGGACGTGACTGGCCAGCTGTCGCTGCCGGTATCGGTCGCGATCGTGCTGGCGTGCGGCCTTGCGCTGGGTGTGCTGAACGGCTACCTGACGGCTTATGCGGGCATACCGTCATTCATTGTCGGCCTGGGCGGCATGCTCGCCTACCGCGGCGTGGTGCTCGGCGTGACGGGGGGCGCGACGGTGGCGCCGGTATCCGACCAATTCCAGGTGCTGGCGCAGGGCTACCTGCCTCCGGCGTTCGGCATGGTGCTCGGCGTAGCGCTGTTCCTGCTTGCCGCCGTGCTGGCCTGGCGCCAGCGCGCGACGCTCGCGCGCCACAACCTGCCGGTGCCCGCAGCCTGGCGCGACGGCCTGCGCGTGGCGCTGACCGGCATCGTGCTGGCCGGTTTCGTGACCACCCTGAACAGCTACGAAGGCATTCCGCTGCCGGTGCTGATGCTGCTGGTGCTGTTTGGCGTGTTCAGCTACATCGCGCGCCAGACCGTGTTCGGCCGGCGCATCTACGCGGTGGGCAGCAACATGGAAGCGACACGCCTGTCAGGCATTAACGTGCGCGCCGTGAAGCTGTGGATCTTCGGGATCATGGGCCTGATGTGCGCACTGGCTGGCCTGATCAACACCGCGCGCCTGGCGGCAGGTTCGCCATCGGCCGGCACTTCGGGCGAGCTGGATGTGATCGCGGCCTGCTTCATCGGCGGCACCTCGATGCGCGGCGGCGCGGGCACCGTGCATGGCGCGCTGGTCGGCGCGCTGGTGATGGCGAGCCTGGACAACGGCATGTCGATGCTCGACGTGGATGCGTACTGGCAAATGATCGTCAAGGGCCTGATCCTGACGCTGGCAGTGTGGGCCGACGTGGCCACCCGCTCCGGGCAGCGTTAAGCTAGGCGCTGTCTTACTGGAGGCGTAGGGTGCGCACCTGTGCGCACGCGGTTCGCGAACGTTGCGCAGTGAAGCAACAGCCGCGAGTCAGTAGCGGTGGCAGAGCCTTAAGCAAGGGCGGAGAAAGGCGGCTGTTTATTTTCATGGGACCTTTTTTTGGTTGAGCTGGTCAAAGGCGTAGCGCAGGCAGAAGCGCTCGTGATTGCATCGGCCCAACCAACAGGAGATACCTCATGAAATTCCAGAAAGGATGCTTGGCGTTGTGTGTCGGATATCTATGCGCCAGCGCCGCGTGGTCGCAAACACCTGACGCAAAGCAAAACCCACCGGTCGCGGGTGCGTCAGCCCTGGGTGTCAGCGTCGTCGAGATGGAAAACGTGGTGCTCGGCTGGAGCGCCAAGCGTGACCTGCTCGGAAAGCCTGTCATTAACGACCGCAAGGAAAGAATCGGCACGATCGACGACCTGATCATTACGCCGAGTACGACTGGCAAGTTGCCTCGTGCAACGGTCGCCATCATCGGGGTCGGCGGTTTCATCGGCATCGGCAAGCGGGATGTGGCGATCCCGGTCGAACAGATTCAGCATACGGATAACACTTTTGTGTTGCCCGGGGCAACCAAGGATGCGCTGAAAGCCATGCCGCCTTTCGAATACCGGAAGAAGTAGTTTCCTCGTCCAGATTGCTCATGAGCTAGCGATTTCAGGCGAGCGTGGTAGTTCCGCTTCACGTCTTGGTCCTGGTCCTCTTCTTGTCTCCATGATGACGCAAGGCGCGCTGTGGTTTGTCGTGCGCGCTTGCCGTTTGGAGCCACTCATCCATTTGGGACGGGAAGGGGTATAGCTCCTGTATGCATTGAATGACATTCGACGAGTCGTTTCACTACAGGAGCAGACGATGAACACTGCATTGATCCTTGCCGCACGCTTGTTGATGTCGCAGATTTTCATCATCTCCGGCTGGAGCAAGGTGCTTGGCTACAAGGGTACGCTGGCCTATTTCGCGTCGTACGGCCTTCCTGCTGTGGCGGTGCCGCTGGTGATCTTGATCGAACTGGGCGGCGGCATCTTGCTATTGTTCGGGATAAAGGCACGTTGGGCCGCAGCGGTCCTGGCCCTGTTCAGCATCGGTTCCGCCCTCATTGCCCATACCAATTTTGCCGACCCCAATCAAGTGAATAATTTCATGAAGAATCTCGCGATGGCTGGGGGATTTTTGATGTTCGTTCGTTATGGGGCTGGAGTGCCAAGCGTGGACGAGAGGGCGGGAGGGCATCGCTAGCGATTTGTGTTTGCTGACATGAGCCTGAAAGCAACGGTTAAGCAACGGTTAAGGGGACGGATAGAAAGCGTGAATTTTTCTTAATATCAAGCTGCTATTGTTAGCGCGGGTGCCAACGCGGACGAATTGACTTCGTCGGCTTAATCGAGACGCAAACGATGGTGCCGCAAACGTCTATCGAGAGATTCCGTGAACTCAAACCAGCGCTTTCGTTTTCCGATGCTCGCCATATGCGTGTTTTTGCTGGCGCTGTGCGCTGAGCCATCCTGCGCGCAGGATGACGCTGCCTGTGATATTCCCGCAGGCCTTGAACAAAAACTTCAGCCGGGGCATTTGGTGTTGATCGGCGAGGTGCACGGTACAACGGAGAGCCCCGCAGCATTCGGTGACGTAGTCTGCCGCGCACTTGAGCAGGGACGTGAGGTGTCTGTCGGTTTGGAATTAAACCCTAACCAAGTCGATTCGCTTGCCCAGTACATGGCCTCGGATGGCGATAAGGCGGCAGTCAAACGCTTTTTGCATTCGACATTTTGGGCGCGATCATTCCAGGACGGTCGCTCCAGCACGGCGATGCTGGCACTCGTCGAACGCCTGCGGCGATTGAAACAGCGCTATCCGGCGCTAACTGTATTCGTCCTTGATGAGGCCATGAGCCCATCCGCTTCCGTGGGTGGATTGAGCCGTGACCAGCGAATGGCTGTCCGTGTACGGGCCGAGCACTTGCGTCGTCCGCAGGCGCTTGTTCTCACGCTGACCGGCAATGTACATAACCGTCTGAAGCCGATGTCTTTAGGCGCGGGAAAACAGATACTTCCGCAGCCGATGGGTGCCTGGCTCGCCGACTTGTCGCCGCACTCAGTGCTGTTGGACTCGAATGGCGGTAGCGCCTGGGTATGTGCACCAGCGTGCGCAGCGCAAATCTTCCCGGCACAGCAGGATCCTGCTGCCAATGCGGCACAAGGTTACCATGACCTGTCAGCAACTGAACCCTACACAAACCAGTGGTCAATTGGCCCGAGCACCGCCTCCATTCCGGCTATCCAGGCATTCGTCGAATAACAACCAACACCGTCGGAGGCCTCAGTCTGTGTTGGCGCTTAGCGGGCATCGTTGAGATCGGGGCCGATAACATACCAGATGCGCAATCCGATGTCGGAGGACCTGAGATTTGCAAACCCGCCCCCTGTGACCTTCGTTAAGGTTTCAATGTTTAGAGGCTTAATGCCGGCGCTTAGCATCCATTCGTTTGCTTCCACCAGTGCCCGGTCGATTCCCTCAGGACGTCCGTATTCAGCGGACGAAAAGTCTCTGAATGCAATCATATTCACGCGTTTGATGTAGTTGGGGCGAGTTCGCGACGGCTCAGTGTATGAGGGTTGTTGCCTTCATAGCAAGCAAAGTTTTGTTAACCGTGTTGAAGTCGGCGCGTGTGGAACCGGGCCGCTCCCGGAGCGACTCGAGAGGGACCAGAAAGCAAAAAGCCCACGAACCGAAATTCGTGGGCTTCCTGATTTATTCTGGTAGGCCGTGCTGGGCTCGAACCAGCGACCAACGGATTAAAAGTCCGCTGCTCTACCAACTGAGCTAACGACCCGAAAGAGGCTCGCATTATAGCGGCCAATTTTTGTTTGCGCTAGGGGAAGATGAGTGTTCCTGAACTCTGGAAGCGTGGCGGCGGTGCGGCTCGTCGCGTATGCGGTGGCGTGCTGACTTGCGGATGCTGTGCCACTGCGCCGCGTTCGCGAACCGCGTGCGCACAGGTGCACACACCCTACGATTTGTTCCGCTTCGCCGCGGTCGCGAACCGTTACGACTTGGTCAGCGCAGCCGTTACCTTCAGAACTTCGTCTGCCGTGGTAAGGCCTTCGGCCACCTTCAGCGCGCCGGCGATGCGCAGCGGCTTCATGCCGTCGTCCACGCTTTGCCTGCGCAGCGCCTGCATGTCGGTTTCGTCGGCGATCAATTTTGCGAAATCGTCGGTCACGGTCAGCAGTTCGTACAAGCCGGTGCGCCCGCGGTAGCCGGTCATCCGGCATTCCGGACAGCCAACCGGGCGATAGACCTGCGAAGGCTTGGCGATATTCCATGCGCCGCCAATGCCTTGCCAGATTTCGTCGGACAGTTCCCCGTCAGGCGATTTGCAATGTGGGCAGAGCGTGCGCACCAGGCGCTGCGCCATCACGCCGATCAGCGTCGACGACAGCAGGTAGTAGGGCACGCCCAGTTCGAGCAGGCGCATCACGCTCGATGGCGCGTCGTTGGTGTGCAGCGTCGACAGCACAAGGTGCCCGGTGAGCGCTGCCTGGATCGCCATTTCGGCCGTGGCGAGGTCGCGGATTTCGCCGACCATGATGATGTCCGGGTCCTGCCGCATCAGCGCCTTCACGCCGTCCGCGAACGAGAGGTCGATCCCGGGCTGTACCTGCATCTGGTTGAACGAGGGCTCGACCATCTCGATCGGGTCTTCGACCGTGCAGACGTTCACCTGGCTGGTCGCGAGCGCCTTGAGCGTGGTGTACAGCGTGGTCGTCTTGCCCGAGCCGGTCGGGCCGGTCACGAGGATAATGCCATGCGGGCGGCTGGTGAGCTGGTCCCAGCGCCGCGCGTCATCAATCGGAAAGCCCAGCTCCGGCAGCGTCTTGACCACCACCTCGGGGTCGAAGATTCGCATCACCAGTTTTTCGCCGAAGGCGGTCGGCAGCGTTGACAGGCGCAGCTCGACTTCCTGGCCGCTGTTGGTGCGGGTCTTGATGCGTCCATCCTGAGGGCGGCGTTTTTCGATCACGTCCATCCGGCCCAGGAGCTTGATACGCGCGGTCATTGCGATCATTACCACTGCCGGCACCTGGTACACCTGGTGCAGCACGCCGTCGATGCGAAAGCGGATCACCGCAAACTCGCGCTTTGGTTCGAGGTGGATGTCGGAGGCGCGCTGCTCGAATGCGTAACTCCACAGCCAGTCGACGATGTTGACGATGTGCTGGTCGTTGGCGTCCAGCTGGCGGTCCGACTTGCCCAGTTCGACCAGCTGTTCGAAGTTGTTGCGCAGGCCAAGGTCCTGGTTGCCCGCCCGGTTCGCGTCGCGGATCGATTTGGCCAGGCTGAAGAACTGGGCGATGTACTGTGCGATGTCGAGCGGGTTGGCCATCACCAGCTCGACCTTGCGGCGCGAGACCTTGGCGATTTCGTCGACCCACTCGCGCGCGAACGGGTCGGCGGTGGCTACCACTAGTGCGGCCGGCGTGAGCTCGACCGGCAGAATGTTAAAGCGCGCCGCGTAGCTGGCCGACATGACGTCGGCGACCTTGGTGAAGTCGATTCTCAAAGGATCGATGCGGATGAAGGGCAGGCCGACCTTTGCCGCGCACCATTCGGTGAGCACGTCGAGCGTCAGCAGGCGGTGCGGCGGCAGGTTCGACACCAGCTTGCACTGGGCGACCGCGCTCAACGGGTGCATCGAGCCGACCGCGTTCTTGAGGATGCCTTGCGCCTGCGCGAAGTTGGCTTTGACGCTGGCCTTTTCGACGATGCCGTCGGCCAGCAGCCATGAGAAGATGACTTGCAGGTCGAGCCTGGCCAGACGCTGGGAGCGGCGTTCGACGGTAGCGGGCAGTGATGCATTCGTGTTCAAAGTAGCCTCCGAAGTAGCCTGCGAATTGGCCCCGATACCCGCGCCTGGTTCAGCGCGCCGCTTCGATGCCCGCTTCGATGCCCTTTACCCAGGACTTGGCGGGCAGCTTGGTGGTGGCGACGATCTGCGCCGCCCGTTCCTTCAACCGCGCCGGGTCCAGGTCCGGCTGGCTGTTGAAGCACAGCGCGACCACGTTCCCGTCGTGGACTTCGGGCAGGCAAATCACGTGCTCGAACGCGTGCCGCATCGCCTTGATGTTCCTGGCGAAGCTCGGGTGGTCGCCGAACAGGTTGACGGTCATGATCCCATGCTCGGTCAGGCACGCACTGCAGGCGCGGTAGAACTCGGGCGTATCGAGCACCGGCCCGCGCGCGGTCGCGTCGTACAAGTCGGTCTGCAGCACGTCGTACGCGGCGTGGTTGGCCGGGTCGAGGACGAAGTCCATCGCATCCATCTCCACCACATGCAGGCGCTCATCATCAGGCGGGAGCTTGAACATCTGCTGGCAGATCGCGATCACCGACGGATTGAGTTCGACCGCGGTGACGCTCGCTTCCTGAAACTGCCGGTAGCAGAATTTGGTGAGGGTGGCGGCGCCTAGCCCCAGCTGGACGATCGCTTGCGGGGCGTCGATGAACAGCATCCAGGCCATCATCTGCTGCGCATATTCGAGCTCGGGCCAGTCCGGTTTGCGGATGCGCATCGCGCCCTGGACCCATTCGGTGCCGAAGTGCAGATAACGTACGCCGTCCTGTTCGGACAGGGTCACGGGCGCGAACTTGGGTTTGCGCGCGGGGCGGCGCGAGGATTCGGCTTGTTCGATGGATTTGCGTTTGATGAGCATAGGACGGCCTGTTGAATCGCCCTATTATCGGGGGAGGGCTTCCCGTAGCGCAAGCGGCATGGGAAGGCGGCGCGGGGAAGGGGAGGTTCCCCGGCGCCGGTGAAACGGGGAGGCCGTGCCTTAGTAGCTGACCGGCTGGAACGAGACCTGCAGGCGCAGGCGATCGCCCGGGTCACGGCTCATGACCTCCGTGTAGGAGCGGCCACGGTATTCGTAAGTGACTTCGTAGCCGGCGTTGCGGTTTTCGATCGACTCGACGGTGCGGCACTGTCGTACGGCCTGTTCCTGCACGCCCGGCGCAGTGTTGCGGCCGTCGTTTTCCATGCGATCGCCCACCACGGCACCGGCGATGGCGCCAGCGGCTGCCGCCGCCACCTTGCCGTTACCACCGCCGACCTGGCTGCCCAGCAGGGCACCGGCGATGCCGCCGATGACCGAGCCGCCGGCGCCGCGCTGCTGCTGGACCGGCACCTGGACATAGTCGGTGCGGCATTCCTGGCGCGGCACGCGTACCTGTTCGACGCGCGGCTGCACGCGCACCACGCGAGCGTAGTCTTCGAAATCGCCAGCCTGGGCAAATGGCAGGGCGGCGAGGCCAAGGGCAGACATCAATAGTTTGGCTTGCAGTTTCATTTTTTAACCTCTGGTTGGCGGGTGGTGCTTGCTGGGTTTGATTTACTGTCACGCTTGTATCTTAATCCGAGTCGGAAAACCGAAACAATCTTCGTGGCAACAAATTGTAACAGCCGGGTACACACCGTTATCGCCCATCTCAGAGGGAAAAGCGGGGCCGCGATGGGGCAAAACGCCCGCGACCAGCCGTAATTTTTTTACAAAACCCGGACAGCAGCTAACATTCGGGTTGATTCAGTTACCACAAAACGTTACCCTTACAAAATTCTGATTATTGGTGCGTGGAAACGACAGCGGGGGAACAGCAAACCTGCCGAGGTTCGCGAAGGTGGGCGCCGAGGCGAGTAATTAACAACACGTACACCAGGTCGACATGAGGAAAAAATGAGTTTGTTGATGACAGTGCCGCCCAATGTTGTACAGTCCATCCGCGCGTTTCGGGTTGCCGAACTGCAGGAAGAGGCTGGGAGGCTGGGACATCATTTCCTGTACGCGCACTGTGCCAACACGCTGACCAAGCAGCAGGTATGTGCTCGCATCGGCGAGAACTTCTATTTCCCCAAGCAGTGCAGCAAGAATTTCGACGCGCTGCGCGTGTGCCTGACCGATACCATCGCCAAGGCCGGTGCCCAGACCGGCTTCATCGTCGTTTTGGAACAGTTACCGAACGCGCAAAAATTCGATCGTGAAGCGCGCGAGACGCTGCTTGACGTGTTTCGCGATGCGGCCGATTTCTGGGGCGAGAAGAAAGTTCCCTTCCGCGTTTTCTACTCGTTCGAGTAATTTGTCCAGTTTGCGCGCTTGATTTTGGCGCCGTCCCCGGCGCATTCGCCGCGGCTCGTCCGTACCGTGGCGCAACGGTGTTTCCTACCGGCCCGACCTTGGCTCAGGGTACAATGCGCGGTATGAAAAACATTGTGATCCTCATTTCTGGCCGTGGCAGCAACATGGAAGCGATCGTCCGTGCGCTCGAAGCCGAAAAGTGGCCAGCACGTATCGCGGCGGTGATCAGTAACAAGGCTGATGCCAAGGGCCTGTTGTTCGCGCAGGAGCATGGCATCCCGACCGCCGTGGTCCCGAGCAAGCAATTCGCCAGCCGCGACGAGTTCGATGCCGCGCTGCGGGAGGTGATCGACAGTTTTGCTCCGAATCTGGTCGTGCTGGCCGGATTCATGCGCATCCTGACTGCGCCGTTCGTCGAACATTATGCGGGCCGCATACTGAACATTCATCCGTCGCTGTTGCCGCTGTTCCCGGGCCTGGCGACGCACCAGCAGGCGCTGGACGCCGGCGTCGTCGAACACGGCGCGTCCGTGCATTTCGTGACGGCGCAACTGGATCATGGCCCGATCGTGGTACAGGCCACGGTGCCGGTGCTGCCGGGCGACACCGCGGAGATGCTGTCGGAGCGCGTGCTGGTCGAGGAACACAAGATTTATCCGCTTGCCGTGCGTCTGTTTGTGGAAGACAGGCTCAGCATCAAGGACGACGAAGTCGTGATCGTCCACGCGGTGTGACAACAAATATATAACCCAAGGAATTTCATGAGATTGCCACCAGCAATCCTCGGCAATACGGAAGAGGTATTGCGCGAGGTCTTGCGCTTTGCCGCGCCGGCCGACGTTACCCTGTCGCGCTACTTCAAGGACCATCCCCGTCTTGGCGGCCGCGAGCGCGGCGCCATTGCGGAAGCGGTGTATGCCGTGCTGCGCAACAAATCGTTCTTCACCGACTTTGCCGGCGGCGCCAAGGGGTCGACGATGCGCCGCCTGACCCTGCTGGGCATGGCCGAAGCGATCGGCTTTGATTCGCTCGGCGGCCTGACGGAAGAGGAAAATGCCTTCCTTGCCCGCATCAAGGAAATCGACCGCAACCTGCTGTCGCCGAAGATGCGCGCCAACCTGCCCGACTGGCTGTTCGAGAAATTCGTGGCCCAGTTCGGCGAGGAAGAAACGATGCAGCTGGCGGCCGTGCTGAACACGCCGGCCCCGCTCGACCTGCGCGTCAATTCGCTCAAGGCCAGCCGCGAGGATGTGGTCAAGCAACTGGCCGAGGCGCCGATCGCCGCCGAACCGACGCCGTATTCGGCGCTCGGCCTGCGCGTGCGGAAAAAGCCCGCGCTGCAGAACATGCCGCTGTTTAAAGAGGGCGCGATCGAAGTGCAGGACGAGGGCAGCCAGGTGCTGTCCCAGCTCCTGGGCGCGCGCCGCGGCGAGATGGTGGTGGACTTTTGCGCTGGCGCCGGCGGCAAGACGCTGGCGCTGGGCGCGATTATGCGCAATACCGGCCGCCTGTATGCGTTCGACGTGTCGGAAAAGCGCCTGACCAAGCTCAAGCCGCGGCTGGCCAGGAGCGGCCTGTCGAATGTGCATCCGGTCGTGATCGCGCACGAGCGCGATGTCAAGATCAAGCGGCTGGCCGGCAAGATCGACCGCGTGCTGGTCGATGCGCCGTGCTCGGGCCTGGGCACGCTGCGCCGCAATCCCGACGTGAAATGGCGCCAGCAGCCGCAGGCGGTGGTCGAGATGCAGGAAAAGCAGGCGTCGATCCTCGACGGCGCGGCGCGCCTGCTGCGTTCGGGCGGGCGCCTGGTGTACGCGACCTGCAGCCTGCTGAACGAAGAGAACGATGTGGTGGTCGAGCAGTTCCTTGAGACGCATCCCGACTTCCAGCTGGTGCCGATGAGCCAGGTATTGGCCGAACAGAAGATCCCGCTCGAGATGGACAAATACCTCAAGCTGCTGCCGCACAAGCATGAGACCGACGGCTTCTTTGCCGCTGTCCTCGAGCGCAAGCCGATGAAACCGGCTGCGGAGCAAGAAGAAGAGTGAACAAGGTGGGCTCGATGCCGCTGGCGGACATGCTACAGGACCTGCTCGGCGACCTGTCCGACCCGAGCATCCTGTGGCAGGCGGCGGTGATTATCGCGTCCGCCGGGCTGGGCTGGCTGCTGGCGCGTTCCATCCGCAGCGCCTGGTTGCATGGACGCGACGATCATAACGGCATGCTGCGCATCGGCGTGGAAAGCTTCGCGCGTGTGCTGGCGCCGCTGCTGGCGCTTGGTCTGCTCACGCTGGGCAAATACTTCCTTGCCAGAAACCACCTGCACGTGAACGTGCTGCGCGTCGCGATTCCGCTGGCGTCGTCGCTGGCGATGATCCGGCTCGCGTTCTACCTGCTGCGGCGCGTGTTTGCGCGCCATGGCCAGCTTGGCGCGGCCCTGCAAACCTTCGAGAAACTGTTTGCGCTGGTGGTCTGGCTCGGCCTGGCGCTGTACCTGACCGGCGCCTGGCCCGATATCCTGCGTTTCCTGGAGCACACCTCCGTACCGCTGGGCCGCCACCGGGTGCAATTGTCGGACGCGCTGCAGGCCGTGGTGTCGGTGGTGCTGATGCTGATGCTGGCGCTGTGGGCCGGCGCGGCGCTGGAAGAGCGGCTGATGGGCGTGCCCGGCATCCATACCTCGCTGCGGGTGGTGCTGGCGCGCACCAGCCGCGCCGTGCTGGTGCTGGTCGCCGTCCTGCTCAGCCTGTCGATGGTGGGCCTGGACCTGACCGTGCTGTCGGTGTTCGGCGGCGCCCTCGGCGTTGGCCTGGGACTGGGCATGCAGCGCATCGCCAGCAATTACGTGTCGGGATTCGTGATCCTGCTCGAACGAAGTTTGTCAATTGGAGACATGATTTCGGTCGATAAGTACTCCGGCAAGGTCACACACATCAACACGCGCTACACTGTGTTGCAGGGGCTCGATGGGGTGGAGACGGTGTTGCCGAACGAGATGCTGATTTCGGGGCCGGTGCAGAACCAGTCGCTGACCAATCGCAGGGTGCGCGGTTCGACACGGGTTATCGTCGCCTACGGCAGCGACCTGGCGGTGGTGATGCCGCTGTTGCAGCAGCAGGCGGCATCGATCCCGCGGGTGCTGGCGGAACCGGGGCCGGGCGTGGGGCTGGCCCGCTTCGCGCCGGAAGGCTACGAGCTCGATGTGGGGTTCTGGATCGGCGACCCGGAAAACGGCACGGGGGGCGTGGTATCCGAGCTCAACAAGAAGATTTATGCGCTGGTGCAGTCGGGCGAGATCAAGCTTGGCATTCCAACCTTTGATACGCGTCTGCTTGATGCACATATTGCAGCAGTTGTAGCACGAAATGCGCAAAACAGCGGGAATTCCTGACCAAATTGGTGTCGCTGGGAAGTAGTTACACGTAAAATGTCGGTTTCGACCGTCTCGCAGAAAAGGCGGCGTGTGCACGCAAGCAATCCACTTTGGAGTAGTAATGAATTTGTCTAGTAACACCCTGTACGCTGTGCTCGATTTCCTGAACACCGGCGTCGCCAACCTCTCCGGCTGGCAACTAGTGGTGTACACGCTCGTGGTTACGCATATCACGATCGCCAGCGTGACCATTTTCCTGCACCGTCACCAGGCGCACCGCGCGCTCGACCTGCATCCGGCCCCGAGCCACTTTTTCCGTTTTTGGCTGTGGCTGACGACCGGCCAGGTGACCAAGGAGTGGGCGGCCATCCACCGCAAGCATCACGCCAAGTGCGAGACGGAAGAGGATCCGCACAGCCCGGTCACGCGCGGCATCGGCAAAGTGCTGCTGGAAGGCGCCGAGCTGTACCGCACTGAAAGCAAGAACCAGGAAACCCTGGACAAGTACGGCCACGGCACGCCGGACGACTGGCTCGAACGCCACGTATACACCCCGTACAGCGCGGCTGGCGTTTCAGCGCTGCTCGTGATCAACGTGATCCTGTTCGGCGTCATTGGCCTGACCATCTGGGCGATCCAGATGATCTGGATTCCGTTCTGGGCGGCAGGCGTCGTCAACGGCCTGGGCCACTTCTGGGGCTACCGCAACTACGATTGCAATGACGCGGCGACCAACCTGGTTCCGTGGGGGATCTTGATCGGCGGCGAAGAACTGCACAACAACCACCACACGTTCGCGACGTCCGCCAAGCTGTCGAACAAATGGTACGAGTTCGACATCGGCTGGTGCTACATCCGCATGTTGGAAATGGCGGGCCTGGCCAAGGTGAAGAAGGTCGCGCCCAAGCCCAAGCTGGCCAAGGACAAGCTGGTGGCGGACTTCGACACGCTGCAGGCGGTGATCGCCAACCGTTACGACGTGATGGCCAAGTACGCGCAATCGGTCAAGAGCGCGTTCCGCGAGGAACTCGAGCACCTGAAGCACAAGGCCGAGCTGGAAACGCGCTTTTTGAAGAGCTCGCGCAAGCTGATGCAGCGCGAGCCGGCCAAGCTGGAATCGTCGCAACAGCAACAGCTGGTTGAGCTGTTCCAGCACAGCAAAGTGCTCGAGACCATGCATCATATGCGCGTGGAACTGGGCGCGATCTGGGAGCGTTCGCACTCGACCCGCGACCAGCTGCTGCAACAGCTGCAAGACTGGTGCGCGCGCGCTGAAGCGTCCGGGATCAAGTCGCTGCAGGACTTTTCGATGCGCCTGCGCAGCTACGCGTAAGCGCAGCACTGGCAAACAAAAACGGCTCCCGCGTGAAATTCACGCGGGAGCCGTTTTTTATGGCTATGTCACCGGTAAGTATGGGCTCACGCGCGCCGTAGGGTGCGCACCTGTGCGCACGCGGTACGTGTGTGTACCGGAGCCAACGGCGTTCAACTGTACCGCGTGCGCACTGGTGCGCACCCTACGCCTTAGGTAAGCACGGTTCCACACTTAATGGGGACATAGCTTTTTTTATTGGCCACCTAATGGCAGGCCGCGGACTTCGGCCAGCCGCAGGCGACTAGCGTGCCGACTCCCGGATTGCTCAGGTAATTCAGGTGCGCCGCAAACGGGTCTTGCAGCAGCCCAAACCAAGTGCTGGCGTTGGAAGTGAGGATATCGGCAATCGTCACATCGTCCGCCTTGTAACGCGAAGGCAGCAGGCGGTACGACAGCACGTCATTGGGATCGGTGAACGCCACCACCGCCAGCTTCGAGAACGATGTTTCGGCGCGCGGGCCGGCTTGCTGCCGGCGCAGGGCGAGGAAGCGCTGCAGCGAATCCTGTGCCTGCGCCTGCATTGCCACAGGGCCCTGCTCGGCCAGGCCCAGCATCGGCAATTGATTGCCCGTCATGAAGATCAGGGCCATGCGGCGCGTGGCGTTCTGGCCGAGCTGGTGCAGGCGTGGCGGCGCGTCCGGCTGCAGCATCACTGACAGCGCGTCGAACAGAAGCTTCGTGCCCAGGCTTTCCGCGACGACGATGAGCGGCCCGTCAGCGCCTTCGGTTTGCGACTTTTCAAGCACCTGCGCGACCGTATCCACCATTGCCTGCTTGATCGCGGGATGGCTCGCGCCCGCGTAGACCACGGCGTCGGCCAGGCAGTCGTTCATCAGCTGGTCCTTGAGCAAGCCGTTAAAGCGGGCGCGCGTGGGCTTGCACTCGTCGGCCGTGGTGCAGTCGGTCGGGCTTTTGGTCATGTCGAACTCGAGCTGGTGCTTGAGATCGGCAGTCAGCGGCGACCAGATCAGGGCATGGAAGTGGGCGGTGCCACCGCCGATCGGCCTGGTGCGCTCGACCACCTGGACGCGATTGGTTGCCGCGCCCGATACCGACCGCGCAGCGGCGCCCGCGTTTGCGTCGACGGCGCCAGTGATAGTGTTGATCGCGCTATCGGCCCAATCCGCGGTATGGGTGCACATGCCGTGGACAAGCAGGATGTCGACCGGGCGCTTGCCGTTCTCGGCGATGATGCCGGCAATGCCCGGGAACGGCGCACTGTCGCGCACGACGACAGGCGGGTTGTAGGGAGTGGTGCAGGCGGCGAGCGGGCCGAGCAGGGCGATGAGGGCAAGTCTCATGAACCGCATATGCGTTCCTCCCGAAGGATGCCGTTCGTTACGGCAACCTTTCCAATATACGCAATTTCCTGACGGCAGGAATGGCGAATCGGCAGGGCTTGATTCTCGTCAACGGGCAAAACAAAAGAGCCGCGCACTTGCGTGGGCGGCTCTTTGGATACCGAAAAAAACCAGATTACTTGATCTTGGTTTCTTTGTAAGGCACGTGCTTGCGAGCTTTCGGGTCGAACTTGATGATTTCCATCTTGTTCGGCATGGTGCGCTTGTTCTTGGTGGTGGTGTAGAAGTGACCCGTGCCTGCAGTCGATTCCAGCTTGATTTTGTCGCGGCCAGTTTTTGCCATGATTGCAGCTCCCTAATTAAACTTTTTCGCCGCGGGCGCGCAGGTCGGCCAGCACAGCGTCGATGCCGATCTTGTCGATGACGCGCAGACCAGCGGTGGACACACGCAGGGAGACCCAGCGATTTTCCGATTCAACGAAGATGCGACGGTTCTGCAGGTTCGGCAGGAAACGACGCTTGGTTTTGTTGTTGGCGTGGGAGACGTTGTTACCAACCATCGGTCCCTTCCCAGTAACTTGGCAGACACGTGCCATAGTGCACTCCTTAATAATGTTCCAAAATCGGAAACCGCGAGTATAGCGCGAAAACCATCAGGGAATCAACAACTTGCGGAAAAAAATTGTGTCGTGATAAGCGACACTTGATTTAACAATTGTAAAATCGGGCCGGGGGCGGGTTTCCGGGCCTTAAAGTTGGCCGTTTTCCGTGAAGGAACGGATGTATGACGCGGCCACAACGAAGTGGAGCACGCGCCTATCGACCGAGTAGGGCTTGTACCCGGAGCATCGGTCAAGCGCAGGTTAGCATCACTTGACTCGCATGACCCCGGCAGTTACGCCGCAGCGCCGACTTGACCACTTCAGGCGGGCGGGGAATAAATCGATAGCAGTTTGAAAACTAGAAAACGTTGTACTGTGGCAACGTCGGGGTGGATTGCCGCTCAATGGCGCAGTAGCAGAGCGAGCGCCGAGTTCGCCCCCCGCTTCTCCATTCAACCTTGTGGACATTGTTAAGCTGCGTTGTTATTCTTGAGCTAGCCTCACCGTCTTTGCATTCGCTACCATTCGCTCCTTTTAAACTGGACTAAATGCATAAAACAGGCGTGTTCATGTCGGCCTTGGTATCGGGAATAATCAGCTTAATTTCCTATTTGCTGATTTGTTCTGCTTTGCGGCCGGGATTGTTGTCCGGGCCTCTCGACAAATACGAGCAATATTTCTCTATCGGTCTAGCCCTAATAATTTTCGCTGTCGTTTTCTATAGGGTGAGGAAAGGATTTTGGAGCCAAGAGCAGGTTGATCAGCTTATGGATCTTGACTCTGACGGCTAAGAGCATTTAACAAAACCCCGGCGCTTGCCATCACAGCACCCAAACGGTGCTCGAAGTAAGACCAATTACTTCATAATCGACTCAAGGGACGATACGCCCTATGGTGATCCAGCTAAAATAGCTGTTGGTCCTCTTACGGCTCAGGAATTCCAGCGAAAATCAATCGAAATGAAACTCCCCAAATTTTCGAAAGTGCTGGGATCTTTACAATGATCCATGTACAGTCCGCTGGACAATGACACGTAAGTTGACGGTTGGTTCAGGGTTGGAAATCCATGGCAGTGACGGTAGTGCTATCGCTGGCGTTTCGCGCTGGTCAACCTAAAACAATATGCAACCAAGGGAGGAGTCCATGGCTGAGAAGAAATCTAAAAATTGGTGGTGGCCAACCATCACTGATCAAGCAAGCGCGATTGAAGCATCAAAGGCTGGTTACTGGGCTGCGGTGATCGTTGCTGTCGTCACCGCAGCATTCGCAACTTTTGCATTAATGCTTCAAAAGGAAATCGTAGCAGTTGGCCCTTTGGCGTATATTGACGCCGTTCTGTTTGCAGTCATAGCGTGGCGCATAAAGAAGTATTCGAAGTTTTTCGCTGTGGCCGGCGTCGTACTTTTTGTTATTGAGAAGGCTCTTCTGGCCCCAGCACAAGGCGTAGCAGGGTTGCCGCTGGCCATAGTTGTGTTGCTGATGTTCGTAAACGGTGCCAGAGGTGTGTTTGCATATCACCGCTACGCTATCGGTGAAACGCATGCTGAAAATGTATAACTTTGCGCTCAGACCGACGCCTTACATAATCGTTTCAACCGGTCTGGCTAACTGCTGATGCGACGAGGCCCGCACGTCCCGAGACTCGTCATTCTTATGTAGAGAACCTTAAAGCTGGCCGTTTTCTGCGAAGGAGTGTACGTGTGACCCCGCTACAACAAAGTGGTCGAGCACGCGCACGTCAATTAGGGCAAGGGCCTGCACCAGCGCATTGGTCAAGCGCAGGTCAGCATCGCTTGGCTCGCATACCCCAGATGGATGGTTGTGCGCGAGCATGACCCCGGCCGCGTTGCGCCGTAGTGCCGCCTTGACCACTTCGCGTGGGTAGACGCTGGTGTGGGTGAGGGTGCCGGTAAACATTTCCTGTGTGTCGATCAGGCGGTTCTTCACGTCCAGGAACAGCACGACGAAGGATTCGTGTGGCTGGCAGCCGAACTTGCTGCGCAGGTAGGTTTTCACCGCATCCGGCGAGCACAGCGATTCTCGCGCGAACTGCTCGTTAAAGGCGCGGCGCGCCAGCTCCAGCACGGCTTGCAACTGGGCGTACTTGGCCAGGCCCAGCCCGTTCACAGCCGAGAACTCGTCCAGACTGGAATGGAACAGGCGCTGCAGCGACCCGCCGAAATGTTCGAGCATCTCCTGCGCCAGTTCGACCGCGTTCTTGCCGCGTACGCCCACGCGCAGGAAGATTGCCAGCAGTTCAGGATTCGATAGTGCCTGTGCCCCTTCGCGCACCAGGCGCTCGCGCGGGCGATCTTGTTCGGGCCACTGATTGATTGCCATTGCTTTCCTCGCATCCGCTTGCCTGATCCGGCATTATCGGCTTGCGATGGCGGGCGGTACTGATCTGGCTCCTGCCGGACACTGCGGCGCAAGCGCTGCTAGTGGCTTACAATAACGGTTTGTCTGTCACAACATCGAGTCATGTCCAACGCATCTCCTGCCATCGTCACCGAATCGGCCTACCTGACCCTGCATTATCGGCTTGCCGCTGCCGATGGCACGGATATTGTCACTACCTTCGGCGGCACTCCTGCTACGCTCATGCTGGGGCAGGGCCAGCTGGCGCCGTTTCTCGAAGCCAAACTCATGGGGCTGCCAGAAGGCGCGCATGAGACCTTCGAGATTTCCGCAGCAGAAGGCTTCGGCGAGCGCAATCCCGAACTGATCCAGACCGTCTCCAAGGCCACGCTCGACGCGAACTCGGAACCCGACGCCGATTACCAGGTGGGCGACCTGGTCACCTTTAACGCTCCCGGCGGCGGCCGATTTGCAGGTGTGCTGCGCGAAATGCGTGCGGATTCGGCCGTGTTCGACTTCAACCACCCGCTGGCCGGCCAGGCCATGACGTTCGAAGTGAAACTGATTTCGGTTCTCTAACCAGGAAACGTATGCAAAACGAAATTCTGTTAGCCCAGCCGCGCGGATTTTGCGCGGGCGTCGACCGCGCCATCGAGATCGTCGAACGTGCCCTGAAGCAATTTGGCGCGCCGATCTATGTGCGCCACGAGATCGTGCACAACGCCTATGTTGTGGAAGACCTGCGTAACAAGGGCGCGATCTTCATCGAGGAACTCGACGACGTCCCAGCCGGCAATACGCTGGTGTTTTCGGCGCACGGCGTGTCGCAGGCGGTGCGGCGCGAAGCCGAATCGCGCGGGCTGACGATTTTCGATGCGACCTGTCCGCTGGTGACCAAGGTGCACGTCGAGGTGTCGAAGATGCGCAAGCAGGGTTGCGAGATCATCATGATCGGCCACGCCGGCCACCCGGAAGTGGAAGGCACGATGGGCCAGGCCGAAGAAGGCATGCACCTGGTCGAGACTGTGGCGGACGTGGAAAAGCTGCAGGTTGCCAACCCTGACCTAGTGGCCTATGTGTCGCAGACCACGCTGTCGGTGGACGACACGGCGGACATCATTGCCGCGCTCAAGCGCCGCTTCCCGACCATTATCGAGCCGAAGAAGGGCGACATCTGCTACGCGACCACCAACCGCCAGGAAGCCGTGAAGTTCATGGCGCCGCAGGTGGAAGTGGTGATTGTCGTTGGCAGCCCGAACAGTTCGAACTCGAACCGGCTGCGCGAAGTGGCTGAAAAGAAGGGCACGCCGGCCTACATGGTCGACAATGCCGGGAAGATCGATCCGCAATGGATCGTTGGTAAGAAGCGGATCGGGGTGACGGCGGGTGCGTCGGCGCCGGAAGTGCTGGTGCAGGCGGTGATCGACCACCTGAAGGCACTGGGCGCGGCAAGCGTGCGTCCGCTCGAGGGTGTGGAAGAGAACGTGACGTTCCCGTTGCCGAAGGGACTCGATGGCGGCAAGGTGGCCGCGGCCTGATCGGATCACCGTAGGGGGCGCGGGGCCGCCGAGGACCCGTGCGCACGCGGTACGTGTGCACGCACGCGCCAACGGCATACGAGGGTACCGCGTGCGCACAGGTGCGCACCCTACGGCATTACCGCATACGAACGGGCCCCGCCCACCCTTCGGTAGCCGTGTGACTAGAAAGAAAAACAATATTCGGCCATCATGTGATTTTCCGATATTACTTTTCCAAAAACCTCGCTATGATGGCGACGCTCGGAATTTTTGTCGTGGGAACTGCCGCCATGCGCAGCGGGGCGCGGCCGCAGTGAAGAACAGGTTTGGTGAAACGTCTGGCCAAGAGCGGCACTTCGGGAATTCTCGGGGTGCCGTTTTTGTTAGAGATTGAGAGAGGCAAGCATTCGATGGAGACTTTCGTCCAACAGATCCTCAACGGGCTGGTGCTGGGCAGTATGTACGCACTGGTCGCCCTCGGCTACACGATGGTGTACGGGGTGCTGAATCTGATTAATTTCGCCCATGGCGATGTGCTGATGATCGGCGCCATGGTCGGCCTGTCGATCCTCAAGCTGCTCGGCGTGTACGTGCCCGGCTTGCCCGGCTATGTCCAACTGGCGATCGCGATCATTGGCGCGATTCCGGTTGCGATGGCGCTTTCCATGCTAATCGAGCGCGTCGCCTACCGGCGCCTGCGCAACGCGCCGCGCCTGGCGCCCTTGATCACCGCGATTGGCGTGTCGATCCTGCTGCAGACGCTCGCGATGCAGATCTGGGGCCGCAGCCCGCTGCCATTCCCGCAGCTTCTGTCGTCTGATCCGATCATGATTGCCGGCGCCATGATCTCGCCAACCCAGGTGCTGCTGCTGGTGCTGGCGGCCGTCGCTATGTTCTGCCTGGTGATGCTGGTCGAGCGCACCCGAATGGGCCGCGCGATGCGCGCGGTGGCCGAAAACCCGCGGGTGGCGGGCCTGATGGGCGTCGATTCGAACCGCGTGATCGTGGCCACCTTCGCGATTGGCGCCGCACTGGCCGCCGTGGCCGGCGTGATGTGGGGCGCGAACTATGCGTCGATCCAGTTCGCGATGGGCACGCTGCCGGGCATGAAGGCGTTCTGCGCTGCGGTCCTGGGCGGCATTGGCAACATCTACGGCGCGATGATCGGCGGGATCGTGCTGGGCATCCTCGAAAGCCTGGGCGCCGGCTACATCGGCGACCTGACCGGCGGCTTCCTGGGCAGTAATTACCAGGACATCTTCGCCTTTATCGTGCTGATCCTCGTGCTGACCGTGCGCCCGTCCGGCATCATGGGCGAACGCGTGGCCGACCGCGCTTAAAAACCGGGGAGATCGAACATGGCTTTCCTGTCCTTCGACGTCCGGCACAAGCCGCGCCAGGCATATATCTCGATGGGGCTGCTGCTTGCGGTACTGCTGGTGTTCCCGTTCGTCGCCTCGCAGTTCGGTAACTCGTGGGTGCGCATCATCGACATGGCGCTCCTGTACATCATGCTGGCGCTGGGCCTGAACATCGTGGTCGGCTTCGCCGGCCTGCTCGACCTGGGTTACATCGCGTTCTTTGCGGTGGGGGCCTATCTCACTGGCCTGTTCGCGTCGCCGCAGTTCGCGTCGCTGCTCGAATCGGTAGTGAACTATTGGCCCGCGTTCGGGGAAGCGTTGGTCAAGCTGTTTGGCGAAGAGATCCGCACCGACGGCATTCACCTGTCGGTGTGGTTCATCGTGCCGCTGGCGGCGCTGGCCGCGGCGTTCTTCGGCGCGCTCCTGGGTGCGCCTACGCTCAAGCTGCGTGGCGACTATCTGGCGATTGTCACGCTCGGCTTCGGTGAGATCATCCGCATCTTCATGAACAACCTGAACGACCCGATTAACTTCACCAACGGGCCGCAGGGGATCAACATGATCGATCCGATCCGCATCTTCGGCGTCTCGCTCGCCGGCGAGCCGGGATCGCGCGCCACGGTCTACGTTGGCGGCTTCGGCATGCCGTCGGTGAACGCATACTACTTCCTGTTCCTTTTCCTGTGCATCGCGGTGGTGTTCATCACCAGCCGCCTGCAGCATTCGCGCCTGGGCCGCGCGTGGGTCGCGATCCGCGAGGACGAGATCGCGGCCAAGGCAATGGGCATCAACACCCGCAACGTCAAGCTGCTCGCGTTCGCGATGGGCGCCTCGTTCGGCGGCGTCGCCGGCGCCATGTTCGCCGCGTTCCAGGGCTTCGTGTCGCCGGAGTCGTTTTCGCTGACCGAATCGATCGCGGTGCTGGCGATGGTGGTCCTGGGCGGCATTGGCCATATCCCGGGCGTGATCGTCGGTGGTGTGCTGCTGGCGGCGCTGCCGGAAGTGCTGCGCCACGTGGTGGAACCCGCGCAGCACGCGATGTTCGGCAAGGTCCTGATCGAGGCCGAGGTGCTGCGCCAGCTGCTGTACGGCCTGGCGATGGTGACGATCATGCTGTACCGCCCGGCCGGCCTGTGGCCGTCGCCGAACAGGGAGGACCGGCCGGTCGCCGCGACCGAAAGGGAAGAGGTAGAGGACAAGGCGGAGACGACGCCGGCTTGAGGCCGAGGGCAAGACTATGAGCGAAATCCTTCTGAACATCTCCGGCGTGAACAAGCGTTTCGGCGGCCTGCAGGCGCTGACCGACGTCGGCATCCAGATCAAGAAAGGCCAGATCTACGGCCTGATCGGCCCGAACGGAGCCGGCAAGACCACCTTCTTCAACGTGATCACCGGCCTGTACCAGCCCGACAGCGGCACTTTCGAACTGGCCGGCAAACCATATTCGCCGTCCGCGCCGCACCAGGTGGCCAAGGCCGGGATCGCGCGCACCTTCCAGAACATCCGCTTGTTCGGCGAGATGACCGCGCTCGAAAACGTGATGGTCGGGCGCCACGTGCGCACCCGGCAGGGCGTGTTCGGCGCGATCTTCCGCCACAAGGCCGCGGTTCAGGAGGAAGCGGAGATCCGCTTGCGCGCCCAGGAGCTGCTCGATTTCGTGGGCATTGGGCAGTTCGCCAACCGCACCGCCAAATACCTGTCGTATGGCGACCAGCGGCGTCTGGAGATCGCGCGCGCGCTCGCGACCGAGCCCAAGCTGCTGGCGTTGGACGAGCCTGCGGCTGGCATGAACGCGACCGAAAAGCTGGCGCTGCGCGAGCTGCTCGTCAAAATCAAGGCCCAGGGCACGACCGTGCTGCTGATCGAGCACGACGTGAAGCTGATGATGGGCCTGTGCGACCGCATTACGGTGCTCGAGTACGGCAAGCGGATCGCGGAAGGGCTGCCGTCCGAGATCCAGAAGGACAAGGCCGTGATCGAGGCGTACCTGGGAGGTGCTCACCAATGAGCGAGAACATTCTGAAAATCTCGGGCCTGAAGGTTGCGTATGGCGGCATCAAGGCGGTCAAGGGCGTCGACCTCGAAGTGAACAAGGGCGAGCTGGTGACGCTGATCGGCGCCAACGGCGCGGGCAAGACCACGACGCTCAAGGCCATCACCGGCACGCTCCCGTCGTGCAAGGTGGAAGGGACGATCTCATACCTGGGCCAGCCGCTCAAGGGCGCGCGCTCGTTTAAGCTGGTCGAGCAGAAGCTGGCGATGGTGCCGGAAGGGCGCGGCGTGTTCACGCGCATGACGATTCACGAGAACCTGCTGATGGGTGCCTACACCAGGCGCGACCAGGCAGGGATCGATGCCGACATCGACAAGTGGTACACGGTGTTCCCGCGGCTGAAGGAGCGCGACGGTCAACTGGCCGGGACGCTGTCGGGCGGCGAACAGCAGATGCTGGCGATGGCGCGCGCGCTGATGTGCCACCCGACGCTGCTGCTGCTGGACGAGCCGTCGATGGGCCTGGCCCCGATCATGGTGGAGAAGATTTTTGAGGTGATCCGCGATGTGTCGAAGCAGGGGATCACGATCCTGCTGGTCGAGCAGAACGCCAGGCTGGCGCTGCAGGCTGCGAATCGCGGGTACGTGATGGATTCGGGCGCGATCACGATGAGCGGCAAGGCCGAGGATATGCTGCACGATCCGCGGGTGCAGGCGGCGTATCTCGGGGAATAAGCACGGTTTGCCGGAGGGGGCGCGCGCTAACGCAGATCAGCCGTACCGCGTGCGCACAGGTGCGCACCCTACGGAGATAGGCGCCGCTTGCCGGAGGCGTAGGGTGCGCACCTGTGCGCACGCGGTCATCGCTCGCATCCCGCCAGCGTTTGCTACCGAATGAAAACGGGGCCAGAACCCCATCGGTTCTGGCCCCGTTCTTATTGGGCGCGTGAGGCTTAGGCAGCCGCGGTGGCCGGAGCAGGCTTGCGTGCGGTCTGGGCGAACTGGGCAACAGCTGCGTTCAGGTTGCTTTCCACAGCTTCGACCGCTTGCTTGGTGGTCTTGCTGAACTGCTCGTAACCGGCGTTGGCGTTGCTGATCGCGGTCTTGATGGCGGCAACGATGGTCTCCGAGCCGGCCGGCGCGTTCTTGCTCACTTCGTCAACCAGCGAGATCACCTTGCGGTTGGCTTCGACGATCTGGTGTTCGGCGGCCTTGGAGAACTCGGCGCCGGTGCCGGCGGCGATCGATGCCAGCTGGCGGCCGTACGACAGGGCCTTTTCAGCGGTCGGCTGGGCCTGCGCGGCGGACAGCGAGAAGAACTCGTGCGCATCCTTGGCCGACAGCAATTGGCGGGCGTTGTTCGAGGCGTCTTCCAGCGTGGCCTTGGCGGCGCTGATGTTCAGGTCCACCAGCTTTTCCAGACCTTCAAAAGTCTTGGAGGTCAGCGACGACAGCGTCGCAAATTGCGATTCGAGGTTGGCTTTGGTGGCGTTCGAGAACTGCTCGGGAATTGCAAACATGTGGCTCTCCAATTAGGTCGTTTCGTGGACGAATGTTGCCAAGGGGGCGGCGAAGCAGGGCGTTCAGTTTCAAGGCGGCGCATGGAATTGTGCGTCGCAACAGGATCAATTCTTACTGAGTTTGATAAGGGAGTCAAGCATTTTTGGTGCGACGCACCATAACGACCACAGGTGTTGTGCTATTGCAGCGAAAATAAGGATTTCCTGCCAATTTTGTGGCGATAACGGCAATGTTCCAGCTACGGAGTGTTGCGGCACTTCCTCCGTTTGCGATTCTTCTTGAACAGTTCAATTTGCCGCTGTCCAAGGTACAGTAGAGGCTTGGCTCTGTCCGGTGCTCGCACCGGCGCCGTACTGGTCATGAAGAAATAGGAGAAGTAATGATTTCAAGCCCGCAACAGGAAGCCGTGGACGCGGCCATCACCTCGCGCCGCTCGGTGCGCGCATTCACGGACAAGCCGGTCGAGCGCGCGGACATTGAAAAGATCCTGGAGGTGGCGGCGCGGGCGCCGTCGGGCACCAATATCCAGCCGTGGAAGGCGTATGTGCTGACCGGCGCGGCAAAGGACAGGCTGTCGCAGGCGATCCTGGCGGCGTACCGCGACCCGGAGCGTAACCGCGAGCACACCGAGGAATACGCGTACTACCCGCGCCAGTGGACATCGCCGTTCATCGAGCGGCGGCGCAAGCTGGGCTGGGACCTGTATGGCCTCTTGGGCATCACGCGCGAGAACAAGGCCGGCATGGCGGCCCAGCACGGGCGCAATTTCGTGTTCTTCGACGCGCCGGTCGGCTTCATCTTCACCATCGACCGTATCCTCGAGCAAGGCTCCTGGCTCGACTACGGCATGTTCCTGCAGAACGTGATGGTGGCGGCGCGCGGCAGGGGGCTCGATACGTGTCCGCAGGCGGCATTTACGCAATATCACCGGATTATTTCGGAGCATCTGGGCATTCCGGCAAACGAAACTGTAGTGTGCGGCATGGCGCTTGGCTGGGCCGACCCCGGCAAGATCGAAAACTCGCTGGTGACCGAGCGCGAGCCGGTGTCCGGTTTCGTGCGTTTTGTCGAGTAATGCGTATACTATTGATATCGAACGGTTTTTTTCACGCAGGCACTTGTTGCGCCTAGGTAAAAAACTTCGATTCGAGATTGAATTCGCTTGAGTTTGGGTCCTGTTCGGCTAAACTTTAAGCCGTAACTCATCAGTCTGCGTCAAAGGGTTTTCCAGATGTATAAGCTTGCGGTGGCCGCCATTTTCACCTTGTTGTTTGTCTACGAGCCTGCCTTCGCCACCGGTGCGTCGACCGGGGAAAGCGCGGGCGCGGGGCGGCCGGCACGGCACACGGTCAAGAAGGCGCGAGTCAAGCGCAAGGATCTGGCTCAGGCCATTGCCGACGAGAACCGCGAACGCATGGTGCGCCGCATTGAGATGGTGCACGGCAAGCGCAAGGTGGTCTACCATCGCGTCCGCCGCGCCGCGCCTGAGGTGTTTTCGCGCAGCGCCGGCGACCTGGCCGGCCTGGGCCTGACGCAGGATCCGCTCGCGCTCAAATCGAACGTCGCCTTCGTGCTCGACCAGGGCAGCTCGGAGGTGCTGTTCGAAAAGAACGCGAATGTCGCGCTGCCGATCGCCTCGATCACCAAGCTGATGACCGGGCTGGTGGTGGTGCAGGCCAACCAGGACATGGACGAGGTGCTGACCATTACCGATGCCGACGTCGACCGGCTCAAGTTCACCGGTTCACGCCTGCGCGTGGGCGCGCGCATGACGCGGCGCGACCTGCTGCACATTGCGTTGATGAGCTCGGAAAACCGGGCCGCTGCCGCGCTCGGCCGCAACTATCCGGGCGGCATTACGGCGTTTGTCCAGGCGATGAACGACAAGGCGCGCGAACTGGGCATGGATGACACGCGCTACGTCGATTCGAGCGGGCTGTCGAGCGAAAACGTCTCCAGCGCGCGCGACCTGGCCAAGCTGGTGGCGGTCGCGCACCAGGAAGCGCTGTTGCGCGAGTTCACGACCGATCCGAACTCCGTGGTCGCGGCCAGCGGCAAGCCGATGCGTTTTAATAACACGAACTACCTGGTCGCCCAGCCGGACTGGAACATCGGGTTGCAGAAAACCGGTTTTATCAATGAAGCCGGGCGCTGCCTGGTGATGCAGGCCATGATCCACGGGCGCAACGTGATCATGGTGTTCCTCGATTCCAAGGGAAAGATGTCGCGTACCGCTGATGCCGGGCGCATGCGGCGCTGGCTGGAGGCGCTCAATCCGGCCAACCTGGTGGAGCCGGCGGCCGATGCCGCCACCGCGGCAGTGTCGGCGGTGACCGGTTCCTCGGCGGCACATGCGGCCGAGCCGGTGCCGGCGGTGGCAACCGAGGCCCCCGCCGCGCATTGATTCTTCAGGCAGCGGAAGCCGGGCTGAACCCCAGCGTCGCGGAAATCTGCGCCGCTGTCGTCACCAGGTCTTCCAGCCAATCCTCCTGCAGCCGGTCGGCCGGGGCCGAGATCGACAGGCCGGCCACCAGCTTGCCCGTGTCGTCATGGATGCCCGCCGCCATGCAGCGCACGCCCAGTTCCAGTTCCTCGTTGTCGCGCGCATAGCCGCGTGCGCGCACCAGCGACAGCTCGCGCTCCAGGCGCGCCAGGTCGGTGATCGAATTGCGGTTGTGTCCCGCAAGTCCAGTACGCGTGGCGTACGCGCGGATCGCCTTTGGTTCGTCCACCGACAGGAACAGCTTGCCGGTCGAAGTCAGGTGCAGCGGACCGCGCCCGCCGATCGCGCGCACCACCTGCATGCCGGAGCGCTCGGAAAATGCGCGGTCGATGTAGACGATCTCATCGCCTTGCCGTACCGACAGGTTGACCGTCTGCTGCGTCTTCTTGTGCAGGGCGCGCATGAAGCCCAGCGCCGCTTCGCGCACCGACAACCGGCTCTTGACCACGTTGCCCAGTTCGAGCAGGCGCATGCCCAGCCGGTAGGTGCCTGGTTCGACCCGGTCGACGAAGCGGGTCACGACCATGTCGTTGAGAATCCTGTGTGCGGTGGAGGGGTGCAATCCGGACACCTTCGACAGTTCCTTCAGGGTTACCGGATCGGGATAAGTTGCCAGCGCATCGAGCAGGGCGACCATCCGCTCAATCACCTGAATCGATGTTTTTGCTGGCTCGGCGTTTTCGATTTTCATGATGTGGTTGGTGCAGTGCGGTAAAACAGCATCTTTATATCACATGGTGAAAAAAAATGGCAAACGCATAGAGATAGGCGCAAATAGCGTTTCTGGCTGTTGAGGCGGGAGGGCATAATGTCAGTTCTGCAAGCACACAGGGAAACGCAGATGGAACCCATGACAAGCGAATTCAAAGGCAAGCGCGGCTGGCGGCGCATCGTGACCGCAACGGCAAACACGACGGACGGTCTGGTTTCGGCATGGCGCAACGAGTCGGCATTTCGCCAGGAAACTGTGGCGCTGCTGGTTGGCAGCGTCGTCGCCTTCCTTCTCAAGATATCCGCCTTTGAGCGGTTCGTCCTGATCGGGGTGCTGGTGCTGGTGCTGATTGTCGAACTGATCAATTCCGCGCTGGAGGCGGTGGTCGACCGCATCTCGCTCGAGCGCCACCCCCTGTCGAAGAACGCGAAGGACTTTGGCAGCGCGGCGGTGGCGCTCGCCATTGGCCTGGCCACCGCCGCCTGGGTGGTCGTGCTGTACAACAGGTTTTTGTGATGCCCCGGCCGCGGCCGGGCCCTTTGATGTTCTAACTTTCTGGAGATGACGATGACATTACGTCTGGGCGATACCGCTCCCGACTTCGAACAGGATTCGACGATCGGCAGGATCAAGTTCCACGATTGGGCAGGGGACTCGTGGGTCGTGCTGTTCTCGCACCCGGCCGACTTTACGCCGGTATGCACCACGGAACTGGGCCTGACCGCCAAGCTCAAGCCGGAATTCGACAAGCGCAACGTCAAGGCGATCGCGCTGTCGGTCGACCCGGTCGACGCGCACAAAAGCTGGATCAAGGACATCGAGGAAACCCAGGCGACCGTGGTCGGCTTTCCGATCATCGCCGACGCGGACAAGACCGTGTCGGAACTGTACGACATGATCCACCCGAACCAGTCGGCCACCGCCACGGTGCGCTCGCTGTTTGTGATCGACCCCGCCAGGAAGGTGCGCCTGACGATCACCTATCCGATGAGCACCGGGCGCAACTTCGACGAAGTGTTGCGCGTGATCGACGCGCTGCAGTTGACCGACGGCTACACCGTGGCCACGCCGGGCAACTGGAAGGATGGCGACGACGTGATCATCCCGCTGACGGTGCAGGATCCGGACGTGCTCAAGCAAAAGTACCCGAAAGGCTACAGCGCGCCGCGCCCGTACCTGCGACTGACGCCGCAGCCGAATAAGTGAGCCGGATGGCTTGAACAGAAAACGCGCCGGCAGGCGCGTTTTTTCTATCGAGGTGTCGTAGTGTCGTAGGGTGCGCACCTGTGCGCACGCGGTACGTGTGCAAACCGTTGCCAACGGCATTCAACCGTACAGCGTGCGCACAGGTGCGCACCCTACGCGATTCAAAAACAGCCTCGGCATAAGCAAATAAGGAAGCTGTCGTTTGCGCGCCAAGCCGCGCGCTTTACCCTTGCGTTCAACATAGGGGTAAAGCATGTCTGTTACGTACATCATCTCGGGTTTCGCGGTGGGTCTCTTGGTCGGCATGACGGGCGTGGGTGGCGGCTCGCTGATGACGCCGCTTCTCACCTTGCTGTTCGGCGTCTCGCCGTCCGTCGCCGTGGGCACCGACCTGGCCTTTGCTTCGCTGACCAAGGCGGCCGGCACGATCACGCACCGGGTCAACGGCACCGTCCAGTGGCAGATCGTGCGCCGCTTGTGCCTGGGCGCGCTGCCCGCCGCCATCATCGCGGCGCTGGCGCTGCGCCACTTTGGCGCGCTCGATGACCGTATCGGGCAGGTGATCCGTTATTCGATCGCGGTGTCGGTGCTGCTCACGGTGTTCGCTCTGATGTTCCGCCGCCGGATGATCGCGTGGATCCAGGCCAGTCCCCGCCGCCAGCTCGAAGGCACGACGCTCGCGCTGGCGACCATCGTGGCCGGCGCCGTGCTGGGCACGCTGGTCACGGTGTCGTCGATCGGCGCCGGGGCGATCGGGGCCACGCTGCTGGTGCTGCTCTATCCGCGCCTGACCCCGGCGCAGGTGGCGGGCACCGACATCGCCTATGCCGTGCCGCTGACGGCGATCGCGGCGGTCGCGCACTGGTGGCTGGGTTCGATCGATTGGGCGCTGCTGCTGACCCTGCTGGTCGGTTCCGTGCCCGGGATTACCCTCGGTGCGTGGGCCGCGCGCGCCGTGCCCGAGCGCTTCCTGCGCGGCCTGCTGGCCACTGCGCTGACCGGCATCGCGGTCAAGCTCATCTACTGAGTCCTTTGCTAATGCCGGAATCATCTTTGCAAATAAGGAATGCTTCGTTTGTGTTATGACTCATGCGTGAGATGATGCGGCCTTCTTAGAAGGAATTGTAATAAGGCTGCGCATGACCCTGTTTTCCTCAGCCCGCGGCAAGTCGGGCCGGGTGCTTCCCGGATTCGGCCTGTCGCTCGGGTTCACCCTGTTCTATCTGGCGCTGATCGTCCTGATCCCGCTGTCGGCGGTCTTCCTGAAGACCTTCACGATGAGCTGGGACGCGTTCTGGAACGCCGTCACCTCCGAGCGCGTCGTCGCGTCCTATCGCCTGAGCTTTGGCGCGGCGGCGCTGGCGGCGTTCATCAATGTGATCTTCGGCGGCATCGTCGCCTGGGTGCTGGTGCGCTACCGCTTCCTCGGCAAGCGCTTTGTCGACGCGCTGGTCGACCTGCCGTTCGCGCTGCCGACGGCGGTCGCGGGCATCACGCTCACCGCTCTCTATTCGGCCAACGGCTGGATCGGCCAGTACCTCGCCAAGCTCGGCCTGAAGGTCGCCTTCACTCCGCTCGGCGTGGTGGTGGCGCTCACCTTCATCGGACTGCCGTTCGTGGTGCGCACCGTGCAGCCGGTGCTGGAGGAATCTGAGCGCGAACTGGAGGAAGCGGCGGCCAGCCTGGGAGCAAAGCCGCTGCAGACGTTTGTCCGTGTGATCCTGCCGTCGCTGGTGCCGTCGCTGTTGACCGGCTTTGCGCTGGCGTTCGCGCGCGCCACCGGCGAATACGGCTCGGTGATCTTCATCGCCGGGAATATCCCGCTGGTGTCCGAGATCACGCCGCTGTTCATCGTCACCAAGCTGGAACAGTATGACTACACTGGCGCCACCGCGATTGCGGTCGTGATGCTGGTGGCGTCGTTCATCCTGCTCCTGGCGATCAATCTGCTGCAAGCGTGGGCGCGCAGGAAGGCAGGTGCGAAATGAGCGCAGTCCTCGAAAAACCGGTGGCGGAAGCAAAGCGCGGTGCCGCCCCGCGCGCCACCAACCGGCTGGAACCGAACTGGGTGCGTTATGTGTTGACCACGATCGCGCTGGCGTTCCTGACCCTGTTCCTGTTCGTGCCGCTGGTCGCGGTGTTCACCGAAGCGCTCAAGGACGGCTGGGATACCTACGTCCAGTCGATCATCGAGCCGGACGCGCTGGCCGCAATCAAGCTGACCCTGATCGCGGCGGCGATCTCGGTGCCGCTGAACCTCGTGTTCGGCGTGGCGGCAGCGTGGGCGATCACCAAATTCGAGTTCCGCGGCAAGAGCCTGCTGCTCACGCTGATCGACCTGCCGTTCTCGGTGTCGCCGGTGATCGCTGGCCTGATCTACGTGCTGATGTTCGGCGCGCAGGGCTGGTTCGGGCCGTGGCTCCTTGAACATGACATCAAGATCCTGTTCGCGGTGCCGGGCATCGTGCTGGCTACCGTGTTCATCACCTTTCCGTTCGTGGCGCGCGAGCTGATTCCGCTGATGCAGCAGCAGGGCAGCGAGGAAGAGGAAGCGGCGCTGGTGCTGGGCGCATCCGGCTGGAAGACCTTTTTCAAGGTCACGCTCCCGAACATCAAGTGGGGTCTGCTGTATGGCGTCATCCTGTGCAATGCGCGGGCGATGGGCGAGTTCGGCGCGGTGTCGGTGGTCTCGGGCCACATCCGCGGCGAGACCAACACGATGCCGCTGCAGGTCGAGATCCTTTACAACGAATACAACTTCACCGCCGCGTTCGCGATCGCGTCGCTGCTGGCGCTGCTGGCGCTGGTGACCCTGGCCGTGAAGACCTTTATCGAATGGCGTTTGCACCAAGGTCGTAAAGCAGACGCCGGCAATACGGAGCGCGCAGCATGACCATCGAAGTCCAACATATCCGCAAAGAGTTTGGCCAGTTCACGGCGCTGGACGATGTTTCGCTCAAGTTCCCGGACGGGCAGCTCACCGCGCTGCTCGGCCCCTCCGGCTGCGGCAAGACCACGCTGCTGCGCATCATCGCGGGTCTGGAGACGCCGGACCAGGGCCGGGTCCTGCTCGATGGCGAGGACGCCTCCGGCACCCACGTGCGTGAGCGCCAGGTCGGCTTCGTGTTCCAGCACTACGCGCTGTTCAAGCACATGACGGTGTTCGAGAACGTGGCCTTCGGCCTGCGCGTCAAGCCGCGCCGCGAGCGGCCTTCGGAACAGCAGATCCGCGACAAGGTGCGCCAACTGCTGGAGCTGGTGCAGCTGGACTGGATTGCCGACCGCTACCCGCCGCAGCTTTCCGGCGGCCAGCGGCAGCGCATTGCGCTGGCGCGCGCGCTGGCGGTCGAACCGCGCGTGCTGCTGCTGGACGAACCGTTCGGCGCGCTGGACGCCAAGGTGCGCAAGGAATTGCGGCGCTGGCTGCGCCGCCTGCACGACGAGCTGCACGTGACCTCGATCTTCGTCACCCACGACCAGGAAGAGGCGCTCGAGGTGGCCGACCAGGTGGTCCTGATGAACAAGGGGCACATCGAGCAGATCGGCACGCCGGACCAGGTCTACAACCATCCGGCCTCGCCGTTCGTGTACGGGTTCCTGGGTAACGTCAACCTGTTCCACGGCCGGGTGCACGAAGGCGTACTGGCCAGCGGCGACGTACAGCTGCAGGCGCCGCAGCACGCGGACGTGCGCGATACCGAGGCGATCGGCTATGTGCGCCCGCACGACCTGGACGTGGAACGCTACGCGCCGGGGTTAGCGGGCATCGTGGCGACGCTGCGGCGCGCGCACGCGATCGGCCCGCTGGCCCAGCTCGAGCTGGAGCGCGCCGACAACGGAGAACTGATCGAGGCGGCGATGTCCAGCGAGCGCTACGGGCGGCTGGGCCTGAAAGAGGGCGAGACCCTGGTGGTGCGGCCGCGGCGCATGCACGTGTTCGTCGACGAAGGCGCCAACATATGAACTTCCAGCAGCTGCGTTCGGTGCGCGAGGCGGCGCGTCGCGGTTACAACCTGACCGACGTCGCCAACGCCCTGTTCACCTCGCAGCCTGGCGTGTCGCGCCAGATCCGCGAGCTGGAGGAAGAGCTCGGAGTCGTGATCTTCGAGCGCAACGGCAAGCGGCTGACGGGACTCACCAAGCCCGGCAAGGGCATCCTGACGATCATCGAGCGGCTGCTGGTGGAGGCGGAAAACCTGCAGCACGCGGGGCGTGAGTACGCGGACCAGGACAATGGCACGCTGACGGTAGCCGTCACGCACACGCAGGCGCGCTACGCGCTGCCGCAGGTGGTGCAGGCGTTTCGCGCCGCTTTTCCCAACGTGCGCATCGCGCTGCAGCAGAGCGCGCCGGAGCATATCGCGCAGTGGGTGCTGTCGGGGCGGGCCGATATCGGCATCGCCACCGAGGGCTTGTCCGCGTTTCCCGACCTGGTGTCGTTCCCGTGCTACCGCTGGAGCCACCTGGTGGTGGCGCCGGATGGGCATCCGCTGCTGGGCAAGACGCCGCTAGGCCTGAGGGATCTGGCGAATTATCCGTTGATTACCTATGACGTCGGGTTTACCGGGCGCGGGCATATCGACGCGGCGTTCGCCAAGGCTGGGCTGGCGCCGGATATCGTGCTGACCGCGATGGATTCGGACGTGATCAAGCAGTACGTCTCGCTCGGGATGGGAGTGGGGATCGTGGCGGCGATGGCGTTCGACCATGGCCGCGACAAGGGGCTGCGCGCGATCGAGGCGTCGCACCTGTTTGCGCAGAACGTGACGCGGCTGGCGGTAAGGCGCGGGGCGTTTTTGCGCGCGTATGCGTACCATTTCATCGAGCGCCTGGTTCCGGGGATAACCCGGGAGCAGATCGAGAGCGAGCTGTATTCCGCGGCGTGAGCACATCGTAGGGTGCGCACCTGTGCGCACGCGGTTCGCGAAAGCAGCGTAGAGAAGCGGCGGCCGCAAGTCAGCGTGCGGTGACCGCGTGCGCACTGGTCCTCGCCGGCCGCGCGCCCCCTACGCCTTCGTCACTGTCCCGGGGGCAGATCGTAGGGTTTGAACGCGTGGGGTGAGTCGGGCTAAATGCCCGACGAACGAGCCGCCCACCCTACGGTCACTGGCCGGGGTTGGTGATGCGCGCGTGGATCGCATCGATCGCGGCCACTACCTCGCTAGATAACGTGATCGCCTCGGCGTCGATGTTTTCCTTCAGCTGATCCAGGTTGGTCGCGCCGATGATGGTCGAGGCGACGAACCAGCGCGAATAGCACCACGCCAGCGCCATCTGCGCCGGGCTCATGCCGTTATCGCGCGCCAGTGCGGCATACTCGCGGGTCGCTTCCAGCACTGCCGGGCGCAGGTAGCGCGGGCTCCAGGTCGGCGGGTAGATCGTCAGGCGGCCGTGCGCCTTCGGGTTGTCGATGTACTTTGCGGACAGCTGGCCGAACGCGAGCGGGCTGTAGGCCAGCAGGCTGACGTTGGTGCGCATGCATGCTTCGTCCATCAGACTGGTCTCGAAGGCGCGCGCGGTCAGGTTGTACAGGTTCTGGACGGTCGCGATGCGCGGCAGGCCCTTCATCTCGGACTGCTTGATGAATTCGCACACGCCCCACGCGCTTTCGTTCGAAACGCCGATGTGGCGGATCTTGCCTTCCTTGACCATGTCGCCCAGCGCGGCCAAAGTCTCTTCGATCGCCACGTGCGCCCGTTCGGCCTCGGGGTTGAAGCTGTTGGCGCCGAAGATCGGCAGGTTGCGGCTCGGCCAGTGTAGCTGGTACAGGTCGATGTAGTCGGTCTGCAGGCGGCGCAGGCTGTCCTCGACCGCCGTG
Source organism: Massilia horti (assembly GCF_004614195.1). GTDB lineage: Bacteria > Pseudomonadota > Gammaproteobacteria > Burkholderiales > Burkholderiaceae_D > Telluria > Telluria horti. Next base: position 17,459 of record NZ_SPUM01000109.1, on the reverse strand, counting down.
CGTACGTTGGCCGCATCGAGGTTGTGCTGAGGACCTCGGATCCAGGTCTGGTTCGAGTTGGGGCCGGCGATCTTGGTGGCGAGGACGATCTGGTCGCGCTTGCCGGTCTTCTTGAGCCAGCTGCCGATGAAGCGTTCGGTCAAGCCTTGGGTTGCGCCGCATGGCGGCACCGGGTACAGCTCGGCGGTGTCGATGAAGTTGATGCCGCGCTCAAGCGCGTAGTCGAGCTGGCTGTGCGCGTCGCTTTCGGTATTCTGCTCGCCAAAGGTCATGGTGCCCAGGCACACGCGTGACACGCGCAGCTCGGTGGTTCCAAGCTGGTTTTTTTTCATATTCGTTTTCGGTTTAAGACTTGAGGGCGTCGGCGCATTCGCGCACGAGGGCGGGGCCGGCGTAGATCAAGCCGCTGTACAGCTGGACTAGCTGGGCACCGGCGTCGATCTTGGCCTTGGCGTCGGCGCCCTGCATGATGCCGCCGACCCCGATGATCGGGACCGCGTCGCCCAGTTCCTTTTTCAGCGCGCGGATCACGATGTTCGACAGGTCGAACACCGGCTCGCCCGACAGGCCGCCGGGCTCGTTGGCGTAGCGCAGGCCTTCCACGTCGCGCCGGTTGAGCGTGGTGTTGGTGGCGATGACGCCGTCGATCTTGTGCCGCAGCAGGGCACCGGCGATGTCCAGGATCTGGTCGGCGTCGATGTCCGGCGCGATCTTGAGCGTGATCGGCACGTAGTGGCCGTGCTTGTCCGCCAGGCGCGCCTGTTCGCCCTTGAGCTGCGACAGCAGGGCGTCCAGTTCGGATGCGCCTTGCAGCTGGCGCAGGTTCTTGGTGTTGGGCGATGAGATGTTGACCGTCACGTAGCTGGCGTACGGGTAGACCTTGCGCAGGCAGTGCAGGTAGTCGTCGGCCGCGCGCTCGATCGGGGTGTCGGCGTTCTTGCCGATGTTCAGGCCGAGTACACCTTGCTTTTCCTGATAGAACTTCGACGCTTGCACGTTGGCGATGAACGCGTCGACCCCGCCGTTGTTAAATCCCATCCGGTTGATGATCGCGCGCCTCGCTGGCAGGCGGAACATGCGCGGCTTCGGGTTGCCGGGCTGGGCGCGCGGGGTCACGGTGCCGATTTCGATGAAGCCGAAACCGAGCGCGGCCAGGCCGTCGATGCAGGAGCCATCCTTGTCCAGGCCGGCGGCCAGGCCGACCGGGTTGGGGAACTTGATGCCCATGACGGTGCGTGGGTCGGCAGCAGGCTTTCTGACATGCAGCAGGCCGAGCGCCTTGAGGCGGCGCAGGTTGTGCAGGGTAACGTTGTGGGCTGTTTCCGGGTCGAGCGCAAACAGCAGAGGACGGGCTAGTGCGTACAGAAGTTTGTGGGACATGGAATGCTCGGTGATGATATACCGACATTGTACCGTGAGGAGATGACGGGGTGCGCCGGCACGGGCCGCGGCGAAGTGTTTCCCGCAGGGTGGGCGGGGTAAAGCGTTCAACTGAACGCTGCTACTTGGATGAGCCTCTTTGCACGCACGGTTTGAACGCGTGGGCGGTCAAGCCGCCCACCCTACAATCACCGTTCCAGCACGCCCCATACGCCGTCGATGCGCGCTTCCAGCGGCCGGAAGTTGATCTTGTAGGCCATCTTGGGGCTCTGTTCGATCCAGTAGCCGAGGTAGACGTAGGGCAGCTCCAGTTCGCGCGCCTGCTCGACCTGCCACATGATGTTGTAGGTGCCGAACGAGGCGCCTTCCACGTCCGGGTCGAAAAAGGTGTAGACCGACGACAGGCCGTCCGAGAGCACGTCGATGATCGACACCATGCGCAGCACGCCGTCCGGTTCGCGGAATTCGACCAGCCGCGTGTTGACCCTGCTTTGCAGCAAGAACTGGGCGTATTGGTCGCGGCTGTCCTGGTCCATGCCGCCGCCGACGTGGCGGGTGGTCTGGTAGCGCAGGTAGAGCGCGTAATGTTCGTCCGAGAACGACAGGTTGGCCACCATCGCCACCAGGTCGGCATGGCGTTTCCATGCGCGGCGCTGGGCGCGGTTGGGGGTGAATTGGCCACACACCACGCGCACCGGAATGCACGCGTTGCAGCCGTCGCAATAGGGACGGTAGGTAAAAATGCCGCTGCGGCGAAAGCCGCTTTTGACCAGCTCGGAATACACGTCGGCGTTGATCAGGTGCGAGGGCGTCGCCACCTGCGAACGGGCCTGGCGCGCATCGAGATAGCTGCACGGATACGGTGCTGTCGTGTAGAACTGCAACGTAGAAAATGGCAGGTCATTTAGGTGCGTCATGCAATGCTCTCGAGACGACGTGTTGTATGTATTGTAGACAAAGACGGCCGGCGGCGGCGTTAGTCAGGCAATGGTGGCGCCACTTCCCAGCGGCCGATCGGCGGTTCGCCGATTGCGTGGCGCAAATGCTGGAGGAAGCGCGCGCGTGATATCGGCGCCGCGCCGAGCGAGGCCAGGTGCGCGGTCTCCTGCTGGCAGTCGATCATGCGCACGCCATGCCGGCGCAGGAAGGCGACCAGGTAGGCGAGCGCGACCTTGGACGCGTCCGACACCCGCGCGAACATCGACTCGCCGTAGAACATGCGGCCGATGCAGACGCCGTAGGCGCCGCCGACCAGATTGCCGTCGAGCCATAACTCCGACGAATGCGCGTAGCCCAGCGCGAACAGGCCCGTGTAACCACTGATAATTTCCTCCGAAATCCAGGTGCCCGGGCCATCCTTGCGCGGGGCGGCGCAGGCGCGCATGACCGCTTCGAAGCTGCTGTCGAATTTTACGTCCCAGCGACCGCCCGTCAGCCTGCTGTGCTCGACCTTGCGCAGGGTCTTGCGCAGGCTTTCGCTGACCTTGAAGTGTTCGGTGTACAGCACCATGCGCGGATCGGTACTCCACCACAGGATCGGCTGGCCTTCCGAAAACCACGGGAAGATGCCGTGCTGGTAAGCCTGCAGCAGCCGCTGCGGCGACAGGTCAGCCCCGGCCGCGAGCAGTCCGGGCGCGTCCATTGTCAGCGCCTCGGAGACGTCCGGAAATGGCGTGTTCGCTTCAAGCCAGGGGATCATGGGTCAGCCGGGGACGCTTTCGGTGCGCATGGGACGCACGATGTCGTGACTGTGGAAGCCGTAGCTGCCGCCTTCCCGCATTTTGACGCGGTCGGCAAAGAACAGTTCCAGCGTCTTGCGAATTGTCGGGAACGCCAGCTCGTCCCACGGGATGTCGCGCTCGGCGAACAGGGCCACCTCCAGGCTTTCGGAACCGGGGGCGAACTGCAGGTCAACCAGGCGGGCCAGGTAGAACAGGTGGACCTGATGCACATGTGCAACATTGAGCAGGGTGAACAGGTTGCCGATCTCGATATGGGCGCCGGCTTCTTCCTCGGTTTCGCGCACTGCTGCCTCGGCCGTGGTTTCGGCGTTTTCCATGAAGCCGGCCGGCAATGTCCAGTAGCCGTAGCGCGGCTCGATGGCGCGCCGGCACAGCAGCACCTTGAGCTCGCCGTCTTGCTCCCAGATGGGAATCGAGCCGATCACGAGCTTGGGGTTCTGGTAATGAATGGCCTCGCACTGCGAGCACACGTAGCGCGGGCGATTGTCGCCTTCCGGGATCGCCAGTGCGACCGGGTGGGCGCACTCGGAACAAAATTTCATAGGTAAGGGGAGAAATAGTATTCCGCTTACTTTACACCGATTGCGTTGGCTGTGCCGCAATGCGCCTGTCGGGCAGCCGGTACGCGGGAGGTCATCGCACACTGCTCGTAACCTGAGTTTGGTGCTGCAATCGCACATCGGACTAGGATTGAGTTTGCCTAAAGCGGCGAAGGGACGTATAATATGCATCATCAGACGCGGGGTGGAGCAGTCTGGCAGCTCGTCGGGCTCATAACCCGAAGGTCACAGGTTCAAATCCTGTCCCCGCAACCAAATTCAGGCACGCCGCCGGCGCTGGCAACAGCGCGGCGGCGTTGTCGTATTTGGGTCCAATATCTGGGTCCAATATCTGGGTCCAATATCTGGGCCCAATATCTGGGGTCAGGACCTGGGGGCATGCGGGAGCTGCTTTACGCCGCTGGATCAGAAGCGAATCGCCAACCCGGCGTAGCCGCCGGCAATGCGCGGGTCGTATGCCAGCTCCGGCTTGTTGTAATCGAGGACGAGCACTCGGTAGCCGACCGTGACGGTCACGCCCTGGGTCACGCGGAAATCCATGCCGACCTGCCCCTGCCATGTGCGCTTGCTGCCGCCGCCGCCGATATCCCCGTAGGCCGTCAGCCACCCGCGTTCGGACAGCCTGGACTGCACGCGCACGCCCGTGACCGCGTCAGCCCAGTGCGCACGCTGGCTGCCCCAAACGCCTGCCGCCTTCGGGGCATCCTGCGCCAGGCCCTGCTCCAGGGAGACCGATACGTAACGGACTCCACCAATGAGGTCGACAAAAGTATCGGGGCCATCCACGACGCGGGCTGCCCCGGCCAGCTGGACCGTGTCTTGCCGGCCCTTGAGGCTTCCGGCGTCGGAATCCTGTGACAGCCGGGTGCGCTGGGCATCGAGCCACCATCCGGAATTGTCGGCCCCCGCCTCCAGGCGCAGGCCAAAGCCGGGCTGGTTCGATTGTCCGGCATAGGTGGTGCCGCCGCTGGCTTGCGGCGGCTTGAAGCGCGTACTGCCGCTCACATTCATATTCCCCAAGTAGTACGGCGTCAGTTCGACTTGCCAGCGCGACGTCTGGCCGAGCGCCTCGGCGCGGGTGCACAGCGGCGCGGCCAGCAGGAGCGCGCTCAGGAGAAGCCCTGCGGCGGCATGGGGCAGGGCCTGCTTCATGATGCAGCTCTCATCAAAATTCTCCTCATGCGGGCAGGCGGCGGGTGCCGTCCACGCCCAGTCCTCCCTTTGATGAGATTCCTTGCTCATCAGTTGCGATCGCGCGCGTGATGGGGATCAAAGCGCTGGGCGTTCCAGGGCGCCGGCGGGCGTATTGCTGGCTGTTGGCTCCATTCAATTGTCCGCGCGCTCGATATGCATCAAGTTCCCTGCATTGCGGCTCAACCGTGGCGCGCCTCTATGGTCCAACAGCTCGCTTGGGGCTGCCAACCGACAGCCCTTCGGATTGATTGCGGAGTGGGATGATGATTACTGTGGACGAGATTAACGAGGCATGGGGTTGGGTCGGCCTGAACGCGGTCGAAGTGCTGGGTGAAAACGCCTTCGGCAACCTGATCATCCGCGATGAGGATGGAAGATACTGGCGCCTGCGCCCGCAGGACCTGTGCTGCGAACCGCTGGCGCAGGACCGCGAGGCGTACGATGCGCTGGCGTACAACCAGGCTTTCCTGAATGACTGGTACATGCCCGAGGTGGTGCACCTGGCGGAATCGACGCTGGGGCCGCTCTCCGCCGGGCGTAAGTATTGCCTCAAGATTCCGAGCGCGCTGGGCGGGCACTACGGCTGCGACAACTTGGCCACCGTGCCGCTTTCGGAGCTGATCCGGTTTTCCGGCGAGGGCGCGCAGCAATTCGACGGACTGCCGCGCTGGGACTGATCACCAGCCGAAGGTGTGCAGCAGTCCCAGGTGGAACAGGTCGCGGTCGTTCATCTGGGTGTAGGTCTTCACGCGGTGGAAGGCGAAGAAGACCTTGGTCTGCGCGCCCAGGTCGCGCTCGAATTGCAGGCTGAACAGGCCATGGACAAACCCACGGTTGCCTTCGCGCCGGTTTTCGGCGATGTATGGGCCGATGCCCGCCGACGCGATCCAGCGTTCCGTCACGGGTTGGACGAACCAGAGCTGGGCCGCGGCGCCGTATCGGTCGACGCGCGTCCGGTCGTCGCCCTCGAAGATTCCCGCGAACGATACGGCCCACGTGCCGCCGTACTGCTTCGCCTGGACGATGGCGCTGTTGGTATCCCGGGTGCCGCTGTGGCTCGTGAACGAGCGGCCGAAGGAAGCGCCCAGCCATAGCCGGTTGCGTGCAAGGTCTCCCTTCGGAAAGTGCGGCACGTCGGCGAATTGACGGCCGATGCCCAGCATCAGTGCGTTGGAATGGAAGGCATCGCGCATCCGCACGTGGTTCAGGCCAAGCCGGAGGTGGGTGCCGGGATCCAGGCCAGCCAGTGGAAAACGCAAGGCGGCGCTGTACAGCACGCCGTGGCGGGCGATGTCATATTGCACGCCGCCTATGGTGGTCGTGTTCATGCTCGTGTAGGGGCCGGCGCCGATCTCGGCCGTCAATGCGTTACCGAGCTTGCGGGCGTATACGAGCTGGAGCGCGAAGCCGTCCCGGTGGTTGTTGTCCGGGTGCCCTTCGTTGTAATAGACGACATCGATGCGCGCGCCTGCGAGTGATGGCTCCCCGGCTCGCGCGGCAATCAGGTCGCGTCCGATGCGCGCCTCGAACGCACGCCAGCGCATGAGCTTGTGGGGCCCGGTGTCCGGACCGCCGATGCGGCCGTTGCCCAGTTCGGCCGACAGGTAGGCGCCGTGTTCGTCCGCGGATGGCGCTGCGGGATAGGCGATGCTGCTCGATGCGAGCAGCGTGAGCAGGCAGGAAATTCGCTTCATGGAAACGGTCTCTCGCAGAACTGGCGGCGTGCTTAACGACCAGTGTGAAGACGCGAAACCGCTTGTGCTATGCGAAAGGCCAAAAACGGCCGAGAGCCTGCTCAGTTCCCCCCGTTCTGATTGAGACTGGCCCACAGATAGGCCGCCGCCATCGCCCGGTGTGGCTTGTAGCGTTCCAGCAGGGTTTCCGTGCGTGCCATGTCGGGCTTGCTGTCCTCGCCCAGCAGATGCTGGAAGGCAGCACGCACCGCCACGTCTCCATGCAACGAGCAGTCGGGAAAGCCATAGCCGCGCAGCAGCGTGTAATTGACGGTCCAGGGGCCGATGCCTTTCACGGCAAGCAGCGCACTAGCCACCTCATCGGGGCCATGGCTGCGATCGAGCACCAGTTCGCCGTCGGCGACGAGACGCGCCAGCCGCAGCACGGTTTCGGCCTTGGCGCGCGAGAATTTGCGGGTGGTGAGCGCTTCCAGGTCCAGGCGAGCGGCGTCAACCGCCTCCGGATAGCACCACAGGCCGCTGGAATGGCGGCGGCCGGCCTGCTCGATGAAGGTGCGGCGCAGGCTGATCGCGAACGCCAGGTTGATCTGCTGGCCGATGATGGCCCAGGTCAGCGCCTCGAACACGGTGGCCGATTGCACGATGCGTAAGTTCGGCTGGCGCGTAACAAAGGGGCCGAGCAGCGGGTCGCCGTGCGTGAACAGCGCAAAGGGCGCCGGGTCGATGCGCAGCGCCAGGATGTTGAGCAGCGCTTCGCGCGCGGCGGCGAGCGCGATGTCGTCCAAAGCCTCGTCGGCCTCGATGCGGCAGCGGGCCACGCCTGGCGCGAGCGCCACGTCGAGCACGAGCGGCACGCCATGGAGCAGCACGCCCTTGCGGACGCGGCCGGGCGTGACCTGTTCGGCCAGTTGCTGTGCGTCGCGCCCGTGAAAGGCAAGCACGTCCTGGCTGCGGTAGTCCGCGGGCAGGGCAATGGACAGTTCGTGTACGCTCAATCTCATTTGGTCTGGAAGGTGGTGGCCGGGCTTCGCAAGCGCGGCACAAAGCCGGTAACGAATGCAGTGCCGAGCAGGACGATCGCGGAACCGGCGACCGTGTACCAGCCGACCACTTCGCCCAGGAACAGCGCGCCCCACAGGATACCAAACACCGGATTGAGGAAGGTGACGGTCAGGGCCGACGTGGTGCCGACTTCCGCGATCAGGCGGAAGTACAGCAGGTATGCGATGCCGCTGCACAGCACGCCCAGCGCGAGCACGGCCGCCATGATGCCGGCCGTCGGCTGGCTTGGGGCCGGGACGAAGGGCAGCACCGGAAGCACGAGCAGGACCGAGGCCCACATCGACCCGTGCGCGTTGGCGAACGGCTCCACGGCCTTGGCTGACTTGGCGTACAGGCTGGCGACGCTGTAGCAGAAGGCGGCGCACAGGGCAGCCGCGATTGCGACGCCGGCGCCAGGGCGAGCCGCCACCGAGTCAAAGCCCACCAGCAGGGCCACACCCGCGGTGCCGGCCACCAGTCCGAATACGACGCGCAGGCTGACACGCTGGCGCGACCAGGCTGCGCCCAGCAGCGCGCCCCACATCGGCGCGGTGGCGTTCAGCACCGACAGCACCGATGCGGACAGCGTGCGCGCGGCGAACGCGAACAGCAGGAACGGCAGCGCCGAGTTGAACAGGCCGAGGATCAGGTAGTGCTTCCAGTGCGTGGCCAGGTCGAGCCGCTTTTTCAGGAACCAGCCGACCAGCGCAAGGAACAGGGCCGCGAACAGGACGCGGTACTCGATCAGCAGCGCCGGGCCGAGCACGGGCGCGCTGATGCGCATGAACAGGAAGGAGCCGCCCCAGATGGCGGCCAGTGTGACGAGGCGTATGAGGTTTGTTGTATTCATTGTTGGTATTGGTTTGCGCGGGACGCATTGTCGCTTGCGCTGATGCGCTCGCGCCAGTCGCTTCTTGCTTTCGAATTATGTGGCAGCCAGGCCGCAGGCTTCGCCGTTCGCCGCTTGCGGGGTGGCGGCATGCGGCACGAGCATTGCGGCCGGCACGCCGTTCCTCGTTGCCGTCATCTCGGCCAGGATCGAGATCGCAATCTCGGACGGGGTCTTGCTGCCGATGTAAATGCCGATCGGGCCATGCAGGCGCGCCAGTTGTTCGTCGGTGAGGTCGAACAGCTTGAGGCGTTCGCGCCGCTTTGCGTTGTTCAGGCGCGAACCGATCGCGCCGACGTAGAAGGCGTCGGACTTGAGCGCCTCCATCAGGGCCAGGTCGTCAAGCTTGGGGTCGTGCGTGAGCGCGACCACGGCGCTTCTCGCGTCCAGCCTGGATTCGAGCACCAGGTCGTCCGGCATCGTGTGCACCAGTTCGACGCCGGCGACGTCGAAGCCGGCACGATATTCCTCGCGCGGGTCGCACACCGTTACGCGGTAGTCCATGCCGGTCGCCACCTGCGCCAGGAAGCGCGACAGCGGGCCGGCGCCGATGATGAACAGGCGCCAGCGCGGGCCGTGCACGGTGGTGAGCACGTCGTCCTCGACGCGCAGCACAGCGCCCGGCGCCGCGGGGCCCAGCGTGACCGCGCCGGATCGCATGTCGAGGCGGCGTTCCAGCAGTTCGCCGCTCGCCAGGCGGGCCAGGAGTTCGTCGATGCCGCTCGCAGGCGACAGCGGCTCGATCGCCAGCGTGATCGTGCCGCCGCAGGGCAGGCCGAAGCGGTGCGCCTCGTCGGCGCTGACGCCGTAGCTGACGAGCTGCGGCGTGCTTTGGCTGATGCCGTTCTGGCGCACCTGTGCGATCAGGTCGTCCTCGATGCAGCCACCGGAGATTGAGCCGGCAACCTGGCCGTCGTCGCGCACGACGAGCGTGGCGCCGACCGGACGCGGGCTCGAGCCCCAGGTCTTGATCACGGTGACCAGTTCGCAGCGGCGGCCGGCGGCGAGCCAGGCGGAGGCGGTTTTCAGTACGTCGAGGTCGATGCTGTCCATTTGAATTGCTGTGCCGGCTCGGCGGGTGCCGGCCGGCGTCGAGAAGATGGACAATGATACAAAAAACGGGGAGGGGGTGCAGGCGGGGTGCCGATAGACCTGTGCGGTTGCAGGATCGTAGGGTGCGCACCTGTGCGCACGCGGTTACGTGTGCGTACCGGAGCCAACACTAATCAACCGTACCGCGTGCGCACAGGTGCGCACCCTACGACGTGCCGGAGCCGCAGGTCTTTACGGCACCAGCGGCTTTTTGGCGCTGCGCTTGGCGTTGACTTCGGCTACTGTTTTCTGGATCGCCGCCACGCGTGTCGAGACCGCCGGGTGATTTGCCGTGTACCCGTTGAGCACCGTGGCCGGATGTGCCTGCGCCAGGCGCTTCCAGAATTCGTCCACGCCGTCGATGTCGTAACCGGCGCGCGCCAGCATGTAGATCGCCAATCGGTCCGCGGCCACGTCCTGGTCGGCCGGCATGGCCTTGATGCCGCCGCTGCCGATCAGCATCGAGTCGTCCGGTTTCACGCGCGTGAGGTTGTCGATGATGCTGCCGATGGTGGCCGAATTGCGCTGCACCGCCGCGTGGCCAAGCACGTTGTGGGCGAGGCCCGCGGCCAGCACGTAGGCCAGCTCGTCGTCGTTGCGGGTGAAGCCGATCATGCCGCGCGTGACCATGATGCGCGAGCCGTCAGCGTAGGAGTTGATGTTGTCCGAGTTGCCCAGTTCGATGCCGTAGGCGCAGGCGCGCGTGACCGGGACCGTGAGCTGGCGCTCCTTGCCGTCGCGCTCGATGGTCAAAGGCAAGGTGGCCTGCGCGGCGACCAGCGGCCCGAACACCGAGCCGGCCAGCGCGGGACCTTGCGGGCCGCTGGGCAGCGGTTTGCCGCCGGCGGACACCAGCCTGTCGCCAACCTTCAGGCCCGCCTTGGCCGCGCCGCTGCCGGCCAGCACCTGGGTGACCTGCAGCCGTTCGCCCATCCCGAACGCGACGTGCGCTGCTTCATTGTAGGAGCCGGGATAGGAATAGCGGCTCTTGGCGGTAAAGCCGAGCAGGTTGCGCGCATGGGTCTTGCACAGGTCCGCGTTGTTGATCAGGAGCGGCGCGGCCACGTGGTACAGGCGCTCCTGGAGCGACGCCATCCTGGTCAGCGTTTCGGCATCGGCCGCGATCTGCGGGGTCAGGGCAGGGGCCTGGGGAGCAGGCTTCACCGGCGCCGGCGCGGCGCCCTGCTGGAAAGGCGCTTGCGTGCCGCAGGCCGATAGCAGTAAGGCGATGGTGATTCCCAGCGCGGCTGGGCGCAGACGGTGGATGTGGGTCATGGTGCTCCTCAAATTATTGTTTGCCGGTGCTGCCGAAACCGCCGGCGCCCCGGTCGCTCGATTCGAACTCCTCCACAACGTTAAAGCCCACCTGCAGGACAGGTACGATGACCAACTGCGCGAGCCGATCCAGCGGCTGCAGCGTGAATGGCGACTGGCTGCGGTTCCAGGTCGAGACTTTCAGCTCGCCCTGGTAATCGGAGTCGATCAAGCCTACCAGATTGCCCAAAACAATGCCGTTCTTATGGCCGAGTCCGCTGCGCGGCAGGATCAGGCCGGCATAGCCCGGGTCTGCCAAGTGGATCGCCAGCCCGGTCGGGATCAGTACGGTCTGCCCCGGTTCGATGGTGATCGGCGCGTCGATGCAGGCGCGCAGGTCCAGGCCAGCGCTGCCGGACGTGCCGTAGGCAGGCAGCTGGTCTTTCATGCGCGGGTCGAGAATCTTGACTTCAATGTTCTTCATGCGTGATACGTAAATCAGGTGAGCAGGGAACGCCGTTCGAGGCGCTTGGCGATCTCGGAGACCAGCTGGCGCCCCAGCGTCAGCTTGTCGGCGGGCGGCAGGACAGTGTGTCCGCTTTCGTCGAACAGGATGACGGAATTGTCATCCTGCCCGAAAGTGTGGTGGCCGATATTGCCGACCAACAGAGGTACGCCTTTTTTTTCGCGCTTGGCCGCGCCGTATTCGACCAGGTTTTCCGATTCGGCGGCAAAGCCGACGCAGTAGGGCCAGCCGGTGATCGACACGGTGGAGGCAACGCTGGCCAGGATGTCGGGGTTCTGTTCGAACTTGAGCTCGGGCGGGGCGCCGCCATCCTGTTTTTTCATTTTCTGGGCGCTGAAGTTGACCACGCGCCAATCCGCGACCGCGGCCACCCCGATGAACACGTGCTGGCCGTGCACCGCAGCCATGACGGCCTCGTGCATCTGGCGCGCGGAGAGCACATCGATGCGGCGCACGCCGTGCGGGGTGGCGAGCGTGGTCGGGCCCGAGACCAGGGTCACGTCGGCGCCCGCTTCGCGCGCGGCCCGGGCAACCGCATAGCCCATCTTGCCGGACGAGAGGTTGGTCAGGCCGCGCACCGGGTCGATCGCCTCGAAAGTCGGACCGGCCGTGATCAGGACCCGCTTGCCGGCCAAAACCTTGGGCTGGAACGATGCGATCAGCTCCTCGAGCAGGTCTTCCGGTTCGAGCATGCGGCCAAGGCCCGTTTCGCCGCAGGCCTGTTCGCCGGCGGCCGGGCCGAAGATGCGGATGCCGTCCTCGCGCAGCTGCGCCACGTTGCGCTGCGTGGCCGGGTTCTGCCACATTTCCACGTTCATCGCCGGCGCCACCAAGAGCGGCACCTGGGACGGACGCGCCAGGCACAGGGTCGAGAGCAGGTCGTCGCAGGCGCCATGGGCCAGCTTGCGGATGAAGTCCGCCGAGCAGGGCGCGACCAGCACGGCGTCGGCGCCGCGGGTGAGGTCGATGTGGGCCATGTTGTTGGCCACGCGCGAATCCCACTGGCTGGTATAGACCGGGTTGCCCGACAGGGCCTGCATGGTGGCCGCGCCGATGAACTGGCTTGCCGCCTCGGTCATGACAACCTGCACCCGCGCGCCTTCCTTGACCAGCGCCCGGCACAGTTCGGCGGCCTTGTAGCAGGCCACCCCGCCGGTCAGGCCGAGCACGATCTTCTTGTCTTTCAGGTCCATGCTCATGTCGTCATCCTTCTAGTGCTTGTTCACGCGCCGCAGCTCGTCGACGATGAACAGGATCGCGCCGATGGTAATCGCGCTGTCGGCCACGTTAAAGGCCGGGAAGTGACCGAGACCGCGCCAGTAAAAGTCGAGGAAGTCGATCACGTGGCCGTGCATCAGGCGGTCGACCAGGTTGCCGATGGCGCCGCCCATGATCAGCGCGAGCGCCCAGCAGAACATGCGCTGGCCGGCGTTACGGCGCAGCAGGTAGATGATGAAGGCAACCGCGGCCAGGGCGATCGCGGTGAACAGGTAGCGCTGCCAGCCGCCCTGGTTGGACAGGAAGCTGAATGCGGCGCCGCGGTTGTAGGCGAGCGTGAGGTTGAAAAAGCCGGTGAGCGGTTTGGTGTCGCCGAGCTGGAACAGCCTGGTGATGGTGATCTTGGTGACCTGGTCGAGCAGGACGACGATGAAGGCGATGCCCAGCCACGGCATCATGCTGCCGCCCGCTTTCGGCGCGGCCGTAATGGTCGATTTCTTTTTCGTTGCCATATTGTCGTTATGTGTCAGGTGAACGCCCTGCCGGCCTGGCCGGCAGGGCGGGAGGCGCCGCCCGCTTGTCTTATGCGAACCGGCGCGCTTCGCCGCTGCCGAACAGATTGCTCACGCAGCGGCCGCACAGGCCGGGGTGTTCCGGGTGGCTGCCGACGTCGCGGCGGTAGTGCCAGCAGCGCTCGCATTTGGCCGCTTCGGACGGCGTCACGATCACAGCTTCCTCGGCTTCGCTGGCCACCTGTTCCACCTTGGCTTCTGACGTGATGAACACGAACTTGAGGTCGTCGTCCAGGCTTGCGAGCAGCTGGTACTTCGGGCCGGACGCCTTGATGGTCAGTTCGGCCTGCAGCGACGAGCCGATCGCGCCGGATGCACGCACTTCCTCGAGCTCCTTGGTCACGCTGGCGCGCACGTCGCGCAGCGCGGCGTACTTGGCCAGCAGTTTGGGGCCATCGGCGATCTCCGGGAAGGTCCACAGGGTCTGGGTGAAAATTGTTTCGTCGCTCTCGGCATAAGCCTGTTCGCCGGCGAACACGGCCCAGGCTTCCTCGGCGGTGAACGACAGGATCGGCGCCATCACGCGCAGCAAAGCGTGCGCGATGTGCCACAGCGCGGTCTGCGCCGAGCGGCGCGCGACGGAGTCAACGCCGGTGGTGTACAGGCGGTCCTTGAGGATGTCGAGGTAGAAGCCGCCCAGGTCTTCGGAGGCGAAGTTCTGCAGGCGCGCGACCACCGGGTGGAACTCGTAGCGTTCGAAGTGGGCGGCGATGTCGTTCTGCAGCGCCTGCGTCGCGGCCAGCGCGTAGCGGTCGATCTCGAGCATGTCGGCGACCGGCACGGCATTCTTGGCCGGGTCGAAGTCGGCGGTGTTGGCGAGCAGGAAGCGCAGCGTGTTGCGGATGCGGCGGTAGGCTTCGGTCACGCGCTTGAGGATCTCCTCGGACAGCGCGAGTTCGCTCGTGTAGTCGGTCGAGGCGACCCACAGGCGCAGGATGTCGGCGCCCAGCGTGTCGCTGATCTTCTGCGGCGAGAGCACGTTGCCCAGCGACTTGGACATCTTGCGGCCATGCTCGTCGACGGTGAAGCCGTGCGTGAGCAGCGCCTTGTACGGCGGGCGGCCGTCGAGCATCGAGGCGGTCAGCAGCGACGAGTGGAACCAGCCGCGGTGCTGGTCCGAGCCTTCCAGGTACAGGTCGGCCGGGAACTGCGACTGTTCCTTGTGCGAGCCGCGCAGCACAGTGTAATGCGTGGAGCCGGAGTCGAACCAGACGTCGAGCGTGTCGCGGTTCTTCTCGTAGTGGGCGGCGTCTTCGCCCAGCAGGTCCTTCGGGTCGAGCTGGTGCCAGGCTTCGATGCCGTCCTTCTCGATCAGTTTGGCCACCTGTTCCAGCAGCTCCGGCGTGCGCGGGTGCAGCTCGCCGGTCTCCTTGTGAACGAAGAAGGCCATCGGCACGCCCCACTGGCGCTGGCGCGACAGGGTCCAGTCCGGGCGGTTGGCGATCATGCCCTGCAGGCGCGCCTGGCCCCAGTCTGGGAAGAATTTGGTTTCGGCGATGCCGGCCAGCGCGGTTTCGCGCAGGGTCGGGCCGCCGTCCTTGGGCGTGACGTCCATGCCCGCGAACCACTGGCTGGTGGCGCGGTAGACGATCGGGGTCTTGTGGCGCCAGCAGTGCATGTAGCTGTGGTCGAACATCTTCAGTTCGAACAGCGCGCCCGCTTCCGACAGCGCGTTGCAGATCGGCTTGGACGCTTCCCAGATCGTCATGCCGCCAAACAGCGGCAGGGTGGATGCGAAGCGGCCATCGCCCATTACGGGTTTGAGGATCTCGTCGTCCTTCAGGCCGTGCGCTTTACAGGACTGGAAGTCTTCCAGGCCGTAGGCGGGCGCCGAGTGGACCACGCCGGTGCCGCTGTCGGTGGTGACGTAATCGGCCAGGTAGACCGGCGAGTAGCGATCGTAGAACTTGTCGGCGGCGTGCAGCGGGTGCTTGAAGCGGATGCCGGCCAGCGCTTCGCCAGTCGTGGTGGCGACGATGCTGCCCTCCAGCTTGTAGCGCTGCAGGCAGGATTCGACCAGGTTCTTCGCCAGGATCAGCAGCAGCCGCTTGCCGTCGCGTTCGGCCTGCACCAGCGCGTAGGTCACTTCCGGATGCACGTTCAGCGCCTGGTTGGACGGGATGGTCCACGGCGTGGTGGTCCAGATGACGACGAAACCGTCACCACTTGGCAGCTTGGGCAGGCTGAAGGCGGCGGCCAGTTTGTCGTGCTCTGCGAACGGGAAGCCGACGTCGATCGCCGGGTCGCGCTTGTCCTGGTATTCGACTTCCGCCTCGGCCAGGGCCGAGCCGCAGTCGAAGCACCAGTTCACGGGCTTGAGGCCGCGGTAGACGTAGCCCTTGTCGAGCAGCTTGCCCAGCGCGCGCAGTTCGTCGGCCTCGTTACCGTGGGCCATGGTCAGGTAGGGGTTGTCCCACTCGCCCAGCACGCCCAGGCGGATGAAGCCGGCGCGCTGGCGGTCGATCTGCTCGCTCGCGTAGGCGCGGGCCTTGGCCAGCACTTCGGCGGTCGGCAGGTTTTTACCGTACAGTTTTTCGATCTGGATCTCGATCGGCATGCCATGGCAGTCCCAGCCCGGCACGTAGGGCGCGTCGAAGCCGGCGATGGTGCGCGACTTGACCACCAGGTCCTTCAGGATCTTGTTGAGCGCGTGGCCGAGGTGGATGTCGCCGTTGGCGTACGGCGGGCCGTCGTGCAGCACGAATTTCGGCCGGCCGGCTGCCGCCTTGCGAATGCGTTCGTAGATCTTCTTTTCCTGCCACTGCTTCACCCAGCCCGGCTCGCGCTTGGCGAGGTCGCCTCGCATCGGGAACGGGGTGTCGGGCATGTTGACCGGGTATTTGCTCTGCGGCTTGTCGGCTGCCTTTTTGTTCTGGACGGGTTTGCTGTTGTCGGACATATGCTTTTCTTAAGTGGACTGCTGTGGTTCGGAGTGGGCCGCGCGCAAGGCGCGGCGGCGTGGCTGGCTCCGTCAAATTCGGTCGGTGGCGGTCAGGGCGCCGGCGCGGTGGGCGAAGAAGGCGCGCGCGCCTTGCGCGTCGCGGTCGATCGCGGCGGTGAGGGTGGCCAGGTCCTGGTATTTTTCCTCGTCGCGCAGCTTGGCCAGAAACTCCACGCGCACCAGTTTGCCGTAGGCGTGCTGGTTGTAGTCGAACAGGTGCACTTCGAGCAGCATGCGGCCGGCGTCTTCGACGCTGGGGCGCACGCCGAGGCTGGCGACCGCCGGCAGCGGATGCGGGCCTAGCCCATGCACCTGCACCACGAAGATGCCGGACAGGGCAGGGCGGTGCGCGACGCGCAGGTTCAGGGTCGGAAAGCCGAGCGTGCGTCCGAGCTTGGCGCCGTGGATCACGTGGCCGGAGATGGAGTACGGATGGCCGAGCAGGGCGTGTGTGGCCTGGAAGTCGCCGGCACCCAGCGCGGCGCGCACGGCCGATGACGAGATGCGCTCCTGGCCGTGCGTCACGGCGGGCAGCGTCTCGACCTGGAAGCCATGCTTGCGGCCGGCGGCGGCCAGGGTCTCGATGGTGCCGGCGCGCTTGGCGCCGTAGCAAAAGTCGTCACCGACCATCAGCCATTTGACGTGCAGGCCGTTCACCAGCACGCGCTCGGTGAATTCGTCCGGGGTCATGGCGGCGAAGTGCTCGTTGAAGTGCTCGACGATGACGCGGTCGATGCCGGCCTTGTCGAGGGCCTCCAGCTTGTCGCGCAGGTTGGCGATGCGGGCCGGGGCTTTTGACGGGTCGCCCATTTTTTCGGCGAAGTATTCGCGCGGATGCGGTTCGAAGGTCATGACCGCGGCTTCCAATCCAAGCTTCGACGCGGCAGCGCGCACGTGGGCCAACAACGTCTGATGGCCGCGGTGGACACCGTCAAAGTTGCCGATCGTGAGAGCGCACGGCGCGCGCGCCCGGTCGTTGGGAAGTCCGCGAAATACCTTCATTGGGTGAAACGTCAGTCCGAGGCGAAATACCAGATTATACGGTAAGTGGCGTGTTGCACATTGGAGACGGGCCAAGGACGGGCTCGGGGGCGTGGTGCGATCTCGGCCGCGGCCGTGGCAGGCGGGACCGTGGCGAGGCTTACCGCGCCCCCTACGCCTTTGGCAAGTTCAACGACCTGGGAAAAGATTCGGATATGACCGGTCTTGTTGAACGCGTGGGCGTTCGGCCGGCCACTGGCCAGCCTCACCCTGCCCAGCCGACGACTCGGGCCGATTGGTTGGCGCTAAAAAAAGCTATGTCCCCATTAAGTGTGGAACCGTGCTTACTAAGGCGTAGGGTGCGCACCAGTGCGC
>NZ_SPUM01000047.1 GCF_004614195.1 Massilia horti | reverse complement strand
ATCGTAGGGTGCGCACCTGTGCGCACGCGGTACCTGTGCGCAGAGTTTGCGCCCGCGTACATTTGGAGGGCTCGCTGTTATTAGTGCCGCCGGAACGCGAACGTTGACCGCGTGCGCACAGGTGCGCACCCTACGATGGCAGCACATGGCCGTGCGTGGCCCCCCGCTCACTTCACCGGCGTCGCCAACGGCTTACCTTTCTCCACCACATACACGCTCAGCAGCCGCAATGGCGTGCTCCCCACGTCACGCAGGTCGTGCACCTTGCCGGTCTTGACCACGAAGGCGTCACCCGCCTTGAGCCGGCGCGGCGCTTCGCCGTCCACCAGCAATTCTGCTTCGCCTTCGGTCACGTAGCTGATCTCGTCGCCCGGATGATAATGGCGCCCGGCATGGGTGTTCGGGTCCAGCTCGGACTTGACCACCACGGCCTCGCGGCCCGGCTCCGCAACGTCGGCCTTATACACCTGCGTTCGCTTGACCTGTGCGCCGGCCGCGCCCGCGGCGAGCAGGAGCGTGAGAAACAGCAGCGAGCGAAACTTGCTGGAACTGGGTTGCGTTGCCATGGCGTTCCCCTTGAAGAAGTGGGTGCGCCTTGACAGGCGCGCTTCATCTTACTCCGGGCGCTTGGCGGCTTGGCGAGCGATGACAATCGAATCGGCGATCGCGCCCGCCCAGCACGCCAGCAGGACCACGGCGCATAGAGTGCCGGCAAGCGTCGATCCGCCCTGTGTCTGCAGCCGGGCGGCGATGGCAGCCGGATCGGGCGCGAGCGTACCAGCCAGCACCTGGTCGGACAGCACCGCCGCCTGCCGCACCACGTCAACAGTGAACCAGGCCAGGGCCACGAGTGCCGGCACCAAAAACACACAGCCCCGTAGCGGCCGGCGCAAGTAGAGGTGCCCGGCGCCGGGAAACACCAGGGCCGAGAGCAGGGCTGCGCTGACTGTACGTTGCATGATCAAGTCCTTCCGAAAAAATCAAACGGCTGCTGTTTGAGCGGCCGCAAGCCCAACCGTGCGCGACGGCGTAGATTGGCAAAATGCGCGCCGGAATGTTGCGGCGCGACAGTACCGACAGCGTAACGACAAGAGGGCCATCATGAACCAGGCTGCCAATCCCATCCGTACGCCGCAGTCGCGCTCGTTCGTCAACCAACCCTGCCGTGGCTGACATGCTGGCCCGGCTCAAGATCGGCCCCAAGCTGCTGCTCGCGCCCGGCGTCGTGCTGGTGCTGCTGGTGCTGCTGTCCTCAGGGGCATTCTATGCGATGGTGCACCAGAACGCCTCGCTCGAAACCATCGTCCAGCAGCGCGCCTTGCACATGCGCAGCGCCGATGAGCTGGTGGTCACGGCGCAGAAGGCGCACGCCTCGATCTACCGCCTGCTTTCCTGGATCAGCGGCAGCTTTCCGCGCGCCCGCACCGAGCCGCTGATCCGTGACATTTACAATCAGCACGATGCGATCGACCGCAGCTTCATCGCGCTGGCCAACCTGACCGCCACCAGCAGCGGCGAACGGCGCTACGTCGAACAGGCCGCGGCCGCCCAGAAACTGTACCATCGCGCGGTGCTGGACGTGATCGAGATTGCCGCGCACGACTCCTCGATCAGCGCCAACGCAATGCAAAAGGCCGAGGCAGCGTTCGTCGTGGTCGCCCAGCGCCTGACCGAGCTCTCGCGCCTGGAGCAGCAGTTGTCCGAAGACGCGTCGGAGAGCGCCGCCGCCGACTTTCGCCTGATCGCGGTCCTGATGCCGGTGGTGATCGTGCTCTCGATCCTGCTCTCGCTCCTGATCACGATGGCGGTGCGCCGTTCGCTGCTGGCGGAAATCCGCAGCATCGATGCGGCCGCGATCGACCTGGCCAGCGGCGACCTGACCATCAAGGAGCGCGAATACGGCAGTGACGAGATTGCCCAGACTTCGCGCGCGCTGGACGCGAGCATCCGCAACCTGAACGGAACGCTGCGCACCATCCTGGAGTCGGCGCGCTCGATCGGCTCGGCATCGCGTGAAATCACGCTGGGCAATGCGAACCTGCATACCCGCCCGGGCGTGCGCGCATCGCTCGAGCAGACCGCCTCGTCGATGCAGGAGCTGGCCGCCACCATCAACCTGGCCGCCGATGGCGCGCAGGTGGCGAACCAGCTGGCCGAGTCGGCATCGACCGTCGCGCAGCGCGGCAGCAACGTGGTCGACCGGCTGGCGAGCACGCTCGATTCGGTCAAGAACCGCTCGCAGCGCGTGGTCGAGATCGTCGGCATGATCGACTCGTTCGCGAACCAGGCCAGCACCCTGGCCCTGAACGCGGCGGTCGAGGCGGCGCGTGCGGGCGAGGACGGACGGGAGTTCGCGACGACGGCCACCGAAGTGCGCTCGCTGGCGCGCCGCGCGAGCCTGGCGGCGCGCGAAGTGCGCGAACTGGCTGCGGAGGCGGTGGCCGAGATCGAGGATGGCACCGCATGGGCCGCGGAGGCGGGCAGCAGCATTGCGCATCTGGCCGATTCGGTGCAGCAGGTAGGATCGATCGTCAACCGGATCAGCTGCGCGAGCGCGGAGCAGGCCAGCGGGATTTCGGAAGTGAGCCAGGCGATCGTGCAGATGGACGAGATGACGCAGCAGAATTCGCAGCTGGTCGAGGAGGCTGCTGCAGCGGCGCGTAGTCTGCAACAGCAGGCATTGACGCTATCGCGCGCGGTGGCGGCGTTCCGGCTGGACGAGGCGGTGCAGGCGCCGGTGGAGCTGGCCGCGGCGACGCCCAGGCCGAAGCGGGGGCGGCGGGCGACCGACCATCCGTACCTGCGGCTGGCGTCGAGCAGGGATTAGGCGTAGGGAACGCAGACGCTGGTGGCCGGCCGGCGCTGACCGCGTGCGCACAGGTGCGCACCCTACGATGTGTGCGAGGCGTAGGGTGCGCACTCCGTGCGCACGCGGACGCTTGAGCTGCGCTAGCGTCCGCGTGCACCTGCGGGCCAATCGGGATTACTCGTAATCCTCGATCGGTGCGCAGCCGCAGAACAGGTTGCGGTCGCCGTACACGTTGTCGGCGCGGCCAACCGGCGGCCAGTACTTCTTCTTGCGCAGCGACGCCACCGGGAACGCGGCCACTTCACGGCTGTAAGTGTGCTTCCAGTCGTCGGCGGTGACCACTTCCGCAGTGTGCGGCGCGCCCTTGAGCGGGTTGTCCATGCGGTCGTACTCGCCGCGCTCGACCTTGGCGATCTCGGCGTGGATGGTGATCATCGCCTCGATGAAGCGGTCCAGCTCCGCCTTCGATTCCGACTCGGTCGGCTCGATCATCAGGGTGCCCGGCACCGGGAAGCTCATGGTCGGCGCGTGGAAGCCGAAGTCCATCAGGCGCTTGGCCACGTCCTCGTTGCTGATGCCGGTCTGGTCCTGCAGCGGACGCAGGTCGATGATGCACTCGTGCGCCACCAGCCCATCGTGGCCGGTGTACAGGACCGGATAGTGCGGCGCGAGGCGCTTGGCGATGTAGTTCGCGTTCAGGATCGCGACCTCCGTAGCCGCGGTCAGGCCTTCGGCGCCCATCATCGCGATGTACATCCACGAGATCGGCAAAATCGAGGCCGAGCCGTAGGCCGCTGCGCTGACCGCGCCGATACCGTCTTCGCTACGCGTGTAGCCGGTCGAACGCTGGTTCGGCAGGAACTTGGCCAGGTGCGCGCCGACGCCGATCGGGCCCACGCCCGGACCGCCGCCGCCGTGCGGGATGCAGAAGGTCTTGTGCAGGTTCAGGTGGCTGACGTCGCCGCCAATGGCGCCCGGCGCGGCCACGCCGACCATTGCGTTCATGTTGGCGCCGTCGATGTAGACCTGGCCGCCGTGCGCGTGCACGACTTCGCATAGCTCGGCGATGCCTTCCTCGAACACGCCGTGCGTCGACGGGTAGGTGACCATCACGCAGGCCAAGTTCTTGCTGTGCTGCTCGGCCTTCTTCTTCAGGTCGTCCAGGTCCACGTTACCGTTGGCGTCGCACGCGGTCACCACCACCTGCATCCCGACCATGCTGGCCGACGCCGGGTTGGTGCCGTGCGCCGACGACGGGATCAGGCAGATGTTGCGGTGGCCTTCGCCGCGCGACTCGTGGTACTTCTTGATGACCAACAGGCCCGCGTACTCGCCCTGCGAGCCGGCGTTCGGCTGCAGCGATACGGCCGCGTAACCGGTGGCGGCGCACAGCATCTGTTCCAGCTGGCCGATCATCTCGCGGTAGCCGACGGTCTGGTCTTCCGGTGCGAACGGGTGAACGTTCGAGAACTCCGGCCAGGTCACCGGAATCATCTCGGAGGTCGCGTTCAGCTTCATGGTGCACGAACCGAGCGGGATCATGGTGCGGTCCAGCGCCAGGTCCTTGTCAGCGAGCGAGCGCAGGTAGCGCAGCATCTCGTGTTCGGCGTGGTAGCGGTTGAAGGTCGGGTGCGTCAGGTAGTCGCTGGTGCGTGCCAGCTGGGCCGGGAAGGCGTCGGCTGCAGCGGCGTCGAGCGCCTCGATGTCGATGTGCGCGCCGTTGCCGAAGATTTTTACCAGCAGCTCGATGTCTTCGCGGGTGGTGGTCTCGTCCAGCGACACGCCGACATGGCCGGCGTCGATCTTGCGCAAGTTGACACCGTTCTCCACTGCCGTGGCGTGCAGCTCGGCCGCGCGCTCGGTCTTGACGGTCAGGGTGTCGAAGAAGGTCGCGTTGGCGAGCTGGTAGCCGAGCTGGCCGAGGCTTGCAGCCAGGATGCCGGTGTAGCGGTGCACGCGCTGGGCGATGCGCTGCAGGCCGCGCGGGCCGTGGTAGACCGCGTACATGCCTGCCATGACCGCCAGCAGCACCTGCGCGGTGCAGATGTTCGAAGTCGCTTTCTCGCGGCGGATGTGCTGTTCGCGCGTCTGCAGCGCCAGACGGTAGGCCTGGTTGCCCTGCGCGTCGACGGTAACGCCCACCAGGCGGCCCGGCATGCTGCGCTTGTACTCGTCGCGGGTGGCCATGTAGCCCGCGTGCGGGCCGCCGAAGCCGAGCGGCACGCCGAAGCGCTGGCTGTTGCCGACCACCACGTCGGCGCCCCATTCGCCCGGCGCGGCCAGGACAGTGAGCGCCAGCAGGTCGGCGGCCACCACGACCATGGCGCCGGCCGCGTGCAGTTTTTCCACGGCGGCCGCGTAGTCGCGCACTTCGCCGTTCACGCCCGGGTACTGCAGCAGCACGCCGAAGCAGGCATCAGCCAGGTTGTCGACTTCGCCGGCGGCGACGGTACGCACTTCGATGCCCAGCGGCGCGGCGCGGGTCTCGATCACTTCGCGGGTTTGCGGCAGCACGTCGTCAGCGACGTAGAACACCTTGGATTGCGACTTGCCCACGCGCTGGATCAGCGTCATCGCTTCGGCGGCGGCGGTGCCTTCGTCGAGCATGGACGCGTTGGCGATGCCCATGCCGGTCAGGTCGGTGATCATCTGCTGGAAGTTCAGGATCGCTTCCAGGCGGCCTTGCGAGATCTCGGGCTGGTACGGGGTGTAGGCGGTGTACCAGGCCGGGTTTTCGAAGATGTTGCGCAGGATGACAGCCGGGGTGTGGGTGCCGTAGTAGCCCTGGCCGATCATCGTCTTCATGACCTTGTTCTGCGAGGCCAGCGCGCGCAGCTTGGCCAGCGCGGCCTGCTCGGGCAGCGGCTCGAAGAACTGGCCCAGGTCCAGCTTGTCCTTGCGGCGGATGTTGGCCGGGACGACGGCGTCGATCAGCGCGGTGCGCGATGCGTAGCCAAGGGTCGACAGCATGGCTGCCTGTTCGGATTCGGAGGGGCCGATGTGGCGCGGGATGAAGCTGTCGCGTGCTTCGAGTTGGGTCAGGCTGGAGCGGGTCATGGTAGAGGGCGAAATTAAGAGACTGCGCGGCGCCGCGGGTCAGGACGCCTTTTGGAAAATCCGGGCCGCCGGCGCGGTCGCGCCGACGCAAAAATGCTGGGTACGGCCGGCGCATCGATGAAACCTGGCGCCGGCCGTGGCCATCAATGCTCTTCGGTGGTCTTGCCGTAAGCAGCCGCGTCGAGCAGGCCGTTGATCGCTGCCGGGTCGTTCGGCTGCAGCTTGAACAGCCAGGCCGAGTAGGCGTCGGCGTTGATCGAGTCCGGCGCGTCAGCGACCGCCTGGTTGGCCGCGACCACGGTGCCGGACACCGGCGCGTAGATGTCGCTTGCGGCCTTGACCGACTCGACCACGGCGGCGTCGTCACCGGCGGTGAACGCCTTGCCGACCTGGGGCAGTTCGACGAACACGATGTCGCCCAGCGCGTCCTGCGCGTATTCGGTGATGCCGATGGTGAGAGTGCCGTCGGCCTCTTGGCGAACCCACTCGTGGGACTCGGTATATTTCAGGTCGGCTGGGATGTTCATGGTGTGGCTCCTATCCTATTATGGGTGACGCGTAAGTATAAATTGTTGTTGTGGCCGTGGGCCGAATCAGGCGGCGAGGATTTTACCGTTGCGTACGAACGGCAGCTTGACCACGCTGGCGGCCAGTTTCTTGTCACGGATTTCGACGTGCACCGTGTCTCCCGGCGCCACGTCCAGCGGCACGCGCGCCAGCGCGATCGCCTGCTGCATGGTCGGGCTGAAGGTGCCGCTGGTGATCTCGCCCACGTTGCCGGAGCTTGCCACGACTTTCTGGTGCGCGCGCAGGATACCGCCTTTTTCGCGCAGGATCAGGCCGACGAAGTTGGCCTTTTGGCCGTGCTGCTGCAGGGCCGCTTTGCCGATGAAGTCGCGTTCCGAAACCAGGTCCACGGTCCAGGACAGGCCAGCGTCGAGCGGGTTGACGTTCTCGTCCATGTCCTGGCCGTACAGGTTCATGCCGGCTTCCAGGCGCAGCGTGTCGCGCGCGCCCAGCCCGGCGGGCTTGATGCCGGCCGCGGCCAGCGCGTTCCACAGCGCTTCGGATTGGGTGGCGGGGAAGGCCAGTTCGAAGCCGTCTTCGCCGGTGTAGCCGGTGCGCGCCACCATCACTTCGCCGAGCGGGGTGTCCTTGACGATCACGGCATTGAAGGGCTTGAGCTGTTCGGACGCGTCCTGGATGGCCGGCAGTACCTGCCAGACCTTGGCGCGCGCATTCGGGCCCTGGACCGCGATCAGCGCGATCGCGTTTTCGCCATCGCGGCGCTGGGTAATGGTCAGGCCGCTGCCGGTCGCGTCGTTTTGCTGGCTGATCCAGGCCACGTCTTTTTCGGCGGTGCCGGCGTTGACGACCAGGCGGAACCAGTTTTCGCTGAAGTAGTAGACGATCAGGTCGTCGATCACGCCGCCCTGAGGGTTGAGCATGCACGAGTACAGCGCCTTGCCCGGCGTTTGCAGCTTGTCGACGTTATTGGCCAGCAGGCCGCGCAGGAACGGGCGCACGTTGGCGCCTTCCAGGTCGACCACGCACATGTGGGAAACGTCGAACATGCCGGCGTCAAGGCGCACCGCGTGGTGCTCCTCGATCTGCGAGCCGTAATTGACGGGCATGTCCCAGCCGCCGAAATCGACCATCTTGGCCCCAAGGGCGCGGTGTGCGGAATTGAGCGGGGTCGCTTTGAGCGTCATGAAATCCTCAGGTCTAAGAAGAGTAGCAAGCACGGGCCAATTGGCCGTGCGCATTGCCCCTCTGTCCTTGGTACCTGAGAGATAGCGGAAATCCGCCTGCCCCTTCGGTGGGCCGTCGGCGTGGCGCCGGGACCGCTCTCCAGAGTTGACCGGCCGCGCGGTGCGCCGCCGCTCCCTGACCGGTCCTTTTGCCTGAGAGTTTTTGGGTGATGCCCCTTCGGCGGCAGCGCCAGGCTGCCCTCTCCCGATCAAGACTGTGGAGCATATGCCAGCATGACCGCGCTGTCAACCTGAGCAGCGGCGGCCGACAGGCAGGGCAGGGGCGCGCACTGTTGGAGCACGCTCAGCCGCGGCGGCGCGGGCCGATTTGCTACACTATCTCCCACACATTTTCGGGCAGGATAGGCTATGAGTGACGAGCAAGCCAAACGGCACAAGGAGGGCTGGTATACGCTCTCGGGTGATGTGAACAGCGACATGGTCCATCGCGTATTCGAGGCGGTGGCCGGCATGACCGAAGACGGAATCGAGACTGCGCACGTGCTGATACAGTCGAACGGCGGTTATGTGAGCGACGGGCTGTGCCTGTACAACTTCCTGTCCAATTCCCCGGTCAAGTTCGCGATGTACAACGGCGGGGCGGTGGCGTCGATCGCGGTCGTGCTGTACCTGGCGGGCGCGCAGCGCTACGCGAGCGAAACGGCGCGCTTCATGGTGCACAAGTCGCACGCGACGGCTGCGCCCGGTTCGCGGCCGGAAGCCTTGTCGATCATCGTCGAGGGCCTGCGCGCGGACGACGCGCGCACCGAATCGATCCTGCGCAAGCATGTCGAACTGACGCCGGAGCAGTGGGCGGTCCACCAGTACGCGGACCTGCACCTGACCGCGCGCGACGCCAAGATCGCGGGCATGATCAACGAAGTGGCCGACTTTGCCCCGCCGAAGGGCGCGCTGCTGCGTAACATCTGATTCTCGTCCGCGGCATGGTTCTCGCCCGGCGTGGCCGTGGCGGCTTGCTTTTGGTTGCTTTCCCAGCAACAAGTGAATATGCTCTCGGTCTTGCCGCCTTGCGCGGCGCCTGATCGAGCAGCCCTGCATGTCCGCCACCCTTGTCCTCAAGTTATTCCTCGTCCCCTTCCTGATTTACGCGATCACCCGTGCCGGACGCCGGTGGGGCCCCGGGGTGGCCGGCTGGTTGTCCGCGTTTCCGGTGGTCGCCGGGCCGATCCTGATCGCGGTGGCACTGGAGCATGGCGGGGCGTTTGCCGCCACCGCCGCCGAAGGCACGCTGGCCGCGGTCGTTGCCACCCTGGTTTTCTGTATCGCCTATGCCTGGAGTTCGGGCGCGTTCGGAGTCGCGGGCTCGCTTGCCTGCGCGCTGACGGCGTACGCCATCGCGGTCGTGGTCCTGCAAGCCACGGAGCCCTCTCTAGCGATGAGTGTAGTCGTGGTCGGATGTGCGCTGTCGGTGGCGCCACGCATGTTTCCACGGCTTCCAACGGCTGACTTGGGGGGCCGGGCATCGAATGACGTCATCTGGCGCATGCTCGGCGCCGCGGCATTGGTGATTATGGTGACGTACAGTGCGGCGCGCCTCGGACCCAGGCTGAGCGGCATCTTTGCCATGTTTCCCGTGATGGGAACCGTGTTGACCGGCTTCACGCATGCACAACAGGGGAGGGCTCAGGCAATTGCCACCTTGCGTGGCATGGTGTTGGGCTACTGGGCGTTCGCGGTGTTCTGCCTGGTGGTCTCGCTGCTGTTGCGGCACACCTCGGTCGGGATTGCGTTCAGTGCAGCTTTCCTTTGCGCGTTGGCGGTACAGCTTGGCATCAAGCAACTTCAAGTCTTTCGCCGCGCCGCGCGTGCGGGAACTTGAGATGGCAGGGCCAGGCGGCGCCGGTAAAACCCCGATAATTTGGCGCCGCCTGGTCAGGCGCGGTTAGCGCTTGTTGTCGTTCTTGTGGCTCTGGCGTCCGGCTTCCGCGTGCTGCTCGCGGGTGCCCCCGCGCATGCCGCCCGAGCTCGAGCCCGACGAGCCCGAATGGCCGGATTGCTTGTTGCCGTCGTTTTTGTGGCTTTGACGGCCGGCTTCAACGTGTTGCTCGTGGGTGCCGCCCTGGTTGCCTTTGCTATTCGAAGTCATGATCATTCCTTTTCAAAGTTGGAAAAGTCCTGGGTGCAGATGCTGCTGAAAAGTAGTCTCAGTAGCGTTTCAGGAAATGCAATCATGCGGGCCGTACTGTTGAACCGGTATCGGATCAAAACCTGAGCTCGTGTAGGACATACTCCGACTAATAGGAATGCTTCGTGAGCCAGGTGCTACACCGGCTCAGTATGCCCGCCGCCTTTGTGGCGGGGGCGGCAGCTAATTAGAATTCTTCCCAGCCGGCGTCCGGTTTGGTCGCCGTCGCAGTGCGGCGCGCACCGGGGGCTGCCGTTGCGGACGCAGCTCGGCGTGCCTGACCGGCAGCCGGCTTGGCTGTGGCCGCCGTATCGGCGGCAGGCGCCTTGGCCGCGGTGCCCTTGGCGGAGGTTTTGGCCGGACGGGTTGGCAGCAGATGCACCTGCGCCGCAGGCTTGCTCGTCTGGCCGCCAACCACGAAGCCGCCGATTGCCCGCGCCAGGGTCTGTGCCTGCTCGCGCATGGTCGTGGCCGCCGCAGCCGCTTCCTCGACCAGCGCCGCATTCTGCTGGGTGGCCTGGTCCATCGCCGATATCGCCTGGTTGACCTGCTCGATACCGGTCGTCTGCTCGGCGCTGGCGTCGGCGATCTCGCCGATGATGTCGGTCACCCGTTTGACGCTGGTGACCACTTCGTTCATCGTGTTGCCAGCCTTGTCGGCGAGCTGGGTGCCTGCGTTCACTTTCTCGACAGAGTCGTCGATCAGTGACTTGATTTCCTTGGCCGCCGCCGCCGAGCGCTGGGCCAGGCTGCGCACTTCGGAGGCCACGACCGCAAACCCGCGCCCCTGTTCGCCGGCGCGTGCCGCCTCCACCGCGGCATTGAGCGCCAGGATGTTGGTCTGGAACGCGATGCCGTCGATCACGCCGATGATTTCCGCGATGCGCTTGGACGATTCATTGATCGAGGCCATCGTCCCGACCACTTCCGACACCACCGCGCCCCCCTTGACCGCGACTTCCGAGGCCGACACCGCCAGCTTGCTGGCCTGGTGCGCGTGATCGGCGTTCTGCTTGACGGTGGCGGTCAGCTCTTCCATGGACGAGGCGGTTTCTTCCAGTGACGCGGCCTGCTGCTCGGTGCGCGCCGACAGGTCGTGGCTGGCCGTCGCGATCTCGCCCGCGGCGCCGCCGATCAGTTCGGTCCCCGAGCGCACGTCGACGATCATGCCCGACAACTTGTCGGTCATCTCGTGCATCGTCTGCATCAGTTCGCCTGCCTCGCCGCCGGCTTCACCGCCGGAACGCATCCGCAGGTCGCCGTCGGCCACGCGCCGTGCCACCCGCACTGCCTCGTGCACCGGACGCGCCAGTTCGCGTGCCAGCCACAGCGCAAGCGCAACCACCGCCCCGAGGTCGGCCGCCAGAAAGCCGAATGCCCAGGAGCGGGCTGCGGAAGCCTGCGCGCGCAGCTGTTCGGCCGCGCCGGCCCCGGCGGCGGCCTTCTGTCCCGCCTTGACGCCAAGGTCGGCCACGTCGCCCAGCTGGACGAGCAGCCAGGCGGCCAGCAGGCTGCCCAGAACGAACAGGGTGCCAAACGATGCGTAAAGCTTGATGTTGGTATCGAGCCGGCGAAGCGATTTCATCATGGATTCCTTTTCGGGGAAGGGCAGGGATGGACCTTGTTATGTTATGGAAACACCCGCCCCTGACCATTGACGACAGTCAACAAATTCAGCGCTGGGCGGCCCATTGGCGCGGTGCGCCAGACCGCGGCTATGCGCAAAAGCCAACGAAATCGAAAAAACCAGTTGCCAAGCGGCAATAATGTGCCAAAATGCATATTGAGCCATTCCGGCCACTGATCATGACCCCTGATTCCGCCCAGACACTGCCGGCAACCCTGTGCCCCTCCCCGACCGAGGAGGCGCTGGCAGCGCTCGTCGCGATTGCGGCCCGGCACGCAGGCGAAGCCCTGATGCCGATGATCACCCGCATGGTGGCGGCCTTGCTGGACCTGAGCGGACCCGGCTGCGATCCCGCTGGCGCTGCCCAGCGGATCAAGTCAGGCAACCTGCTCAATAGCCACTCGTACGCGTTTGTCCACCTGGCCTCGAGCGCTCTGACCCAGGCCTGGCGCAAGCAGGTCGAGCAGCTTGTACCTGCTCCATCCGCCGCCAAACCGGCAACGCCCGCAGTGCTGGAACTGGTGCCGCTCGAGGAAATGGACAGCAAGGTCGCGTTCGGCGCCATCGCACGGCCGTTCGACATTGCGCATTCCGAGGCCCTGGCGCTGCTGTCGGTACGGCTGGGTGTGCTGCTCGGGCGCGCCATGCTGCGCGCCGACCAGAATCCGTTCCGGCCCGAAGTGCTCCTGCTGGCGCTGCACCAGGCATGGCGCGAGTTCGAGCCCGAGCAGGCTGCCCACCCCCTGATCCTGCCGCTGCTGCGGCCCGACATCGTGTTCGACCCCGGCCCGATGCTCGACGAGCTGAACCAGTCGCTGGCTGCCAGCGGCCGCCAGGGCAAGGCCGAGCGCTTTCGCAAGACCGATGACGGCGCGGCGGCCAGGGCCGCCAAGGCCAGCCGCAAGGCCGCGCTGGCGGACCAGTTGCGCAAGTTGTTCGGCGCTGACGATGCCGCGCTGGATGCCGAGGAAGGCGTTCCCCTGATCCCGGATCTGCCGAACATGCCTCAAGGGAATGGGGGCTGGCGGCCGAGCGGGGCCGACGGTTTCATCCCGGCGGCAACGGCGCAGCTCGCAGGCGGCGCGCACGCGCAGCCCAACGGCAGCGCTTCCCCCGGCGTTGCGGCAGTGGGACCGGGCCACGGCATGCCCGGGCAGGTGGCAAGTTCCCCGGCCCATGCCAACGTGGCGCCGCTGCTCGACATGCTCGGGCGCATCCAGCTCGATCCGGCGCCGTCCGCTGCTGTTAGCGAGGGCGGGAGCGCGGTGCCGCACAATGTGTTCTATCTGCCGCGCCTCAAGCAAAGCCTGCCGCAGGGCAGTCTGTCGCGCAACGACGAGCGCACCCTCGATCTGCTCTCGCGCATCTTCGAAACGGTCCTGCTTGACGATGCCATCCCGCCCGCGACCCGTGAACTGATCCAGTTCCTCCAGGTGCCCGTGCTCAAGGCCGCGCTGCGCGACAATAGTTTCTTCTTTGAAGAAGCCCATCCGGCGCGGCGCATGCTCGAGCTGCTCTCGCGCATGGGTTGGGAACAGCGCAAGGACCAGGACGACCCGATGTTCCAGGTCATGAAGCGCAGTGTCGAGCGTGTCGGCCAGTCGGCCGATGCGGCGGGCGAGGCGTTCGTGCAGGCCGTCGCCGACCTCGAGTCCAGCATCGGCGACCAGGAGCGTGCGCTGGAACAAGCGATTGCCGAGCCAGTCTCCCGGGCGCTGCGCCAGGAAAAGCACGCGACCGCAGTGCGCGCCGCGCAGGACGCGGTGGCCGTGCGGGTCGGCAGCGGGGACGTGGTCGCGGTGATCAGCACCTTCCTCGAAAACAAATGGACCACGGTGCTGACCCTCGCGTACACGATCGAGGACAACAAGCCCGGCGCCGTCGGCAACGCGACCCGCACCATGGACGAGCTGATCTGGAGCGTCAAGCCGAAAGCGACCCAGGAACAGCGGCGCGCCCTGATCGGCCGGCTGCCGGCCCTGCTGACGATGCTCAACAAGTGGCTCGACGCGATCAAGTGGCAGGACGCCGAGCGCCTGCAGTTCTTCGCCCAGCTGGCCAAGATCCACGCGTCGATCGTGCGCGCGCCGATCGACGCTTCGCCCGAGCGCCAGCTCGAATTGGCGGTCGAGGCGGCGCAGCAGGACGCGCTGCGCCGCGTCGCACAAGAACAAGCCGCCGCCGTGCGCGAGGAGGCGGCGCCCAAGGACGAGACCGAATTGCTGGTGGATGGGCTGGAGCGCGGCATGTGGCTTGCATTCCGGCAGGCGGACGGCAGCGAGCGCAAGGTCAAGCTGGCCTGGGTCAGCCCGCTGCGCACCCTGTTCATCTTCTCGGCCGGGGCCGGGAGCGACGCCTTCTCCATGCAGGCCGACAAGCTGGTTGACGCGCTGCGCACGGGCCAGGCGCGTGTGGTGGAGCAGGAAGGCGTGGTCGGGCGCGTGCTGTCCGAGGCGGTGCAACAGGCCGCGGTAAATGACGCCGCCGCAGTTGCCGCGTGAGACCCTGCACCGAGCGATTTGTTGCACAAAAAATGGGGTCAGACCCCGGGTCAGAGTCGAATTGTTGGGCAACTTCCGAAAGTTGCAAAACAATTTGACTCTGACCCTCCTTGCCTATTTGCCGCTTGCCCAGCTTCAACCGAGGGTCAGACCCTAATTTTGCGGCAACTTCAAGAACTTGCCGAATAAATCGACTCTGACCCTAACGGGCATTGCAAAGCGACGTGCCGCCCCGTAGGATGAATCACGCAAAACGCAGCGCAATTCACGGTTAGAGGCGCCAGCGGTGGCGCTTGGCCAACATTGCATCGCGTTTTGCGTTTCTTTATCGCATGTTTCGGCGAGGCATAGTCACGCCTTCGACATGCGGTTGATTCACGTTACGGGAGGGGTTGGGGCGCTTCACGGGCCGCACCGCCGTGTTTGGCCAAACCGCTGAGCTAAGGTATAGTCCAGTACGCCGCTCCGGCGCTTATCCTCATCCTGAACATGATCTGGTCATACATCTCGGCGCTGGGAGGGCTGAACGTGACGGTGCTCGTCGGCCTGGCGATCGCCGCGTGGCTGGTCGGGGCGCGTTGCTGGCGCCTGTCGCTGGCCTGGTGCGTGCTGTTCGGCGTGGCGCTCGCGGCTGCGGTCGCGAGCCAGGTGGCGTTCATCGGCTGGGGCATCGGTGTGCGTCCGTTGGATTTCACCGGCTTTAGTGGTCACGCAACCCGTGCCGCCGCCGTTTATCCGGTCGCCGCATTCCTGCTGCTGGAGCGCCGCCCGCTGTGGCTGCGTATCGCCGGCGTCGCCTGTGCAGTCCTGCTGGCCGCGCTGGTGGCCGGCGCGCGCATCAAGATCGGCGCCCATTCGGTGTCGGAGGCGGTTGCTGGTTTCTGCCTCGGCCTTGGGGCGGCCATGCTGTTTATCCGTCTTGCTCATGCCAACCGGCGCGGCGCGCCCAAACCGCTGCTGATCGCGCTTGCGCTGGCGATGCTGCTGCTGCCCAGCGCCGAACCGCCCAATACGCACCAGTGGGTGACGGCCCTGGCCCTGGCGCTGGCGCACCAGGACCGCCCTTATTTACGGGGCAGTTGGAAGCCGGCCGGCAGCCCGTATGTGCCGCCGTGCGAACCAGAAAGAGTGCGGTTTGGGTATGTATGTACGTAGGGTCCGTTTCAAAACGAGCAGGGCAGGGTGCGGCGACGAAGGCAGGGCGGTCGCGCGGCCAGCATGCGCAACGCCGCCATGCTCATTTTGAGGCGGCCTCTTAGTCGATATGCAATCAACAAATGGTATGATTCACCCTTCGATGACTCCCCAGAAGCCATAAGCAAACGTGCGACTATCCTCCATCAAATTGTCGGGATTTAAGTCTTTCGTCGATCCCACCAATTTCCAGGTGCCGGGTCAGCTTGTTGGCGTGGTGGGGCCGAACGGCTGCGGCAAGTCGAACATCATCGACGCGGTGCGCTGGGTGCTGGGCGAATCGAAGGCGTCCGAGCTGCGCGGCGAGTCGATGCAGGACGTGATTTTCAACGGCTCGACCCTGCGCAAGCCGGCCGGCCGGGCGTCGGTGGAGCTGGTGTTCGATAACAGCCACGGCAAGGCGGCCGGGCAGTGGAGCCAGTACGCCGAGATCGCGGTCAAGCGCACGCTCACCCGCGACGGCACCTCCAGCTACTTTATCAACGGCCAGCCCGTGCGCCGGCGCGACATCCAGGACATCTTCCTCGGCACCGGCCTGGGGCCGCGCGCTTACGCGATCATCGGCCAGGGCATGATCGCCCGCATCATCGAGTCGCGCCCGGAAGAGCTGCGCGTGTTCCTTGAGGAGGCTGCCGGCGTATCCAAGTACAAGGAACGCCGCCGCGAGACCGAGAACCGGCTGGCCGACACGCGCGAGAACCTGCAGCGGGTCGAGGACATCCTGCGCG
Organism: Massilia horti; assembly: GCF_004614195.1. Taxonomy (GTDB): domain Bacteria; phylum Pseudomonadota; class Gammaproteobacteria; order Burkholderiales; family Burkholderiaceae_D; genus Telluria; species Telluria horti. The sequence goes on along the minus strand of NZ_SPUM01000047.1, from coordinate 191,982 downwards.
AGCTGAATGCCAACCTCGAGAAGCTGGAGGCGCAGGCGGCGGTGGCGAACCGCTTCCGCGAGCTGCAGGCCGACCAGGAAGAGAAGCAGAAGCTCCTTTGGCTGCTGCGCAAGAACGAGGCGCAGGCCGAGCAGAAGCGCTACTTCCGCGAGATGGAAGAGGCGCAGACGGGCCTGGAGGAGCAGACCGCGAAGCTGCGCAACGTGGAGCTCGATCTGGAACGGATGCGCCAGACCCACTTCGCGGTGGGCGACCGCCTGCACCAGGCGCAGGGTGCGCTGTACCAGACCAATTCCGAGATCGGTAGCCTGGAGGCGCAAATCAAGTTCGTGATCGAATCGCGCACGCGGCTGCAGAATCAGATCGCGAGCCTGACGGCCCAGCGTGACCAATGGCTGGAGCAGGCCCGGGACTACGAGGAACAACTGATCGAAGCCGAGATGCGCCTCGAAGAGCTGGCCGCGCGCGCGGAGGGTGCGCAGATCGCGGTGGAGGTGCACAACGAACGCCTGCCCGAACTCGATGCCGCCTGGCGCGAAGCCCAGCAACGCAGCGACGCCTCGCGCGCGAAGATCATGCAGGTGCAGCAGAGGATCGAGCTGGCATCTGCGCACCAGCGCAACGCATCGAACATCCTCGCCAACCTGGCCACCCGCCGCGAACGCCTGCAGCAGGAGAAGAACGGCCTGAACGTGCCGGACGGCGGTCACCTCGAGAACCTGCGCATGCAGCTTGAGGAAAAGACGCTGGCGCTGGAAGAGCAGACCATGCTGCTGGAAAGCGCCACCGAGCAGCAGGAGCACGTCGAGCAGGAACGCAAGGCAGCGCACGCGCAGGTGCAGGCCGAAACCGCAGCCAGCGCCCAGCTGGAGGCGCGCCTGTCCGCGCTGCGGCAACTGCAGGACCGGGTCCAGACCAAGGGCAAGGTCCAGCCCTGGCTGGAGAAGCACGAACTGGACACGCTGCCGCGCCTGTGGCAGAAGCTGCAAATCGAGGACGGCTGGGAGACCGCGCTGGAGGCCGTGCTGCGCGAGCGTACCGGTGCGCTGGAAATGTCGAACATCGACTGGGCCAAGGCCTTCTTCGCAGACGCGCCGCCCGCACGCCTGGCGCTGTTTGCGCCGCTGGCTGCCGGTGCCGCGCATGCGGCCGAAGTGGCGGGCGAAGTAGCAGGACTCAGACCGTTCGCCGATCTGCTCAAGCTGAACGATCCCGGCCTGCGCGGCGTGTTGAACGACTGGCTGCACCACGTTTTCGTGGCCGAGGATACCAATGCCGCGTTTGCGGCGCGCGCGCGCTTGCCGGTCGGCGGCTGCATCGTCACGCGCCAGGGCCACCTGATCACGCAGTCGAGCGTGCGATTCCACGCATCCGATTCGGAGCAGGACGGGGTGCTCGGCCGCCAGCACGAGATCGACAACATCGGCAAGCAGTTGCGCGCCCAGTCCTTGCTGGCCGATGAGGCACGCACACGCGCTGTGCGCGCCGATGCCGCGGTGGCCGACCTGGCCCGCCGCCTGCAGGACGGCCGCCAGCGCAGCGCGAGCCTCACGCGTGAAGTGCATGCGCTGCAGATCGAAGTGGTCAAGCAGGGCGAGGTGCAGGCGCGCTTCAACCAGCGCAGCACCCAGATTGAGGCGGACCTGGCCGAGATCGTGGCGCACGAGGAGGAGCAGCGCCAGGCCAAACTGGAAGCGGAGGAGCAGTTCGAGCAGCTCGACATGGAGCTGGCCGAGATGCAGGGGACGCACGAGGACGGCCAGACCGTGTTCCTGCAAAAGGAGCAGGCGCTGGCCGATGCGCGCGACAAGCTGCGCGAGTTGGAGCGCGGCGCGCAGGAGGCGCTGTTCGCGGAAAAATCCCAGCGCAGCAAGATGGAGGAACTGCGGCGCCACATCGCGACCGCGCAGCAGCAGGCCGCGCAGGTGAGCGAGAGCCTGGCCGCCGGCCAGCATGAGCTGGGTGCGCTCGAAGCGGGCAGCGCCAACGAGGGCTTGCAGGATCTGCTGGAGCGCCGCACGGCGCAGGAAAGAGCGTTGTCCGATGCGCGCCACGAACTGGACCAGATCACCCAGCAGTTGCGCCATGCGGAGGAGTCGCGCATGCAGTCCGAGCGCAGCCTGCAGCCGCAGCGCGACAAGATCACCGAAATGCAGCTCAAGGAGCAGGCCGCGCGCCTGAACCAGGAGCAGTTCGCCGAAGCGCTGGCCGCGACCGGGGCCGACGAGGCGGCGCTGTCGGAAAAGCTCGGCGCGGACATGAAGGCATCCTGGCTGCAGGGCGAGGTGACGCGCCTGACCAACGCGATTAGCGCGCTGGGCGCGGTGAACCTGGCCGCGGTCGATGAACTGACCCAGGCCACGGAGCGCAAGCGCTTCCTCGATTCGCAGAACGCCGACCTGCAGGAGGCGATCGCCACGCTGGAGGACGCGATCCGCCGCATCGACAAGGAGACGCGCGAGCTGCTGCAGGACACGTTCGACCGCGTCAACCAGCATTTCTCCGAGCTGTTCCCGATCCTGTTCGGTGGCGGTAACGCGCGCCTGGTGATGACCGGGGACGAGATCCTCGACGCCGGCGTGCAGGTGATGGCCCAGCCGCCGGGTAAGAAGAACGCCACCATCCACCTGCTGTCAGGCGGCGAGAAGGCGCTCACCGCCACCGCTTTGGTGTTCTCGATGTTCCGCCTGAATCCCGCGCCGTTCTGCCTGCTCGACGAGGTGGACGCGCCGCTCGACGATGCCAACACCGAGCGCTTTTGCCGCATGGTCAAGCGCATGTCGGAGCAGACCCAATTCCTCTTCATCTCGCATAACAAGATCGCGATGGAGATGGCCAACCAACTGATCGGTGTGACGATGCAGGAGCAAGGCGTATCGCGCATCGTGGCGGTGGACATGGAGTCCGCCGCGAATTTCGCTACTGAGGCACAAGCAGCATGACTGAATTTCAAATGAGCCTGATCGCAGCCGGCGGCGTGTTCGTCGTCGGCGTCATTAGTTATAACAAGTGGCAGGAGTACAAGGCCCGCAAGAGCGTCGAGCGCGCATTCGCGTCGGACCACGACGATGTGCTCATGCGCAGCGATGCCGGTCCGGTGGTGCGCCACGAGCCGGTGCTGGACCTGGACGGCGTGCCGACGGGCGACAACATCGCATTCGAATCGTCGGTGGCCGCTGTGCCGCCGGTTGGTGCGGCTGAAGAGATCGCGCCGATCCCAAGCGCGCCGCTGCCCGGCGTCAAACCGGACACGCCACCGGCCGAAGTGGCCGAGAACCTGGTCGATCCGCTGATCGATGGCCTGATTCCGCTGGCGCTGGAAGCGGCGGCGCGCGGCGACAAGCTGCTGCCTGCGCTGCAGAAGCTGCGCCGCGTCGGCAACAAGCCGATTCACTTCATCGGCCTGGCGGTCAACGGCGACTGGGAGCCGATCGTGCACGGCGGCGTTTATACCAAGCTGCAGGCAGGGGTGCAGATGGCCACCCGCACCACGGCGCTCAACGAACTGGAATACTCCGAACTGGTCACGCGCCTGCGTGCGGTGGCCGACGAGATCGGAGCCGAGCCGGAAGTGCCGGACATGCGCGAGGTGATGAGCGAGGCGCGTACCCTGCACCGTTTCGTGTCCGGCCACGATGCCCAGTTGGGCGTGAACCTCAAGAGCAAAGGCGCGCCGTGGGCGATCAGCACCCTGATCGGCGCGCTGGAAAACCAGGGCTTCGACGTGCGCCCGGATGGCCGCTTCGTGATGCCGGACGGCGAGGGCGGCGCGTTGTTCACGCTGTCGACCAACGTGACGCTGGGCGCCGACTCGACCAGCCGCCTGACGCTGCTGCTCGACGTGCCGTGCGTGGCGCCCGCGAAGGATGGTTTCGGCTCGATGATTGCCTGCGCCAAGTCGCTGGTGCAGCGTCTGGACGCGATCATCGTCGACGACGGCGACCAGCCGCTGCTCGACCCGGCGCTGGACGAGATCAATGGCCAGGTCAAGGAGTTTTACCAGGAGATGGAAGCGGCCGAGATCCCGGCCGGCTCCACCCGCGCGCTGCGCCTGTTCAGCTGAGGATGCCCGGTCGTGACCCATAAAGAAGTACAAATGGACGACCAGACGCGCATGGCGTGGCTGGTCAGGGAACTGAACCAACACATCTACAACTACCACGTGCTCGACGCGCCGACAATTCCGGACGCCGAGTACGACAAGATGTTCCGCGAACTGCAGGACTTGGAAGCGGCGCATCCGCAAGCGGTGTCAAGCGATTCGCCGACCTTGCGCGTTGGCGCCGCGCCGATCCCCGAGTTCAAGCAGGTGACGCATGCCGTTCCCATGCTGTCGCTGAATAACGGCTTTTCGGATGAGGATGTCGAGAACTTCGACCGCCGCGTGCGCGAGGGCGTACACGCGCAGCAGGTCGAATATGCCTGCGAACTCAAATACGATGGCCTGGCGATCAGCCTGCGCTACGAGAACGGCATGTTCGTGCAGGCCGCCACGCGCGGCGACGGTTCCACCGGCGAGGACGTCACAGCCAACATCCGCACCGTGAAGGAGATCCCGCTGCGCCTGCATGGCGAGGCGGTGCCGCGCGTGCTCGAGGTGCGCGGCGAAGTGTTGATGTTCAAGGACGACTTCAACAAGCTGAACCAACGCCAGCGCGACGCCGGCCAGAAGGAATTCGCCAACCCGCGCAATGCGGCGGCGGGCAGCCTGCGCCAGCTCGATTCGCGCATCACCGCCCAGCGCCGGCTGCGCTTTTTCGCCTACGGGATCGGCGTGCTGGAAGGCGCCGACATGCCCGAGTCGCACTCGGCTCTGCTCGAATGGTTCCATCGCCTGGGCATGCCGACCTCGAAGGAAAGCGCCGTGGTGCGGGGCGCACAGGGCCTGCTCAGCTACTACCGCAACGTCGGCGAGCGGCGCCCGGGCCTGCCGTACGATATCGACGGCGTAGTCTACAAGGTCAACCGGCTGGAAGACCAGGAGACGCTTGGTTTCGTCTCGCGCGCGCCGCGCTTTGCGCTCGCCCACAAGTTCCCTGCAGAGGAAGCGCTGACGACCGTGCACGATATTGAAGTGCAGGTGGGCCGCACCGGCGCGATCACCCCGGTGGCGCGCCTGCAGCCGGTGTTCGTGGGCGGTGTCACCGTCACCAACGCCACCCTGCACAACGAAAACGAGGTGCGGCGCAAGGACATCCGCATCGGCGACACCGTGATCGTGCGCCGTGCCGGCGACGTGATCCCGGAAGTGGTCAGCTATGTGCCGGAGCGCCGTCCCGCCGATGCGCGGGAATTCGTGATGCCGACCCAGTGCCCGGTATGCGGCTCGCCGATCGTGCGCCTGGAGGACGAGGCAGTGGCGCGCTGTTCGGGCGGCTGGACCCACTGCCCGGCGCAGCGCAAGGGCGGCCTGCTGCAGTTCGTCTCGCGCCGCGCGATCGACATCGAAGGCATGGGCGACCAACTGGTCGATCAACTGGTGGACAAGGGCCTGCTGCGCACCGCGGCCGACATCTACAAGCTGGACAAGCCCAAGCTGTGCTCTCTCGAGCGCATGGCCGACAAGTCGGCCCAGAACGTGCTGGACGCGATCGAACATTCGAAGAACACGACCTTCGCGCGTTTCATCTATGCGCTGGGGATCCGCAACGTGGGCGAGTCGACCGCCAAGGCGCTGGCCCAGCACTTCGGCAACCTTGACGCGCTGCTGCACGCGGCGCAGTGGGAAGGCGGCATCCAGCTGCTCGAAGTGCCCGACATCGGCCCGGTGGTGGCCAAGTCGATCAGCGAGTTCCTGACCGATCCGGATAACCTGGCGCTGGTGGCCGAACTGCGCCAGCACCTGCACTGGAAGGAAGGCGAGCACGTGATGAAGGCGAACGGCGGCCTCACCGGCAAGACTTTTGTGCTGACCGGGACCCTGCCGACCCTGACGCGCGACGAAGCCGGCGCGCTGATCGAAGCGGCGGGCGGCAAGGTGTCGGGCTCGGTGTCGAAGAAAACGTCGTACGTGGTCGCGGGCGAGGAGGCCGGCAGCAAGCTGGCCAAGGCCGAAGCGCTGGGCATTACCGTGCTCGATGAGGACGGCCTGCGCGCGCTGCTGGCGCAAGTGAACGGCGAACCACAACAGGAAGAGCAGGAACAATGACAATCATCAGGAAGGCCGTATTCCCGGTCGCGGGCCTGGGCAGCCGCTTTTTGCCCGCAACGAAGGCGCAGCCGAAGGAGATGCTGCCGATCGTCGACAAGCCGCTGATCCAGTACGCGGTCGAGGAGGCAGTGGCCGCCGGCATTACCGAGATGATCTTCATCACCGGCCGCAACAAGCGTGCCATCGAGGACCACTTCGACAAGGCCTACGAGCTCGAATCCGAGCTGGAAGCGGCCGGCAAGCAGCAGCTGCTGGACGTGGTGCGCGGGGTGATCCCCAAGAACATCAGCTGCATCTACATCCGCCAGTCCGAGCCGCTGGGCCTGGGCCATGCGGTCCTGTGCGCGCGGCCGGTGGTCGGCAACGAGCCGTTCGCCGTGCTGCTGGCCGATGACTTCATGGACACCGCGCCCGGCCACAAGCCGGTGCTGGCCCAGATGACCGATCTGTACGCGTACGAGAAGTGCAGCGTGCTGGCGGTGCAGGACGTGCCGCGCGCGAACACGCGTCAATACGGCATCGTCAGCTCGACGGCGTACCGGCCGGACCTGGAGCTGGTGTCCGGCATCGTGGAAAAGCCGCAGCCGGACGAGGCGCCTTCGACGCTGGCGGTGGTCGGCCGCTACGTGCTGAGCGGCGCGATCTTCAAGTACCTGGAAAACCTGGGGACCGGGACCGGCGGCGAGATCCAGCTGACCGATGGTATCGCCGCCCTGATGCAGGCCGAGCGTGTGCTGGCCTACCGTTATGCGGGACAGCGTTATGATTGTGGATCCAAGCTGGGATACCTGAAGGCGACCGCCGCCATCGGCCTGAAACACCCGGAGACTGCGGACGGCTTTCGTGAATTCCTCGCACAACTGCATAAGGAGCAAGGCCTGACATGACCGTACGCGAGATTCTCAAGATGGGCGACCCACGCTTGCTGCGCGTGGCCGAGCCGGTCCAGGAGTTCAACACGCCCGCACTCGACGCGCTAATTGCCGACATGTTCGAGACCATGCACGCCGTGAACGGCGCGGGGCTGGCCGCACCGCAGATCGGCGAGAACCTGCAGCTGGTGATCTTCGGTTTTCAACATAACACCCGCTACCCGGAGGCGCCCGAGGTGCCGGAGACCGTACTGATCAACCCGACCCTGCGCCCGCTCTCGGATGAGATGGAAGAGGGCTGGGAAGGCTGCCTGTCGGTGCCGGGCCTGCGTGGCAGCGTGCCGCGTTACTCCAGGCTGCTCTATGAGGGTTTTGACCAGCTCGGCAACCCGATCATCCGCCAGGTGGAGGGCTTCCATGCGCGCGTGGTGCAGCACGAGGTCGACCATCTGCTGGGTGTCCTGTACCCCGCGCGGATCAAGGATTTTTCGCGTTTCGGCTATACCGAAATCTTGTTCCCCGACCTCGAATCCGGAGGGGATGATTGAGCCATTCAAGACGAATGGTGGCGGCAGTGCTGCTGTGCGCCTTTGCGACAGCGGCGCATGCCGGGACCCTGTTCAACAAGATCGATCCGGCGCCGCAGAGCGAATTCCGGGTCAACAGTGGTTTTCTGACCGCGCACTTCGACAGCGGCAAGGGCCTTAACGGCGAAAACCATGGCCTGGGCGGCGAGTACAAGTTTTTAGGCACCATGTCGGCCACCGTCGGCCGTTTTTACAACAGCAATCGCCAGTATTCCAACTATGCCGGCGTCATATGGCAGCCTTATGCGATGGGCCCGGTGCGCGTGGGTGCGTCCATTGCCATGTTCAATGGCTATCCCCATATGCGGGGTGGCGGCTGGTTCCCGGCCGCGATTCCGACTGCGACCTGGGAATACCAGCGTTTTGGCGTGAATGTCGGCGTGGTCCCGAGCTACAAGGACCGCCTGTATGGAGGGGTTTCGATACAGTTTAAGTTCAAACTGTCTGAATAAAGCGAGACGTTGTCACGGATGCGATTGCTTCCCGCCTCCCAGTTGCATTTGCAACTTTTCGATGGCAGGATGTAACCAGCAATAAATTTCGTGCCAACAGCTAGGAGGTGCCAAATGTCACTCTTCCTGCGCTCGCTCCTCGAGTTTTTGACCCGCGATCTTTCTGGCAGGACATGGGAAGTTCGCAAGAGCCATCCATACTTTGGCGAGATGACCTATTACGGCAGCAGGGATCCCGAGGCATGCTATTGGGAGGCGGAGCTGGACGTGCCGGGACAGCCGAAACCGATCGGCGTCGCCATGCGCGGTACGGAGGAAGGCCCGGAGCCGTCGGAGGAGGCCTTTTGCAAACAGGCCCTCGCCAACATCGACGCGCTGTTCGAACGATGCCAGCCGGCGTTCGAGCCGGTGTTTGCCGAATGTACCAAGCTGCCGTTTCCAACTTCCTGGCGGGAAGCTTTCGTGCTTGATGGCATCGATATCCCGGCAGGCGGAGAGCCGAACGGGGAATGGTGCATCTATTATTTTGTCGAACCTGCTGGCCACTATTTCACCGCGCATATCGAATCAGGCAAGGTGACCAGTGTGCTAGTTGATGGATAATTCCAACCATGTGCGTTAACTTTCGTCCACCCCTGCCCGAACAGCTCGATGCCGTACTCGGCGTCCTGGTAGACCTCTACAAGGACTGGGACTGGCCAACGGAAACCTGGAAAGACTACCAGGCCCCGATCCTGCGCGGCGGCAGCGACGGCCAGCGCGAGCTATGCCTGGCAAGCTATGGCATGGTGCCGCGTAATCATATTCCGCCCGGCGTTAAAGTATTCGACACCATGAACGCACGCGCCGAATCGATCGGCGAAAAGCGCTCGTTTGCGCCGGCGTGGCGCAAATTGCAGCTGTGCGCCGTGCCGATGACCTGTTTTTACGAACCTTGCTACGAAAGCGGACGTGCCGAACGTTTCGGCATTGGCATGCAGGATGAATCGGTGTTCCTGGTCGCCGGCCTGTGGCGCGAATGGCAGCAGGCGGATGGCAAGGTGCAGACGTCATTTACCCAAATAACGATTAATGCCGACGACCATCCGCTGATGCTGCGCTTTCACAAGCCAGGGGATGAAAAACGGTCGCTCGTCATACTTCCACACGACGATCTGGATGCGTGGCTGTCCTGCAAAGATACGGAAATGGCCCGTAGTTTTCTCCGTCATTATCCGGCCGAGTCGATGAAGGCCTGGGTCGCGCCAAAAGCGCCTCGGGCTTCAAAGACGCAACCCGCTTCCGATTCATTGTTTTAGGCGGCGCTTTAGAGCGCCCAACAAACCCTGCTTGCCGTGCGCTTCAAAGCCCGCTCATCTGTTTGGCCTTACTGGCGTTCTTAGTTTGCTCAGTTGGCGTGCTGCGGATTACGGTGCGCCGCTGTGCATGACAGAACGCCGGCAACCAGCAAAACCATCGCGGCGGTTTCCAGTGCAGTGGGCAGGCGCTTCTCCCAGATGAACGCATAGAGCAGGGCGAACAGCGTCTCGAACAGGATCATCTGACCCATCATCGTCAGCGGCAGCAGACGACTGGCGCGATTCCAGAACGCGTTGCCGAGCACCGAGGCGCAGATCGCGACGCCGGTCACGATGGCGCCGAAATAGAGCCAGTCGGCGTCCGCGTGCGCATTGGGCAGGAAGATAAAGGCTGGCACCGCGAGCAGAATCGCCTGGGCGCCGGTCACCACGCCTGTCAGCAGGCTCCAGTCGTGTGCGGAAACGTGATGCAGCCGTGTCAGCCAGCGGCTGTTCTGCACCGCGTAGATGGTCCAGGACACCAGCGCGCCGGCCGCGCACAGCATGCCTTCAAGCGAGCCGTTACCCGCGGTGCGCAGTGACTGCCAGCCGATGCACACCAGCCCTGCGCTACTGAACAGCAGCGACGGCAGCAGGTGCTTGAACGGCACCGCATCGCGCTCGCGGCTGCCGACCAGGGTGACGGTCACCGGCAGCAGGCCGACGATCAGCGAGGTCATTGCGATGCCGCCGGTCTGCACCGCGTGCGCGAGCAGGACAAAATACAGGATGTTCCCCCACAGGCTGAGCCAGGCGAGGGCGCGCCATTCGGTCCAGGTCAAGCTGGCTGCGAGCCGGCGCCACGAAGGGATGATCAGGGCCGCTGCGACCAGGCCGTACGCAAGGTAGCGTCCAGCCGACAGCTGGAGCGGCGCAAAGCCGTGCGCAAGTTCGGGGGCCAGGAATACCAGCCCCCACATGGCGCCTGCGACGATGCCGCAGCCAATGCCAAGCCAGGTGTTCTTCAAAAACGGATCTCCAGAATGCGCCGGGTGTTGTCCTGCCCCCGGTGATGCCGGTGATCGGAAGTAATCAGGCTTTTACGAGTTTAGCAGAGAGCGCAGATGCTCGCTTCAGAGGTTGTTCTGTTCCCCGCATGGCGCCGGCATGCCGTAGGGTGCGCACCTGTGCGCACGCGGTACGGTTGAATGTCGTTGGCGCCGGTACGCACACGTACCGCGTGCGCACTGGTGCGCACCCTACGCACCCAGCCTAAAGGGTTTGAGGGTAAGGGCTTTTTCCTCCTTCGGCAATGAAGCGGTCGATGCGCGCCTCGAGCACGGGCAGCGGCACCGATCCCAATTGCAGGACGGTGTCGTGGAAGGCGCGGATGTCAAACCGTGCGCCAAGCGCCGCCTCGGCCTTTTTGCGCGCGGCCATGATCGCCATCTCGCCTAGGTAGTACGACAGCGCCTGGCCGGGCCAGGAGATGTAGCGGTCCACCTCGGTCTCGATCTCGTGCTCCGCCAGCGCCGTGTTCTCGTGCATGTAGGCCTGCGCCTGTTCGCGCGTCCAGCCCTTGGCATGAATGCCGGTGTCGACCACCAGCCGCGCCGCACGCCACGCCTGGTAGCTCAGCATGCCGAACGTTTCGTAAGGCGTCTCGTAGATGCCCATTTCGCTGCCCAGGCGTTCAGAGTAGAGTGCCCAGCCTTCGCCAAAGGCGGAGATGTAGGCGCGCCTGAACGGCGGAACGCCTTTTTGCTCCATCGCCACCGGCATCTGGAACGCGTGGCCGGGTGCGGACTCGTGCAAGGTCAGCGCGGGCAGGCTGTAGAGAGCGCGCGCCGGCAGGTTGTAGGTGTTGACCAGGTAGACGCCCGGGCCGCCGCGGCCAGCGGTGTAGTAGGGCGCCTGGTCGTCTGGCACCGGAACGATCGCAAAGCGCCGGCGCGGCAGGTAGCCAAAGTACCGTTCTGCCTTGGCGTCGAATTTTTTGGCCACCCACGCGGCGTGCATCAGCAGCTCCTGTGGCGTCTTGGCGTAAAAGCGCGGATCGGTGCGCAGGAAGTGCAGGAACGCTGGCAGGTCGCCGGTGAAGCCGGCATCCTTCATCGTCTGCTGCATCTCGGTGCGGATCTTGGCCATTTCGGACAGGCCGATCTCGTGGATCTGCTCGGCGGTGAGGTGCGTCGTGGTGTATTCCACGATCTTCGACTGGTAGTAGGCTTTCCCGTCCGGCAGGCTCTCGGCCGCCAGCGACTCGCGTGCGTGGGGCACGTATTCAGTGCGGAAGAACTGAAGCACCGCGGCATATGCTGGCTGCACCGCGGTGCGGATCGTTTGCGCGGCCTGGGCACGGAGGGCGGCCTGCTCGGCGGCGGGAATACTGGCCGGCATGGACTTGAACGGCTGGTAGAAGATCGTATCCTCGGGCGCCTTCGCTTCGGCCACCGATGCGAGCGAGGCGTCGCGGCCTGTGAGCGTCACCTTCGGCGGAGTGAAGCCGCGCGCGAGGCCAGCGCGCATGTTGGCGGTTTCCTCTTCAAAGTAGCGCGGCAGCTCGCCCATCTGACGAATGAAGTTATGGTAGTCGGCGGCAGTCTTGAAAGTGCGGCGCGGCGTATAGGTTACGTTGGTCCAGAAGGCGCTGTCGGCATTGACCGGCTGCTCGTACTCTTTGAAGCGCAGGGCTTCGATGAATGCCGCGATCTGCGCGCGGTAGACGTCATGGTCGACGCGCTCGGCGGGCGAAAGCGCGGACGGATCGAGCGTGTCGAGCTGCTTCATCACGCCCTGCCAATAGGCCAGGCGCTGCTGCTGGGTCTTGGCGTCGGCGCGCGGCAGTACCGCGCGCACGGTATCGCGATTGTCCTCATCCGCGGCCAGGTTCTGGGCGACGCGCCACTTCCATTCCGTGTTGTAGATGGCCTTGAATCGCTGGTCGGCGGTGCCGCTGGCCGGGGTGCCTGCGATGGCCGATGCTGTCAGCGCCAGTCCCAGCGCGGTCGTGAGAATGATCTTTTTCTTCATCGTTGTTCTCGTTCCTGGTTGAGGTTTGGTTGTCGATGGGGGATCTGCTGGTTGGGGCGTGCGATCGGTCAGCGCTTGACCCTGGCGAACGCCTCGTTCGCGTTCCAGGTCGGCATACGTGGCGCATTGGCCACCGCATACCCCAGGTTCAGCGTGAACTGCGCCTGCTGCACCATGCCCGACAAGTCCCAGGCCGGGTTGTACTCGTCGCTAGTCTGGTGGTAGCGCTTGGTGTAGCCGATCATCGCGGCGCTGGATGCTGCCTGGTCGTGCGCAAACTCGAAGCTGCCGTCGCCCGAGAACACGGCCGAGCCGACATTGAACGCTGGGACGCCGGCCTTGGCGAAGTTGAAGTGGTCGGCGCGGAAGTAGGCTCCGCCCAGGTCCGGCACGGGCGGCGCCAGGCGCATGCCCATCGACCCGGCCACCTGCGCGGCAGTCTTGTACAGCGAGCTGCGTTCGCTGCCGTGCACACCAATGTCGCGCGTCTTGCCGACGAAGTTCATGCTGTCCAGGTTCAGATCGGCGGCGGTCTTCGCCAGGGGCCAAAGCGGGGCGCGCACGTAAGCAGCGCTGCCCAGCAGGCCCTGTTCCTCGGCTGCCGGCCACAGGAAAATCTGGGTACGGCGCGCCGGATGAGCGCTGGCCGCCTGCGCCATCGCCAGCAGCGCTGCGCTGCCGGAGGCATTGTCGATCGCGCCGTTCCAGATGTGGTCCGGCTTGCCGTTGCCTGCGTCGATTCCAAAATGGTCCCAGTGCGCCGAGTAGATCACCGCTTCGTCGCGCAGCTTGGGGTCGGTTCCCGGCACGATCCCGGCCACGTTAAATTCGGTGATCTCGCGCACCGCGCTGGCAACCTCCGCGTGGACAGTCGCGCCAAGATCGATCGGCTTAAAGCCGCGCACCTCGGCTGCGGCGCGTAATGCATCCAGGTCGTGGCCACCCGCTGCGAACAGTGCGCGCGCGCTGTCCTCCGAAATCCATCCCTGCAGCGCATTGCCAGGCCCGGCCAGATGGAACTGTTCGTGCGAAAAGCTATTGGCCGGCACGCTCCATGGATAGCTGGCGGAAGCATCCGTGTGGATCAGCAGGATGCCAGCGGCTCCCTGGCGCACCGCTTCCTCGAACTTGTAGGTCCAGCGGCCATACCAGGTAAGCGACTTGCCGCCAAAGCGATTCGGTTCGGCTGCGGTGGGCTGGGGATCGTTGACCATCGCGATCAGGACCTTGCCCTTGACGTCGACGCCCGCGAAGTCGTTCCAGTTCTCGTCCTCGGCATGAATTCCGTAGCCGACGAAGACGACCGGCGCGTCCAGTCGGGTCTCGGTCTTGCCGTTGGCATTGGCGAACACGACGTCGGTACCAAGTTGCGGGGCGAGCGTCTTGGAGCCGGCCGCAAAGCGCAGCACGCTGCCTGGCAGGGTCTTTTGACCGACCAATTTCACCGGCTGCCGGTAGCTGTTGCCGCTGGCCGGCTTGAGGCCCATCGCCGCAGCCTGGGTCTCGAGGTAGCGCACCGCCAGCTCGCCGCCGCGCTGGCCGGTGCCGCGGCCTTCCAGCAGGTCGTCCGCGAGAAACGCCAGATGCGCGCGCAGCGGCGCCTCGGTGACTACAGGCTGGCTGTGCGCGAGTGCGGTGTGGCTGAGAATCGTTAGAGCGAGGAGGGTGGATGGCAGGAGACGGCGGGAATGGGACATGGATTCTGCATATGGATGAGCTTGGCAACGAGTGATGCTACCACGGCCGTTCTTGATTTTCTTCAAGACTATGAGAATGGCATCGCCGCATACCTCCTGCGTCGCCCCGGCCATACTGAGCGCCGGCGTAGTACGCGGCCTAAACCGGTTGTACTCGGCCTTGATCTTCCTCTTGCACTTCATCGGAGAAACAATATATGATTCGTATATGAATCATATAAGGAGAGTGGCATGGGCATCGTGAACATCGATGAAGATTTGCACGATCAAATCCGCAAAGCGAGCGCGGTGTCGTGCCGGTCGATCAATGCGCAAGCGGCCTTCTGGATCAAGATTGGCATGTTGTGCGAACTGAATCCGACGCAGAGTTTCAACGAGATCGTCGCCCGGGAATTGCGAGCCGCGGGCGTTGTGCCGCAAGCTGTCAGGGTGGCTTCGACGTGACCAAGCGACCAGCAGAAATCGCATTGCTGGCGGAATCAGGCAAGTTGCTGGCGGATGTGTTTGGCCATTTGGATCGGTTGAACTTGATCGGCATGTCCACCATGCAGATTAACAATCTGGTCGATGACCTGATCGTCAAGACACTCAATGCACGCCCAGCAAGCAAAGGGCAGTACGGGTATACCTACGCACTTAACTCCTCTCGCAACAACGTGGTTTGCCATGGTGTTCCATCCACGACAGATATCTTGCGAAGCGGGGATATCGTTAATTTCGATATCACGTTAGAGAAAAATGGCTATATCGCTGATTCCAGCAAAACCTACCTTGTTGGCGAGGTAGCGCCGCTGGCTAAACGACTCGTGCAAGTGACCTACGAGGCGATGTGGAAAGGCATCAAGGCCGTTCGTCCAGGCGCCACACTTGGCGATGTGGGGCATGCCATCGAGCGGCACGCTCGGAGAAACGGTTATTCAGTCGTGAGGGAATATTGCGGGCATGGCATTGGGCGTGAAATGCACGAGCCTCCCCAAGTGCTGCATTGGGGAAAGCCGCAAACGGGTCTGGTGCTGCGGGAAGGAATGGTATTCACCATCGAACCGATGATTAACCAAGGACGCCGTGCCGTTCGGACTGAAGAAGATGGCTGGACAGTCGTCACGCGCGATGGGCAACTGTCCGCGCAATTCGAGCATACCGTCGCCGTGACCCGAAACGGCGTGCGGGTCTTAACGTTGCGCCCCGAGGAAAAGATGTTGAACTGAGTGGGCCGCAATCAGTCGCCGACAATGCGCGCCAGCCGCGCCACCGCTTCCTCCAGCCGTTGGTAGGCAGTGGCGTACGACAGGCGCACATGGCGTGTCGGTGCCGCAAAGCCGAAGTCGTCGCCGGGAACGATCGCCACGTGGGCCTGATTGAGCACGGCCATGCTGAAGGCGGCGCTGTCTCCGCTTGCCGGATGGGCGACCTGGCTGATGTCGGCATACACGTAGAACGCGCCGTCCGGCATCACCGGCACCGAAAAGCCCAGCTCACGCAGTTGCGGCACGAGGAAGTCGCGACGGCGCTTGAATTCCAGGCGGCGCTGTTCGTAGACCTCGATAGCATCGTCGCGGAAGCACGCGAGCGCCGCATGCTGTGCAATGGTCGAAGGACAGATGAACAGGTTCTGGGCCAGTTTTTCGAACACCGGCACCAGCGCTTCCGGGACCACCAGCCAGCCCAGGCGCCAGCCGGTCATGCTGAAATACTTGGAGAAGCTGTTGACGGTGATGACGCCGTCGTCGAAGGCGAGGGCGCTCGCCGGCGCACTGTCGTACGACAGGCCCTGGTAGATCTCGTCCACGATGGCAAAGCCGCCGCGCGCGCGGACCGCGGCCAGCATGCCCTGCAGCTGCTGCACCGTCATCGTCGTGCCGGTCGGGTTGGAAGGCGAGGCCACGATCACGCCCCGAGTGCGTTCGTTCCAGTTGGCGGCGACATGGTCCGCGGTCAGCTGGTAGCGTTCTTCGCTGGATGATGGCACCAGCACCGGCGCGCCGCCAAACGCGGAAACGAAATGGCGGTTGCACGGGTAGCAGGGATCGGGCATCAGCACCTGGTCGCCTTCCGCCACCAGCGCCGCGCAGGCCAGCAGCAGCCCGGCCGAGGCGCCGGCGGTGACCACCACGCGGCGCGGATCGACGGCCAGGCCGCAGGCGCGCTGGTAATGAGAGGCGATCGCTTCGCGCAGAGCGGGCAGGCCGAGCGCGTCGGTGTACTGGGTGGCGCCGGCGCGGATCGCGTCCATCGCGGCGGCGGCAACCATGTCGGGCGCGGTGAAATCGGGCTCGCCCACGCTCATGCCGATCACATCAATGCCGGAACGCTTCAATTCGCCCGCGGCCTTGAGCATTTCCATCACCCGGAATGGCTCGATTGCGTGTACCCGCTGCGCTACCTGCAGCGCGCGTGCTGCCTGCCTGTCAAGATTGTTCGATGTGCTGTCTGCCATGTTTTGTTGAGCGTTGCTGCAAGAAGAATCCTGCCATCTTATACGAACGCGGCGGGCGGCGTTTGGCCGCGCTCGCTTCCGATGTGTTCGGCGTTGCGCCCGGAAGTACGGACTAGTGATAAGGTTGTGCGACGTGCTCCACGTCCCACGATGCATGGCAACGCCAATGTACTCGCCACATTTCATCTGGTTGGTGGCGGCACTGTCCGTCGCGGGCATCCTCGCCAAGCCCTTCAACCTGCCGGAAGCGGTATGGGTGGTCGTGGGCGCGGTGGTGCTCTGCCTGAGCGGCCAACTGACGTGGCGCGCAGCGCTTGCCGCCGCCGGCCAGGGAGAAGAGGTCTATTTCTTCCTGGTCGGGATGATGCTGATTGCGGAGCTTGCCCGCGCCTCCGGCCTGTTCGATTACATTGCGGCACTGGCGGTACGCGCCGCCAAAGGGTCGTCGCGGCGCCTGTTTTGCCTGGTGTACCTGGTCGGCATCGCCGTGACAGCCTTCATGTCCAACGATACCGCCGCGGTCGTGCTGACGCCGGCAGTGTTGGCAGCCGGGCGCAAGGCGGGGCTGGGTAAGCCGATGCCGCACCTGTACGCGTGCGCACTCGTCGCCAACGCCGCCAGTTTCCTGTTGCTGATTTCGAATCCGGCAAATCTTGTGGTGTATGACGGACGCATGCCATCCCTTGCGTCGTGGATCGGCCATTTCGGCCCTGCTTCGTGCATGGCCATTGCTGCCACGTTTGCCGCCTTGTATTGGTCCCGACGCAAGGAATTGCGGGAGCCCGTGTCCCGTGACGTGCCAGTCCCCCGATTGGCGTCCGAGGGCAAGCTGGTTGCGATTGGGATTGCTGTCATGGCCGTGCTGCTGCTCGTTGCTTCCGCACTGGGCAGGAGTCTCGGCTGGCCAGCATGCATCGCCGGGGCGGGGGTGTTGGTTGTCGTCGCGCTGCACAAGCCAGGCCTGGCGTGGCCGGTGCTGCGTGGCATTTCGTGGAATATCCTGCCGCTGGTGGCGGGTCTGTTCGTACTGGTGGCGGGGCTTTCCAAGACGGGCATGACGCAGATGCTTGCGCATTGGCTCGATGAGCTGCTGATCAAGTCACCGGTCGCCGGTATCTGGATGAGCGGTATCGTGATCGCGCTGGCGGTCAACCTCGCAAACAATTTGCCGGTCGCGTTCTTCGCCGGCGCCGTCCTGGGTTTGGTCCATGCTTCGCCGCAACTGGCTGGCAGTGTCCTGGTCGGTATCGACCTGGGGCCGAGCCTGTCAGTACCAGGATCGCTGTCGACCGTGTTATGGCTGGCGGCGCTTCAGCAGGAGGGGATCAAGGTCGGGCGCCTGCAATTCTTGCGGGTCGGGGTGCAGGTGATGCCGGTCGCCGTGCTGCTGACCTTGTTTGTTCTTGCAAGCTGGTCGATGCCAGGACGCTAGGCGGCGCGGCGCGCATTCCACTCGCTGCGTGTGATCTGGTAGACCGAGGAGTCGTGGCCGTGCCAGGTTTCCTGCCCTTTGTAACGCATGCCGAGCTTTTCCATCACATGCGCGGAAGCGCGGTTGTCGGGCCGGCAGATTGCGCACACCAGTTCGCCTTGTAGCGTGCCGAACGCATACTCCGCCATGCGCTGCGCTACCTCGGATGCAAAGCCCTGGCCCCACTTGTCGCGGCGAAGGCGCCAGCCCAGCTCGAGCGGGTTGGCCGGGTCCTGACCCAGGTGTTGCACGCCGGCGGCGCCGATCAGTTCACCCGTGGCGCGTTCGAACAGCGACCACCACGAATAGCCGATCGTACGCCAGCGGCCCTGGACCCGCTCGATCATCGCGCGGGTCTCACCCAGCGACTCGGCGCGGCCGGTAATGTAACGCATCACGGCCGGGTCGCTGTTCATCGCATGGAGGCCTTCCAGATGGGCTTCGGCCATCGGTTCCAGCCGCAGGCGCGGTGTTTCCAGGACCGCCATACGCGCTTAATGTTGCGCTTGGTGGGTCGCAGTCAGCCTGCGCATCAGCGGCAGGGCGGCCAGCGCGATCAGGGTGCAGAGTGTGGCCAGGAACCCGAGCTTGTTGAACAGGCTCGTGTAGATCGGCAGGGTCTGCAGCGGGTCGACCATGTCCTTCGGGATGCTGGCCATGTTGGCCACCACGCCGCCCAGGTACTGCGAGATACCGGTCGCGACAAAGTAAGCGCCCATCATGAAACCGCCCATGCGGGCCGGCACGTAGCGTGCAATCATTGCCAGGCCCAGGCCGGAGACCAGCAGTTCGCCCAGCGAGTAGAAGCCGTAACCTGCGACCATGATCCACGACGAGGTCATGCCGCCGACGGCGAACTGGCCGGCCACGCCGTAGGTGAAAAATCCGACGGCGACGGCCGCGAAACCGAGCGCGAACTTGCCGGCGATCGACAGGTCCTTGCCCGAGCGCGCGGCCACGGTGTAGATCCAGGCCAGCACCGGGCTGAGCACCATGATCCAGATCGCGTTCAGGGCCTGGAACTGGGCCGGCGCCCAGGTGAACAGGTGTGCGCCGAAGATCGAGAAGTCGAGATTGACGTTGCGCAGCGCGAACAGCGACAGCGAGGTCGACATCTGCTGGTAGAAGATGAAGAAGAACACGATCTGCAGGGTCAGCACGAGGGCCGCGACCAGGCCGGCGCGTTCGCTCACGACGCTTTTGCGGATCAGGTGGATGAAGATGCCGAGCACGACCACGCCGGCCAGGTAGACGAACATCCGTGCCAGGCTCTGGTATTCCAGGATGACAGCCGAGATGCCGACCGCCACCACGCCGCCGGCGAGCACCGCGGCCAGCTTGCCGTAGTCGAGCGGACGCTCGTCCGGCAGCGAACCGACATGGCGGATCGTCGCGCGCATCAGCATCACGTTGAGCAGGCCGATCACCAGGCCGATGCTGCACACGGCAAACGCGGCGTGCCAGCCGAGGTTCCCGCCCCAGGTGGCGTTGACGTAGTCCTTGATCCAGGGCGTTGCCAGCATCGAGATGGTCGAGCCGACATTTACGGCCATGTAATACATCGTGAAGGCGCTGTCGATTTTCGAATCGTCGCCTTCATAGATCTTGCGCACCAGGTTGGCGGTGTTGGGCTTGAACAGGCCATTGCCGACCACGATCACGCCGAGCGCGCAGAACAGGAACCAGGTGTTCTCGGTCGGCACCGCCATCAGCGCGTAACCGAGGGTCAGGATCATTCCGCCGAGCATCATGCAGCGCTTGGTGCCGAGCACCTTGTCGCCGATCCAGCCGCCGATTGCCGGCGCCACGTAGATCAGCGCCGCGGCGGCGCTCCACACCATGTTGGCGCGGCTGTCTTCAAAGCCGAGGCGCTCGACCATGTAGTACACGATCAGTGCCTGCATGCCGTAGTAGCCGAAGCGTTCCCACAGCTCGATCAGGAAGATGGTGCTGAACGAGCGAGTCTGGGAATAGGGCAGTGCGGCTATGTCGTTTTTCATCAGGGTCCCCATGAATTGTCGTTGTGCGCTGCGCAAACGCCTGGTGGGCGGGCGCGGCAATTCACGGATGCTACGCGACAAGGCGGCGCCGCGCAATCTTGACGTATGCATTGCCTGAGCCAGAGCAGGGGCAAGCGAACGCCCATACGGCGAGCAAGGCCGCCGACGCGCTATGGGAATTGAAATGGGGAGCGAAGCGCCCGGCCGGACAGACCGGGGCAGATTGATCTTTACAAGGAATCAGTTACTTGCATGCGGTGCTTCGTCAATGTGAAGTACCGCCGGAGGACTTGCCGCCGGAGGACTTGCCGCCGCTGGCGGCCGCCGCGTTCGGTGTGCCGGTGCCGGCCGGGGACGAGCTGAAGCCGGTGCCGCCCGTGCCCTTGTTGCTGGTGCCGCCCTCGTCGTTGTAGCCGGTCACGCCGGAGCCGGCGCTGCCTTGCGTCCCCGTGCTGCCGCTGACGCCGGAGCCGTCGTCGGGGGTGCCCTTCACCGAGCTGCAGGCTGCGAGGGCAAGGGTGAGAAGGCCGCCCAGTATCAGGCGGTGCGAATGGTGATTCATGGTCATCTCCTTGATCATGATGACGCCATAATCATTCTGGCTATCCCAGCCAGTATTAAAGAAACGTCGCCCAAAGGGATAGGTGAACGTATGGTTCGGCTGCCGTATTCGCGTGGCTGTCGGCAGCGATTCATTCCGGTCGCGATGTTTTTCGATCGCGATTCATTACGGTCGTATTGGCGCCCCCATGTCATTGCGCGTCGCTGAACCAATACCACTGGCCAGGGAAATTCGCCCAGGCCGGTGGATCGGCGGCGAGCCGCAACGCATGGGGCGCATGCCCGCGAGGAAGCGGGCAATTGCGGTGCTGTCCTGACACCCGGGCGACCGTCCGCAGAGTATATTCAGGAGCGGTTATTGGTAGCCGTCGCCAGACTGGCTGCCCGAGCCGGATTGGCCGCTCGAGCCAGATTGGCCGCTCGAGCCAGACGGGGTGCCTGAGCCAGACTGGTAGCCAGAACCGGATTGACCGGACTGGTCGCCGCCGGACTGGTAGCCGCCACCGGACTGGTAGCCACCGGATTGGGAGCCACCGGACTGGTAGGTGCCGCCGGATTGATAGCCGTATCCGGTTTGGGGCGCGCGCGCTCCGCTGGTGCCGCCCGTGCCCTCAATGTCGCTCGTGATCGTCGAGCCGATACCCGCCGTGCCCCCGGTGTTTTCACGGGCAGTAGGGTTTGAACTGCAGGCCGCCATTGCCACGGACATGATGCCCCCGGCGATGATGTAGAAGATCCTGTTCATGGCCGCTCCCTTTCACGTAAAACGGAATGATCGAGAAATGATCGACTTTTGTGAAAAGCGGGCCAATAGGAGCACCCTGAGTGCTATGTAGGAATAGCCTGATATTGCGGAGCCTTCTCAGCGGTTCGTGCCCGGTATGTCGCGATTGCTGTTGACGCGGTCGTCGATGACGTTGCCAGTGCTCGAGTTGTCGATCACGGGTGGCGGGATGGCGCCGGACTTGACGGGCGTGCTGCCTTCGTCTTCTCCGGTGCTGCTGGACGTGGCGCCGGTGTTGCTGCTGCCCGATGTCTGGTCGGCAGTGGTGCCCGTGCTGCTGCACGCGGACAATGCCAGCACGAGCGCGCCACCCGCGAAGATTGGTTGCAAGATCTGCTTCATGATCGCCTCCGGTGTGTCGTTCACAGTGGTGCAATCATGCGGCCGTCGACGCGAGGGCGCTATAGGATGGGCACGCCAGATCGTGTAGGACGGGTCTAGCGGCCCCGAGGAAACGCCGATCAGAACTGCTCGTCCGGCCGCAGGTAGCGCCACTGTCCTGGCGGCAAATCGCCGAGCTTGACGCGACCGATGCGCACGCGCTTCAAGCCTATCACCTTCAGGCCGACCATATCGCACATGCGGCGGATCTGGCGCTTCTTGCCTTCCTTGAGCACAAAGCGCAACTGGTCGTCGTTCTGCCACGACACCTTGGCCGGCAGCAGCGGTTTGCCGTCCATCCACAGGCCATGGTTCAGCTTCCTGAGCTCGGCGTCAGGCAGCCGTCCGGGCTTGGTGTACTGCACCCGCACCAGGTATTCCTTCTCGATCGAGGTGTCCTCGCCGATCAGCTGCTTGGCGATACGGCCGTCCTGGGTAAGCACGAGCAGGCCGACGGAATCGATATCGAGCCGGCCGGCCGGCACGAGGCTGCGCAGCTGGGTTGGGTGGAAGCGTTCGGGGGATGGGTCGTCGGCCCAGCGGTTTTCGGGCGAGACCAGTGTTACCGCCGGCTTGTAGCCGTCCTCGGCCTGGCCGCTGACATAGCCGACCGGCTTGTTGATGAGGACCGTGACCCGTTTGGACTGCTCGGCCGCGGCCTGGCGCTCGACGGTGATCTTTTGCGATGGCAGTACCTTGCTGCCCAGCTCCGACACCACCTTGCCGTCCACGCGCACCCAGCCACGGGCGATCCATTCGTCCGCCTCGCGGCGGGAACACAGGCCGAGTTCGGACATTCGTTTGGACAGGCGTAAGGGTTCAGTCATAGGGGAAAAAGAAAAAAGTTAGGCTTGAATTTCGTAGAGGCTTACCGGAGGGCGTAGGGTGCGCACCAGTGCGCACGCGGTGCAAAGTGTGCCGAACGTTGGCATTGCCGCAAGCCCACATGCGTTGACCGCGTGCGCACAGGTGCGCACCCTACGTCAGGCGCCGGCCGCGTGTGCAAGTGAACATAAATGCGACACATCAGATTTTCAGCGCGTCCAGCAGATCGGTTTCAAGCTGGACCTGCGCGCGCTGGTTGCGCAGCACCGCGCCGTCGACCAGGAACACGTCCTCGACCCGTTCACCCAGCGTCATGATCTTGGCTGTATGCAGGTTGATGCGGTAGCGGGTGAGCACGCTGCCGATCGAGTACAGCAGGCCGGTGCGGTCGTTGGCGCTGATCGACAGCACGAAGAACTGGCCGCGTTCATCCGGCCGCAAGTCGACCGTGGGCGTGATCGGGAACGTGCGCGACATGCGCGACAACCTTCCACGCGTGGGCGGCGCCAGCGGCGCTTGCGACTGCAACAGCTCGCACAGTTCGTGTTCGATCAGGTTGATGATGTCGCGGTAGTGCCGGGCGAAGGTCTCTTCGGTCACCAAAAACGTGTCGAGCGCGTAGCCGTCCTTGGTGGTATGGATCTTGGCGTCGAGGATCGAAAAGTTCTTGCGGTCGAAGTAGCTGCAGATGCGCGCGAACAGGTCCGGCTGGTCCTTGACGTAGACCGTGACCTGCAGCCCTTCGCCGATCGGCGCCAGGCGCGCCTTGACCACCGGCTTGGCGCCGCCCAGCCGGTTGTACAGGGCCCGCGTCTGCCAGGCGATATCGGTCGCGTCGTGGCGCAAAAAATAAGCCATATCGAGCTGGTCCCACAGCTTTTGGTGGGCGTCGGCGGGCAGGCCGAACAGGCGCAGCGTGGCCAGCGCTTCCTGCTGGCGCGCGCGCAGCTCGCGGTCCGCCGAGTGCGGTTCGCCACCCAGCACGCGCAGCGTCACGCGGTACAGGTCTTCCAGCAGCTTGGCCTTCCACGCGTTCCATACCTTGGGGCTGGTGCCGCGGATGTCGGCCACGGTCAGCAGGTAGAGCGCGGTCAGGTGGCGCTCGTCCTTGACCACGGCGGCAAAGCTGGCGATCACGTCCGGATCCGACAGGTCCTGCTTCTGCGCGACCTGCGACATCGTCAGGTGCTGCTCGACCAGGAACACCACCAGTTCCGTGTCTTCGTTCGATACGCCGTGATCGCTGCAGAACTGCCTCGCATCCAGCATGCCGAGCCGCGAATGATCACCGCCGCGGCCCTTGGCGATGTCGTGGAACAGGGCGGCCACGTAGAGCAGCCAGCGGTCGCGGAAGTTGGCGATCAGCTGGCTGCAGAACGGGTACTCGTGCGCGTGCTCGGGCATCGCGAAGCGGCGCAGGTTACGCACCACCATCAGGATGTGCTGGTCGACTGTGTAGACGTGGAACAGGTCGTGCTGCATCTGGCCGATGATGCGCCGAAAGCTCGGCAGGTAGCGGCCCAGGATGCCCAGTTCGTTCATGCGGCGCAGCGCGTGCACCAGTCCCTGCGGGGCTTTGAGTACGCGCATGAACAGGGCCTTGTTGGCCGGATCGGCGCGAAACGCTTCGTCGATCCGGTGCCGTGCGTGCCACAGGGCGCGCATGGTGCGCGGCGTCATGCCCTTGAGGTCAGGGCGGTCGGTCATCACGGCGAAGATTTCGAGCACGGCCGATGGCGTGGTCTCGAAAGTGTCGTCCTGGCTGATGTCGATGAAGCCGTTCACTTCGTTAAAGCGCGGGTTGATCGGCACCGGCACGATCGGCTGCGGAAACAGGTTTGCCTCGATGTTCTGCAGCAGGATCTTGTTTAACTGGATGACTGTCCGGGCCGCCCAGTAGTAGCGCTGCATCAGGTATTCGCTGGCGCGGCGGGCGTGGACGCCTTCGCCGGTATTGGTCAGCCCGAAGCTCTCGGCGATCGCGGTCTGCACGTCGAAGATCAGGCGGTCTTCGCGCCGGCCGGTCTGCAGGTGCAGGCGGATGCGGATGTCCTTGAACGCGCGTTCCTTTTCCATCAGCTGGCGCGCTTCCTCGCGCGTGACCAGCCCGCGCAGCGCGAACTGGCCCCATGAGTTGGCCAGCCCCGCGGCCTTGGCGACCCACAGGATCACCTGCAGGTCGCGCAGCGCGCCCGGGCTCTCCTTGCAGTTGGGTTCGAGAGCGAATGCCGTGTATTCGTACTTGGCGTGACGCAGGCGCATCTCGGCGGTCTTGGACTGGAAGAAGGCCTGCGGGTCCAGCGCCTCGTGGTAGCGCCGCTGCAGCTGGGCGAACAGGTGCTGGTCGCCGATCACCAGCCGCGCTTCGAGCAGGCTGGTCTGCACCGTGATGTCGGCTGCCGACTCGGTCATGCATTCGTCGACGGTGCGGATGCTGTGGCCGATCTCCAGTCCCAGGTCCCACAGCAGCTGGACCAGGTTTTCGAGCTTTGCCTGGGTGAGCGCGTCCGGCCGGGATTCCAGCAGGATCAGGACGTCGACGTCGGAATAGGGGAACAGCTCGCCGCGGCCGTAACCGCCCACGCCCACCAGGGCCGTGTTATGCGGCAGGCCAGATGCGCGCCAGGCTTCGGCCAGCACCGAATCGACCACGCGGCGCAGGCCGCGCAGTAGCTTTTCGGGCTTGCCGTCTTCCTTGAACGCCTGGATGACGTGCGCCCGCTCGCTCTTGAGCCGCGCCTTGAGCACGGGCGCGAGGCTGGCGGGCGCGGCCAGGGCCATGATTTACGCCGTAAGCTTTACGCCGCCACGGCGCTCTTGTCGGCGACGATCGCCGGCGGCGGCGGCGTGCCTTCGGACTTGGTCAGGATTTCGTAGCCGGTCTCGGTGACGAGCACGGTGTGCTCCCACTGCGCCGACAGGCTGCGGTCCTTGGTCTTGATGGTCCAGCCGTCCGGCATTTCCTTGATTTCGCGGCGGCCGGCGTTGATCATCGGCTCGATCGTGAAGGTCATGCCGGCCTGGAGCTCTACGCCGGCGCCCGGGCGGCCGTAGTGCAGCACCTGCGGCTCCTCGTGGAACACGCGGCCGATGCCGTGCCCGCAGAATTCGCGCACCACGCTGTAGCCCATTTTTTCCGCGTGCTGCTGGATCACGTGGCCGATGTCGCCCAGGTGGGCGCCCGGCTTGACCTTGGAAATGCCCAGCCACATGCATTCGTAGGTGACCTCGGCCAGGCGCCGCGCCTGGATCGACGGTTCGCCGACCAGGAACATGCGGCTGGTGTCGCCGTGGAAGCCGTTCTTGATGACGGTAATGTCAATGTTGACGGAATCGCCACTCTTGAGCACCTTGTCGCCCGGGATGCCGTGGCAGATTACGTCATTGACCGAGGTGCAGATCGCTTTCGGGTAGGGGGTGTAGCCCGGCGGGGCGTAGTTCAGCGGTGCGGGGACCGTGCCTTGTACGTTCACCATGTATTCATGGCACAGGCGATCCAGTTCGCCGGTGGAAACGCCCGGCTTGACGAAAGGTGTGATGTAATCAAGCACCTCGGAGGCCAGGCGGCCGGCCAGGCGCATGCCTTCGATCTCGTCAAGGGTTTTGATGGAAATGGAGGACATATCGGGTCCAATCTGCGAAAAACGTAAGTATCAGTAACACCGGCCCGCGCGAATGGCGGGTTGTGCGAATATCCCCTCCATTATAAGGGATGTCGACTGGCCGTGTGGCCGGGCAGGCAATACCCGGCGACGCTGGCGGAGTAAGCCATGCGCCATGCATACCTGCGCATGAATCAGGGCAGCAGTGGCGCGTCGCTTGAAAAACACCCCGAATCCCGCTAGAATCTCGGGTTGCTTGAATTCATATTCGAGCAGGCTCGAAAAGCCGTTCATTTTTTATTTAAAAATCGCGAATATGGCCGAAAAAGGGTGCCGCACAGGTGACTGGCCATATTCAAGACTTAACCCTGGAGAGTTATATGTCCGTAACGATGCGTGAGATGCTGGAAGCCGGCGTTCACTTTGGCCACCAAACCCGCTTCTGGAACCCGAAGATGGCACCGTTCATCTTTGGTCATCGCAACAAGATCCACATCATCAACCTGGAAAAGACGATGGCGATGTACCAGGACGCGATGAAGACCATCAAGCAGATCGCCGCCAACCGCGGCACGATCCTGCTGGTCGGCACCAAGCGTCAGGCCCGCGACATCATCGCCGCTGAAGCGCAGCGCGCTGGCGTGCCGTACGTCGACCAGCGTTGGCTGGGTGGCATGCTGACCAACTTCAAGACCATCAAGACCTCGATCAAGCGCCTGAAGGACATGGAAGCCGCGATCGAAGACGGTTCGGTTGACAAGATGAGCAAGAAAGACGCGCTGATGTTCAGCCGCGAAATGGCCAAGCTGCAAAAGTCGATCGGCGGCATCAAGGATCTGGGCGGCGTGCCGGACGCGATCTTCGTCGTTGACGTTGGCTACCACAAGGGCGCCATCACCGAAGCTGGCAAGCTGGGCATCCCGGTCATCGGCGTGGTCGATACCAACCACTCGCCGGAAGGTGTGACCCACGTGATCCCGGGTAACGACGACTCGTCCAAGGCAATCACGCTGTACGCGCGCGGCGTTGCTGACGCGATCCTGGAAGGCCGTGCCAACGCCACCAACGAAGTCGTTGAGATGGTCAAGGGCGCTGGCGACGAATTCGTCGAAGTTTCCGAGCAAGCATAAGTCAGGGGCAGGCCACGCGCCTGCCGCTGCATACAAGGGGGCGCCGAGCCTGAAATCGAGCGCCCCTTTTTGTAAGCAAAATATGGCGGGTGGGGCTGTTGGCCGCATCCGCACACCCTGTATACCAAGTTAGGAGAAAAATATGGCAGCGATTACCGCAGCGATGGTTGGCGAACTGCGCGCCAAGACCGACGCCCCGATGATGGAATGCAAAAAAGCACTGACCGAAGCCGATGGCGACATGGCCCGTGCGGAAGAGATCCTGCGCGTCAAGCTGGGCGGCAAGGCATCGAAGGCGGCAGCCCGCATCACCGCCGAAGGCGTGGTGGCAGCTTACATCAATGGCAATGTCGGCGCGCTGGTCGAAGTGAACAGCGAAACCGACTTCGTGGCCAAGAACGACGATTTCCTGAACATGGCTAACCTGGCGGCACGCCTGGTCGCCGAGAACAACCCGGCCGACGTGGCCGCGCTGGCAGCCCTGCCGGTCGATGGCAAGACGTTCGACGACGTGCGTACGGCACTGATCGGTAAAATCGGCGAGAATATGACGGTTCGCCGCTTCCAGCGTTTCGAAACCACCGGCAAGCTGGCTTCCTACCTGCACGGCAACCGTATCGGCGTCATCGTCGACTTCCAGGGTGCTGACGAGCAGGTCGGCAAGGACGTGGCGATGCACATCGCTGCGATGAAGCCGGTTGCGCTGTCGTCGGAGCAAGTGCCGGCTGAACTGATCGAGAAAGAGCGCTCGGTCGCCCAGCTCAAGGCCCAGGAAGATGCCGACAAGGCCGTGGCCGAAGGCAAGCAGCCGCAGTCGCCGGAAATCGTTGCCAAGCGCATCGATGGCTCGGTACAGAAGTACCTGAAGGAAGTGTCGCTGCTGAACCAGCCGTTCGTGAAGAACGACAAGCAGTCGATCGAGCAGATGCTCAAGGCGAACAACACGACGATCAACGGGTTCACCCTGTTCGTGGTCGGCGAAGGCATCGAGAAGAAAGTCGACGACTTTGCCGCCGAGGTTGCGGCTCAGATGGCTGCTTCTAAGCAATAACCGAAAGCGGGCCGCAAGGCCCGTTTTTGCAGGTGCGCGTCCTGCATGGCGGGCGGCCGGAAGAAGCCATGCCGGCCATGCGCACCCTCCATCCGCCCTGGGCGAGATGAGGCCGCCCCGGCGGCTAGACCGAATTCGAATCATCACATAGGAGCCCGCTTCATCATGACCAAACCCGCCTACCAACGTGTACTGCTCAAATTGTCTGGGGAAGCGCTGATGGGCGACGATCCGTATGGCATCAACCGCGCCACCATCGAGCGCATGGTGACCGACGTGGCCGAGGTGGCCGCTCTGGGAGTGCAACTGGCGGTCGTGATTGGCGGCGGCAACATCTTCCGCGGCGTGGCGCCAGGCGCGCAGGGCATGGACCGCGCCACCGCCGACTATATGGGCATGCTGGCCACCGTCATGAACGCGCTGGCGCTGGCCGACGCCATGCGCCAGCAGGGCATCACGGCGCGGGTGATGTCGGCCATCGGGATCGAGCAGGTGGTCGAGCCCTATGTGCGCCCGAAAGCGCTGCAGTACCTGGAAGAGGGCAAGGTCGTGGTGTTCGCGGCCGGCACCGGCAACCCGTTCTTCACCACCGACACCGCGGCCGCGCTGCGCGGATCGGAAGTTTCCGCGGAAATCGTCCTGAAGGCAACCAAGGTCGATGGCGTATATACTGCCGATCCGAAGAAGGACGCGAACGCGACCCGCTACGAGTCGATTTCGTTCGACGAGGCGATCTCGAAGAACCTGCAGGTGATGGATGCGACCGCGTTTGCCCTGTGCCGCGACCAGAAGCTGCCGATCAAGGTGTTCTCGATCGTCAAGCCGGGCGCGCTCAAGCGCGTGATCATGGGTGAAGACGAAGGTACACTGGTACACGTTTAATTTTTTTTAATCGCGGGACAGGCCACGGTGTTTCCGTGCCCTGTCCTCGACACTTTTTGTTAATCGCGGGACAGACCACGGGTTCATCGTGCCCTGTCCCCGACAATTTTTTTAATCGCGGGACAGTCCACGGCTTCATCGTGCCCTGTCCTCGACATTTTGAAAACCAGGAGAGCAGCATGTCCTTAGCTGACGTTAAGAAGAACGCCCAGGACAAGATGGCCAAGTCCATCGACACCCTGAAGGGCGACCTGGCGAAGGTCCGTACCGGCCGCGCCCACACCGGCATCCTCGACCACATCATGGTCGACTACTACGGCTCGCCGACCGCCTTGCCGCAGGTGGCGAACCTGACCCTGATCGACGCGCGCACGATCGGCGTGCAGCCGTGGGAAAAGAAGATGCTGAACGTCATCGAGAAGGCGATCCGCGAATCCGACCTGGGCTTGAATCCGGCTTCGGTGGGTGACATCATCCGTGTACCGACCCCGGCGCTGACCGAAGAGCGCCGCAAGGAAATGGTCAAGCTGGTCAAGAGCGAGGCGGAGGACGCCAAGGTCGCGGTGCGCAACATCCGTCGCGACGCCAATGAGCAGCTCAAGAAAATGGTCAAGGACAAGACCGCGTCGGAAGACGATGAGCGCCGCGCTCAGGACGAGGTGCAGAAGCTGACCGACAAGTTTGTCGCCGAGATCGACAAGCTGGTCGTCGAAAAAGAAAAAGAAATCATGACCGTCTGATCCAGACGACGTAACGGGCCGGGCCCTCGGGCAAGGCCCGTCGCGGACCGGGCGCGGCATTGCCGGGCCCGGTCCGTCCCACTTACGTAATGCCCTTGCCGGCACAGGATTTATGATTTTTAAAAGTTCGACCACCGCTGTACCCGAGACGCCGGCCGTACCGCGCCACATCGCCATCATTATGGATGGCAATGGTCGTTGGGCCACCAAACGCCTGCTGCCGCGCGTGGCCGGCCACGTCAAGGGCGTCGAAGCGGTGCGCGGGGTCGTCGAGGCCTGCGCACTGCGCGGTATCGATTACCTGACCTTGTTCGCATTTTCCTCCGAAAACTGGCGCCGCCCAGAGGAAGAGGTATCGCTGCTGATGCGTCTGTTCGTCACCGCGCTCGAGCGTGAAGTGTCGAAGATGCACGCCAATAACATCCGCCTGAAGGTGGTCGGCGACCTGTCCCGGTTTGACTCCAAGCTGCAGGAAATGATCGCCAATGCCGAGCGCAAGACCGCCAACAACACGCGCCTGACGGTGACCGTGTGCGCCAACTACGGCGGCCGCTGGGACATCATGCAGGCCACCAACAAGATGATCGCGGCCAATCCGGGCGTGACCGCATTTACCGAAGAGATGCTCGCGCCCCACCTGGCGATGGCCTACGCGCCCGAGCCTGACCTGTTCATCCGCACCGGCGGGGAAGAGCGCATCTCCAACTTCCTGCTGTGGCAGCTCGCCTATTCCGAGCTGTATTTCACCGACACGTTCTGGCCCGATTTTTCGAGCGACACGCTGGACGCGGCCATCGCCTCGTACCAGAAGCGCGAGCGCCGCTTCGGCCAGACCGGCGACCAAGTGGCCAAGAAGAAAACCGAATGCTGAAAACGCGCGTCATCACCGCTGTCGTCCTGCTGGCAGTATTGTTGCCAGTTCTATATCTCAACAACTTTACTTTGTTCGCAGTGGTGGCGACGGTGTTTTTCGGCGCCGCGATCTGGGAAAGTTTTCGCCTGTTTAACCCCGGCTCGGCGCGCGCGCTGGTCATCGCGCTGTTCTGGACCGCGGCCTTTGCCTACGGCTTTTTCGTCGCCGGCCCGGCCAGCGCGGTATTCTGGTTCGCGATCAGCGTGCTGATCTGGGCGGTGCGCTGCGCGCCGTCGCTCAAATTCGGGCTGCCGCCGCTGGCCAGCGGTGGTAACACTTTGCTCAGCATCACATACGCGATTGCGATTGTCGGCTGTTTTGCCGCAATCATCGCACTCTTTGTTCATTCGCCGGTCTACCTGCTGTCGGTCATGGCCCTGGTCTGGATCGCCGATATCGGCGCCTACTTTGCCGGCAAGGCTTTTGGCAAGCGCAAGCTGGCGCCTTCGATCTCGCCTGGCAAGTCGTGGGAAGGCGCGATCGGCGGCGCTTGCGCGGTGCTGGTGCTGGCATCGGCGTCGGTGCTGTGCCGCTGCGAGTCGCTGGCTGACACCTTTGCCGTGCGCGCCCAAGCCAAGCTGGGCTGGGCGGCGATGTTGGCGATCCTGGTGGTGATCGTCGCCGCCAGCGTGGTCGGCGACCTCTTCGAATCACAGCTCAAGCGCCGCGCCGGCGTCAAGGACAGCAGCAACCTGCTGCCCGGCCACGGCGGGGTGCTGGACCGGATCGACGCCCTGATCCCGGTATTGCCATTGGCGGCGTTAATCGGCGCCTGGCTGTAGAAGGAGCTTTACATGCAACGCATCACCATTCTTGGCGCCACCGGCTCGATTGGCGCCTCGACCCTCGACGTGCTTGCGCGTCATCCGGAAAAATACCAGGTCCACGCGCTGTCGGCGCATGGCCGCGTGGAACAGCTGGCGGCCCAGTGCCGCGCGTTCCGGCCGGCGCGGGCGGTGGTCGGCAGCGCCGAGGCGGCGCGCCATCTCGCACAACTGATCGCGGACCTGCCCACCGAAGTCGACTATGGCGAACAGGCGCTGTGCGACATCGCGGCGAGCCCGGATACCGACACCGTCATGGCCGCCATCGTCGGCGCCGCCGGTCTGGCGCCCACGCTGGCCGCGGCGCGCGCCGGCAAGAAGGTGCTGCTCGCGAACAAGGAAGCGCTGGTCATGTCCGGCCAGCTGTTCATGGACGCGGTCAAGGAGCACAAGGCGACCCTGCTGCCGATCGACAGCGAACACAACGCGATCTTCCAGTCGCTGCCGCAATCCTACGCGCGCTCGCCCCATGCAGCGGGCGTGGCGCGCATCTTGCTCACCGCCTCGGGCGGCCCGTTCCTGCAGCGCGCGGTCGAGACGCTGGAAGAGGTCACGCCGGAAGAGGCGTGCAAGCACCCGAACTGGGTCATGGGCCGCAAGATTTCGGTCGATTCAGCGACCATGATGAACAAGGGCCTGGAGGTGATCGAGGCGCACTGGCTGTTCGGCGCCCCGGCCGACAAGATCGAGGTGGTGATCCACCCGCAAAGCGTGATCCACTCGATGGTCTCGTACGTGGACGGCTCGGTGCTGGCCCAGCTCGGCAACCCGGACATGCGCACCCCGATCGCGCACGCGCTGGCGTTCCCGCAGCGGATCGAATCGGGCGTGCCGCAGCTGGACCTGACCCAGATGGCCGCGCTTCAGTTCTACCAGCCGGACTTCGCGCGCTTTCCGTGCCTGGCGCTCGCGTTCGATGCGCTGCGCGCCGGCGGCACCGCACCGGCGGTGCTCAACGCGGCCAACGAAGTGGCGGTGCAGGCCTTCCTCGAGCGCCGCATCGGTTTTCGCGACATCGACCGCTTAGTTGCGCGCGTCATGCAAGACATCCCGCATGAAGCGGCGGCGTCGATCGAGGCCGTGATGGCGCAGGACGAGCGCGCGCGCCGCGCCGCCGCGCAGTTCGCGGCCGGCCGCGCCTGACGGACGGAGCTTCGCCGATGAACCTGATACATACAATACTCGCGTTCCTGGTCGCACTGGGATTCTTGATCCTCTTCCACGAGCTCGGACACTACTGGGTAGCGCGCCTGTGCGGCGTGAAGGTGCTGCGCTTTTCGATCGGGATGGGCAAGGTCGTCTGGTCGCGCCGCTTCGGCCCGGACCAGACCGAATGGGCGCTCTCCGCGCTGCCGATCGGCGGCTACGTCAAGATGCTCGATGCGCGCGATCCCAGCACCGCGCCCAAAACCCAGGCCGACTTCGCGCGCGAATTCACCAGCCAGAAGGCCTACAAGCGCATCGCCATCGTCGCCGCCGGCCCGCTGGCCAACTTCATCCTGGCCATCGTGGTGCTCGCCGCGCTCTCGATGCACGGCGTGCAGGAGCCGTCGACGCGCCTGCGCGCGATGCCGGCCACCAGCGCGGCCTACCAGGCCGGGGTGCGCGGCGGCGACACCATCCTTGCTGTCAACGACGAGGCGGTCGCATCGATGCCCGACCTGCGCATGGCGATCGTGGCCGCGGCCGTGGACAAGCGCGAAGCCCGGCTCGAAGTGCGCTCGGAGGGCGGCAATACCTATCGCGCCACGATTCCCGCATCGAAGATCGCGCAGCTGGACGTGGACAGCGACGTATTGGGCGCGCTGGGCATCGCTATGTGGCGCCCGCGGCCGACGGTCGAGCAGGTGATCGCGGGCGGGCCGGCCGAACACGCGGGCCTGGAAAAGGGCGACCTGATCGTGGCGGTGAACGGCAAGGCGCTGCTTGACGGCGTGGACCTGGTTCAAGCGGTGCGCGCATCGAGCGGGCGCACCTTGCAGCTGGAGGTGCAGCGCTCGGGGCGCGATTTCCCGCTTGCGATCACGCCCGAACGCGACGCGTCCGGCCACGGCGTGATCAAGGTGCAGGTCGCGCAGACTCCCGAAATGGTGACGGTCTCCGCGGCCCCGCTCCAGGCGTTCGTGCAAGGCGCCCGCAAGACCTGGGAAACGGCGGTGCTGACCGTCAAGCTGATCGGGAAGATGATCGTCGGCCAGGTCTCGTGGAAGAACGTCAGTGGCCCGATCACGATTGCCGACGTCGCAGGACAGACCGCAAGCGCGGGCGCTACGCCATATTTGCAGTTCATCGCCTTCGTCAGCATCAGTCTGGGCGTAATGAACTTGTTACCAATTCCGGTTCTGGATGGATGGCTTTTGCTGTATTATTCGCTGGAAGTTTTGACCGGGCGGCCTCTGCCTGAACGCTTCGGCGAAGTCGCGCAGCGTGCAGGGGTCGGCCTGCTGTTCATGCTGATGGCGCTCGCCGTCTTCAATGACCTGGCGCGGCTGCTCTGAAAAGGGCTGGCTCGCTTTGGCTGCGAATACGTACGTGTCCACTTGATTGACCGATTGTTTCTTACCGATGAAATCAAACTCGAATCGTTTTGCCCTGCCGTTCATTCGTCGCAGCCTGATCGGCGCAGCCGTGCTGGCCCTGTGTGCTGGCCAAGCGCTTGCCGTCAACCCGTTCGTGGTCAAGGACATCCGGGTCGAGGGCATCCAGCGCACCGAAGCCGGCACCGTATTCAGCTACCTGCCGGTGCGCGTGGGCGAAACCTTCGATGACGACAAGGCCACCGCCGCCATCAAGGCCCTGTACGCGACCGGCTTCTTCAAGGACGTGCGCCTGGAAGAGGAGAACGGCGTGCTGGTCGTGCTGGTCGAGGAACGCCCGGCGATCGCATCGGTCGACTTCACCGGCACCAAGGAATTCGAAAAGGACATGCTGGTCAAGGCGCTCAAGGACATCGGCGTGGGCGAGACCAAGATCTTCGACAAGGCCTCGGTCGACCGCGCCGAGCAGGAGCTCAAGCGCCAGTACCTGTCGCGCGGCCTGTACGGCGTGAAGATCACCACCACCGTCACTCCGATCGAGCGCAACCGCGTCAACGTCATGTTCAACGTGGACGAAGGCGAGATCGCGCGCATCAAGCAGATCAACATCGTGGGCAACCACGCGTTCACCGACAAGCAGCTGCGCGAACTGCTGCAGCTGTCGACCTCGGGCTGGTTCACCTGGTATTCCAAGGCCGACCAGTACTCCAAGACCAAGCTGACCGGCGACATCGAGGCGATCAAGTCGTGGTACCTCGATCACGGCTACCTGGAAGCGAACGTCGAGTCCACCCAGGTCGCGATCACCCCGGACAAGAAGGACATCTACCTGACCATCAACATCACCGAAGGCGAGAAGTACACGGTTTCGGGGATCAAGCTGGACGGCGAACTGTTCGGCCGCGAGGCAGAGCTCAAGCAGCTTATCCTGCTCAAGCCCGGCCAGACCTATTCGGGCACGCTGCAGGAGCAGAGCAACAAGCGCATCGCCGCGCGCCTGGGCACCTTCGGCTACGCGTTCGCCAACGTGACCGCCAACCCGGAGATCGACCGCGCCAATCGCAAGGTGGCGTTCACCTTCTTCGTCGATCCTGGCAAGCGCGCCTACGTGCGCCACATGAACATCGCAGGCAATACCGTCACCCGTGACGAAGTGATCCGGCGCGAGTTCCGCCAGTTCGAAAGCTCGTGGTACAACGCCGACCTGGTCAAGCTCTCGCGCGACCGCGTCGACCGCCTCGGCTACTTCAAGGAAGTGACGGTGGAGACGCCGGAATCGCAGGGCACCTCGGACCAGGTCGACGTGAACATCAACGTGATCGAAAAACCGACCGGTAACTTCATGATCGGTGGCGCGTTCTCGCAGGCCGAAAGGTTCACCTTTACCGCGTCGATCCAGCAGGCCAACTTCGCCGGCAGCGGCAACACGGTCGGCCTCGAACTGAACACCAGCAAGTACAGCCGCACGATCGCATTCTCGCAGACCAATCCGTACTTCACCGACGACGGCGTCTCGCGTTCGTTCCAGGTTTACCTGCGCACCACCAAACCGCCGCTGGCCAACGTCGGCATGTTCACGATTCGCCAGACCGGCGGCAACATGACCTTCGGCGTGCCGTTCTCCGAAGCCGACACCGTGTTCTTCGGCGCCGGCGTGGAAAGCACCCGCCTTGAGACCGACGAGACCAGCCCGCAGCTGTACAAGACCTTCGTGACCAACAACGGCGGCCCGCCCAGTGGTGTCGGCATGGCGCGCACCAACGCCATTCCGCTGACGGTGGCCTGGGGCCGCGACACGCGCGACAGCGCGATGACGCCGACCCGCGGCCGCTACCAGCGCGCCAACCTCGAGCTGGACGTGATCGGCAACTCCAAGTACTACCGTGCGGTGTACGAGCAGCAGTGGTACAAGCCGCTCACGCGCTGGATGACCCTCGCGCTGCGCGGCGAAGCCGACTACGGCCACGGTCTGAAGGGCCACGCCTACCCGGTATTCAAGAACTTCTACGCGGGCGGCATCGGCTCGGTGCGCGGCTACGAGAGCTCCACGCTCGGCCGGGTCGACCCGACCTTCTACGATGCGGTCGGCGGCTCCAAGCGCCTGATCGGCAACGCCGAACTGCAGTTCCCGTTCCCCGGCGGCGGCACCGACCGCAGCCTGCGCTGGTTCGTGTTCAGCGATGCCGGCCAGGTATGGCAGGAAAACCAAAAGATCCGCCTGAACGAGCTGCGGGCCTCGGCCGGTATCGGCCTGTCGTGGATTTCCCCGGTGGGCCCGCTCAAGTTGAGTTATGCTAAGCCTTTGAATGCCTTGCCGGGCGACCGTCTTGAACGCTTCCAGTTCCAGATGGGTACCGGCTTCTGACGCGCAAAACGAGCCCTTTATCCTACGATAGCGGAGAACTATGTTAAAAAATCTGATTGCCTCGCTGCCCCGTAGCCTGGTGGTGGCCGCGCTGTGCGCCGGCGCATTCAGCCAGGCGCAGGCACAGGCTCCGGCCGCGGCGCAGTACGCGCCCAGCCGCATCGGGTTTGTGTTTACCGAGCGGCTGATGTCCGAATCGAAGATGGCCAAGGCGGCCGATGCCCGGATCCAGTCCGAATTCTCCAAGCGCCAGAAGGCGAACGAGGAGATGGTGACAAAGTTCAAAAAGATGTCCGAGAAGTTCGACGCCGACGCGCCGCGCCTGACCGACATTGAGCGCACCAAGCGTGCGCGCGAGCTGTTCGACATGGAAAAGGACGTGCAGCGGATGCAGCGCGAGTACCAGGAAGACCTGCTGCAGCGCACCAACGAGGAACGCGCCGCGATCGCGCAGAAGGCCTTCAAGCTGATCGAGCAGATCGCCGAGCAGGAACACCTGGACGCGGTGCTGCAGGAATCGGCCTGGTCGAGCCCGCGCATCGACATCACCGACAAGGTATTAAGGCTGCTCGACCAGGGCAAGTAAACACGTTTTGACCGGATTTGGAAGGACCAGGATGGGCACTCGACTGGGTGAATTGGTCGAACGCTTTGGTGGACAACTGGCGGGTGACCCGGAAATTGAAGTTGTTGGCATCGCGCCTTTGGCCGACGCACAAGACTGTCATCTCAGTTTTCTCAGCAATAGCAAGCTGCGCGCGCTGGCCGCGCAAAGCCAGGCCGCGGCGCTGATACTCTCGCCGCTGGACGAACCGACCGTGGCTGCCACCTATGGCGGCGCACGTATCATCACCACCAACCCTTACGCCTACTTTGCGCGCGTGGCGCAGTACTTCGCCGCGCTGGAAGAAGTGCTGCCCAGCCCCGGCATCGACCCGAGCGCCAGCGTGGCCAACAGCGCCGATATCCACCCGCGCGCGTTCATCGGACCGCATGCGACGATCGAGGCGGGCGCCAAGATTGGCGCCGGGGCGCGTATCGACGCCGGCTGCTTCGTGGGGCGCGACGCGCTGATCGGCGCGAGCACGCACCTGTTCGCCAACGTCACCTTCCATGCGCGCTGCGTGATCGGCGCGC
Source organism: Massilia horti (assembly GCF_004614195.1). Taxonomy (GTDB): domain Bacteria; phylum Pseudomonadota; class Gammaproteobacteria; order Burkholderiales; family Burkholderiaceae_D; genus Telluria; species Telluria horti. The sequence goes on along the minus strand of NZ_SPUM01000047.1, from coordinate 154,273 downwards.
GCGGCATCATCCACTCGGGCGCGGTGATCGGCGCGGACGGCTTCGGCTTTGCGGTCGAATCCGGCGTCTACATCAAGATCCCGCAGACCGGGCGGGTGGTGATCGGCGACGACGTCGAGATCGGCGCCAACTCCACCATCGACCGCGGCGCGCTGGCCGACACCGTGATCGAGGACGGGGTCAAACTGGACAACCAGATCCAGATCGGCCACAACTGCCGGATCGGCGCGCACACCGCCATGGCCGGCTGCGTGGGCGTGGCGGGCAGCGCCACGATTGGCAAGCATTGCACGTTCGGCGGCGCGGCGATGGTGCTGGGGCACCTCGAGATCGCCGACAACGTGCACATTTCGTCGGGCAGCATGGTGTCGCGCTCGGTCCTGGAGCCGGGGCAGTACACCGGTTTCTACCCGCTGGCCAAGAACGCCGAGTGGGAACGCAGCGCCGCCATCGTGCGCAACCTGACGGCGATGCGCGAAAAAATTCGCGCGCTTGAGAAAACAATTAAAACACTCACCAAAGATACATGACCACTACCGAAAACAAGACCCTGGACATCAACCAGATCAAGGAATACCTGCCGCACCGCTATCCGCTGCTGCTGGTGGACCGCGTGCTGGACTATGAACTGGGCAAGCGCATCACCGCGATCAAGAACGTCACGGTGAACGAAGAGTTCTTCAACGGGCACTTCCCGCACAAGCCGGTGATGCCGGGCGTGCTGATGATCGAAGCGATGGCGCAGACCGCCGCCATCCTGTCGTTCATGACGATGGACGTGAAGCCGGACGAGAACTCGGTCGTCTATTTTGTCGGCATCGACGGCGCGCGCTTCAAGCGCCCGGTCGAGCCGGGCGACCAGTTGAAGATGGACGTAGAAATCCTGCGCGTCGCGCGCGGCATCTGGAAGTACAAGGCAGTGGCGAGCGTGGACGGCAAGGTCGCGGTCGAAGCGGAGCTGATGTGCACCATCCGTGCCGCCGGCGACGCCAGCCAGCCAGCGGGGCAGTAATGACAAAGATTCACCCAAGCGCGATCGTCGACCCGAGGGCGGAGCTGGACAGCTCCGTCGAGGTCGGCCCGTATTCGATCATCGGACCGCACGTGCAGATCGGCGCGGGCACGGTGGTCGGGCCGCACGTGGTCATCGAAGGCCACACGACGATCGGCAGGGACAACCAGATATTCCAGTTCTCGTCGATCGGTGCCCAGCCGCAGGACAAGAAATGGGCCGGCGAACCGACCCGGCTGGAGATTGGCGATCGCAACACGATCCGCGAATTCTGCACTTTCAACACCGGCACAGTCCAGGACCAGGGCGTCACCCGCCTGGGCAACGACAACTGGATGTCGGCCTACGTGCACCTGGCGCATGACTGCCAGGTGGGCAGCAACACGATCTTCTCGAACAACGCGCAGCTGGCCGGCCACGTCCAGGTTGGCGACTGGGCGATCCTGTCCGGCTTCGCCGGCGTGCACCAGTTCTGCAAGATCGGCGCGCATGCCTTCATCGGCATGTACACCAGCCTGACCCAGGACGTGCCGCCGTACGTGCTCGTCTCCGGCAACCCGGCCGGCGCGCGCGGCATCAACGTCGAGGGCCTCAAGCGCCGCGGCTTCAGCCGCACCGAGATCGACGCCATCCGCAACGCCTACAAGCTGGTGTACCGCTCCGGGCTCACACTCGAGGAAGCCAAGGCCGCGCTGCTGGAGGAGGAACAGGCTGCGCCGCAGGCCGCGCCGTGCGTGCAGGCCATGCGCGAATTCCTCGGCGTCGCCAGCCGTGGCATCGTCCGCTGACATCTCGCTGGCCCTGGTCGCCGGCGAAGTCTCCGGCGACATGCTCGCATCGCGCCTGTTGGCGGGACTGCGGCCGCACCTGCCGCAAGCGCGCTTTCACGGCATAGGCGGGCCGCGCATGATGGAGCAGGGCTTCGTGTCGGAGGTGCCGATGGACACCCTGACCATACGTGGCCTGTTCGAAGTCATTCCGCGCTACCGCGAGCTCAAGGGCATCCAGAACCGCCTGCGCGACCGGTTGCTGGCCGAGCGCCCGGCCGCCTTCATCGGCGCAGACTACCCCGGCTTTAACCTGGGGCTGGAGGAACAGCTGCGTGCCGCCGGCATCCCCACCGTGCACTTCATCAGTCCCCAGATCTGGGCCTGGCGCGGCGGGCGCATCAAAAAGATCAAGCGCGCCGTGTCGCACATGCTGGTAATCTTCCCGTTCGAGGAAAAGATCTACCAAGACGCCGGCGTGCCCGTCACTTACATCGGCCATCCGCTGGCCGAGCAGATTCCGCTGCAGCCCGACCAGGCCGCGGCCAGGCGCGCGCTCGGGATTCCCCTTGACGCACGCGTGGTCACGCTCATGCCCGGCAGCCGCATGGCCGAACTGAAGTACCTGAGCGAACCGTTCGTCGGCGCCGCCAGACTGCTCGCGCAGCGCGACCCATCCTTGCGTTTCGTGGCGCCGATGGCTGGCGAGCGCCAGCGCAGCTATTTCAACGACCTGGTGGCGAAGGCCGGCCTGTCGGACGTGCCGGTGCAACTGGTCGACGGACAGTCGCACACCGCGATCGCCGCCGCCGACGCGGTGCTGGCCGCGTCGGGCACCGCGACGCTCGAAGTGGCGCTGTTCAAGAAGCCGATGGTCATCGCCTACAAGGTCATGCGCGCCTCCTGGGAGATCATGCGCCACATGGGCTACATGCCCTGGATCGGGCTGCCCAACATCCTGGCGCGCGAATTCGTCGTGCCCGAATACCTGCAGCATGCAGCCACCCCCGCCAATCTGGCCGAGGCGCTCTGGCGGCAGCTGGAAGACGCGGCCGGCCGCGACCGGCTCAAGCAGCGCTTCACCGACATGCATCACAGCCTGCTGCGTGACAGCGCAGCGGCCAGCGCGGACGCGGTCCTGCGCGTCATCGGTTCCAAGACATGAGAAAGAAGAAGATCGATTTTTACCCGGGCCTGCCGCCCAAGGACCGGCCGTTTACGCTGGAAGACATCGTGTGCGGCGTGGACGAGGCCGGGCGCGGCCCGCTCGCCGGCCCGGTGTACGCCGCCGCCGTGATCCTCGACCCCGCGCGGCCGATCGAAGGCCTGCGCGACTCCAAGAAGCTCTCCGCCGAACAGCGCGACGAACTGGCGCCGCAGATCAAGGAAAGCGCGCTGGCGTGGGCGGTGGCCGAATGCTCGCACCAGGAGATCGACGCGATCAACATCCTGCAGGCGACCATGCTCGCCATGCGGCGCGCGGTCGAGGCGCTGGCCATGGCGCCGACCATCGCCCTCATCGACGGCAACCGCTGCCCGCAACTGGCAATCCGCGCGCATGCAATCGTCGAAGGCGACGACAAGGTGTTCGCCATCTCGGCCGCCTCGATCCTCGCCAAGACCGCGCGCGACGCCGCGCTGGTGGCGCTGCACGAACAGTATCCGCAATACGGCTTCGACCAGCACAAGGGATATTCCACGCCGCTGCACCTGGAGCGCCTGCGTTTGCACGGGCCGTGCCCGATCCACCGCCGCTCGTTCGCGCCGGTGCGCGCCATGCTCGAACCTGATTTGTTCGGCCCGCCATGAAGACCATCACCTCGCGCGAGAACGCGTTCTACAAGGAGCTCAAGCAGCTCGCGACCAGCTCGCAGGCGCGGCGCAAAGCCGGCCGCAGCGTGCTCGATGGCGTGCACCTGTGCCAGGCCTGGCTCGACCTGCACGGCGAACCACTGTACTGCGTGGTGTCCGAAGGCGCGCTCGCCAACCCCGAAGTCGCGGCCATCGTGCAGCGGCTCGAGGCCGCGCACGCTCACGTGACCGCGCTGCCCGATGCGCTGTTTGGCGCGGTCAGCCAGGTCGAACACGGCATCAACCTGCTGTTCGTAATCGACACGCCCCATCCCGCCCAGCCCGCCAGGCTCACCGAATCGGCGGTGCTGCTCGACGGCGTGCAGGACCCGGGCAATGTCGGCTCGATTTTGAGGAGCGCGGCAGCCGCCGGCATCAAGCAGGTGTACGCGGGCGCGGGCACCGCATTCTGCTGGTCGCCCAAGGTGCTGCGCGCCGCCATGGGCGCGCACTTCGTGCTCGAGATATTCGAGAACGTGACGCTCCTTGACGTGGTGCGTTCATCGAAAGTCGCCGTGCTCGCCACCAGCGGCTACGCCAGCGAGCGCCTGTACAACGTCGACCTGCGGCGCCCGGTGGCCTGGGTGCTGGGGCACGAAGGGCAGGGCGTATCGAGCGAACTGCTGGAGCTGGCCACCCACCGCGTCGCGGTGCCGCACGCGGGCCGCGTCGAATCGCTGAACGTGGCCGCCTGCGCTGCGGTGTGCTTTTTTGAACAGCTGCGGCAACTTCAGGCATAGACGGCGGCGCGGCCTTCGGGTTAATCTGCCAAAAGTCGTAATGTGGAGCAGAGATGGACATCGGTCATTTGCACTTTTTGGTAGCGGAAGCTGACAACCCCCAGCGCACGGCGCTCTTGGACCTGCTGGGCGCGCTCGGCGCACGGCGCGTCACCGAGGTCCCGGACGGCCACATGGCGCTGCGCGCGTGCCAGGCTGGGGTGACGCCCGGGGTGGACGTGGCGATCGTGAACCTCGAGTTGCCCGGCATGGACGGTCTCGAGCTGATTCGCAATCTGGCCGTTCTCGAGACCGGCGCGCGCCTGATCGTGGTCGGCGCCCAGCACCCCAACCTGATGTTCGCGGTGGAGACGCTGGCGCAGGCGTTCGGCATCGACCTGCTCGGCACCATCGTCAAGCCGGTGACCGAGCCCAAACTCAAGGCGCTGCTCGACAACTACGTTCCAGCCGCGCGCCCGCACGCGCGGCCGATCGAGCCTACCTTCACCTTCTCCCAAGTGGGCACCGGCCTGCAAAAGCGCCAGTTCGAACCCTTCTTCCAGCCCAAGATTGAACTGGCCAGCGGGCAGGTAAAAGGACTGGAGATCTTCGCACGCTGGCGCCACCCCGAGCACGGCGTGCTGGGCCCATCGGCCTTCATCGGCGCGCTGGAAGAGAACAACCGCATCGACTTCCTCGACTGGAGCATGATCGAAATGTCGGTCGAGCGCTGCCGCTGGTTCCACGACCAGGGCATCCCGATCTCCATCTCGATCAACGTCGCGCCCGAAACGATCACGCACCCCAATTTCGTGCGCCAGATCACGGCCTGCATCGGACGGCACCGGGTCATGCCCGACTACCTGACGTTCGAAATGCCCGAATCATCGGTATTAAACAGCGACCCCAACTTCATCGAACGCCTGGTCCGGCTGCGGATGATGGGCTTTGGCCTGGCGATCGACGACTACGGCACCGGCCGATCGAACTTGCAGCTGCTCGCCCGGATTCCGTTCTCCGAACTTAAGATCGACCGCAGTTTTGTCGACGGCGCATCGCGCAAGCGCCCCTTGAGCACCGTGCTGCGTTCTTGCCTGGGCCTCGCGCACAGCCTGGACCGCATGTCGGTCGCGGTTGGCGTGGAAACGCGCCAGGACTGGGACTTCCTGCAAGGCCTGGGCTGCACCTACGCGCAGGGCTACCACATCGCCAACCCGATGGCCGCCGAAGACTTCCCCGGCTGGCTCGAAGACTGGCGCCATTTCTTCTAAATGAGGGTCAGAGTAGAATTATTCGGAACATTTAACAATTTCCGATTAATTCGACTCTGACCCTATTTAAGAAGTGGGGTCAGAGTCGAATTAATGGGAAATATTGCAAATTGCTCGGAAATTCGACTCTGACCCCATTTTCAGGGGATCAATATTCACGCCGATCGGGTTTGATTTCCTGCAGTATTGTCGTGGCGATTTCTTCGATGGATTTGGTGGTCGACGACAGCCAGCGGATGCCTTCGCGCTTCATCAGGATCTCCGCCTCGTTGACCTCGTAGCGGCAGTTCTCCAGCGAGGCGTACTTGCTGCCCGCGCGGCGTTCGTTGCGGATCTCGGACAGCCGCTCCGGCGAAATCGTCAGCCCGAACAGCTTGTGCTTGAACGGCGGCAGTGACGACGGCAGCTTGCTGCGCTCGAAGTCGTCCGGGATCAGCGGGTAGTTGGCTGCCTTGATGCCGTACTGCATCGCCAGGTACAGGCTGGTCGGCGTCTTGCCCGAACGCGACACACCCACCAGGATCACGTCCGCTTCCGCCAGGTTCTTGTGCGATTGCCCGTCGTCGTGCGCCAGCGAGAAGTTGATCGCCTCGATGCGGTTCTTGTATTCCTCGCTGTCGACCACGTTGTGGATCCGCCCCACGGTGTGCGTCGACTTCATTCCCAGTTCCAGTTCCAGCGGCGCGACGAAAGTCTGGAACAGGTCCATGTGCATGCCATTCGCGGCCCGAATCACGGCCGACAGGTCGTTTTTCACCAGCGTCGAAAAAACGATCGGCCGCTGGTTGTCGATCGCATAGGTTTCGTTGATCCGCCGCGCCGCGTCGCGCGCCTTGTCGATGCTGTCGATGAACGGCAGGCGGATCTGGCGGAAACGCATTTCGAACTGGCTCAGCACCGCGTGACCGAACGATTCCGCCGTTATACCTGTCCCGTCGGACACAAAGAAAACGGTACGTGCGGCGGGGAGGGGAGAGGGTCGGGTTTCAATGCTCATGGTTTCGTGTAGCTCATGCTTTGCTGAAGAGATGTGAGATTGTGCGCTGTAAATCCCAGCGGCAAGCGGTAAAATGCTCTGAACGGTTACAGATTCTGCTGCGGCGCCAAGCATAACAAGAAAACAGCCCTCCAGCCTGATGCAAAGATTTCCATCATCAAAAAGGTGTTATTACCATGACTAACTTGTCCAATGCAGCGCTGACGGAGCCCATCGCGGGCGCCGCCGGCGGCACAGGCGTCTACGTCGCCTCGTTCGAGGACTTGCGCATGACCGATGTTGAAACGGTCGGCGGCAAGAACGCCTCGCTCGGCGAGATGATCAGTCAGCTCGCGGAAGCCGGGGTGCGCGTGCCGGGCGGCTTTGCCACCACGGCACTGGCCTTCCGCGACTTCCTCGACCACAGCGTCGACGGCGGTCCGTCACTGGCCGCGCGCATCGCCGCGCGCCTCTCCAGCCTGGACGTGGACGACGTGCGCGCGCTGGCCGCGGCCGGCGCCGAGATCCGTGGCTGGATCATCGACACGCCGTTCCAGCCGCGCCTGGAGGCCGAGATCCATGCCTTCTACGATCGCCTGGTGGCCGGCTCCTCGACCGAGGTGTCGTTCGCGGTGCGTTCGTCGGCCACTGCCGAAGACCTGCCCGATGCCTCGTTCGCCGGCCAGCAGGAGACCTTCCTTAACGTGGTCGGCATCGACAACGTGCTCGAGGCCATGAAGCACGTGTTCGCGTCGCTGTACAACGACCGCGCGATCTCGTACCGTGTGCACAAGGGCTTCACCCACTCGGAAGTGGCGCTGTCGGCCGGTGTGCAGCGCATGGTGCGTTCGGACCTGGGCGCGTCGGGCGTGATGTTCACGATCGATACCGAGTCCGGCTTCAAGGACGTGGTGTTCATCACCTCCAGCTACGGCCTGGGCGAAACGGTGGTGCAGGGCGCGGTCAACCCGGACGAGTACTACGTCCACAAGCCGATGCTCGAGCAGGGCAAGCGCCCGGTGATCCGCAGGAACCTCGGTTCCAAGCTGATCAAGATGGAGTTCACCAGCGAGGCCAAGGCCGGCCGCTCGGTCAAGACGGTGGACGTGCCGATCGAGATGCGCAACCGCTATTCGCTGCTGGACGAGGAAGTGGTGGAGCTGGCCCGGTATGCGGTCATCATCGAGAAGCACTACGGCCGCCCGATGGACATCGAGTGGGGCAAGGACGGCCGCGACGGCAAGCTGTACATCCTGCAGGCGCGTCCCGAGACGGTGAAGTCGCAGCAGAAGGCGACCGACGCCCAGCAGCGCTTTTCGCTCAAGGGCAGCGGCACGGTGCTCACTTCCGGCCGCGCGATCGGCCAGAAGATCGGTGCCGGTCCGGTACGCGTGATCCACGACCCGTCCGAGATGGAGCGGGTGCAGCCGGGCGACGTGCTGGTGGCGGACATGACCGACCCGAACTGGGAACCGGTGATGAAGCGCGCATCGGCGATCGTCACCAACCGCGGCGGGCGTACCTGCCACGCGGCGATCATCGCGCGCGAGCTGGGCGTGCCGGCGGTGGTCGGCTGCGGCGACGCGACCGAGACGCTCAAGGATGGCACGTTCGTCACCGTGTCCTGCGCCGAAGGCGACGAGGGCAAGATCTACGACGGCCTGCTTGAGACCGAAGTGACCGAAGTCTCGCGCGGCGATCTGCCCCCGCTCAAGACCAAGATCATGCTCAACGTCGGCAACCCGCAGCTGGCGTTCGACTTCCAGGCGGTGCCCAACGGCGGCGTCGGCCTGGCGCGCCTTGAGTTCATCATCAACAACAACATCGGTGTGCACCCGAAGGCGATCCTCGAATATCCGAACATCGACCCGGACCTGAAGAAAGCGGTGGAGTCGGTCGCGCGCGGCCACGCTTCGCCGCGTGCCTTCTACGTCGACAAGCTGGCCGAAGGCGTCGCGACCATCGCGGCCGCTTTCTTCCCCAAGCCGGTGATCGTGCGCCTGTCGGACTTCAAGTCGAACGAGTACAAGAAGCTGATCGGCGGTTCGCGCTACGAGCCGGACGAGGAAAACCCGATGCTGGGCTTCCGCGGCGCGGCGCGCTACCTGGCCCCGGACTTCGCGGAATCGTTCGAGATGGAGTGCGCCGCCATGAAGCGCGTGCGTAACGAAATGGGCCTGACCAACGTCGAGCTGATGGTGCCGTTCGTGCGCACCCTCGGCCAGGCCGAGCAGGTGGTCGAGCTGCTGGCCAAAAATGGCCTGAAGCGCGGCGAGAACGGCCTGCGCCTGATCATGATGTGCGAGGTGCCGTCCAACGCCATCCTGGCGGAGCAGTTCCTGCAGCACTTCGACGGCTTCTCGATCGGCTCCAACGACCTGACCCAGCTGACCCTGGGCCTGGACCGCGACTCCGGCATGGCGCTCCTGGCCAAGGACTTCGACGAGCGCGACCCGGCGGTCAAGGCGCTGCTGTCGATGGCGATCAAGGCCTGCCGCGCCCAGGGCAAGTACATCGGCATCTGCGGCCAGGGGCCGTCGGACAATCCGGACTTTGCCGCGTGGTTGATGGAGCAGGGTATCGAGTCGATGTCCCTCAATCCTGACTCGGTGATCGAAACCTGGCAGAAGCTGGCCGCGATGTAATCGCTGGGTGCGCCAGCGCACGCAGTCCCAAAATCGTCGTCCCCGCCTGCGCGGGGACGACGTGCCTGGCGATTCCCGTTACGCCCCACAATATAAAACCCTCGTCGATGCGTTCGACGAGGGTTTTTTATTTCCGATTCAGGGCCAACAAAAGGGAAATAATTAAAGCTCAGCAATTCGCTGCGCGCCAATAGGTTATTGCCAGATTAATTGTCGTATTGGCAATCCAGCATTGTTTGATATTGTCGATTTAAAGGCCGTATAAAGCTTGAATTCGCACGTGTTGACTAATCGCTAAAACCAGTTAGACTATGAATATTGAATTGATTGGTAAATAAGCATTCTAACTGTGACCAGCGCAACCATAAGCCCTCGTCAGCCCTAAAAGGGATGCGGGGGCTTTTTGTCGCCCGGCGCGTCGCACTGGCGCCAATGGCTGCGGGATTTTTGCAATTGACCGACGTATGGAGGACGAGATGTCGATTTGGTTAAGTTGGCTCGCCGCGGCCGGCCTGCTGCTGATTCTGGAATTGTTCACCGGGACGTTTTACTTGCTGATGATCGCCATCGGGTTGGCTTTCGGGGCGCTCGCCGCGCTGCTGGGAGCCAGCATGTCGCTGCAGGCGATCGTGGCAGGCGCCGTCGGCGTGCTTGCCACCGGAATGCTGCACCGCAGCCGGATCGCCAGGCCCAGGACCAATCCGGCGCGCGACCGCAATGTCAATCTCGACATCGGCCAGCACATCACGGTGCCGGTCTGGGAGCAGGGCAAGGCGCGCGTCAAATACCGTGGCGCCATGTGGGACGTCGAATTAGGCCAAGGCGCAGCGCCGCACCCGGGCGACTTCAAGATCGTCGAGATCCAGGGCAGCCGCCTGATCGTCTCGGATTCGTAAGCTTCACCAAAAACTCACTGACAAATAAAGGATGCACATGACTTTCGGTTCGGTCGCACTGGTTATCTTTATTCTCGCGCTGGTCTTCGTAATCAAGACGGTCAACGTGGTACCGCAGCAGCATGCCTGGGTGGTCGAGCGGCTTGGCAAATACCACGCGACGCTGGCGCCTGGCCTGAACATTGTGATTCCATTTGTTGACCGCATCGCCTACAAGCACGTCCTGAAGGAGATTCCACTCGACGTGCCGCCCCAGGTCTGCATCACCAAGGACAACACCCAACTGCAGGTTGACGGCATCCTGTATTTCCAGGTCACCGACGCGATGCGCGCATCGTATGGCTCGTCCAACTACATCCAGGCCATCACCCAATTGGCGCAGACCACGCTGCGTTCCGTGATCGGCAAAATGGAGCTCGACAAGACATTCGAGGAGCGCGAGCACATCAACACCACGATCGTCAACGCGATCGACGAATCGGCTGCCAACTGGGGCGTCAAGGTACTGCGCTACGAGATCAAGGATCTGACGCCGCCGGCCGAAATCCTGCATGCGATGCAGGCCCAGATCACCGCCGAACGGGAAAAGCGCGCACGCATTGCCGCGTCCGAGGGCCGCCGCCAGGAGCAGATCAACATCGCAGAGGGTGACCGCGCGGCGGCCGTCGCCCGTTCGGAAGGCGAAAAGCAGGCCGCGATCAACCGCGCGCAGGGCGAAGCCGCGGCGATCGTGGCATTGGCCGAGGCCAGTGCCAGCGCTTTGCGTCAGGTGGGCGAGGCGGTCCATGCGCCGGGCGGCATGGACGCGGTGAACCTGCGCGTTGCCGAGCGTTACGTCGATGCTTTCGGTGGCCTCGCCAAGACCAACAACTCGATCATCGTGCCGGCCGATCTGGGCGACATGAGCGGCCTGATTGCCAGCGCGCTGCAAATCGTGAAGGCGCAAAAGTAAGGGCGCAAACCAGTAACCTACGAGGAAGCGCCAAACGGGAATTCCCATGACCTCCAAACGCGTCCTGATCATCATGCTGGTGATGATCGGCTTTTTCAGCGGGCTGGACGCGGCTTATCGCGCAAGCGGCCTGCCGCAGTCGCTTGGCTGGAACTTGTCACTGGAGCTGGCCCTTAACTTCCTCGGTTTCGCCTGGTATCGCTACGACAGCGATGCGCGTCACTACATACGCTCGCGCTGGCTCAATGTCTGCATAGTGGGATTGATGCCGTTCGCGGTGCCGTACTACCTGGTACGTAGCCGCCAGCGCGGCGAGAAGTTGCGCGCAATTTTCAAATGTGCGGGTTTTGCCTTTCTCATGTTACTGGCGTCCGCGGTCGGCGTATTGTTGGGCAGGCATGCGGTTTAAGCATCGTTAAAGATTCGGCGGGTATAACGCTGTTATTACAACTCATCAGGGAATCCGTCATGAAAAGCTGGCTGCGTGCGAACAAAGGCTTTGTCGCGTTCCTCCTGTTGTTCGGCATCTTCCGGACCGCCGTGGCGGACTGGAATCCGATCCCGTCCGGATCGATGCACCCGAACCTGCTGGAGGGAGACGTGGTGTTCGTCAACCGGCTTGCGTTCGACCTCAAGCTGCCGCTGACTGACGTGGTGCTGGCGCGCCTGGGCGACCCGCAGCGCGGCGACGTGGTCACCTTTGCCTCGCCGCGCGACGGCACGCGCCTGATCAAACGCGTGGTCGCTTTGCCGGGCGATGTGGTCGAGATGCGCAACGAGCGCCTGTTCATCAACGGACGCGGCGCCAGTTACGCGCTGCTGGGCCATACTCTCGAGCCGATCGCCGGGCAGCTGGCGCCGGCGCTGCGCCTGTCCGAGACGCTGGGCGGACGCGTGCACGACATCCAGGTGGTCCCGCAGATCGACGCAGCGCGCAATTTCGGTCCCGTCACCATCCCTGCCGACCAGTTCCTCATGCTGGGCGATAACCGCGACAACAGCGCCGACTCGCGTTTTATTGGCCTGGTGCCGCGCAATCTCCTGATCGGCCGCGCCGTACGCGTGCTCGTATCGGCCGACTACCAGGGCAACTGGATGCCGCGCACCGAGCGCTTCGGGATGAAGCTCCACTGACGCGCGGCAGTCACTACTTGGTGATGACGACGTTGCCGTCGTCACGGCCCACCGGGTCCAGCCGCCCATACAGCCCGTGCATTTCACCATCGGGGCCTGAGGCGAAGAACAGGGTATTGGTCGGCTGGCTCTCCACGCCGTTGCCGAACTGCAGAGCCCACAGCCCGTCGATAAAAATCGGCCTGCGGTCCACACCGCGCAGCGTTCCTACAAACTTGCCGCTTTCGAGCTCGTAGGCATGGATCCTGCCATTGCCGAAATTGCCGACCAGCAAACGGCTGCCGAATTCTCCGAAGCTGGCTGGAGCGAGCGCCATTCCCCACGGCGAATTGAGCTCGCCGCGCGAGATCAGCCGGCGCAGCAGGCGTCCTTCCGGATCGAACACGTTGACGAAACCGTTGCCCAGGCCGGGCACATCGTCATGGCGGGCTTCGTCCTGCTTGGCGTAGCTCACGTAGATGTCGCCATTAATCGCCTGGATTCCGAACGGGGCGAAGCCTTTCGGCAGGCGCGGGTCGTGAAAGCGCTTAGGGGGCAGGGTGACCAGGTGGAAGTTGGTGTCGAACACATCGATCCGGTTGTTATGGAAGTCGGCAGCGTACAGCAGCGGCTCGGTGCCATTTGCGCTGAGCGCAATGCCCTTGTAGACGGCGCCGTCGGTGCTGCTGAACACGCGGATCGCGCTGGTAGTGTTGACATTCGGTGCCCAGGCAGAAATGCCGCCGTCCTCGGCGGCAAAGATGAAGCGGGCTGGGCCTGAAAATATGTTTTGGGTGACGATAAAGCCGGGTCCGCCATAGAACACGACACCGGTCGGCGTGCCCGGCACATCCGGCGAGGGGCCAGGGATCGTCACCACCAGCGGCTGCGGCACCCCGTTGCCGTTGTACAGGGTGGCCACGCCCGTGCCATTGTCTGCCACCCACGCGGGGCCGAACGGATTGAAGGCGACACCCCAGGAGTTGACCAGGTTGGGGTCGATGTGTTCGGCGGGAATGGTCGGGGTGTCGGTCACGAGATTGCGCTGGCGATAGATGCCCTCACGTGGCGGGGTGACGCATCCGGTGGCGAGCGCCGCGATGAGGAGCGTGCCCAGCGCGGTGGCCAGGCGCTTGTTCAAGGTGTTCATTTGCAAGTCCCCTAAAGGTTGATGTGCAGGTCGGTGCGACTCATCTTGCGCGCGCCCTCGCGGCTCGTGTTGAGGCTGCCTAAACAGGCGTACTCATCCGTTCTGGAAAGCCGGTACAATCCCGTTCCCTGGCGCACGGATTACGGCGCCGACATTTATTTTCTGGAGTAGTACTGATGCACCGATTGCTGACTGTTGTCCTGGCCTGTCTCGGTATGGTGGGCGCGCTCGCGATCGATGCCTACCTGCCCTCGATGCCCGCGATCGGCCGCGCGTTTGCGGTCGGCCCGGTCGCGGTGCAGCAGACGCTGAGCGTGTTCCTGTTCGCGTTCGCGTTCATGATGCTGTTCTACGGCACGCTGTCCGATTCGTTCGGGCGCCGGCCCGTCATCCTGGCCGCGATGTCGGTCTACACCCTGACCTCGCTTGGCGCCGCCTGCGCGCCAAGCTTTGGCGCCCTGCTGGCGCTGCGCGCGCTGCAGGGCATGTCGGCGGGCGCCGGCATGGTGATCGGCCAGGCTATCGTGCAGGATCGCTTTGCCGGGGCGCAGGCGCAGAAGATGATGTCCCACATCATGATGGTGTTCGGGCTGGCGCCGGCGGTCGCCCCGGTGCTCGGCGGCTGGCTGTATGTGAGCTTCGGCTGGCGTTCGGTCTTCCTGTTCCTGGCGCTGTTTGGCGCCGCCATGATCGCGCTCGCGTGGCACCTGCTGCCCGAGAGCCTGCCGCCTGAAAAGCGCCATGCCTTCCATCCGGTCGCCATCGGACGCAACTACCTCAAGGTGCTGGGGCACCCGCAGTTCCTGCTGCTGGCGCTGTCGGTGGGCCTGGCGTTCGGCGGCCTGTCGCTGTACATCGGCTCGGCCGCCAACTTCGTGATGGAAATTTTGCACCAGCCGGAGACCGCGTTCGGCTGGCTGTTCATCCCGCTCATCTCGGGCTCGGTGATCGGCGCGGCCTGGGGTGGGCGCCATGCGGCGAAGTGGACGCCGGCGCGCAGCAAGTGGACCGGTTACGCGATCATGGGGGCGGCGGCGGCGCTGAACGTCGGCTACACGGCCCTGTTCGCGCCCGCGCTTCCGTGGGCGGTGCTGCCACTGTTCGTCTACACCTTTGGGCTGTCGGTCGCGATGCCGGCGGTGCAGGTGATGGCACTGGCGCTGTTCCCGGACAACCGCGGACTGGGCTCGTCGATGCTGTCGTTCGTGCAGATGATGGCGTTCGCGCTGATGTCGGGATTGGTGGCGCCGCTGCTGTTTGGCAGCGCATTCAAGCTGGCGTGCGGGCTTGCTGTGGGGCTGGTGCTAAGCCTTCTGAGCTGGAGGATGAGCGTGCGGTCGCGTTCGGAAGCTGCCTCGGCGGTGGTTGGTTAAGGGTGGGCGGGTCCTCCCGCCGACGCGTTCAAACAGAGCGTGCATCAACCTAACAATAGCAGGAGGCGTAGGGTGCGCACCTGTGCGCACGCGGTTCGCGAACGTAGCGTAATCGATGCGGCAGCCGCAAGTCGGCATGCGTGGACGGGCTTTTCGCGCCTCGCCCTCAGCGCCGATGCTGCTTCATCGCCTTTTCCACCTCGCGCTTGGCATCGCGGTCTTTTTCGGTGTCGCGCTTGTCGTGCTGCTTCTTGCCCTTGGCCAGCCCGACCTCACATTTGACGCGCCCGGCCTTGAAGTGCAGGTTCAGCGGCACCAAGGTGTATCCCGAACGCTCGACCTTGCCGACCAGTTTGTCGATCTCGGCCTTGTGCAGCAGCAGTTTGCGGGTGCGCAGCGCTTCCGGGTGGCTGAAGGAGGAGGTGGTGGTCAAGGCGCTGACGTGCGCGCCGAACAGGAACAGTTCGCCATTGCGAACCACAACGTACGCTTCCTTGATCTGTACGCGTCCCTCGCGGATCGCCTTCACTTCCCACCCTTCAAGCACGAGGCCGGCTTCGTATCGGTCCTCGATGAAGTAGTCGAAAAAGGCTTTTTTATTATCAACAATGCTCATGAAATCGCTAAATTCCGCGGGTCGGTTAAACTACTGTTGTTCCCGCTCCCAACAGGTTGTTCGACAAACCTCTGGAAGCGAAAAAAGCAACACACCCAACATCATAACAAACGGTTGACCGATGGCAGTAGTACACAAATCAGTTTTTCTCGGCTACAGCGCCGAACAGATGTTCGACCTGGTGGCGAAAGTCGAAGACTATCCCAAGTTTCTTCCCTGGTGCGGCGGGGTCAAGGTGATCGAGCAGTCCGAGGACAAACTGGTGGCCTGCCTCTCGATCAATTTTCACGGCGTCAAGCAAAGCTTCACGACTTCGAACCACAACCAGCGCCCGCAGCTGATGAAAATGCATCTGGTCGACGGGCCGTTCAAGGTGCTGGAAGGGACCTGGAATTTCAAGTCATTGCGCGCCGATGCGTGCAAGATCGAGTTCGACCTGCACTATGAATTTTCGAGCATCATCCTTGAACAGCTGATCGGACCGGTGTTCGGCATGATTGCCAATAACATGGTCGATTCGTTCTGCAAGCGTGCGGAGACTTTATATGGCTGAGCCTCTTCAGGTTTACGTCTGCTACGCCACCGCGCAGCGCGAATTCATCCGCCCGATGCGGGTGGAGCAGGGCACCACCATCGGCCAGGCGATCGAGCAGAGCGGTGTGCTGGCCCAGTTCCCTGAAATTAACCTGGTCACCCAGCCGGTTGGCATCTACGCCAAGAAGAAAACGCTCGAGACGGTGCTGCGCGAGCGCGACCGCATCGAGATCTACCGGCCGCTGGTGGCCGATCCCAAGGATTCGCGCCGCAAGCGCGCCGCCAAAAAGGACGCCGCGCGCCAGGCTTAGCGGCAATCCGCGAGCACGCGGATGGTCTTGGCCAGACGCAGTGTGCGCTCCGCGTCGGTGAGGAAGCCGCGCTCGCCGCTGGCGGTCGTCGTGCTCATCCGTTCCCCGGACTCGAGGGCAGCCTTGTACCGGCGCGCCGCCTCGCAGTTTTCCGCCTGCGCCTGCTTGCGCTGGGTTTCCTCGGCAGCCTTGGTATCCTCTTCGGCACGGGCCTGCTGGCGTTTGCGGAAATCCTGCTCACGTTCCGCGAGCGTGGGCGGCCCCTTCTTTTTGTCAATCTGGGCCTGGGCAGCTGGCGGCGCGTCGGGCTCCTGCGCCAGCCCCTTCGGCGCCTTCAGGATCTGCGCACGCGGGGTGCCTGGCGGCGGCGGACGGTCCGAATACTGGCGGACGCCCTTGGCATCAATCCACACGTATTGCGCTTGCGCGAGGCCGGCATACAGCAACAGGGCGGCGCAGGCGAACCGGCGCAGCGGAATCGAACGGACGAGCTGGTTCATGTGATGGTTCCTCGGATAACTCGTCCGATTTCGCCACGAATTGCCGAGGCTGTCAATCTCAGGCAAGCTCGGCTGCAATTTTTCGGGCAGCGTCGAGACGTGCGCAGCGTCTTTCTGTATAATTCGCTTTTGCGCCTATAGGAAAATGCTATGCGTCTACTCCAAAAAGCACTCACGTTCGATGACGTGCTGCTCGTCCCGGCCTACTCCAACGTTCTTCCGGCCGAAACCTCCCTCCGCACCAAGCTGACCCGAAATATCTCGCTCAATATTCCGCTGCTGTCGGCGGCGATGGACACCGTCACCGAAGCACGCCTGGCAATCGCAATGGCGCAGGAAGGCGGTATCGGTATCGTGCACAAGAACCTGAGCCCGAAGGACCAGGCGCGCGAAGTGGCACGCGTCAAGCGTTTCGAGGCCGGCGTGCTGCGCGACCCGATCACGATTCCGCCGACCATGAAAATCCGCGAAGTGCTGGCCTTGGCTGCCCAGCACGGAATCAGCGGCTTCCCGGTGGTGGAGGGAAAGCAAGTGGTGGGCATCATCACCAACCGCGACCTGCGTTTTGAAGAGGACCTGGACGCGGAAGCACGTGCCAAGATGACCCCGCGCGAAGAGCTGGTGTACGTGAAGGAAGACGCGGACACGGCTGAGGCGAAGCGCCTGATGAACAAGCACCGCCTTGAGCGCGTGCTGGTCGTCAACGACGACTTCGAACTGCGCGGCCTGATCACGGTCAAGGACATCCTGAAGTCGCACGAGCACCCGCTGGCATCGAAAGATTCGCAAGGCAAACTGCTGGTAGGCGCGGCGGTGGGCGTCGGCGAGCGCGACGAAGAGCGCATCCACCTGCTGGTGCAGGCCGGCGTGGACGTGCTGGTGGTGGACACCGCGCACGGCCATTCGCAGGGCATCCTGAACCGCGTCAAGTGGATCAAGGAACAATACCCGCACGTAGACGTTATCGGCGGCAATATCGCCACCGCTGCCGCGGCCAAGGCGCTGGTCGAGCATGGCGCGGACGCGGTCAAGGTCGGCATCGGACCGGGCTCGATCTGCACCACCCGGATCGTGGCCGGCGTGGGCGTGCCGCAGATCACCGCAATCTCGAATGTGGCGCAGGCGCTGGAAGGCACCGGCGTGCCATGCATCGCCGACGGCGGCATCCGCTACTCGGGCGACATCTCCAAGGCACTGGCAGCGGGCGCGCATACCGTCATGATGGGCAGCATGTTTGCCGGTACCGAAGAGGCGCCGGGCGAAGTGGTGCTGTACCAGGGCCGCAGCTACAAATCGTACCGCGGCATGGGCAGCCTGGGCGCGATGGCCGAAGGCTCGGCCGACCGCTACTTCCAGGACGCGCAGGCCAAGGCCGAGAAGTTCGTCCCGGAAGGCATCGAAGGCCGCGTCGCCTACAAGGGCAGCGTGCTGGCGATCGTCTACCAACTGGTCGGTGGCGTGCGCCAGTCGCTGGGCTACTGCGGTTGCAAGACCATCGAAGAACTGCGCGAGAAAGCCGAGTTCGTCGAAATCACGTCGGCCGGCATGCGCGAATCGCACGTACACGACGTGCAGATTACCAAGGAAGCGCCGAACTACCGTTCGGAATAAATTGAACAAACGCGGCCCCATTCCGGCCGCGTTTTTTTCGTAGGGTGCGCACCAGTGCGCACGCGGACGCAATCGCACCGCAATCGCTCGCATACACCCTACGTGTCACCGATTTAGCCACTTTTCTCGCATTACATGCACTCGAAAATTCTCATTCTCGACTTCGGATCCCAGGTTACCCAGCTGATCGCGCGCCGCGTGCGCGACGCCGGCGTTTTCTCCGAAGTGTATCCCTACGACGTCAGCGACGAATTCGTCCGCAATTACGGCGCCGCCGGCATCATCCTGTCCGGCAGCCACAACTCGACGCTGGAAGGCGATTCGCCGCGCGCCCCGCAAGCCGTGTTTGAAATCGGCGTGCCCGTGCTGGGCATCTGCTACGGCATGCAAACGATGGCCGCTCAGCTGGGCGGCAAGGTCGAAAATGGCCTGGTGCGCGAATTCGGTTACGCCGAAGTGCGCGCGCGTGGCCATACCAAGCTCCTGAACGGCATCAACGACTTCGTCACCGGCGAAGGCCACGGCATGCTCAAGGTCTGGATGAGCCACGGCGACAAGGTCCTCGACATGCCGCCGGGCTTCAAGCTGATGGGCAGCACCGAAAGCTGCCCGATCGCCGCCATGGCCGACGAGGAGCGCCGTTTCTACGCACTGCAGTTCCACCCGGAAGTGACGCATACGACGCAGGGCGAAGCCATCATCGGCCGCTTCGTGCACGAGATCTGCGGCTGCAAGTCGGACTGGAACATGCCCGACTACATCGGCGAAGCCGTTGCCAAGATCCGCGAGCAGGTCGGCGGCGACGAGGTGATCCTCGGCCTGTCCGGCGGCGTCGATTCGAGCGTGGCGGCGGCCCTGATCCACCGCGCGATCGGCGACCAGCTGACCTGCGTGTTCGTCGACCACGGCCTGCTGCGCAAGGACGAAGGCAAGATGGTCATGGACATGTTCGCCAAGAACCTGGGCGTGAAGGTGCTGCACATCGACGCGTCCGCGCAATTCATGGGCCATCTGGCCGGCGTGACCGATCCCGAGCAGAAGCGCAAGATCATCGGCCGCGAATTCGTCGAGGTATTCCAGGAACAATCCAAGAAACTGACCAACGCCAGGTGGCTGGCGCAGGGCACGATCTACCCGGACGTGATCGAATCGGCCGGCAAGGGCAAGAAAGGGCAGACCATCAAGAGCCACCACAACGTGGGCGGTCTGCCGGAAACGTTGAACCTCAAGCTGCTTGAACCGCTGCGCGAACTGTTCAAGGATGAAGTGCGCAAGCTGGGCGTAGCGCTGGGCCTGCCGCACGACATGGTGTATCGCCATCCGTTCCCGGGTCCAGGCCTGGGCGTGCGCATCCTGGGCGAAGTCAAGAAGGAATTCGCCGACCTGCTGCGCGAAGCCGACGCGATCTTCATCGAAGAGCTGCGCAAGACCCCGTTCGAAGCGCCGCTGGTGCCGGGCATCGACCCCGGCAAGGCGCCGGTGAACTGGTACGAGGCGACCAGCCAGGCGTTCGCGGTGTTCCTGCCGGTAAAGTCGGTGGGCGTGATGGGCGACGGCCGCACCTATGAGTACGTGGTCGCGCTGCGCGCGGTGCAGACGCTGGACTTCATGACGGCGCACTGGGCGCACCTGCCGCATTCGCTGCTGGGGAAGGTGTCGAACCGCATCATCAACGAGGTGCGCGGGATTAACCGTGTGGTGTATGACATCTCGGGGAAGCCGCCGGCGACGATTGAGTGGGAGTGATTCGCAGCTCGGCAATGCCTGGCAATCTCAGGCATTTGAAGTGACCCAAGCCCCTGATTTCAGGGGCTTTTTTAATGCCCGGTTCGGCAAGAACCGGCAATTGCGGGCAACATGAAGCAGCAAAGTTTGATGGTATCGATGATGGTGCTGTCGTGGCGCTGTACCACTGCGTATCAAGCGAGGGGAAATTGGTCATTTTGAGACCAACGGGGCGGTCAATGGCGTACATGTTCGATTCCTCATTGACACCGGCGCAACTGCCGTATCCATAACGAACGAAGTAGCGCGCGGGACTACATGGTGCTCCGCAGACGCCCTGGCAAATAGCTCCATTGTTGGCCCGCTGACAGCGGCCAACGCCGCGACGTGATGACATAATTCAACATCGAGGAAAAGCCTAGCAGTACATCACGCCCCGCACGACGGGGCTGAGGCATTGAGAGGGCCCGGCCGCCGGTTATGGATTGCACCTACGTTGACGTTCCTTGGGGAAACGGTATAAACCATATTGAGGAAACCATGAGCACGGTCGGTGTAACGGCCAACCGCGTAGAGCTAAGTCACCAGCGCTGTATATTTGGGCAAGCTCGACTCGTAGTGCGCGCACATTTGGCCCCTCTATCGTCGATAATTGAAGGGAGTTCATGTGGGTGTAGTGAATGAAATCCAGGAAGGCATAAAGGCGTTCGGTGAAATAGCAGTAAAGCCGCTTCTCGCATTGGCGTTTGGCAGTGGCTTTCTAATTTTCGCACCGGTGTCAATTCTTGGCCCGGCCGGAATGACCGAGCTGGTGAGCGAGTATCGACCGTGGGTCGGCGGCACCTTCACGCTTTCGTGTGCGTACTTGTTGGCCCATGCCGTCAAATATCTTACGGATAGCCTTAGAGGGTGGCAGGCTGCTCGGTCGCTCGATAAGCAACGTACGAAGTGGCTAGCAAGCCTGACGCCTGACGAGAAGGGACGATTGATACCCTACATTCGAGACGAACGCGCATCGGTCACGTTTCCCATTGAGGACGGAGTCGTCGGCGGCCTTCAAAGGAAGGGCATTCTGTATCGCGCATCGAATCTTGGGCACGCGATCCGTGGTTTCCCTTACAACCTCCAGCCTTGGGCTCGCGAAGCTCTTTTGGCGCGCCCTGAATTTCTCGACGGAGCCGAGGAGGTTGCGCGTGGCCAGCATGACTGGATGGCGCTATAGTACCGGGAAAACCTCGCGCGGAAGCGCGAGCACCGGTCAGTAGCCGTGCCGCGCTACTGTTATTTTCCGGGCCTGTTATCTGAGCACAGGCCGGACGTGCCCTGCAAGCGGCTGGTGGCGCTGCGATGATTCTCATGCGCTTGACGGAACGCGCTGGTTCGCCCAAGGCAGCTTGCTACCGGCGGCGACGTTCGACTTGCCGCCTGGCGTCTTTGGTAAATCGGCTCGCGCGCCGCCGACAATGCAGCGGCGTGGGAAGTGGCAGTTGGTACGGCTCGCCCGGGCATCCGAGACAACCCTCTGAAAAAAACACCAGCGTAAGAAGCAAGGGCAAGGGCAGGGGCATTTTCGCGAGCACGCGGCCGCGAAAACCGGGACGGCTCTGGCCTGCGGTCTCGCCCATTCGGGCTTCTGTCCCTGACAGCAAGCCCCGGCGCCAGTGATCAGTTCGTTCGCGTTGGGGACGTTGGCGGCGCACCTGACCTGCGGCCAGGTACCGGAGAGGCCACTAGCTGCGCGAGGCTGATCAGCTCGCCGCAGTGAAGCGGACGCGCTGCGGTATCGGCGGCCAGCTAGCGGGCGGCGGGCGCTGGCGGGCAATGAAAGCAGCAGCGTTTCCAGCCAAACCCGACAGCGAAGCCGCCGCGCGTGGCAAATGAAAACACCGGGTGCCTTACGTCCGCCCTCAAATGAACTACTCCAGCGTGAGAGGTTCGGTACCTGGCCCGCTTACGAAGGTCCCAACCAGCGGGCGCTATCCGGTTGCAGGGAGCTATTAGGGCGTGCTAAAGTGGATGTAAGTATTTGATAATAGTGAGGAATGGGCGCTGCGCCATGATCGGATAGCAGGCTTTTGTCGGAAACAAGCACACCCATTTGGGTGCCTATTTCACGTTAGGGAATGATCTTGAAAGTCTTTGCCCTGAGAATGCTGTTCTTACTTGCTGCCGCTTTGGCGGGGGCTGCGCCATTCTTTTGGGCTTCAAATCTCGGCATTCTCGGTGTCATAGCTTGGCCATTGTTCTTTGAAATCTATTCCCCGGTCTTTTTCCTCGCTGTTTGCCTCGCTACGGCGGCCGTCCTCCCGCTGAAACGCCTAGTTCGGATTCGAATGGCTCTGTGCGCCGCGTTGGTAGCGGCGCTATTGGCTGCTTACTGTCTTGGCTCCGTGGCATTGCATGCGGCATCAGTTATCTGCGTCCTAGTACTGCTCGTCCTTTGTGCAAGTTGCTTCCTCCTGCCAATTGGAGGCCCTAACAAACCATTCAACCCGGACGCGCTAAAGCGCGCCGGTTAATCGCAACGTTTGAGCTCAAACTATGAAGCTCCTTCCTCCATTCGACGCCCCAAAGCGCGTGCGATTTTCGGTCCACGTTCTCTGGGCCGTCCTCGCGTTCGGCATCATCGTTCGCTTCGCGCTATTTGATTCATATGGAGTGAGCCTAGCGAAGCTCCTTTGGCTCTCGGTTATCGGGGTGGCAATTCATGGATACTTCATCGTCGGGATCTCAAGCGGCCGCAACTCGGCCCGGTGGGTTTACCCACTGCTATTGGTCTTCGGCATTCTCGTTGCTCCTCCGCGCCCAAGTGACCCGCTTGATGTAATCCCTATGCTCGTGCAAGTGTCCGCCCTGGTTCCCTTGTTCACCGGGAACGCGAGCGCATGGTTCAAGAGTGCGCGCGTTGCGGCATGAACGCTAACAGGTCGTTCGAAACGGATTTAGTTTGCTGGCGGCAGCCGCTTAGCTCTACGTTAGGCGCTTTATGAGCGAGACGCCCCAAATTTGGTACCAGTTCCGAGATGTGCTCTACGCCGGCGAGTTCGAAGTTGCGGAAAAGCTTCTCGCAGAGACCCCAGCGCTAGTCCATCTAGCCGACTCACTCGGCGAGACGGTGCTTCATTTCCTCGCTTTGGAGAATGACATGGAGGCAGTCGCGTGGCTTCATGCAAAAGGGGCGGACATAGATACGAAGAACAAGTTTGGAACTCCCGTTGTTTTCGAGGTAGCTCAACTCGGATACAAGGAGTTGTTTGCTTGGTTCGCGGCGCGCGGCGCTGATCTTCAGGAGTATTCACAAACTACGATGGGCCGCTCGAACGCAACACTGGAGTGTTGTATGTTGGGAAGGCCAAGACACTTCACGAGCGACTCCAAAGCTACCTCGCCGATCCCAACGAGATTTTGTTGTTGTCCCCACGATCGGGAGGGCAGCGTCTATCCACTTCGTTACGTCACCCCGGCAAGGTGCTGCTCCTCATCGAACTTCAGCAGAGGTATCGTGCATTCGGTCATACGGACTCCGGTATCTGGATACGGTGGCACGAACGCAATGAGCGTGGCCCATTGGAAAAGCAGCTCATCAGCTACCTACAACCTGCGTTCAACACTTATGGCCGGTAGGTGCTGCCGCGAGGACGCCTAATACCTCGCGCGAGCCGAGGCGCAAGAGGCAGTTCTCATCTCTCGGAGCCATTATTTTTGGCTATGTCACCGCTAAGTATGGGATGTATTTTTCAGGCAGTACCGAAACGCATGCAGAAGCGCGTGCGTACGCCCGGCGTGCTGTCGGCGTCGATTTCGCCGCTGTGCAGCCTCATGATGGCCTGGACGATCGACAGACCCAGACCCACCGAATGGCCAGCGGCCGAGCGCGCCGGGTCGCCGCGGTAGTAGCGGTCGAAGATGTATGGCATGTGTTCGACGGCGATGCCCGGCCCGGTGTTCTCGACGACGACTTCGACGCCGCCGCCCGGCTGGCCCGCACTCAGGTGCACGACGCCGCCGCGCGGCGTGTAGCGGATGGCATTCGATACCAGGTTGTTGACGGCGCGGCGAAACAGGATAGGATCGGCGTGTACGCGCACATTCTTGGCGCTGACATCGAGAATGATGCCGGCTTCCTCGGCCACGCCCTCGAAGTAGTCGCGAATGCGCTGCAGCTCCGCTTCGGCGTCCAGCATCTCGCGGTGCACGGCCAGCTGCGCGTTGTCGGCGCGGGCGAGAAACAGCGTGTTCTCTATCATGCGCGCCAAGCGCTGGTATTCTTCGATGGACGACGCGAGCAGCGCCCGGTAATCCTCGGGCTGGCGCGGGCGCGACAGGGCCACCTGGGTCTGCACCATCAGGGTGTTGATCGGCGTGCGTAGGTCGTGCGCCAGGTCGGCGGCAAAGCCGGAAAGGCGCTGCACGCCGTCTTCCAGGCGGTCGAGCATGCCGTTGAAGGCGGCGCTCAGTTCGCGCACTTCGCTGGGCATGCTGTCGATGGCCAACCGGGTTTGCAGGCAGTGGGTGCTGATGTCGTTGGCCTTGCCGATGACCGCCCGCAGCGAACCGATGGCGTGGCGCACGGCGAGGTAGCCAAGGAAGGCGACCAGCAGGGCGCCGGCGGCGATGGCGGCGGTGAGGTTGCGCGTGTAACGCTGCAGCATGGCGGCGCGGTCCGAACGCTCGCGGGCGATGGTCGCAATTACCGGCGTGCCGTCGCCAAGTCTGGCCTCAACCTGCACCGAGCGGCCTACGCCCCAGTCCACGAGATCGGTTACCTTCGGCGCGATGGCGACCGATATCGGCGCCATTGCCGGCAGCGGATGCGAGGGGACCGAGGTTTGCAGCAGCAGCCGGCCATCGAGCCCGGCGACACGTAGTACGCAGCCTTCGTTCAAGAAGACGGCGTCGATCAGCGGATGGGGCGCCGTGTGCAGCGCCTCGGCCGACGGCGCAGTCGACAGGAACTGGCGCATCAGACGCACCCGGGTAAGGATTTCGAGGTCGTCGTTGTGGGCCATGCTCCCGGCCAGCGCGCCGTAGAGGTAGGCGCCGACCGATGCAAACGTCAGCGCCGCCACCACCGCGAACAGCAGGGTCAGGCGCAGGGTGATCGAAGTGGAGGAAGCGAGCCGGTTCAATCTCGTTCTTCCATCAGGTAGCCCATGCCGCGCATAGTGTGCACGAGCTTTTTCTCAAATGGATCGTCGATCTTGGCGCGCAGGCGGCGGATGGCGACGTCGACGACATTGGTGTCCGAATCGAAGTTCATGTCCCACAGCTGGGAGGCAATCATCGCGCGCGAGTGCACCTCGCCGGGGCGCTTGGCGAGCAGATGGAGCAGGGCGAATTCCTTGGCGGTTAGCTCGATGCGCCGGCCGGCGCGGGTCACCTTGCGCTTAAAGACGTCGATTTCGAGATCGGCCAGCTGCACGGTGTCGACATTGCGTGCTTTGCCGCGCCGCATGATGGTCTTGATGCGTGCGACCAGCTCGGAAAAATCGAAAGGCTTGACCAGATAGTCGTCGGCCCCGAGCTCGAGGCCCTTGACGCGGTCGCTGACCTCGTCGCGGGCGGTGAGCAGCAACACCGGCGTGTCCTTGCTGGCGCGCAGCTGGCGTAGCAAGGTCCAGCCGTCCATGCCGGGGAGCATGACGTCGAGCACGACCAGTTCGTAGTCGAGTTCGAGCGCCATGTCGAGTCCGTCGAGACCGGTGGCCGCCAGATCGGCGACAAATCCCGATTCGTTCAGGCCCTTGCGCAGGTAGGCGCCGGTCTTGGGCTCGTCTTCGACAATCAGCAAACGCATGGGGGCTCCGTTCAGGCCTTGACGATGAACTTGCCGTTCATTTCTTCATGGCCGCTGCCGCAAAAGATAAAGTGTACTCCCCTGTGGTCGAAGGTATAAAAGGTCGGGCCGAAGAATTCCTTGAACGGGGCGCCGTGGTCGAGCGAAGTGTCGTGCTCGCCCGGGATGAGGCGTACGCAGGCCGCGCACATGGCGGCGGAGAGCTTCTGACCCTGTTCGATACTGCCCGCCGCCCGGGTATTGGCGGCGGCGAACAGGACAGCGGCGCCGAGCAACGCTTTCATGATCATCCCCCCCGGTAGAGCGGGTTGTCGGCGACGTAGACGCGGATGGCGCCTGCCGCGACGTCTTGCGGGGCGATCGTGTGAAGATCGAAACTTGTGATGCTAGGGAAGGTGTAGAAGGCCCAAGTGATGGCCTTGCCGTTGACGCGGATGGTGACAGTTTCGCCGTTTTCGACGTTGATGTACTTGCTGTCGGCGCCGAGCGTGATCACGCGGCCGGCGGCCTTTTCGGGGGCGGGATTGCCATAGTCGGCGACGGTGCCGGTTAGGCCGATGGCGTAAACGGGCGCATTCAGGGCGAGGAGGAAGGAAGCGGCGAGAGCGAGGCGAGGCAGAGTGATCATGATCTTGAGTTCCAGTGTGGTTGGCGTCTGAACCCGATGTGCAGACAGTGAAGACAGTCTAAGAAGGCGGCTCTGACGGCAGAATGTCACCGGCATTACGAGTTGATGACGAAGGCGGCGACGTCCCTCATGCCGTTGCCGCGGGCATATCGAAGGCACGTCTGGCTGAAGCCAAACGCCATGCATGCCGTCTTGATCGTTGCGCGCCCCTGATTGACTACCCAGCGCACGATCTCCCGGCGCTGAGGTGGTGGCTTTTGAAAAATCCGTGATTGAGGACGCGGCATCTGAGGTCCAGAACAGACCGGAAATGCCATGGCGGCGAGGCGGCGTATCGCCGCAGCACCGATGGCAACATACTGCTCACGGCGGCGCGACACAGGCTGGTCAAGGGTACGGCAATCACTTTCACCGACCGCGCGCCGGGCGTGCCCCGGCGCCACGACACCGCGCCACACGTCAGCTCGCGTCAGGGCTTCCAGCTGCTACCCTGGAGCCAGAATGGCATGCAGTTTTCCGCTATCTCCGACATCAATGCGCAAGACCTGGTTGAATTCAAGCGCCAGATCCACGACAAGGTCGCGCAAGCCGCGATGCAGTAGCTCCGCTTATGCGCGACCCGACCAAGCATGGCGACTTCTGGCCGAGCGTCTTGCGTTGCTGCTGGTGCCCGTGGAAGACGCCGCACGATCACCTGTCCGCCCCGGGCTTGTCGCCTGGGCATTGAACTTATAGCCGACACCCCAAATCGTCTGGATGAACGACGGCTCGTCCGGGTGGTTCTCGATCTTTGCGCGCAGGCGGTTGATGTGGGAATTGACCGTGTGTTCGTAACCGCTGTGCTGGTAACCCCATACCTGTTCCAGAAGCTGCAAGCGGCTATACACCCGCCCCGGATTGCGCGCAAAGTGCAGCAGCAATTGAAATTCCTTGGCAGTGAGATCGACCTGCCTGCCGCCCATGCTCACTTCATGGCTCTCCGCGTCGATACGCATGTTGCCGCAATGAAGGATTTGCGGTGCGGCGGACGGCGACTGCAAGAGCTTGTCGACCAGGCGGAAGATCGCCTTGATGCGTGCAATCAATTCGGCCACGCTAAACGGCTTGGTCACGAAAAGGTCTGCCCCCAATTCCAGACCGAGCACATGGTCGGTTTCGCTTGCTTCGGATGAGAGCATGATGATGGGCATGTAGGGTTCAATCCCGCGGATGCGGCAGCACAATTCCAGTCCATTGAGCTGCTGCAGGGAAAGGTCCAAAATGATGAGGTCATAGGGATGAGACATGGCCTCGGCCAAGGCTTCCCGGCCATCGCCTACATGCTTGACCTCGCAGGACAGCACGCCCAGCGCGGCGCCAATTGCAACAAAGGTTTCCTCGTCTGCTTCGATGACCAGTACTTGACGTGACATAAGCAATTCTCCTTGCACTGCAGCGGATTTCGGGCAGGCGCAGTTTGTCGTAATCCTTTTGCACGATTTCCGGACTGCAATCAGCCGCAATGCCGGGGCTGCCTGCCCGGGAACGCACCGGCGGATGCGCGGTTTGGTCAATGTGTTTCGACCCGCTGCACGAGGCAGTTACGCAAGCTGTCGATGTTTTTTCCTGCCGCGCTATAAGCAACTGGCCGGATCCAACGAACATCCCTATTCGAGCAGCTATCCGCGCTCGAGGGCGCTTGCCTCGGGGCCGCTTTGCCGCGCCCACCGCGCGTGACCAATATTTGAACCTGCCGTGACAATTTCGTGATTTTCGTAGCGAAGAATAGGTCCACCACCCGAGGGCAAGGGGATGCCATGAGCTCGCACAGAAGCGGCGATGATTCTGCATCGGGAATACCCCACGCGGCGGGAATCGGCTTGCGCGCAGCGCATTACGACGCGGCGCTGTCGTCCGCCTCGCCCGCCGCTTGGTTCGAGGTGCATGCCGAAAATTATTTTGCCGAGGGCGGGCCGCACATTCATTATCTGGAGCGGATCCGCAGCCGCTATCCATTGAGCCTGCATGGCGTCGGCTTGTCGCTGGGGTCAAGCGATGCCCTGGACCGGGAACACCTGGTCAAGCTAAAGGGCCTTGTCGACCGTTTCGCCCCCGGCCTGGTGTCGGAACACCTGAGTTGGGGCGCGATCGGCAGACGCCACCTGAATGACTTGCTGCCCCTGCCTTATACGGAGGAGGCCTTGCGCCAGGTGTGCACGCACATCGACGAGACCCAGGACTTTCTTGGGCGGCAGATCCTGATCGAAAATATTTCCGCCTATCTGAGCTACCGCCATTCCATCATGACGGAAGACGAGTTTATCGCCGAACTGGTTGCAGCGACGGGCTGCGGCATTCTGCTCGACGTGAACAATCTCTACGTCAATGCTGTCAACCATGCCATCGATCCGCATGCCTACCTGCGTCGAATTCCAAGCGGCGCGGTGCGGGAATTCCATCTTGCCGGCTTCGAGGATGCCGGCGATCTGCTGATTGATACGCACGGCACCCGGATCGCCGATCCTGTATGGGATTTGTACCGCGCTGCGGTCGAGCGCTTCGGCCCGCTGCCGACCCTGATCGAATGGGACACGAATCTACCCGCCTTCCCTGTGCTGCAGGATGAGGCCGGCAGGGCGCAGCAACTCCTCGAGGTATACCATGCTGCTTGCTGAGCTGCAGGACGCGTTCGCTGCGGCCGTGGCCGGCGGCGAGGGGGAAGCGCTGAAATCCTGGATCGTGGAAGGCGGTGTCAAGGTTGACAGGCGTCTTGAGGTCTACCGCAACAACATGCACCACAACCTACGCGAAGCCCTGCGCGGCGTCTATTCTGTAGTCGAGCAATTGGTCGGGAAAGCTTTCTTCGATGGCGCGGCAAGCCGCTACATCGACAGCCATCCGTCGGCATCGGGGGACCTGAACGTCTACGGCGGCGCCTTCCCCGCATTCCTGCAACACTTTCCGCCGGCGGCGGCGCTGGCCTACCTGCCCGATGTCGCCCGTCTGGAATGGGCGCTGCACGAATGCCTGCATGCAGCCGACCATCCGCCGCTGGAGTTGGTCAGGCTGGAGCAGGTGCCCATCGAAAGCCATGCCGCCCTCGTGTTCAGGTTGCATCCCGCGTGCCGCTTGCTGAGCTCGTCCTTCCCGGTGCTGCGGATATGGGAGTGGCATCAAACTTGTGGGCAGCGGGACGGCATGCTCGATATCTCCGGCGAGGGCGGCCATCTCCTGGTCCGGCGCAGCGGCGACACGGCCGAATGCTGCGCGCTTGCCGAAGCGGACTTGGTGCTGCTTCATGCAATGTCCGAAGGCGAGTCACTGGCCGCGGCCCTTGGCCGCGCCCTCGGGGCGGATCCTGGATTCGATCTTGCAGGTTCCCTGCTGCGCCACGTGGCGCAGCAGACTCTCGTCGATTTCCGTGTGGCCGCCAGCACCGCGTCCGGGAGCACGCCATGCGGCTGAAAGTACTCGGATGCAGCGGCGGCATCGGGCCGGGCCTGCGGACGACCGCGATGCTGGCGGACCACGATGTGTTGGTCGATGCGGGCACCGGGGTGGGCGATCTCGCCATCGCTGAACTGGCATGCATTGACCACGTCTTTCTCACGCATGCCCATCTCGACCATGTCTGCTGCCTTCCGCTGCTGGCCGACGCCGTCGGCCGGCAGCGCGCGCAACCGTTGATGGTGCACGCGCTGGCCGAAACGATCGAGGCGCTGCGCCGGCACCTGTTCAATGGCCAACTGTGGCCTGATTTCACCCGCTTGCCGCGGCCCGGCTCGCCCTACCTGCAATTGCACGAGATCAGGACGGGGGAGCGGGTCGAGATCGCGGGGCGCGGCTTCACGGCGATTCCGGCTGCGCATACCGTGCCGGCGGTGGGCTACTGGATCGACAGCGGCGCCGCCAGCCTGGTGTTCAGCGGCGATACCGGCCCCAACCCGGCACTGTGGGAAGCCGTCAATGCCATCGCGAATCTGCGCCACCTACTGATCGAGACCGCTTTTTGCGACCGCGATTGCGCGCTGGCGCTGGCCGCGCGGCACCTGTGCCCGCGGCTGCTCAGGCACGAACTCGGCATGCTCAAACGGCCGGTGCAGATTCATGTTACCCACCTGAAGCCAGCCGACAGGGAATCATTGATCCGCGAAATCGAAGAGGCGGCGTCCGAATACCGGCCGCAGGTGCTGGCGCACGGCCAGGTGCTGCAGTTCTGACAAGCTGGTCACCCACCGCGACAAAAATGTGATTTTTCTGTGACCGCCACGTGATGCTGCCTTCGCATACTGCGCTCCCGGGATGGACTTCATTCCAACAGATGCTTACCCACCACGAGGGGAGGTCAAGCCATGAAGACCGAGCACATCGTACAGGGCGCGATTGCCAGTCTGTTCGCGATGGTTGTGATCCCCGGACCGGCCGAGGCGGCAAAGGGGGACTCGGAAAAATGCGCGGGCATCGCAAAGGCTGGCAAGAACGATTGCGGCACCAGTGTCAGTTCGTGCGCTGCCACGGCCAAGGCGGATCGCGAGCCGGAAGCCTGGATCCTGGTGCCCAAGGGCACTTGCGAGAGGATCGCCGGCGGGCGCCTGCAGACCTCACTCGATGCCAAGCCGGGCGGCAAGAGTGGGCAACTGAGTCCTGCAGCCAAGGCCGCGCAGGCAGCTGGCCACGGCTAGGCCTGGCGTCGCGGTGGGCCACCATGGACAATGGCTGGACGCAGCATTGAGGGGCGCAGCATGAATGCCAGCACACGCCGTCCAAAGCCAATTGCGTTGGCGCTGCAGGGCGGTGGCGCCCATGGGGCATTCGCTTGGGGCGTGCTGGACCGGCTGCTGGAAGACGGGCGTTTGTCGGTGGAAGGCGTGAGCGCGACCAGCGCCGGCGCGATGAATGCCGCGGTGCTGACCTACGGTCTGCTGCAGGGCGGACCGGAGCGCGCCCGCGCCGCGCTCAGGGAGTTCTGGCGCGACATTGCGAACGCGGCACAGGCCAGCAGCCCCTTTCGCAAGCTGCCCTGGGAACGCTTCTTCAGCCATTCCTATACCCTGGACCAATCGCCGCTGTACTTCCTGACCGACCTGCTGCTGCGCGTGATGTCGCCCTATGAATTCAACCCGCGCAACCTCAACCCGCTGCGCGACGTGCTTGGCCGCCACGTGGATTTCGAGGCGTTGAGAAGAGCCTGCCCGATACTTCTTTACCTGTCCGCGACCAATGTCGAGACCGGCAAGATACGGATTTTCCCCAGTGACGAGATCTGCATCGACGCCGTGCTGGCCTCGGCCTGCGTGCCGTTCCTGTTCCAGGCGGTGGAAATCGATGGCCAGTACTACTGGGATGGCGGCTATATGGGCAATCCCGCAATTTTCCCGCTGATCTACAACTGCGCCACACGCGATATCGTGATCGTACACATCAACCCGATCGTGCGCCGCGGCGTGCCGAGGACCGCGCCCGAGATCCTCAACCGCATCAATGAAGTCAGTTTCAATTCGTCGCTGATGCGGGAGATGCGGGCGATCCGCTTCGTCACTTCGCTGATCCAGCAAGGCAAGATCGCGCCGGGCGAGATGAAGGAAATTTTTATCCATTCGGTGCGCTCGGATGAAACCATGGCCGAGCTGGGCGTATCGAGCAAGTTCAATGCCGACTGGGACTTTCTCTGCTTCTTGCATGAGAAGGGCAGGGCAGAGGCCGAGCGTTGGCTGGCGCGCAACTATGACGCCATTGGCACGTTGTCGAGCGTCGACCTGCAGGCGGAGTTCCTGTGAACTGTGAAGGAGACCTGAGATTTGCTTAAACTAGCGTGCAACGTCCAGACGCCAAGTGCGCACATCGCTCGGCCGTCCAGCGCGATTCTTGTGAGGAGATCGAGATCATGCAAAACGTGATCCGGCGGGAGCAGGCATGGATTACCGGATCAGCAATGCTGCGGTGATCTCCGCCGCCATCGCTACCGTGCTGGTCGCGGTACAGCAGACCACCCATACACTGCCGGGATCGAGCCAACGCTTCGCGCTGGCGCGCGAGCGTTGCTACGGTGTGGTGCGGGCGGGCAAGAACGACTGTGGCAACGCGGTGCATGTATGCGCCGGACGGGCAACGCGCGATGCCCAGCCCGAGGAATGGCTGATGCTGCCGGCCGGCACCTGCGACAAGATCGTCGGCGGCACGCTCTGGCCATCGCCGGTCTGAAAGAGCGGCAAGCCATGTCCGGACAATGGAAACAGCTGGTAGAACTGATCCTGCCTGCGCGCCGCGGCATACGTGCGCCACTGCGGGTGCAGCGTGAACTGGAGCGGGAGCAGTATCGCAGCGAGCTTCTGGTCACTGTGGTGCAGCTGGCCATCGTCGGCACGCTGGCGGCGCTGCATGCCGGAGCTCCGCCTGACTTTTCGCCGGATGCGCCCATCATGGCCGCGCCGCTGGGGCTAACCCTGTTCGCCGTACTGGCGTTGCTACGCCTCTATTTTGCGCTGACCGGGCAGCTGACTCGCTGGCTGCTGGCCTGCACCGTGGTCGGCGAGATGGCGGTGCTTTTGTTCACGATCTGGGCCTGCCACTTGCAATACGAGCAGCCGCCGCAGTTTTCCCTGAAGAGCACCGAGTTCACCTTTGTCTTTATCCTGATCGCGCTGCGGGCGCTGCGCTTCGAACCGGCCTGGGTGATTCTTTCGGGGCTGACCGCGTTCGGCGGCTGGCTTGCGATTTTGCGATATGCCATCACCCATGCCCCGGCCAATCCGGTCACACACGATTACGTCACCTCGCTGCGTTCGATTCAGATCTACTACGGCGGGGAATTCGAAAAGCTACTCGCCGTTCTCATGGTCACTGCGGTGCTGGCGCTGGCGCTGTATCGCGCGCGCGAGCTGCTGGCCAAGGCGGTGTCGGGTGAACAGGCGGTGGCCGACCTGTCACTGTTCTTCGATGACTCGGTGGCGCGCCGCATCACCCAATCGGAAGGGGAAATCATGGCGGGGCAGGGCGAGTTGCGGGAAGCGGCCATCCTTTTTCTCGACATGCGGGGATTCACCGAAGCCGCTGCCGCACTCAGCCCCGATGAGGTGATCGGGTTGCTCGGTGAGTACCAGGGACTGCTGGTGCCGATCATTAAGGCGCATGGCGGCAGTATTGACAAATTCCTGGGCGACGGCATCCTGACGAGCTTTGGCGCAGTGGCCCGCCGCCCGGACTATGCGGCGGCCGCGTTGCGCTGCGTGGATGCGATCATGGACGCCGTGGACGGGTGGCGCGAACAGCGCCGGCGCGCGGGCAAGTGCGCGCCTGACGTTGGCGCCGCGCTCGCCTGTGGCGAGGTCGTGTTCGGCATTATTGGCGAACGCAGCCGGCTCGAATACACGGTGATCGGTGACGCGGTCAACCTCGCGGCCAAGCTGGAGAAGCACAACAAGGTGGAGCGCACCCGTGCGTTGACCACCCTGGCCGCCTATGAGCTGGCGAAAGCCCAAGGCTATGGCATGGTCAAGACTGTACTTTCGGCGCGCACGGTGGCGGGGCAAACCGTCGATCTTGTGGTGGCGGCGCCCCTTGCCGCGACAGAAATGCAGGAGCGTTTGGCTGGCCACGTGCGTCAAACATAAGACTGTAACCAGCATCAGCGCGGCTTGTCCGGCGATGCCGTCTGCAGTTGGCCTCACCGATCAAAATCAGGCGAGTTTGGAGCGCACTGGCCGATCACGCGGAGGCTGGCCGTCACGTACTCCAGTTGTTCCAAGACGTCTTCGTCCAGGTGTCACTTTGGCATCGCATAACCAGCCATTCAACACGACGCGCTAAAGCACGCCGGTTAATTCCACGTTAGGCCGCTTGAGAAGGAATTTCGTGTATGGAAATTTCAGCCCATGTCCTCAATGGTTCGAGCGAGCACGAAGTTCGGCTTTCCACCGCCGGCACCGAGCAGCATTTGGCTGTCTCCGCGAAGGCCGCGGGCCGGGGCAGCGCTGTAAATGGCGGCGAGTTCCTTATGGCCGCGCTAGCAACGTGCTACTGCAATGACCTCTACCGTGAAGCCGCCCGCCTTGGCATCGCAATCAACGGTTGTGAGGTCATCGCCACCGCGCAGTTCAACGGGGTTGGGCTGGCCGCCGAGTCAGTTGTTTATTCCGCCAAGGTGGATTCATCCGCCGCACCAGAGCAGATCGAGCTGCTGCTCGCGGAAACAGATCGCATGGCGGAGGTTCACAACACACTCAGGGCGGGCTGCCCGGTCCAGCGGGTCGCATGGCATGAGTCTGCGGCCTAACAATTCGTCCAAGCCGGGGAGATTTTCTTGAGGAATTTCCCGCTCTGATATTTTTACAAAGCTCGCTTCGGCGAGCTTTTTTGTTCTCTCGACCATATTGCCATCAGGCTATGATGCACGAACGATATAATTCTTATAGTGCACGTTGGCGGCCGAATCCTGAGGCCGCGCCACCCCCAATCGAACGGACTAAACAACAATGACGACCAGCCGCCGATCCTTCCTCAAAGCTGCCGCAGCAATAGGCGCTTCTCTGGCATGGGTCGGCCCGGCCCGGGCTTCGCGTATCCACTGGCAGGAGCGGCGTGATCTGTATCCACAAGGGGTCGCCTCGGGTGATCCCGACCCGCACAGCGTCATTCTCTGGACCCGGCGTCCGTTTGACGGGCAAGCGCACCAATTCCTCACTGTAGAGGTCGCGGAGGATGAGGCATTCCACCGAGTCATCGCGCAGGCCAAGGTACCGGTCTCCAGCGCCGCGGACTGGACCGCGCGCGTTTTGCTTGGCGGTCTCAGCCCGGCGCGCATCTACTGGTATCGGTTTGCCGACGCCGACGGAAACGGCAGCCGGGTCGGCCGCACGATCACCGCGCCCTTGCCCAACGATCCGCGCACGGTGAACTTCGCATTCGTGAGCTGCCAGGATGTCAATGAGGGCACGCTCAACGCCTACCGCCGGATGATCTACGAAGACGAACGCGCGCCTGCCGCCGAACAGCTCGGCTTCGTTCTGCACCTGGGCGATTTCATCTACGAGATGGTCGAGTACCCGGACGAAGTGCAGACCCGCTACGATCGCACGATCTATGAGGTCGCGCGCATCCCGGACGGCCACAAGGTCGGCAACTTCCACATCCCGCTGACCGTCGACGGATACAGGGCCATTTACAAGGGCTATCTCCTTGACCCCGACCTTCAGGACGCGCGCGCGCGCTGGCCGTTCGTCGCCATGTGGGATAACCACGAATTCTCGTTTCAAGGTTGGCAAAGCATCGTCAAGGCGGGCTCGTTCGAGCAGCCTGGCCAGAGCGTTAAGGTGGCGGCGAATCAAGCCTGGTTTGAGTATCTCCCCGCACGGGTCACGCGCGGGAGCCGCTTGCTCGAACGCTTCGATCCGCCCGCCGTAAAAAACGTTCCGATTAAAGAGTTCGATGACCATGGGCTAGGGATGGAGCCGAACAACTTGGCAGCGATTAACAGCCTCAAGGGCTATCGGGCGCTGCGGTATGGTCGGCACCTGGACCTGATCATTACCGATCAGCACAGCTATCGGAGTGCGGACTCCTTCGGCGATCCGTCGCTCAATAAACTGGTCGGTAAGGAGTTCATGGGGATGCTTCCTGAGTCAGTGATGCAGATCCTGGACGGCGGGCGCGCCTTCAACGGCGGCAATCCTCCTGCGGTCGTCAGCCACAACGACGTCCATGTGCCCAACCCGCAACGAAACGCGCCGCCGCAAACGATCCTTGGCATGGAGCAGAAGGCGTGGTTCAAGGACAAGCTGCGGACATCAACGGCGACGTGGAAAATCTGGGGGAATTCGCTTGGCGCGCTTGATTCGCGCGCCGACCCGCAGAACCTGCCTGCCGGACTGACCAAGGAGCCCTGGCCGCCTCATACCTTCGCAGCCCTGAGCGGATATGATTACGGCACAGCCTGGACGGAGCGCGCTGAAATCTACCAGCACGTGCGCGACGCACACATCACTGGCTTTGCGATCGTTTCGGGCGACCGTCACAGCTTCTGGGCTGGATATGCGTCTGCGCAGCTTCCGCCCGGTAAGTTCGAGCCGGTCGGCTTGAGTTTCGTGGGCGGGTCGCTTACCAGTGCCGGCACCATGGAAGCCTATGAGCACAAGCTTCCAAAGGACGCGCCCTTGCGTGCGCTGTTCCTTGCGGACAAGGAGGGGGGAGCCAAGCCGGACTGGACCCACAACATGCTGCTGAAGCACGGTGTGCGTTCATGCCTGGAATATGCAAAGAGCTTTGACCTCAAGCGCGCACGATCCCTATCCAATCCGGACTTGGCGCCTCACCTCGAATTCGTCGATCTTGGAGGACACGGCTATTCGAAGGTTCGATTGTCGGGCGATGAGATGCGTACGGAGTTTGTCTGCATCCCGCGCCCAATCACGCGCAGCGAAGGACCGGATGGGGGGCCCATCAGGTATCGGGTAGTGCACACCGCTGCGCTGTGGAAGAGCGGAGCGCGACCGCAACTGAAGACGTCCGTGCTGGAAGGCGATATTGGACTTGCAATGTGACGGACTCAGGCCGTTATTCCAAGATCGTGGCCTTTTGACGCGCTGTCACTGATGCATTAGGCGAATCCCGCAATGTCCTGTACACTGTGTGACCCACTTCGGTACTTTGTCACCGTCCGGTTTCCTTCCTGTCTCGGCCATCTGGCCATTCCTGTCCGATCCTCGACCACTGGCTCTACTTGAGAACTGGGTTCGCTCGTCTACAGTAAGGAGCATCACATGAGTACATATACCGGGACCATTCATTGGTTCAGCAGATTGAAGGGCATCGGACAGATCAGGCCGGATGCTGGCGGACACGATGTCCTGGCCGATATCGGGGACTTCGACTGTTCTCTGCCTCCGGGGAGTCTCGAGCGCAAGCTAGTCTCCTATGAGCTGGTCGAGTCGGCATCTGGCGGGCGCGCCACCCAGATCCACGTTGTGCCACGGTCGTAAGCGATGGCAAAAGAAGACCTTATTGAAATGCAAGGCGTGGTGCAAGAAATCCTGCCGGACAGCCGCTACCGCGTTGAGCTGGAAAATGGCCATCGTCTGGTTGCCTACTCAGCCGGCCGCATGAAGAAAAACTTTATTCGCATCCTTGCCGGCGACCGGGTAACCCTGGAACTGTCGGCGTACGATCTGAGCAAAGGCCGCATCACGTTCCGCCATATCGATACTCCCAAGCGGACAGCTGCGCGCCAGACCTTCCGGCGTAACCGCTGAGCCAAGCGGCAATGCCGCTGGTACGAACGTTGCCGCAAGAAATTGAACGCATCCAGGTTGGTCTGCAGCCGGGCGAGGAGGGCGATGTCGGGATAGCCCCCTCGGTGCTGGTGCACATGCCTGTTGTTCAGGCCGGTCTCTTGCTTGCTGTGATATGCGATGGTTCCTTGTGCTGCGGCATCACGGTTTGTCCGGTGTGATCGCTTCCGAAATGGCTTGCTCAGCGCTTTCCCGGCGCCGCAAGGCGGGGTCCGCAAGAACGCGCGCGATCACGGTGGCGGGAACGTGCTTGTATTCCATGTAGCGGCGCGCCAGCGAGGCGTTGCGCACAGCCAAGATATTGAGCCCACGGGCGACCGCATTGGCCGTCGCCTCATCACTGCGTCGCTGCCGGGCGGTCATGGGATGCCGGCCTTGCGCGGCCGGGCTGCATCCTCGGTAGGGGCCGCTGAAATACGGCGCGCGTAATCGAGCGCCTGCTCCAGGAAATCGTAATGGAACTCCCTGTAGCGATATGTGCCGCGCTCGGAGTCGATGCCGAAGGTCGCCATGAGGTCGGCCTCGTCACTGGTGGAGCCCAGCCATTGTTCCCAGATCTGCGGCAGCGCTATCGGACGGTACCCGGGCCGGCGCTGGACTACCTTCGCATAGGCAATAGCATCCTCCAGTATGTCGTGGCGATCTTCCTGATAGTGGCAGGTGCGGCCGTCGAACCAGATGCCCAGGTCCGGTTCGTCAAGCGGCGGTTCTCCTCTGGATTGCGTGGTCCGCATGTGGGGCCTTTTGACTGGGTGACGAAAGTAACCGGGTGGTTCCTGGCCCATGACAGGAGGCACTGGCGATGCGGGCCCCATGCCCGCCACGACGACTATATCCTCTTCCCGCCAACCTGGCCGCTCTTTTTCGGCGGGCGTGGGCGTTGTTTTCCGCACGTGGTATTTCAGCTGAAGTTAAAAGTCAATCTACCGAAGCCGTTGATCATTTGAGTGAATGATCAACGGCTTTTTTGTCGTCCATTTGCCAGCGTTGGGGCATCATGCGCACCTTGCAACCGGTACCGCCGGAGTGGCGCCATGAACCTGCAGCACGCACGCGTACTCTAAGAGGGCGTCCGTGCACGGTTGGACCTCGCTTTCGCTGAGTGAGCCTATGCAAAAAACGCAGCCCTACGTATCCAGATGGACACTTGCATTCTGCGGCGCGCTCTTTGCGGCTTTGCTACCTGCACACGCGCAGGCCCCAATGAGTTACCTGCAAACCGCCGGTCCGGCTGCCGATCCAGTCACGCATCTTCATTGGGGAATGCTTGCAATCTCGCTGGCAGTCGTGGTGATCATCAGCATCCTTGTCCTGTGGGCCACGTTTTATCGCCGGCCGCCGGCACAGTCGCGGCCAGACGGCAGGCCGCCCCTTGAAACAGCGCGCGACGGCCTGTCATGGATCACGATTGGCGTTGGCATCTCGACGGCAGTTCTGTTGGGCGCCGCAGCGTGGACCATGATTACGCTGTCGACAGTTGCGGCGCCGGCGGCTGGCGGGGCGCTGCATATCAACGTGATTGCGCACCAGTGGTGGTGGGAAGCCTCCTACCCAGGCAATCGGCAATCGGAACCGGTCATCGTCGCCAACGAGATTCACATCCCGGTCGGCCAGCCGGTCCTGCTCGAGCTCGCCAGTGATGATGTCATTCACTCGTTCTGGATTCCAAAACTTGCGGGCAAGACTGACATGGTTCCCGGCCAGACCAATCATGCGTGGCTGCAGGCAAATCAGGCGGGCGATTATCGTGGCCAATGCGGCGAATACTGCGGCGCCCAGCACGCACAGATGGCCTTGCACGTCATCGCCGAACCGCCGGACGCGTTCGCGGCCTGGCTGCGCCGGCAACGTCAGCCCAGCGCTGCGCCGGCGGATATGCAGGCATTGCACGGCCAACAGATTTTCCTCGCGCGGTGCGGCATGTGCCATACGGTCAATGGATCGGACGCGCATGGCCGGACCGGCCCCGATCTTACGCACCTGGTTGCCCGGCACACGATAGCCGCTGGCGTTCTGCCGAACACCCCCGGTGAGCGCGCACGCTGGGTGGCCAATCCTCAGGACCTGAAGCCGGGGGTGCGCATGCCTGTCGTCGAGCTCAATCGCGAGGACCGTCAGGCGCTGATGGCCTATCTGGAAACGCTGAAATGATATCTGGATGAGCGGAGAAAACCTTGGCGGCAGATCATTATTCGCGGGTACCCATCACTGCCAATGCCGGCAATGACCCAGGCATTGCCGTGCGGCTCGAACGCATCTGGAAGGCCGAGCCCGGCCTTCACGCCTGGCTCGCCTCGGTCGACCACAAGCAGATCGGCCGCCGCTATCTGGTCACCGCGTTCCTCTTTCTCATCATCGGCGGTATCGAGGCGCTGCTGTTGCGTCTGCAGCTCGCAAGGCCCGGGCAGCACGTTCTTACCCCGGACCAGTACAACGAGCTGTTCACGATGCATGGCGTGACCATGATTTTTCTGTATGCGCTACCGATCCTGTCCGGTTTCTCCAACTTCCTCTGGCCGCTGTTGCTCGGCGCGCGCGACATGGCGTTCCCGCGTTTGAATGCGTTCTCCTATTGGGTGTTCTTGTTCTCGGGACTCTTCATGTACGCGAGCTTTCTGGTCGCCCGGCCTCCCGATGCGGGCTGGTTTAACTATGTGCCCTATAGCGGGCGCAACTACAACCAGAACCTCGGCATGGACCTGTATGCGCTGGGGATGGTGTTCTACGGCATCTCGACGACGGTGGGGGCCGTCAATTTCGTCGTGTCGCTGCTGCGCACCAAGGCGCCTGGCATGTCCATCAACCGCGTTCCGATCATCATCTGGGGCACCTTGACCGCTTCGGTCGGCAATCTTTTTGCGGTGCCGGCAGTGAGCCTGGCGTTCCTGCTGCTATGGCTGGACCGTAATTTCTACACCCATTTCTACGATGCCAGGATGGGCGGCCACCCGCTGCTGTGGCAGCACCTGTTCTGGATGTTTGGCCACCCATGGGTATATGCGATTGTGCTGCCGGCCATGGGCATTGTGTCCGATGCCTTGCCGGTATTTTGCCGCCGTCCGCTGGTCGGCTACACGCCGGTGGCGATGTCGACCGTGGCGACCATGTTCATCGGCTTCGGGGTCTGGGTACATCACATGTTTGCCACCGGGTTGCCGCCGATCTCGCTATCGTTTTTCTCGGCGGCGAGCATCATCATCGTCATCCCGAGCGCCGTCGCCGTGTTCGCCTGGATCGCCACCATCTTTACCGGGCGCCCCGTGTTCCAGACACCCTTCCTGTTCTTCGCCGGCTTCATCGTCCTGTTTACCATCGGCGGCGTCTCGGGATTCATGACCGCTTCGGTGCCGCTCGACTGGCAGCTGACCGACACCTATTTCGTGGTAGCGCATATGCATTATGTGCTACTTGGCATCAACGTCTTTCCCGTGCTCGGCGGACTGACATTCTGGTTTCCAAAGCTCACCGGGCGCATGCTGAACGAACGCCTGGGCAAATGGAGTTTCTGGATCATGTTCATCGGATTCAATGTCGGCTTCTTCCCGATGCATATCTCGGGACTGCTTGGCATGCCGCGCCGCATCTACACCTATCCACCGGGCATGGGATGGGACCTGCCGAACCTGGTGACATCGGTCGGCTCCTTCCTGTTCGCGGCAGGAGTTCTGCTGTTCCTGATTAACGTTGCGCTCAGTCTGACATCCGGCAGAAAGGCCAGCGCCAATCCCTGGGATGCGTCCTCCCTGGAATGGTCATTGCCATCTCCGCCGCCAGCATATAACTTTGCGGTCATCCCGACGCTCGCCAGCCGGCACCCACTGTGGGAAGACCGGCTCGATAAAGATGGGACGCGTTCGTCGCTCAGCGAAGGCCTGCTGCTCGACCATGGCCGCGAAACCGTCGCAACCAACACCCTCAACGCCGAACCGGTCGCCATCCTGCGCATGCCGGAGGATTCTCTGATGCCGCTCGCGACTGCCATCGTCCTGACTGTGCTGTTTGGCGCGTTGCTGGCGCACTCCTGGTGGATTGCAGGATTGGCTGCAATTCTGACTTTGGTAGCGGCAGTCCGCTGGCTCTGGCCGCAAGCTACTCTGGGACAAACTGCGCAAGCGATATGAACGTCACCCAACTCGTCACCAAGCCCCTTCCGGTCGGCAGTGTCGATCACCGCGCTTCCGGCTGGTGGGGCATGTGGTGCCTGATTGCCACCGAAGGGTCGTTATTCGCCTATTTACTGTTCAGCTATTTTTATCTGGGCTCCCAGGCACATGGGCAATGGGTACCGGAACTGCCGAAACTGGCCTTGGCGCTGCCCAATACCTTGATCCTGATTGCCAGCAGCATCGTGCTGCAGTGGGGCGAAACGGGGATCCGGCACGGCAGGCAAGACCGTCTGGTATGGGGGCTTGGCGGCGCAATCGTGCTCGGCATCGTGTTTGTCGGCATGCAGGCGCTCGAATGGCATAACAAGCCCTTTGGATTGTCGACCGATGCCTATGCATCGAGCTATTTCGTCACGACCGGCTTTCACATGCTGCACGTGATCGGCGGCCTTTTGGTGCTGGGCGTGCTGCTGTTATGGACGACGCTCGGCCTGTTCAATGCGACACGCTATGCCGCAGTCTCCATCGGCAGCCTGTATTGGCATTTCGTCGATGTCGTGTGGCTCGCCGTCTTTACCACATACTATCTGCTGCCCTATCTGGGTTGACGTCATGCTGAGCTATCCCGACGCCTTGATCGCGCCCCAGTTCCCGCGCTCCGTCAGTCCGTTGCGACTCTGGTTCGGACTCCTGGCGGCGCCGCTCGCCTGGATGCTTGACGCATTGCTCTCGTATTACATCGCCAGTCTGGAATGCCGGATCAAACCCGCCGGCGACGCCCCCGCGTATGCCGGCACCCGCTGGTTCTGGATCGTCTTGCTAGCCGGCCTCGCAGTCGCGTTGGCAGGAACCTGGGTTGCTATCGGCAATTGGCGCACGACCAGCGACAGCCCGTCAGACGGCAAGCGAGTTAAACCATGGCAGCAAGACGGGCACCAGCGCTTCATCGCGGCTGCCAGCGTGCTGACCAGTATCGGGTTCCTGACC
Organism: Massilia horti; assembly: GCF_004614195.1. GTDB lineage: Bacteria > Pseudomonadota > Gammaproteobacteria > Burkholderiales > Burkholderiaceae_D > Telluria > Telluria horti. The sequence continues at coordinate 111,472 of NZ_SPUM01000047.1, read as the reverse complement.
GCCTTCGTCTTCATGTTGTTCAACGTTGCCTTCGCCCCGATATGCGGATTCTGATGCTCGTCACCACGCTGTCATTGCTGATGGCACCCGGCTTCGCGTGGAGCCACGCCGGACACGGGCATGACGCGGCGCAGTGGATCGCCGACCCATGGACCTCAGCTTTGCTCCTGGCCGCGGCCGGCGCCTATCTGCTCGGCTGGCGACGCCTGCGCTGGGAAGGCAATGCGTCCCGGGTACTGGGGCGCAGCCGCATATGGCTGTTCAGCGGCGGTATGCTCGTGCTCGGTATTGCGCTGGTATCGCCCCTCGACAGCCTGGCCGATCGCTCGCTTTGCGCGCACATGACCCAACACATGCTGCTGATGCTGGCGGCTCCGCCTTTGCTGGTCTCGGGGCGCCCGCTGCTGGTGTGGCTGTGGGCATTCCCGCTCGCCGGACGCCGGCGCATCGGACAGGCCTGGATCGGGAGCGGGTTTCATCGGACCTATGCGTTCATGATGCGGCCACTTGTGGTCTGGACCTGCGCCAGCATTGCACTGTGGTTGTGGCACATTCCCTTCGCCTATGACCTGGCGCTGGAACACGAGTACGTGCACGCGCTGGAACACTTGTGTTTCTTTGCCACTTCGCTGGCATTCTGGACCCTGACGCTGGCCCCTTACGGCAAGCGGCAAGCAGGCCATGGTGCAGCACTGGTCATGGTGGCGACATTCGCCGTCCACAGCGGATTGCTCGGCGCGCTGCTGACCTTCGCGCGCGCTCCGCTGTACCCAGTGTATGCCGGCGGTACATTCGGCCTGACGGCGCTCGAAGACCAGCAGCTTGCCGGCCTCATCATGTGGGTCCCGGCAGGCGCAGTGTATCTCGGGTCCATGCTCAGCCTGTTCGCCGGCTGGCTGGGCGGCGTGCACGCGTATGGCGACCTTGCGGACGGCGCAAGAAAACCGCCTGTATGAGCCAGGCCAGAGGGGAGAAACAGTGAAAGCGAATGCAGGACGAATTGCGGCGGCTCTTTTCCTGTTCTGGCTGACAGTTGCTTCGTGCCGGGCCGGCGCCGGCGGGGAAGGCGGCGATGCGGCGCGCGGCAAGGCAGCGATCGAAAGGCATGCCTGCACTGCCTGTCATGTGATTCCGAATATCCCGGGGTCCGGCGGCAATGTCGGTCCGCCGTTGAGCAGGATGGGCGAACGCAGCTATATCGCTGGCGAGTTGCCCAATACACGGACCAATATGGTGCGCTGGCTGCGCCATCCGCAAGCGGTGGTGCCGCGCACCGCGATGCCGGAACTCGGGATCGACGAGACTGAAGCCAGAGACATGGCGGCCTTTCTTGCAACGCTCAAATGATGCAGAAGCCTTTGACATATTGACAGGCGGAATAGGGAATGGATACCTATAAACCCTTGCGCACCGCAGTCGCGACGGTCTTCGCAGTCATCGTGCTGGCAGCGATCGCCGGCGCCGGAATCGATTATTTTGGCTTGTACAACGTGGCTGCGACCCACGAGCATGCTAACGTCCTATACCATTTTCTTCATGGCGTCATGCGCAGATCGGTCAGCGCACGGGCCGACGACATCCAGGTTCCAGACCTCGATAATCCGCGCCAGCTCGATAACGGATTCGTGCTGTTCCGCGAACATTGCTTGCAGTGCCATGGCGCGCCTGGGGTCGCGCCGCATGCGTTTGCCTTTGGGTTGCGCCCGATGCCACCTGATCTCGTATCGCCGGCGAAGGATTGGCCGTCTTCGCATTTATACTGGGTCATCAAATATGGCATCAAGATGACCGCGATGCCTGCCTGGGAGCACCGGCTCAGCGAGCAGGACATGTGGGCCCTGACTGCGTTTCTAAAGCGGCTGCCCACCATGTCGCCGGCAGATTATCGACAATGGAATATGCGCCTGCCGCCGGCCGGCGATGCATCAGCGGCCACGGCGCCGCCCCCGGGCAAGCTGGGTAATGCGAGGGCAGGGCGTCACGCAGTCGATGAATACCTTTGCGCGACCTGCCACCAGATACCTGGCGTGGCCGGAGCAGATTCCACCGTCGGGCCGCCACTGGCCGGCATTGGCAGACGCAAGTACATTGGCGGCGTGCTGCCGAATACGCCGGAAAACATGGTGCGCTGGCTGCACGACCCACAGCAGGTCAAGCCTGGTTCTGCGATGCCGAATCTGCGTATCCGCGAGCAAGATGCCGCCGATATCGCCGCTTTTCTCTATACGCTCGACCAGACCTCTCCCCAATGACGTTCGCGGCCGTTCAGGTCCACGAATTCCATGTCTGGCATGGTAGAGGGTTTTGGTTCTGCAAAAATAACGCCCATAACCCAACGGTCGATCTGAGGCAGAACTTGCTGCTCCACGTTGCAACGAAGGCGCGGGGGACGAGCTAGCTAGGATGTATGATGATGCCTAACTTGGCGCTCAAGGCGGACTGGCCGGAAAGCGGCGCAGTCCTTATTTAATCCGCGGCGGCCAGCCGCTTAGCTCTGGGTTATGCCCCATGAAACTCGTGCTCGACACCAGGTTTACCTTCATAGCTGGCAGCGCGGTTGGTCTGCTTTTCGGCAATTCACTGTCGGTTGCGATTATCATGGTCCCGTATGTTCTCCTGCTGGTGCTGCTTTATGCCGGCGCCGCCTTTCTTGGTTGGCAGGCTTGGCGTGACACTTTGGCATCGCATAACCAGCCATTCAACATGGACGCGCTAAAGCGCGCCGGTTAATTCCACGTTAGGCCACTTTAGAAGGAATTTCGTATATGGAAATTTCAGCCCATGTCCTCAATGGTTCGAGCGAGCACGAAGTTCGGCTTTCCACCGCCGGCACCGAGCAGCATTTGGCTGTCTCCGCGAAGGCCACAGGCCGGGGCAGCGCTGTAAATGGCGGCGAGTTCCTTATGGCCGCGCTAGCAACGTGCTACTGCAATGACCTCTACCGGGAAGCCGCCCGCCTTGGCATCGCAATCAACGGTTGTGAGGTCATCGCCACCGCGCAGTTCAACGGGGTTGGGCTGGCCGCCGAGTCAATTGTTTATTCGGCCAAGGTGGACTCATCCGCCGCACCTGAGCAGATCGAGCTACTGCTTGCGGAAACAGATCGCATGGCGGAGGTTCACAACACACTCAGGGCGGGCTGCCCGGTCCGGCGGGTCGCATGGCATGAGGCTGCGGCCTAACAATTCGTCCAAGCCGACGCCGCTTCGGAAAGCAATGGCTGGATGGAAGATTCCATACATTGCTGCGGGTGGTGTGCTGCTGGTCGCAAGGGCTGATTGCGCTGCGTGAGTCGGCGGGCTAGGTAAGCCCAGTCAATCGGTCAGCCGGCAGCGCTTGAACGTTACAGCGTCTCGACGCGGGATTATCCCCGCGTCGAAATGCCGAGTGGCTCGATTCACTTGCGAGGCGTATAGACGAGAAACTGCAAGCCGTTTTTCGTTGTCCGAGTCGATTGAAGATCCAGTTGCACAGGTGCGCCGCCGTGTTCCAGCAAGCGGCGCCCGCTTCCTGCGATCGCAGGGCATACAACGAGTTGCAACTCATCCAGCAAACCGGCCAACAAGAGGGACTGGGCAAGGCTGACGCTCCCGTGCACACCGATTGCCTTGCCGGATTGAGTCTTCAACTTCGCAATCTCTCCGAGCACATCCTGGTTGATCAGGGTTGAACGATCCCAGGTGACCTCCCGTAAGGTACTGCTCACCACGAATTTTGGCGTCTTATTGATGAACGCGGAAAATGGTTCGATCTGCGATGTCGGCCAGAATTTCGACCATTCCTCATACGTCTTGCGACCCAACAGCACAGCATCCTGCTCGAATATCGACTGACTTATCAGGTCTGGGAAATCGGGGTACAGCTCTTGGCGCGCATATTTATCGGGCGCCTCGACAACGCCATCGAGCGAAATAATTAAATACGACACCAGTTTTCTCATCGCTTGTTACTCCTTGTGATGGGGGCATATATGGGCCGTCGGGTTTGGCGACGTGGGTCAGAACAACTCTCCTGCCGGTGTTGGAGAACTTGCTCAGCACGAGGCTTCTGGCGCCGTCCAGACCAGGTTCCACAGGTGGCCATCGATATCCTCGAAGCCCTGGTCATACATAAAGCCATGGTCCTCAGGCGGATGCGGTGTGCGGCCACCAGCGGCAACGGCCTTGGCGATCAGGCTGTCCACCTCGTCCCGGCTTTCGCAACTCAGGCAAATGACGACTTCATTGGCTTGCTTTGCATTCGCGACGGGTTTGTCGATCAGGGACTTGAAAAAGGGTTCGGTCGTCAGCATGGCCTGGATGGTGCCGTCGACGATGTTCATGAAGGCCGCGTTTTCCCCGCTAAATCGGGGATCGAAGGTAAAACCGAGAGCGGAAAAGAAGGCTTTGGATTTGTCCAGGTCCTTCACGGGCAGGTTGAGGATGATCTGTTTGTTCATAGCGTTTCCTTGATTAAGGTGGAATAAGCAATCGGTGCTTCATCCCGACGACGGGTGACGGCACACAAAATCGACACGCTTGCGAAAAAATATTTTCCTCTGGTGTGGCAATAGATGAAACCGCTTGCGGCTGGGCCGATTTGGTAAGAATCGATATGCCGATTGGTGAATTTTATGTCAGCAGAGCCTGCTGCGATATGGTTCACTATATATAAAAAACTCGACTCAGATCCGGCAGAACTTTGCCGCGCCTGATGACGCACTCCTTCCCATCATTACTCGTGACGTCATATGAACCAATTCTCCGCCTGGCCAGTGCTGCGCCACGCGCTCGTCGTGGCAGTCCTCTCGCTTGGCCTGGCCGCAGCCGCGCACGCCGCCGGCCCGGCACCCGGCGCGCGCTTCGACGCTACTACACCGGTCTACCAAGCCGACCTGACGCCGGCCGGCATCACAGATAACATCAGCGTCGAACTATGGGTGCGGCCGGATGCGGATTGCCCGGAAGGCTCCGTGATCATCGACCGCATCGGTCCCGGAACCCTGCAGGGCATCCGCCTGGAAATCGGCCCGGGCGGCAGGCTGCGTCTCATGAGCAGTACCCGCAAGCCGATCGAGACCGATGCCGCGCTTTCCACCGCCAGGCTGACGCATGTGGTGGCGGCCTTCGATCCACGCCAGAAGATCGCGACCATCTACCTGGACGGCAGGCTGGCTGCGAGCCTGAACCCCGATCCCAAGCTACGGATCGACGCCAACGCGGTGCAGGCGCCCCTGCGCATCGGCGCCGGACTCACCGGCGGGCACCGTTTCAAGGGCGAGATCGGTTTTGTCGCCGTGTACGACCGCGCCCTGTCGCAGGACGACGTCGCATCCCTGTCCGGCGCCTCGCGTCGTGCGCCCGGCCTTGCTGTGGCGTGGGAGCTGGCGCCGGGCAGCGGCAGGCACATCGCCCCGGCCAGCGGCAAGCAGGAGCTTTACGTACCCAGCACCATTGAAGCGGACACCGGCCGCCCGGCCAATGCCCTCACGCTCTGGTACCGGCAGCCCGCACGCGAATGGCTGGAATCGCTCCCGTTGGGCAATGGACGGCTGGGCGGGATGGTATTCGGCGGCGTAGACCAAGAGCGCATCCAGCTCAACGAAAACACCATCTGGTCAGGCGCGCCCTACGATCCGGCCAACCCGGATGCGCCCGCCGCGTTGCCGGAAATCCGGCGCCTGCTGTTTGCGGGCAAGCAGAAGGAAGCGGAAGAACTCACGCTCAAATCGGCCATGGGCAAGCCGCTCAGGATGAGCAATTACCAGACCCTGGGCAGCTTGGCGCTGGACTTCCCTGATGATGGCGGCACGGTCACGAATTACCGCCGCTCGCTCGACATCGACAAGGCCATCGCCACCACGCGCTACACCCGCGGCGGCGTGACCTACACCCGTGAGGTGTTCGCAAGCAGGCCGGACCAGGTGGTCGTGGTGCGAATCACGGCCGACAAGCCGGACAGCATCAACCTGCGCACTGGCATGTACACCCCCTTCGCCGATGCCAAGGTCAGGATCGAGGATGGCATGCTGGCTCTGTCCGGCCACGGCAGCCCATTCAACAACCAGCCCGGCGCGGTGCAATTCAAGTCGCTGGTCAAGTTGATCAATGAACGCGGCAGTGTCGCCCAGGACGGCAATGCGCTGGTCGTAAAGAACGCCAACGCGCTGACGCTGCTGGTTGCGGCGGGCACCAACTTCGTCAACTACAAGGATGTCAGCGGCAATGCCGATGAGCGCGCCCGCAAGGACCTGGACGCCGCCGCAGCCCGGCAATACGGGCAACTGCGCCAGCGCCACGTAGACGACTACCAAAGCCTGTTCCGCCGCGTCTCGCTCGACCTTCCCGCCACCGATAGCGCGCTCAAACCCACCGATCAGCGCATCCGCGACTTCGACGGCAGCGACCTGACACTGGCCAGCCTGTACTTCCAGTTCGGACGCTACCTGCTGATCTCCTCGTCGCGTCCCGGCTCGCAGCCGGCCAACCTGCAGGGCCTGTGGAACGACGCCCTGAGCGCGGCCTGGGGCGGCAAGTACACCATCAACATCAACACCGAGGAAAACTACTGGCCGGCCGAGACGACCAACCTGGCCGAGTGCGCCGAACCGCTGATCGCGCTGGTGCGCGACATCGCCGTGACCGGCCAGCGCACCGCCTCGGTGATGTACAAGGCCAGGGGCTGGGTCACTCACCACAACACCGACATCTGGCGCGCCACCGCCCCCATCGACGCAGCCGTCGGCATGTGGCCGGTGGGCGGCGCCTGGCTGACCAGCCACCTGTGGGAGCACTACCTGTTCTCGGGCGATCGCAAGTATCTCGCATCGATCTATCCGATCCTGAAAGGCGCCTCGCAGTTCTTCATCGACACGCTTGTGGAAGAGCCCACGCACCACTGGCTGGTCACCGCGCCCTCGATGTCGCCCGAACACGGGGGGCTGACGGTCGGACCGACCATGGATATGTCGATCCTGCGCGACCTGTTCGACCAGGCCGCCAGGGCCGGCCAGATCCTCGGGCTGGATGCGGACTTCCGCCGGACCGTCCTGGCTACGCGTGAACGCCTCGCCCCGTTCCAAATCGGTCAGTACGGCCAACTGCAGGAATGGCTGCAGGACATCGACCGCGAAACCGACAGCCACAAACACAACTCGCACCTGCATGGCCTGTTCCCGAGCGCACAGATCACGCCCGACACCGATCCCAAAATCTATGAGGCAGCCAGGAAGTCCCTGGCCGCACGCGGCATGGGCGGCACCGGCTGGTCACTCGCGTGGAAGCAAAGCCTGTGGGCGCGCACAGGTGAGGGCGACAAGGCTTATGCCCTCCTGACCACCCAGATCGCGCCACCGAAGAACGGCAATGGCGGCACTTACCCGAACATGTTCGATGCCCACCCCTCGCCATTCCAGATCGACGGCAACTTCGCCGCCACGGCGGCGGTCGCGGAAATGCTGGTGCAATCGCACCGCGGCTTCATCGAGCTGCTGCCGGCCCTGCCAAAGGCCTGGGCCAACGGCGAGGTGAAGGGACTACGCGCGCGCGGCGGATACGAAGTCGACATCGTTTGGAAGGATGGCAAACTGGCCTCGGCCAAAGTGCGCTCGCTGCTGGGGCAGCCGATCCAGTTGCGGTACTCGGGCAGCACGCGTGATCTGAAGATTGGAAAAGGGGAGACGCTGACCTGGAACGGAAAGGACTGAGCGCGCGCGGATGTCGGTGGGCAGGGTGAGGCTGGCCATCGCCGTCATTGGAAGTATGAAAAACCTATTGATCAAAAGTAATTTATTGATAGAATGTAATCCCCTAACACTCCTCGCAATGGGTAAACAATGAAAAAAGTTTTAAAGTGGGTTGGTGGTGGATTTTTGGCTTTGATCGTTCTGGGTGTGATTGTCGAGGCAACGAAGTCACCGGAAGAAAAGGCGGCCGATAGGGCTGCGCTTGAGCAGGACAAGATCGCGTCGGCTGCTGCAAAGGAAGAGAAAGCGAAAGCCAAAGCGGAAGCGAAGGCCGAGCGTGCAAGGAAAAAGCTCGAGGCTCTCCCGGATGTCACGGCACATGATATTGCCGTCGCCTACAACGAAAACACGGTCGCGGCCGACGAACAGTACAAGGACAAGGAGTTCAAGGTCACCGGTACGGTCAGTGATATCAATACCGACCTTTTTGGCCGTCCCTTTTTGACGCTGCGCGGCGGCGTCAATGAATTCATGGAGCCACAGTTCGCATTCGATAAGAGTGCCGGTTCGCAGTTGGCGAAGCTTAAGAAAGGCTCCAGAGTCACGATGACCTGCACAGGAAGGGGCGATATCGCCAAGGTGGCGATGGCCGACGACTGCACGCTGGTCGAAAATATGTAATTTCAGCCTGTCTTCGCCGGGCCCCTGATTGCAGGGGCTTTTTTTGTTTCCGGTTCCGGCAACGTGTGGGCCTGCCAACGAAAGATAGCACGTCGTTCCCGCGCAGGCGGGAACCCATAGGCAGCGTGAAATGACGTTCAGCATGAGTCCCCGCCTGCGCGGGGACGACGATTTTGAGGCTAACTATTGTTGTGGCGTGATTCGGTCAGCGCTCCGATCGAACTTTATTTATAGCGATACAGCGGCTGGCGCAGTTGGATTGGGCGAATGTCCAGGCGCAGCTTTAATACCGAATAGGCGGAGCTCTCGGCTGACGCGTAGCCCACGCTGTTTAAGGTTTTGCTGAACCTGAATTCGAACCCCAGCTCCGGAAGCGGATCGCGCTGGTTGCCAAACGCGATCCCGATTGCTTCCTGCTGTGCGTTGTCGATGAGGTTCCCCATCAGGTGGAGCACGGCGTTGCGACCCAGGATATCGTTGGTGAATACGGCTTCGCGCAATTCCGGGTTGTCCGGATCAAGCCTGCCGTGCGTCTTGTCCGGTGCGGGGGTAAAGACGCGCGTGGCCAGGTTGAATTTGTCGCCCCGGTCCAGGTAACTGATGGCGGCATTGCTCACGTTGAAGGCCTGCATACCGGGTTCGGTCATGGCGTTGGACAGGTCGATCAGCAGTGCGCCGCTATAGCCGATCACCTCCACTTCACGGTCGGCTGTCACGACCATGGCGGTGTTCTCGTCGATGCCCAGGCCAAGTTGATAGCCCTTCTTCAGCATCACGGGAATCATGCGCGCAAAGCGGCCGCGCACCAGCAAATGCTGGTCGATGAACACGTCATCCCCGACAAAACCGAGACCGGGCGCGATCTCCTTGCCGTCGGTGATACCCATTTTCAGCATGTCCAACACCGGCTTGGTCTCGTGGAACATGGTGGTGCTCATGATGGCGGCACCGGCACTGGAGCCGGCCACCACGCCGCCGCCGCGATAGACTTGCCACACGGCGTCGAGCACCGCTGTGCGGCTGCCGTCATTGCGCACCAGGGCCTGCGTGATGCGCCCCTGGTCGCCGCCGACAAAGAATACCCCCGCCGCGGACCGTACGGACTGCACGATAGCCGGGTCGTCGGCAGCCTTGCGGTAGTCATTGCCGGGGTAATTGACGGCCACAGGCACGAAGAAGGCATCCGCGCCGTACTGGTTCAGGCGGCCGATGGTGATGTTTGCGGAGCGCTCGGGATTGATCGAGGCGGAGCCGAAAACCGCGATCTTCGCCCCCTTGCCGCCCGCAAGGTCGACAATCCTTTGCCACACAACGGCATTATCGCCACGCAGGCCGCCGCCGATGATTACCAGCGTGCCCTTCGTCTGCCCAACCACCGGCTTGGCCGGTGGCGGTGCGGCCTTTGCCGTTTTGGCCTGCTTGGGCTCCGGCGCCGCCGTTGCACCTTGCATGCCAAACCCAATAAAAAGCAGTAAAGCGATCTTCAACGAGCGCTTAAGCGTTAGCAGTGCTGGCTTCATCTTTCCCTTTCTGTTCTTGCATTCCGGTTGCGTTCTACAGCTGGTGGGGCCTGAAAGCCCTGATTACTTGAAGGCGTAGTTCACGCTTGCATAAAAGCGGCGGCCGCGCGGATCGGTGTACGACGGGTCGTAGCCGGACAGGAAAAAATATGCCTGGTTCGAATACGGCGGCGGCGTGTCGAAGATGTTCTGCACGCCGGCCCGCAATTTCAGGTTCTTCGACATGTTGTAGGCCATTGACATGTCCCAGAGCGAGTAGGCTTTGACGTGGTTGGGGGCCACCACACTGCCGTCATCGATGTTGATGGCAGAGTTCTGGTCTTCATAAGAAGCCGAGTAGGTGTTCGACAGGTTGGCCGACAGGTCGCCGCGTTCCCAGTCCAGGTTCACCGTGTGACGCCAGCGCTGCACCACACCATTTGTCACGAACTTGCCCAGGTTGCTGATGAAAGCGTCGCCGGGGCTGGTCTGGATTTTCGAGTCGAGCACGTAAGTGCCGTTCAGGCGGGTGTGGAAGCGCCCGATAGGGGTGTCGATGCGATGCGCGTCCAGCACCAGATCCAGCCCGCTGGCCACCTGGGCGCCGCGGTTTTCCTTGTGCAGCTCGATGTAATCGATATAGCTGTCTTCGTCGCGGTGCACCAGGTTGCCGTACTTGGCCAGGTTGCCAAGGATGACGTCATCGCCGATTTCGCTGATCAGGTCCGTACGCTTGATATTCCAGTAATCCAGGCTTGCGTTAAAGTGCCTGCTTGGCTCGATGACCAGGCCAACCGAATGCTGGCTGCTGCGTTCCGGTTTCAGATTTGGATTGCTGTAGCGCTTGGTACTCCAGCTGTTCGCGCAGTCCGCGTAGTTGTTGTCCACCGTGGCGCAGTACACCGGATCGGGCAGGGTGGCGGTGGCGCTGTTCTTCGTGGGGCGGTACAGGTCGGTCATGGACGGCGCGCGGAAGCCCTTGCCGGCGGAAGCGCGCACCATCAGCGACTTGTTTGGCGTGTAGGCGATGCCGACCTTCGGGCTCAGTGCCCCGCCGACCTTCTGGTAATGGTCGTAACGGCCGGAGAGCTGGGCCTGCCACTCCTTGGTAATCGGCGCCAGTACCTCGCCGAACAGCCCCTGGACGCTGCGCTTGTCGCTGGTCGCCCTGCCACCTTCCGGCGCCCCATCGTTATTGATGTTATCGCCCATCAGAAGGGCCGACGGGCGGAAATCCGTATTCTCGTGACGTACCTCGCCACCGAATGCGAGACCAAGGTCGCCGCCAGCGAGCTGCATCAGCGAACGGGACATCTTGAAGTCGAAGGTGTCCATGGTGCCTCGCGCGCGGCGGACGACATCGTTCACCTGGATGCTGTTGATCAGGGCCACGCCCTCCGCGCTTGAAGGTCCGAACGGATTGATCAGGCCATCGGCGATGCCTTTCATTAGCTGGTCGTACAGGAGGTAGCCATGGATGTCCCGGTCCTCGATGGTGTTCACGCTGTGGTTGAACGCCACGTCGTAGTCCCAGCCTGCCGCAGTGCCTGTCATGCCCAGCACGTAGCGTTGGCTTGCGCTGGTCAGTGCGCTGGTGCGCATGCCAGCTTCTAAAAGGCGCGTGCGCAGTTCAAGTCGGGTGTCGTTGATTGTATCGAACCCGGCGTTGGCCAGTGCAGGCACCTTTCGGTAGTCGACGAAGGCTTTGACGCGGGCGGAGGCACCAGCGTAGTTGGTGGTCGAGCGGCTGAGGGCCACCTCGGCGTACGCCTGGGTATCCGCATTCAGCTTGAACACGCCGCGGCTTAGCAGGTTGTGCTTGGACGATTCCGGATACAGCTCGGTGTCGCCCATGTAGTTGTAGGTACAGGCGTCCTCACCGCCTGTGCCAGCCGGCAGGTATAGATTGGCCGGCGGACTGCAGTTCGGCGCCGACAGGTTGATCATCCGGTTGACGATGGGCTTGCCGTTGATCTTGAAGCCGATCTTTTGCAGCTGCTTGCGCTGCGCGCTGGTCAGGCGGATATTGGCCGGACCGGTAAAGCCGGACAGCAGGTGCGCCAGGCGCTCCGGGATCTTCAAGTCATCGATAAAGCTGCGCTGCGAGGTATTGAGGCGGTCGGTGTGCTGCGTATCGAGCACGGCGAAGATGTTGTAGCCATCCTTTTCCAGGTCGCCGGTACCCGCGCTCAGCGTAGCCGTGCGTTTGCCGGCGCCGCCTTCCCTGGTGCGCAGTGCGTACGCGCTCAGCTCCGCGCCCTGGAAGTCCTTGCGGGTGATGAAGTTGATCACGCCGCCGATCGCATCGGTGCCGTACAGCGCCGAAGCGCCGTCCAGCAGCACTTCCACGCGCTGGATGGCGGCGGCCGGTATGTTGTTCAGGTCGACGCCCGTATCGTCGCCGGGCGAGGCAAAGTTGGCCATGCGGCGGCCATTGAGCAGCACCAGCGTGGAGGAGGTGCCGATGCCGCGCAGGTTGGCGCTGTTAAAGCCGCGCTGGTCGCCGCCCACGTTGATGCTGATGCCGTCGGTGAGGCTGCCCACGTTGGCGGAAAGGCGGGTCATGATCTCGGCGGCGGTGGTCACGCCGGCTTTCTCGATATCGGCGCGCGTCACCACCTGCACCGGCAACGGCGTTTCGGATTCGATCTGCTTGATCGCCGAGCCGGTGATCTCCACCTTGGTCATTGGCGTTTCAAGCTCCTGCGCCCATGCGCCCGGGTGCGCCAGCAAGCCGGCCGCGGCGCCCGCGCCCAGCGTCAGGCGGATGGCGCGTGTTAGGGTGGTCATGCCCAATTGTTGGCTGCGCTCTTGGCGAAAGTGCTTGCTCATGTCGATGTCTCCCTGGTGATTGGATTGTTTTATTTTTTGCCGTATAGGTAAGTCGAGATAACGTCGGTCAGGCGCGCTGCCTTTTCGACATTGGCGCGGTTGGACACCATCAGCGCCACCGCGAGCGCCTCGATCAGTGCCAGCGCCGCGCTGCTACTGCTGGGCAGCACAGGATGCTGGCTTTGTACGCATAACAGGTGGTCGGCCACCTCGGCCAGCGGTGAAGCGGGTGAATCGGTGAGCGCCACAACGGCGGCATGGCGATCGCGCGCATAGCTGGCCAGGCGCACGCAGTCCAGCGTATAGCGGGGGAAGGAAAGGGCGACCAGCACGTCCTTGCTGCCGATGCCCACCAGGTTGCCGGCGGCGACCTCGGTGCCGCCTATCCCCACCACTTCAACTACTTGCGAGCAAAAGGGCTGGAGGTGCTGCACCAGGGCGCCGGCCAGGTGCGACGAGAGGCCGAAACCCATCACGTAAATCGCACGCGCACGGCTTAACTTGCGTACGACCGCGTCAAGATCCGATTGCGACAGGCTGCCGATGGTGGCGGAGATATTCGCCACCGCGTATTCCAGACTCTCGACAGCAGGCGAGGTGGCACGGCCGCGCTGTTCGATGGTGCTGCGCAGCTTTTCCACCGGCTGCAGCATTTCCTGCAAGGTGTCGGCGACAGCGGCCCGCATGGCCGCGTAATTGCGAAAGCCGATGTCGCGCGCAAACCGGCTGATGGTGGCGGTGGATACATGGCAGCTTTGCGCCAGTTCCTCGATCCCCTGCGCAGTGACGCGCATCTGGTTGCGCAGCAGGTAGTCTGCCACCGTGCGCTTGCCCGGAGAGGATGCTTCGGCAAGCACACGCATCAGCGTCTGCCCCAGCTCCGATTGGGCAAACGCCATTTCGGGTGAGGACGGATCGGCTGATTTGGAAGGCTTTCTCACGTGGCTTTGTGTGAATCGTTTTTACTGTTTACTTGGTATGTCCATTGTTTTGACAAGCGCTTCGACTTTACGCATGTCGTGCAAAGAACTCAACAAATTTATGAAAAAATCTTTTCATTGATTTACTTCGTGAAAAAAAAGCGACATAATCGGCCGAGGCCACCACGTGTCGGGACACGCCATGCGAACAGAGAAACACCAGATTTCCGCACCCCACAGCAGCGCCCAATATGAGCTGCATAGCCTGCATTTCGGGGAGCCGGAAAAGGGCAAAAAGGTTTACATTCACGCGGGGCTGCACGCGGACGAACCGCCCGGCATGCTGGTTGCGCAGTTCCTGCGCACCCGGCTGGCGGAACTGGAGGCGGCTGGCAATATCACCGGCGAAGTCATCCTCGTGCCCGCCGCCAATCCGATCGGCCGGGCCCAGGCGCTGCACGGGGTGGCGTTCGGCCGGTTCGACATGACGACGGGAGTCAACTTCAACCGTGATTTCAAGCATGTGGCCGATGACCTGAAACAGTCGCTGGTGGGACTGCTGAACTGGGACGAGGCCCGAAATGTCCGTTTAATCCGCCGGAAGGCGCGCGAAGTCATCGATGCGCTGCAGCCGGCAACCGACGACGCGGCGCTCAAACAAATCCTGCTGCAGCTGGCGATTGACGCCGACATCGTGCTTGACCTGCACTGCGATAACGACGCCGTGCTCCACATTTATGCAGGCACGCCGCTGGCCGCCGCGGCGCAACCGCTATCGGCGCTGCTCGGCGCGCAGGCGTTCCTGCTGTCGAGGAATTCTGGCGGTGAGGCCTTTGACGAGGCATGCAGCCGGTTATGGTGGGACCTGGACGAGCACTTTGGCAGCGCATATCCGATTCCGCCAGCGTGCCTGGCTGTTACGGTCGAGCTGCGCGGGGAAGTGGAAGTGGACTATGCGCTTGCGCGGCAGGACGCCGAGCGCTTGCTTCAATTCCTCGCTCACCAGGGGGTGCTGGCGGTTGACGCGCCGGTCCTGCCGCCCGCGCTGTGCCAGGCGACACCCCTGGAAGGTGTGGAGCCGCTGCTGGCGCCGCATGCCGGGGTGTTGGTCTACACGCGAGCGCTGGGCGAACAGGTCCGCCCCGGCGATGCGATCGCCGACCTCGTCGACCCGGTCAGCGGCGATACCACCACGGTGCGCTGCGCGACGGGCGGATGCTTCTTTGCGCGCAGCGCGCGCCGCCACGTTACGCGTGGAATGAACATTGGCAAAATCGCGGGCGCCACGGCTTATCGCGCCGGCTACCTGTTAAGCGCGTAAGGCCAGCTATGAAACTGCGCCTGCCAAATACATTTGTGCTGCTGTTTGCCATCCTGGCCCTGATCGCGCTGGCGACCTGGCTGGTCCCCGGCGGTAAATACGATACCCATCTGGTCAATGGAAAGCAGCTGGTTGATGCGGCCACGTTTCACTTCGTGGACAGCAAACCGCAGGGATTCGGCGCATTGATGATGGCGCCGATCAAAGGCTTTGCCGAGGCCGGGCTGATCATCGGCTTTGTGCTCATCACCGGCGGCGCCTTCGCGGTGCTGCACAAGACCGAGGCGATCGACGCAATGATCAAATCGATCGCCATGGCCCATACCCGCTCCGCCGTCGTGCGCGTTGCGATGATCCCGGTGTTCGTGACCTTGTTCTCGCTGGGCGGCGCGACCTTTGGCATGAGTGAAGAGGCCATACCGTTTGTCCTGATCTTCGTGCCGCTCGCCCTGGCGCTGGGCTATGACTCGGTGACCGGGGTATCGATTCCTTTTCTCGGGTCCCAGGTAGGCTTCGGCGCTGCGTTCCTGAACCCCTTTAATGTCGGCATCGCCCAGGGCATCGCCGGGCTGCCGGTGTTTTCCGGACTGGGATATCGGCTGGTGGTATGGTTTATTGCCACGGCCGTGACTGTCGCTTTCTTGATGTGGTATGCGGCGCGGATCAAGGCGACTCCGTCCAGGAGCCCCACCTATATGCTCGACGAGACGCGGCGCCAGGAACTGGCGATCGATTTCAATGGCTTTGACGGCATGACTCGGACGCACAAGCTCGTGCTGTGGGTGTTTGCCGGTTCATTGCTGGCGATGGTGGTCGGCGTGATCAAGTTTGGCTGGTTCATCGAGGAGATTGCAGCCCTGTTCCTGGTGATGACCATTGTGGTCGGGCTGATCGCCCGGCTGGATTCGGATGAACTGGTGGGCGCCTTCGTGCACGGCGCCCGGGATATGGTCGGCACCGCGCTGGTGATTGCGCTGGCGCGCGGCACCATGATCCTCGCTCGCGACGCCAACATCATCGACAGCATGCTGTATTACCTGACGCCGTTGATCCAGTCGGCCAACCCGGTGTTCGCGGCGCAGAAGATGTTTGGGATCCAGACGGTGATTAACTTCTTCATCCATTCCGGCACCGGCCAGGCGGCGTTGACGATTCCGATCATGGCGCCCCTGTCCGACCTCGTGGGCGTGACGCGGCAAACGGCGGTGCTCGCCTTCCAGCTCGGCGAGCTGACCACGCCGATGATACCGACCTCCGGCATCACGGTTGGGGTGCTGGGGCTGGCGCGGATTCCCTGGCTGGTATGGGCGAAATGGATGATTCCACTGCAGCTTGTTTATGCCTTGATGGCCTTGCTGCTGCTGGTATTGCCGTGTTTGACAATGTGGCAGTGAAATCGTTGAGCCGGTATTTTCATAGCCAGGCCGAGAATACATGACTCGGAAAACTGGTCTATAGTAGACGCCCCCGTTCTTGCCTGACAACAAAAAATCATGCTTAAACTTGTAGCGTCGCTTTTCTTGTGCATGCTCGCCGCCGCCGTGCAGGCGGCCGATTATCCGCCGCCATCCGAGGGCGATTTCATCATCAAGAATTTCCAGTTCAAATCGGGCGAAACGCTGCCGGTTTTGAAGATCCATTACCGCACCCTGGGCAAGCCGCAACGCGACGCGCAGGGCAAGGTCAGCAACGCTGTGCTGATCACACACGGGACCGGCGGCACCGGCGCCCAGTTCCTGCGCCCGGAGTTTGCCGGCGAGTTGTTCCGGCCGGGAGGCCTGCTCGACGCCGCGCGTTACTACATCATCCTCACCGATGGCATCGGTCACGGCCAGTCAAGCAAGCCGAGCGACGGACTGCATGCGCGCTTTCCGCATTACGGCTACACCGACATGGTCGATGCGCAGTACCGCCTGCTGACGGAAGGACTGGACGTCAACCACCTGAAGCTGGTGATGGGCACGTCGATGGGCGGAATGCAAACGTGGGTGTGGGGCGAGCGCTATCCCGCCTTCATGGACAAGCTGATGCCGCTGGCCAGCCTGCCGGGCCAGATCTCCGGCCGCAACCGCGCATGGCGGCGCATGGTGATGGACGCGATTCGCAATGATCCACAGTGGCAGGGCGGCGAATACACCAGCCAGCCGCAGAGCCTGCGTCTGGGTGCGCAGATGCTGTTCTTCATGGGCAGCAATCCCGTTCTGCGCCAGCAGCAGATGCCGACCCTGGAGGCGTCCGACAAGGCGCTGGACGCGTACGTGGCCTCGGCGATGAAGACCACGGACGCGAACGACCTGCTATACCAGCTCGACGCGTCGCACGACTACGACCCGGCCCCTGGGCTGGAGAAGATCCAGGCCCGTCTCATTGCGGTCAACAGCGCCGATGACCTGATCAATCCTCCGGAGCTGGGCATCCTCGAGCGTGAGATCAAGCGCGTCAGGCACGGCCGCGCGGTAGTGCTGCCGCTCACGCCGGATACGCGCGGCCATGGCAGCCACACGGTCGCCGCGTCGTGGCAGCAGTACCTCAAGGAGCTTCTCGCAGACTAAAAGCCCGTGAGAGCTCAGTCGAGGAAATCCGCATACTCTTTCTGGCTGAAGCCAGCCAGCTTGGTCCACGGCGCTGCGGTGGCAGGCCTGGCCAGCAGCCTGGCTTCGACGCGCTGGAATTCGTGTCCCGCGCGATCGCCGGCTTCGATGATGAGCGCGACCTGTCGCACGTCATCCCACAGCACGCGCTCAAATCTGCCGTTCTTCTCGCGTTCGCGCCAGCGTGCGCCGGGCATGTTGGAGGGCCGAGAGGACAGCGGCATTCCCGCAATCAGCTTTGGCGGCGCCAGATAGAAGCTGCGGTCCCAGGAACCGTTGAAGTCGACATTCTCGAATTCCGAAGGCGGAATGGCGACCCGTTCGCGGCCGTGCACGTCCACGTATTCCAGCTTCAGCTTTCCGTTTTCCAGCATCACATGGCGGGCCAGCCGCACCGGATTGAAGTGCTTGTGCCCCCGCTCCTCGAGCGACGCCCGCTGCGGCAGCACGCGCTCCAGCCACACATGGCCCGCACGGCGCACCATACGTTCCTCGTAGCGGATTTCGCGGGTAACGCCTTCGTCCGTCACGACCCTGGTGTAGTAGCTGATTCCAAGGTCGAGGTCAGGCGCCGCCGGCGCGGCTTGCGCCGAAGCGCAGGCCAGGCTGGCGCACAACAACAGAGACTTCAACAGCTTCATATTCAGAAACCGAACGCGTTTTTCAGCAGGGTGAACACCTTGGTGTTGTCCATCGTGCCCTTGAACGCCTTTGCGCCGGCCCCGGTGGCGAACAGCTTCACGTCGCCGCCGCCGTGGGTTTCGCTGGACAAGCGCACGCCAGCTTCCTGCAGGTAGTTATCGCCGAGGACGGTGGCGCTGTCCAGGTTGGTGCGCAGGTTAGGGCGGTTCGGACCATTGCCGAATACCAGGGTGGAGTAGGTGTTGCCGTCTTCATCCTTGCCCGGCTGGCCGGTCTTGTAGTCGCGGTTGATGTCCAGGATCGGATTGCCGCGCTTGGAATAGCCG
Organism: Massilia horti; assembly: GCF_004614195.1. Taxonomy (GTDB): domain Bacteria; phylum Pseudomonadota; class Gammaproteobacteria; order Burkholderiales; family Burkholderiaceae_D; genus Telluria; species Telluria horti. The sequence goes on along the minus strand of NZ_SPUM01000047.1, from coordinate 92,997 downwards.
TTGATGGTCAGCGTGTGGTCATGATCGGCGGTGACGACGATCAGGGTGTTGGCCAGGGTAGGGTCGGTGCTGCGGGCCTTGTCCTGGGCGGCCTTGATAGCATCGTCGAAAGCGATGGTATCCACCAGCGCACGCTTGGCGTTGGTGGCGTGCAGGGCGTGGTCGATGCGGCCGCCTTCTACCATCAGGAAGTAGCCGTTCGCGTTCTGGCCCAGGATGTCCATGGCCTTGACGGTCATCTCGGCCAGGCTTGGCTGGATGGCGCCTTCGCCGACCGGCGGGGTCGCAGCGCGGTCCAGCTCATACTGCAGTTGGCTGGTGGTGCTGTAGATGCCGATGAACTTCTTGGTCAGCGGAGCTGCCTGCATGTCGGCTTTAGTCGCGGCGATGGTATAGCCTTTGGCTGCCATCTCGGCCAGCAGGTCGCGGCCATCGGCGCGGCCCTTGGTGTTGGTGGCGCTGTAAGGCGTGAAGTGGTTACGGCCACCGCCCATCAGCACATCGACGCCATCGAGCAGGGCAGCGTTGTAGCCGGCGCCGCCAGGCGCCAGCTGTGCGGCAATCGCGTACTGCGCATTGCGGTTGCAGATGTGCGAGAAGGTCGCCGCCGGCGTGGCATGAGTCAGCTCGGTGGTGGTGATGGAGCCGACTGCCTTGCCCTTGGCCTTGGCCAGTTCCAGGATGGTGGGAACAAGTTTGCCGTTCGTGGAGGCACAGTTGTTGATGCCCAGGTTGCCGTTGGCATCCTTGCCCGGTTCGGTGGCCACGGTGTCAGTCGACATGGAGATGACTTCATTGTTCATCTTCACGCCGGTCATGTAGGCGGCCATGGACGGTGCGCTGTCGGTGGTCTGCGCATCGTTCGAGAAGGTCTTGATGCGCGCGGTGCGTTCCAGCTTGTCCATATTCAGGCTGCCGTCTTCGCCGTACTTGTAGATGCGGGCAGCGGTAATGGTCGCAGGACCCATGCCGTCGCCGAGGAAGAAGATGATGTTCTTGGCATCGGCCGCCACGGCAGCCTGGCTAATCGTAGCGCCGATGGCGAGGGCCAGCAGGGAGCGTTGCAGATTACGTTTCATAGTATGTCCAGTTCAGAAGCGTTGATTACAGGCCGGCGGCGGCTTTGACCAGGCTGTTCACCTTGGTGTTATCGATGGTGCCAAGGAAGGTGTCGGAACCCATGCCGATAGCGCCGAGGAACACGTCGGTACCGCCGTGGGTTTCGTTACCCGCGCCCACACGGATCGCGGCTTCCTGGTGATAGGTATTGGCGCCGGTGACGCTTTCGTCCAGGCTGGCATTGGCTGCGCGGCTGCCCTGGGTGCGGTGCTCGCCGTTGCCAAAGCCGATGATGGTGTACGGCGCGCCGTCCGCGTCTTTTTCGACAGCGCCGGTGACGTAGTTCTTCACCACGCCCAGCACGCCGGCATTGCCGGCGGCGGTCTTGCCGGTGCGCTTGGCGTAGCCGTTCAGCACCAGCGTGTGGTCGTGGTCGGCGGTGACGACGATCAGGGTGTTCTTAAGATCCGGATCGGTCACTTTGGCCTTGGCGATGGCGGCCTTGATGGCATTGTCGAAGGCGACGGTGTCCTGCAGAGCCTTTTTGGCCGTGGTCTCGTGCAGGGCGTGGTCGATACGGCCGCCTTCCACCATCAGGAAGTATCCCTTTTTGTTCTTGGACAGCACGTCCATGGCCTTGGTGGTCATGTCGGCCAGGCTGGGTTCCTTGGCCGGATCGCGGTCCAGGTCATAGCTCATGTGGCTGGATGTGAACAGGCCGGCAATCCGATCCACCTTGGCCGGGTCGATGGCATTGAACTCGGCGGCGTTGCTGGCGTAGGTATAGGATTTCTTCAGTTCCGCGATCAGGTCACGTCCGTCGGAACGTTTGCCGCCGCCCGCGAACGGGGTGAAGAACTGGCTGCCGCCGCCGAGGATCACGTCGATGCCGGCGGTGCCCAGGGCGCTGTTGTAGCCTGCGCCGCCCGGTACCAGAGCCGCCGCAATGTCGTTCTCCAGGTCGCGGTGGCAGATGTGGGAGTAGGTGGCGGCAGGGGTTGCGTGGGTGATGCGGGTGGTGGTCACCACGCCGGCCGACCAACCCTTGGCCTTGGCCAGTTCCAGCAAGGTCGACACCGGGGCGCCGTTTTTGCTGCCGCAGTTGTTGGCCAGTTTGTTGCCGTTGATATCAAGGCCCGGATCGATGGCCACGGTGTCGCTGGACATCGAGATCACTTCGTTATTCATCTTCACGCCCGTCATGTAAGCCGCCATGGACGGAGCGCTATCGGTCACTTGCGAGTCGTTGGAGAAGGTCTTGACGAAGGCAGTCTCCGGCAGGGTGTCCATCGTCAGGTCGCCGTCTTCGCCGACTGAGTAGATTCGGGCGGCCGTCATGGTGGTCATGCCCATCCCATCACCGAGGAAGAAGATGACGTTTTTCGGCGCCGTGGTGGGCGGCGTGACGGTCGTGTCGGACGAATTACGTTCGCCACAAGCGGCGAGTGCGAGTGCGACGCAGGCGCCGAGCATGGCGCGCATTGGGAGCTTTGGCATGGGAGTTAGTCCAAGTGGGTCAGGAGTCCGCAGGTTAGCAAGACGTTATGACGGCTCGATGACGCCCGGCAAATCCGCGTGTGCGGACTGTTTAGTTCGCGAAAGCGATGCTCGTCCTGCACTGCTTCGAGAAGGAGAGCAAGAGCGGGATCGCTGCTGCGAAAGAGGAAATGGACAGTTTTCGCACCAAGCTGGAGGTTTCCGTGGTGCTAGTGAGGGATCTACCAAATGACAAAACGCATGATTGAAGGCGTCGAGACCGAAACCGGATCAGGCAACGTCTTCGCTGAAAAGCCCGCGATTTGATGGACCATGACTCGTCGTCGCCTTTGTCGTTTTTCAAACGCCCGATGAATTACATCGGGCGTTTGAGTTTTTACTTGTGCTTCTTGCGTTGGTCGCGAAGGTATATTTTTTGTTGAACGTTATGCAGTAACCAATAGAATATAGCCGTTTAGAATTTTAAAAGGTGATTAGTCAGATGCCGTCTACACTGTCCTGGCTTGACCACGATCATGCTGCCGCTGAACGCAGCATGCGCTTGCTGCATTTGTTTAAAGAGCGCGAATCCCGCGATGAATTCGGCATAGGTGGCATCCGCGATGCTATTGCTGACCAACTGTTTCCAGGGACGTCAACCATCCAGACGCGGCTACGCTATGTGTTCTTCATTCCATGGCTGTTCGCGCAGATGGAGGAAAACAACACCCCTTCATTGAAATACCAGGACGCAGGGAAGCAAGCGGAAAGCCGCCTGTTGCAGATTCTGTGTAAGACTGAGCCGACGGCTACCGGCATTATCGGCCGCAATGCCGGCAGCGAAGTGAAACAACAACCGAGCTCGGTGTACTGGACGGCGTTGGGCAGTTGGGGCATTCGCAACGGCACTGAAACCAGGCAACAGTATTTCGCGCATGCCGATCGCCGCCACGCACGTCGTTCACAACGACGCCGTCGCGACGATAACGAGATCCATGACGATGAGGCGACGGGAGTTGTATGGCATGCCGGCATACTGAAGCTCTGCCCGCCTGGGTTTCCCGAGGGCTGCGGCTTGGCCCTTTCAGCGGACGAGGCAAGGTTCTTGCTCGACCGGTGGACCGCTACGCAGAGGGATTCGCTTCTTACCTGGCTTGCCCTGGATCTGCGCCATCGCAAGGTCGCGCCGCAGCCCGAAAACATCTGGGCGCATCCGCAATTTGCCGATTTCCCAACCAGGATCAAGGCCTTGATCGTCGGCGGTCGGAAGGTGGCTGCCGCGATGCGCGGAGCTGCGCTGCTATATAACCTGCAGCTCGCCGAACTTGAGCGGCGCGATAAATTGGTCACTGATTACGAAAGTAGACTCAGCGCGTGGAAACAGCACGAGCTGGCCGACTGTGCTGACTGGAAGCTTGCTGAGTTTTGGCCGTTGGTGATCGGAAAAGGGCATAGCATATCCCTGGACACGCAGCACTTCCTTGAAAGCTGGCGTGCCATTGCCGTCGCCGAAGGCGACTCATCGGCGGCTAGACAATTGATTGCGGAGCGTGAAATGAAGCTCAAAGGAGCACGCTCGCGCTTCACCAATCCGGCCGCGCGGAAGCAGTGGAGCGGTGCCGCCGGTACCGCACCGTTGACCTATCGATGGCCGGTGGTGCGGGAGATGCTTGCGGAATGGCATGCCGGATGGAGGCGGAAATGATTCATTCGGGAACTCGTAGTTTGTTAACCGATGCCCTGACGCCGCCTCCAGGCTTTCTCTTCGATAACGGTGTGGCCACTACCTATTCGCTGGATTTGGTGACCTTGCTCGGTTTGCCATTGCATCTTGCTTGGCTGGGGCATGCGCAGGAGAACAGCGGCGAGTTCGATTTGGTTGCCGTGATGGAAGCGTTGCGCCGCACGGCGGGACAGTTGACGATTTTTTGTCAGCGCGGCCGCATGCAGGCGCCACGCACTGCCAGTCCTTTGTATGGGCTGCTGGAGGGCATGGTGCACGAGGTGACCGCCTCTCATGGCGGCGCGTTTCATCCCAAGGTGTGGTTGCTCAGGTTCACCTCGGAGATAGATGTGCCACGTTTGCGGCTACTGGTCTTGTCGCGCAATCTGACGGATGACCGCTCCTGGGATCTGTCGCTGAGCCTCGAGGGTACGATCGGCGGAAAGAAACTGCAAGCCAACAAGCCACTGTGCGCCTTGCTGGAGCGTACGATGAAGATGTCCCACAAGCCCTTGAGCCGGGCGCGAAGGAGCAACGCCGAAAGCCTGGTGGCGGACGTGATGCGGTGTGAGTGGGACTTGCCGCCTGGCTTTAATGAACTGCGCTTCCATGCGCTCGGGGTGGGCGACAAGGCTAAGGCATGGTTACCGCTTCCGGCCGATGGCTGTTGGGACACGCTTGGCGTCATCAGCCCCTTCGTCCGGACCGAGGCGCTGCGGCGGCTGGCAGAATCATGCAAGGAGGCGCCATTTCTCATCACGCGGGCGGAAGAGCTTGATGCCTTGCCAGTTGACGCCGCCGAGAAATTCGCTGCGGTATGGGTCATGGATGAGCGCGCCGAGGCAAGCGACACGGAAGAGGCTGTCGTCGGCCGCGAGCGTGGACTGCACGCTAAAGCCTATGTCGGCAAGCGTGCCTGGCAGACCCATTTGTTCGTTGGCTCCGCCAATGCCAGCGATGCCGCGCTTGTGGCGGGCAAGAACGTTGAGTTCATGGTCGAACTGATCGGCAAGGCCAGCAGGGTCGGCAAACCCGGGGACTGGTTGAGCGAAGACGGCATCGGCCCATTGTTGACGGAATACGTACGCAGCGAGCCTGGTGACACGGCGACTGATCGGAAGCAGAAGCAACAGCTTGAAGACATGCGCGAGCGGCTTTGTAGCGCACAGCTGTCGCTGCGGTGCAAGGCCGTTGATGGAGGCTGGTCGGTGGGACTTGCGGGACTGGACCAGTTCGACCTGCGCGATGTGAAAGGCTGGACCTGGCCAGTGACCGTCAGGAGCGAGGCCGCCGTGCCCATACGCTGCGATGAAGCGCTCCTGCACCTCGGCGTTTTTTCCGCTCAGGACATCACGGCGTTTACAGGCTTCCGGCTGGCGTTGGGCAAGCACGAACTGTGGTTTGCCCAGGCCTTGCATTTGCTTGGTGCACCTGCTGACAGAGAAGGGGAGATGTTGCGGGCGGCGCTGCGCAATAACGACGGCTTCGTGCGTTATCTCTTGCTGCTGCTGGGCGATTGGGAGCCGGGCAGCGGAATTGGCGGCGGCGGAAAACGCGGTTCTGGTGGCGCCCGCGCGGATGGACTGCCGCTATTTGAAATGATGGCGCGTGCATATGCGCGTGACCCGGGTCGGCTGGCGCATGTCTCGCAAGTCGTGGCACGCCTGCGGAAGGAGAGCACTGCGCCGGATGATGAGATTCTGTCGGCGGATTTTCTGAAAATCTGGCGCTGTTTTGAAGAAGCCTTGAACGAACAGGGGAGCGAATGAGGCATGGCATGTCGTCGGAGTCCGTCATGTGCGGCTTGAAGGATTTTCAGCAGCGTACGGTTAACTTTGCATATTCGCGCATGTTTGATGCTGAAAGCCCGGCATTGCGCTTTCTGGTCGCCGACGAGGTCGGGCTGGGGAAAACGCTTGTGGCCAAGGGCCTGATCGCACGCACCATTGAGCGTTTGCGTATGGCGGGAAAGAAGCGCATCGACGTGATCTATGTTTGCTCGAATGCGGATATCGCAGCGCAGAACGTGACTCGCCTGCAGCACGCGGGCCAGTCCGCGTATTCGGCAGCAACACGTCTGACGCTGCTACCGCTACGAACTGAGCGCCTGAACGAGCATCCGGTGAATTTCATCAGCTTCACGCCGGGCACGACGTTCAAGAAAGGCAACCGCAGTGGCCACAAGGAAGAACGACAGCTGATATACCAGATGCTCGACGGAGTTGATGGAATAGACTCCCGTGGCTTGCTTCGCGCCATGAAAGGCAAAACCGGCGACAGTTGGGAGACATACGCCAAGCAGGCGCTGAAGTGGGAGATCGACCCCGACATCGCCGAGGCCTACCGCAATGCTGTTGCAAAGGACAAGGCCTTGATGGCCGAAATCAAGGCGGTTACCGACATCTACCGTGACGGGCGCCGCCGGATTGACGATAGCGTCAGGGACGCCTGTCTTGCACTGACCAGCAAGTTGCGGCGCAAGCTGGCGCGGACCTGTCTGCGCACGCTGCAACCGGACCTGGTGATCCTTGACGAGTTTCAGCGTTTTGGCGAACTGTTTGACGATCCCACGGAAGGCTCGTCGGCCGAACTGGCACATGGCCTGTTCAACCATCCGTCCGTCCCTCGGATCCTATTGCTGTCGGCAACGCCGTACAAGATGTATGCGGCGGCCGACGACAGCGAAGATCATTACGCGGACTTTCTGCGCACGCTCAGTTTCCTGATGCCAGACCAGCCCGACAGGTTGGCGCAATTAAAGCGTGACATCGACGAATTCAGGGCCGGCTTGCTGCAGATGCGCGTCGAATCCGATCTGGCGCCGCTATCGCCTGTGAAGCAGCGTATCGAAGCCACGCTTAAGCGAGTGATGTGCCGCACCGAGCGGGTCGCCACTACGGTGCGCGCGGACGCCATGGTCAGCGAGCGCATGCTTTTGCCGCGCCTGGAGGTGCGGGACCTGGCTGATTTCCGCATGCTTGAGATGCTGGCGCAGCGATTGAAGGAGCCGGATACGGTGGAGTACTGGAAGTCCAGTCCGTATCTGCTCAATTTCATGCGCGAATACACGTTCAAGAATGGGGTGCGCAGCGATCTGAAAAAGCGTTCGCCTCAACTGGCCGACCTGCTGCTCCATGCGCGCGAGAGCGCCATATCGGCAGATGACATCAGCGCTTACGCATCCCTGGATCCTGGCAACGCCCGGCTGCGGATCCTGATGGAAGAGATCGCGGCGCAAGGTCTGCATCGTCTGTTGTGGATGCCGTCGTCGTTGCCATATTGGCAGCCAGGTGGCGTTTACGAGCATGCCGGTCCTGTGTCGAAACAGCTGATATTCTCTGCCTGGAATGTCGTGCCAGACGCGTTGGCGGCGCTATTGTCCTATGAAGTAGAGCGGCGCATCGTTTCGGAAGCTGGAGTCGGGGACGTAGGCTATGGCCGGCTGAGCACTCGCTTCGCGCCGCGTTTGCGTCTTGAGATGAAAAACAGGCGTCCGAGTGGAATGTTGAACATGACGCTGATGTATCCGTCGCGCGCACTGGTGACATTGGTCGATCCGCTGCATTGGCTTGACCAGTCGGGCGGCCTGCCGACCGCCAGCGAGGTGTGTCGCAAGGCCGTCCAGTGCCTGGCTCCGCATATCGAGCAATGTATCGATCGCTCGATTCAACATGGTGCTGAAGACAAGCGGTGGTATTGGGTAGCTCTGGCGCGGCTGGAGGCCCGACACGCGCCCGACAGCCGTGAATGGTGTGAAAATGAATGGCATCGTGCGCGCTTTGTTGGCGATTCCGATGAACACGGCGAGCCTGAACCGGCATCGAGTCATACCGCACATGTCCAGCAATGGCTGGCGGCCTGGGATGGGGACGTGACGGGGCTGGGCCGCGTGCCGAAGGATCTGCTTGACGTCCTGGCGGTGCTGGCGCTGGCGGGGCCGGCCACTTGCGCATTGCGCAGCTTATCCCGGCAGGAGTCAATTGCGGAGTTTGGCCAGTTGCAAGGTCCAGCGGCTCGCATCGCCGAAGGGCTGCGCAGCCAGTTCAATTCCCCGAGGGCGATCGCGTTGTTGCAAAAGCAGGAAGATGACGATGCACACTGGAGAAGAGTGCTGCATTACTGTATCGACGGTAACTTGCAGGCTTTGCTGGACGAATGCGTGCATCTGCTGGCGGAATCACCTGGCACGTCACAGGCAGAGGTATTGGCAGAAGCAATGGTGCAAGCCATGACCTTGCGCTCCGCAAACATACGTCCCGAGGAACTGAGGGCAACCGAGGGCGGGCTCCAATTCGAGCAGTTTGAGATGGGCATTCGTACGCATTTCGCCGCGCGCTTCGGCCGCCACGAGGAAGAGGAGGGAGGCTCGTCGCGCAAGAAGGCGCTGCAGGCCGCTTTCAACTCGCCATTCTGGCCGTTTATCCTGGTCTCGACGTCGGTGGGCCAGGAAGGATTGGACTTCCATCCCTGGTGCCATGCCGTCACCCATTGGAACCTGCCCTCGAACCCGGTCGACATGGAGCAGAGGGAGGGGCGTGTGCATCGCTACAAAGGCTATGCGGTACGCAAGAATGTCGCCCTGAAATACGGCAGCGCTGTTCGCGCTGACTCCGGCCGCGGCGGCGACCCGTGGAGCAAGATGTTCTCCCGCGCTGCGGCTGCCAGGCCAGCCGGCGCCAGCGATCTCATTCCGTACTGGATTTACGAGGTGGAGGACGGTGCCCGCGTCGAGCGCCGAGTGATGGCTTTGCCCATGAGCCGAGACGAGATACGCTACCGCCGTCTGAAACGAAGTCTGGCGCTGTACCGCATGGTGTTTGCTCAGCCGCGCCAGGAAGACCTGCTGGCTTGTCTTGAGCAAAGCGTCGGTGACGAGTGCGCCGCTGAAGTGGCGGCGCGCTGGCGTATCGATCTGACGCCAGACGAGGTGTGACGTCCGGCATGGTGAGCCAAACCGTTGGCTACAGCAACTGGTCGCCGCCGGAAACGAATCGGAGTTCGACGCGGCGATTGCGTTAATCGTTTGGCGCGAGCCCGCTGATCGGGTGCGAATCGCCATAGCCGGCGACCACGACGCGCTTCGCGGCCTCCAGTCCGCTGTGGCCGATTAGCAGCTTGCGCGCCTCACGCGCACGGGCGGCGGACAGCGTGAAGTTGTCGTGGTAGACAGTGCAGAATGTGCGGTAGTCGGTGACCGGAGCTTTTACGGGCTGGTTGTCGGTATGTCCCTCCACAGAGATCTGGCCACTCTCGTATCCATGGACTCCATCAGCTTCTCGCCGGATGCTGCAAATGTGGCCTGCGCTAACGTCTGGCGCTTCATGGATTGGTGGTTGGCCTTTTCCAGCGTTTCGATGGTGCCGGACACTCCGGTCGACAGATGGGAAATCGCACCGCGAATGCCGTCGGTTGCAGCGCTGAGATTATCGGCCATGGTTTGCATGTTGCTGGCGAAGGTATCGCGCATGCCGTCGATGGTTTCGCCCAGGCCGGCCTTGACCTCCTCCAGGGTGCCGATCATGGCGCCACGGAATTCGCCGATGGCCGCGCCCCAGTCTACGTTGGCCCGGCCGGCCGAATAAATGCCGCTGCTGTGTCTGCACACCAGCGGGGCTCAATTGCTGCACCGGCCCGCCAGCCGTTCGTTGCCTTTCATCCAGCTTCTGACGACGAGTCCTTTCCTTGCTTGTGTATCCCACGTCCAACTGCTTGGCTGTGCATCACTGTGGTCCCCATCCGTGCACGCTCCTTGCTCACCGACGTCCGCTCATAACCAAATCCACATGTGAGCGGCCGAAATATTCAATAGACGCTGCAACTGTTGCCGACAAATACTAAGTGGTCCTTGGCTGTGCCCGCCAGAAGCCAGCCAAGACAGACGGGAGCAGTGAAGCGGCTGGAGAAGCCGCAAGCTGCCTTGCGCAGTCTATTCAGAGTGGGTTGCGGGAAAGCACTGGTTGAACAGGCAATGACCGCGACATAAAGGAGATGGTTTCATGTCAGCAGCAAGCGAAGTCAATAAAGATTACATCCCATTCACCGGCCAGGAATACCTCGACAGTCTCGACGACGGTCGCGAAGTATGGATCTACGGCGAGCGCGTCGGAAAGATCACGGAACACCCGGCGTTCCGCAACTCGGCCCGCATGATCGCCCGCATGTACGATGCGCTGCACGACCCGGCACAGAAAGACATCCTCACCGTGCCGACCGAGTGGGGCGGCTTTACCCATCGCTTTTACCGTGCAGCACACAACGTGGAAGAGCAGGTGGCGCAGCGCGACGCGATTGCACAGTGGCAGCGCCAAGGGTGGGGCTGGATGGGACGTTCGCCTGACTACAAGGGCTGCTTCCTGGGAACGCTGGGCGCGAACGCCGATTTCTACAAGGGCTTTGAGGAAAACGCCCGCAACTGGTATCGCAAGGCCCAGGAGAAAACCTGGTACGTCAACCACGCCATCATGAATCCGCCGGTCGACCGCGACCTGGGTCCAGATGCGGGCAAAGATGTGTTCGTGCGCGTGACCAAGGAAACGGACAAGGGCATCTACGTGAGCGGCGCCAAGGTGGTGGCAACCGGTTCGGCGCTGACCCACTTCACTTTCGTCGGCCACGTGGGGCAAGTGGCGGTTCAGGATCCGGCCTTCTGCCCGGTGTTCATGATGCCGACCAACGCGCCGGGCGTAAAGCTGCTGTGCCGCGTCTCGAACGAATACCGTGCCGCCGTGCTCGGCAGCCCGCTGGACTATCCGCTGTCCTCCCGTCTGGACGAGAACGACGCCATTCTGGTCATGGACAACGTATTCATTCCTTGGGAAGACGTGTTCATCTATGGCGACATGAAACAGGCAAATGCCTACAACATCGGTTCCGGTTATCTGGAGCGGGCATCGATGCACGGCTGCACGCGGTTCGCGGTCAAGATGGATTTCCTGGTCGGCGCCCTGACGCGTGCGCTGGAAATCACCGGCGCCAGCGGCTTTCACGGCGTGCAGTCGCAACTGGGCGAGGTGATCGCGTGGCGCAATGCTTTCTGGGCCTTGTCGGACGCCATGGCCAAGAGCGCCCAGCCATGGAACGGCATGATCCGACCCGCACCGGAACCGGCTGGCGCGTACCGTGTGCTGAACCAGGTTGCGATGCCGAAGATTAAGAACATCATCGAGACCGTCGTCGCGAGCGGCCTCATTTACCTGAACTCGCACACCAGCGATTTCAAGTCGCCCGAGATTCGCGGCTATCTGGACCAGTACGTGCGCGGTTCAGGCGGCGCCGATGCCGTCGAGCGCGTCAAGGTCATGAAGCTGCTGTGGGACGCCATCGGCACCGAGTTCGGCGCCCGCCATGAGCTGTACGAGATCAACTACATCGGCAGCAATGACGTGACCCGCCAGACCAACCTGTGGTCGGCCAAGGGCAACGGTCTGCTCGACAAGTGCAAGGCATTCGCCCAGTCGGCGATGGACGAATACGACCTGGACGGCTGGACCGTGGACGACCTGGTCAATCCGGACGATGTCAGCGTCCTGACCAAGCGTTGATCCGACAGGGAGAATCAAGATGACAGACATTGTCATGACTGAAAGCGCGGCCAGGGGCGCGTCGGAACCGGTGCCGTTCACGTCGCGCCAGTTCCGCGACGCCATGGGGCAGTTCGCGACCGGCGTGGTGGTGATTTCGACCGAGCTCGACGGCGAAATCCACGCCATGACGGCCAACGCCTTCATGTCCGGTTCGCTTGAACCGCCGCTCGTGCTGGTGTCGGTCGCCAAGACCGCGCGCATGCACGACAGGCTGGAGAAGGCCGGACGCTTCGGCATCAGCGTGCTGACCAAGCCTCAGCTTCAGGTGAGCAATCATTTTTCGGGCCGTCCCTCCGCAGACTTCCAGCCCACGTTCAGCCGGATCTGCGACATGCCGGTGATCGACGGCGCGGCCGTGCAACTGGCAGCCAAGCTGCACCACGCCTACGCGTGCGGAGACCACACGCTGTACGTGGGGCTGGTGCAGGAGTTGCAGCGCCCCGGCGAGGCTGAGCCCTTGCTCTATCACGCCGGCCGCTATGCGGCACTGGAAAGTGGCAACAACTAGCGGATTCATATCATGGGAAAAGCACTAGATTTAGCTCACGTTACCTATGAGGCGCCCGACCTGGCGCTGATGGAACGCTTCATGACCGATTTTGGCCTGGTAAAGGTGGCAAGCAGCAACGGCGCCCTGTACCTGCGCGGAACCGGCCACCAGCACCACCTGCATGTCACCCGCCAGGCGGCACAGCCACGCTTTGTCGGCGCGGCCTTCGAGATGTCGTGCAAGGAAGACCTGGACCACTTGGCCACCTTGCCGGGTTCCTCGCCCGTGGCGCGCTCGCAAGAACCGGGCGGCGGCTGGGAAGTGTGCATGCGCATGCCGGATGGCTTCGAAATGCGCGCTATCTGGGGCCGCGAACGGGCAATGCCCTTGCCGCTGCGCGCGGCGCATGCCTTCAACGCGGGCCAGCGCAAGCACCGGATCAATGGCTCGATCCGGGTGAAGCGCGAACCGTGTCCGGCGATTCGCCTCGGGCACTTCGTACTACACGTGAGCAATCACGATGAATCCGTGCTGTGGCTGCAGGAACGCTTCCAGATGCTGCCGTCCGACCATTTTCTGCCGCCGGGGCAGGACGGCCCTGTGGTCGGCACCTTCCTGCGCTTTGACCACGGCCAGGAACTAGTCGACCACCACAGCATCCTGGTGCTGCAGTCGGAGCGGGTCGGCCTGCATCACTGTGCATTCGAGGTCCAGGACCTGGACGCAATCATGACCGCCCACGACTTTCTTGTCGGGCAAGGCTGGAAGCTCGATGTGGGCGTAGGGCGCCACCTGATGGGCAGCCAGGTGTTCGATTATTGGATCGATCCCTTCGGCTTTCGGGTCGAGCACTACACCGACGGCGACGTGGTCAACGCGCAGCACAAGGCAGGCAGCTTTAACGGCACCGCGTCCGAAACTACCCAGTGGGGCATGGAACCGCCGCCGGAGTTCTTCGAATGACTTACACGACTGAACCAATCAGCGAGCAAACGCGCCAGCGCCTGATGAAGGTTGGCACGGCGAACATTGCGAATGCTTTGCTCAGGCGCGGCTTCCGGAATGCGTATCTGCTGGGCGTGCAGCCGTTGGCGCCCGAACAGGGGCAATTGGTAGGGCCGGCATTTACCCTGCGCTTTATCCCGTCCCGGGAGGACCTGGACAGCATGGCCAACTACAGCCGTGACGATAACCTGCACCGGGTGGCTATTGAGCAGTGCCCGGCGGGTGCGGTGCTGCTGATCGATGCATTCGGCAACACCCGTGCCGCGGCAATGGGCGACATGATGGCTGCCCGCCTCAAAATGCGCGGCGTGGCCGGCGTGGTCACCGATGGCGGTTATCGCGACGCACCGGCTATCCGCGCCACCGGCTTGCCTTGTTTTCAGCAGCGCAGTGCTCCGCCGGCGACGCCGCTTGCGCTGCACCCGGTCGCGCTCAATGAACCGGTCGGCTGTGCAGGCGTGGCGATTTATCCGGGCGACGTCATCGTCGGCGACGGCGAAGGCGTGGTGGCGATTCCGCGCCATCTTGCCGACGAAATCGCGATCGACGCGCTCGATGCGGTCGAATACGAGGAATTCGCTGCCCAGCACATAGCGCGTGGACGCTCAATTCTCGGCCTGTTCCCAGCAACCATGGAAAGCCGCGCCGAATACGACACCTGGGTGGCCGCTGGCCGTCCGCCACTGGAGAAGATTTGATGACTTTCGATGCAAATACTTTCAAGTCGCTGGAAGTGCTGATCCGGCGCGAGTCGCTCGACCCGGACAAATGGATTAACTTTCCGGAGTACGGCTTTCGCCAGTATTTCTTGTGGAAGAACCCGGACACCGGTGCCAGCATCGCGATCCTCGAATACGAGAAGGGCGGGCGTATCCCGGTCAAGCATACGCACGCTTCCAACCAGTTCATGTACTGCCTGGAAGGAGACTACGAATATACCGACGTCGGCCTGCGCCTGACTCCGGGTTCCTTCTACATGAACCCGGTCGGTAATCCGCACGGCCCCACCATTGCGCACGAACGCAGCGTGCTGATCGAAATTTACGACGGCCCGCACTACCACGAAAAGCCCGTTTTTCACACCGACGAAAGCATTGGCGATTTCCTCGCCAAGCCTTGAAGCTGCCGCGTCGTTGCCACCCCATTTAGGAAGTCATTTTATGTTTGATACACAGGAAATTCTCGCCCGCTGCGGCATCGAACCCGTCCAGTCCGGCACATATGGCGTGCAGTCCGGTTGGGCCCCGACCGCCGGTCGCGCCACTTTTGAAGCCATCTGCCCGGCGGATGGCAAACTCTCCGCCCACATCGCCGGCTCGACCGCGGAAGATTTTCAGGCCATTCTCGCTGCATCGGTCGCTGCGCAACAGCGCTGGCGCATGGTCCCGGCCCCGCGCCGGGGCGAGTTCGTGCGCCGCATCGGCGAGCTGGTGGAGGACAACCTGGCAGCCCTGGCTGCGATCGTCATGCTCGATACCGGCAAGTCCGTCATGGAAGCCAAAGGCGAGCTCAAGGAAGTGGTGGACATGGCGACCCTGGCGGCGGGCCAGTCGCGCATGCTGTACGGCTTTACTCAGCAGTCGCAACGCGCCAAACACCGCATGTACGACCAGTGGCTGCCGGTGGGCGTGGTCGGCATCATCTCGGCGTACAACTTCCCGGCCGCAGTGTGGGCCCAGAACGGCTTCCTTTCCGTAATCGGCGGCAACACCGTGATCTGGAAGCCGAGCCCGAAGGTGCCGCTGACGGCCATCGCGCTGCAACACCTGGTGAATCAGGCAGCGAAAGAGTTCGACTGCGAAGGCGTGTTCACGCTCTTTATGCCAGAGGACAACGACGTCGCGGAACTGCTGCTGACCGACACGCGCGTGGCCCTGGTCTCCTTCACCGGTTCCAGCCATGTCGGCCGCAAGGTGGCCAATGTGGTTGGTTCGACCCTCGGTCGCCGCTACCTGCTCGAATGTTCGGGCAACAATGGCTGCATCGTGGACGAAACCGCCGACCTCAAGCTGGCCGCACGCGCGCTCACGTTCGGCGCGGTTGGCACCACCGGCCAGCGCTGCACCAGCACGCGACGGGTGATCGCACACCGTTCGATTGTCGATGAACTGGTGGCACTGCTCAAGCAATCGTTCGAGCAGGTCAGGGTAGGCGACCCCCGTGAGGCCGATACCCTGGTCGGCCCGCTGATCGACCGCGTCGCTGTCGGCCAGTTCGAGGCGGCGATACTTTCGGCCGTAGCGCAAGGCGGCAAGGTGGCCTGCGGCGGCAAGCGCATCGATCGTCCCGGCTACTACGTGCAGCCGACGATTGTGGTGGACGCCAAGCCGGATTGGCAATGCGTCCAGCACGAGACATTCGCGCCGATCGTGTATGTGATCCCTTACGAGACCCTGGATGAGGCGATTCGCATCCATAACGAGGTTCCGCAGGGACTGGCCTCGGGCATCCACAGCACCAACCTGATGAACATCGAAACTTTCCTGTCGGCCGCCGGCAGCGACTGCGGCATCGTGCGCGTGAACATGGGCACCACCGGCGCCGACGTGGGCGCCGCTTTCGGGGGCGAAAAGGAAACCGGCGGCGGCCGCACCGCGGGTTCGGACGCGTGGAAAGGCTACATGCGGCGCCAGAGCGTGTGCGTGAACTGGAGCGGCGAATCCGCCTGGGACAGCCGTATTGAACTGTGACTTATTGCATATCCGGAATCGAATCATGAACAAAGAACGCATTATTTCCCCCGCCGTCGTGGAGCCGCCGGAAGGCTTGTGGTCCAACTGTCTGCGAGTGGGCAACATCGCCTATATCTCCGGCATGACCGCGCGCGGTCCAGACCGCGAGACGATCCTTGGCGACAACGAGTACGACCAGGCCAAGGTGGTGTTTCAGAAGATTAAGGACCTGGTGGAAGCCGCCGGCGGCGTGATGAACGACATCGTCAAGATGACCATCTTCGTCACGCGCATCGAACACAACACCGACGTCTGGCGCGCGCGCAAGGAGTTCTTCACGGGCGACTTCCCGGCCTGCACGCTGGTTCAAGTAAGCAAGCTCGCGAAGGGCCAGATCCTGCTCGAGATCGAGGCGATCGCCCACATCGGCTGCAGCCAGGCTCAGGTGCAAGCATGAAGCTGGCTTCCTACCGGGTGGACGGCCGCGACAGCTTTGGCATCGTCGATGGCCAGCATGTGTACGATCTTGGCAAGCGGCTGGGGCCGGCCACACCGGACTTGTGTGCCGCGATTGCGCAAAATGCACTGAAGCAGTTTGCTTCGTTGCCCGGCAGCGTGACGCCGGATTACGCCTTCGATCAACTGACATTGCTGCCGGTGATTCCCAACCCCGGCAAGATTGTGTGCGTCGGCGTCAACTACCTGGCGCACCGCGAGGAAGTCAATCGTCCGGCCACGGAACATCCCACCCTGTTCCTGCGCGTGGCCGAATCGCAGGCGGCGCACGGGCAAGCCTTGCTGTGCCCCGCCGAGTCGGATGAGTTCGACTTCGAGGGCGAGGTGGCGCTGGTGATCGGGCGTGCGGGCAACCGTATCGCCGAGGCCGATGCCTTGTCGTACATCGCGGGCTTCTCGTGTTACAACGACGGGTCAGTACGCGACTGGCAAGCCGCCACATCGCAATGGACTGCCGGGAAAAACTTCCGTCAAACCGGCGCGTTCGGTCCCTGGCTGGTGACGGCCGACGAACTGCCGCCAGAGCAGCCGATGCGCATTGCGACCCGGCTGAACGGGGTAGAAGTGCAGAAGAGCAGCACCGATCTGCTGATCTTCGGCATGGCTCGCCTGATCAGTTTCATTTCGTCGATCACGCCGCTGTCTCCCGGCGATGTGATCGTGACCGGCACGCCGGGCGGCGTCGGCTTCAAGCGCGTGCCCAAGCTGTTCATGAAAGACGGTGACGTGGTCGAGGTGGAAGTGTCCGGCATCGGGGTGTTGCGGAATCCGGTCAGGAAGGAGCGCCTCGCCGGTTAGCGAAAAGAGGCGTAGGGTGCGCACCTGTGCACGCTGTACGGTTGCAAACAGTTTGCGTTTGCGTGTGGACGTGGTGCGTGTAGGTGCCGGAGCCAACAATATTCAACCGTACCGCGTGCGCACAGGTGCGCACCCTACGCCACTCAGGTCGCGGCGGCACCCGGCAGGCCGACTACCGTTTCCTCGAGAATGCGCAGCATGCGCTCCGCCCCTGGGGAGAGCGCCCGTTCCTTGCTCCACATGGCGCCCACCTCGTAGGCGAGGGTGGGCAACGACAACGGCAAACCGATCAACTGCCCGTACGACCGGAACTGTTTGACGACTTCGGTCGGCAGAAACCCCACTGCGCGGGTCGATTGCAGTACGCCGACGTTGAGAATGACCGAAATCGATTCGACATGATTGGCGGGAAAAGGAATCTCATTCTGTTCCAGTATCAGCTCGATCGGTTCGCGCACCAGTGATCCGATGGGCGGCATGATCCATAAATAATCCTCCAGCGCTTTCCAGCCGATCGTATCGATATTCTCGGGCGCGTGTTGCTGGCCCACCGCAAGGATCATTGGATCCTTGTAGAGCGTCTGGCTGTCGACATCGTGCGCTTGCGAACGGTCGGGCATCAGGCCGACGATCAGGTCGATTTCCCCGGTGCGCAGCAAAGCACGCAGCGCGTCCATTTGCGCCTCACGTGTAATGACCGCTGTTTCTGGCGAGGTCTCCTTCAGCTTGGAAATCACCTTGGGCATGAGCGTCAGTGAAATCCCCGGCAGCATGCCGACGGCGACGCGGTTGACCACTCCATTTGAAATCGCGTGCAGCTCGTCGCGCGCGTGCGCCAACTCGGCCAGGATGGTGCGCGAATAGCGGACCAGGCACTCGCCATGCGGGGTCAGGCGCAGGCCGCGGGGCGAGCGTTCGAACAGCGAAAAGCCCAGGCCTGTTTCGATTTCAGCCAGCGATTTGCTTATGGCCGGCTGCGATACGTTGAGGTATTGCGCCGCCTGTCCGAAGTGGCGGAAGTTAT
The DNA here is from genome assembly GCF_004614195.1 of Massilia horti. Classification (GTDB taxonomy): domain Bacteria; phylum Pseudomonadota; class Gammaproteobacteria; order Burkholderiales; family Burkholderiaceae_D; genus Telluria; species Telluria horti. The sequence goes on along the minus strand of NZ_SPUM01000047.1, from coordinate 74,651 downwards.
CCAGCGCCACGAGCAGTTGCATATGCCTCGGCTTGAGGTTCGCCTTGATATACCAATCGAGCTTTGCCATCTCCCACTCGTCGTTCCATTGTTGAACCCAAATTGTGCCTGCACAAATGCCAACGTCGGTGCGATTCGGCGATGGTATTTCAACACGTCCGGATAACCAAACGGTTATCGATTGAGCGTCATTCGACGCTTTCCCGCCAAAGCGTACCACCGCCTGGGCCCTTGCGTTCGCAGGCCCGCGCTTCTCCCCGCAGACATTCCTGAACGGTTATTGAGCGACCGGAATTATTCATTGGAGTCAGGCAAGTCACTCACGGAGAATCTTTTCAACAGGACACGTTTAAAGGATGCGGGAACTGGCAGAGATCGCCGCATCGGGTGTCGTTATCGCAACTCACGACAGGAGACAACATGCAGGAAAAGAGTATTCGCCGCGATGGCATCGCCGGGCATGGCGAGGGGCCTTGGTCGAGCGGCCAGATGCTCGCGATCGCTACCTTCACACGCATCGGGTGACGTCGATGCAAACCGTAAAGAACGTCCTGTTCATCATGAGCGACCAGCTGCGTTGGGACTATTTGTCGTGCTACGGCCACCCGGTCCTGCAGACGCCCAACATCGATCGCCTGGCGGCACGTGGAGTGCGCTTCGATGCGGCCTATGTGCAATCGGCGGTGTGCGTTCCCTCGCGCATGTCGTATTACACGGGCCGCTACGTCACCAGTCACGGTGCGAGCTGGAATTACGTCCCGCTTTCAATAGTACAGCAAACCTTCGGCGATTTCATGGCAGCACGCGAGCGCGAGGTGGCGCTGGCAGGCAAGACCCATGTGATCCCGGATTACCGTGGCATCGAGCGCGTGGGCCTCGATCCCGCGACAGGGCAGGGGGCGCATTTCCGGCGCGGCGGATTTGTCGAGTTGGACCGTTACGACGGCCATGCGGTTCCCGGTCCGGAAAGCGGCTATGCCGACTACCTGCGGGCCAATGGTTACGTTGGCGACGATCCGTGGAACCAGTATGTGGTCGGCGCGCTGGACGAGGCAGGGAATTTTGCCAGCGGGTGGCTGCTGCGCAACGCGCACCTGCCCGCCCGCGTGGCGAAGGAGCATTCCGAAACCGCCTACATGACCGATTGCGCGATCAACTACATCGGCGAAAAGGGCGAGCAGCCATGGATCCTGCATCTTTCGTACATCAAGCCGCACTGGCCGATGATGGCGCCGGACCCGTATCACGCGCTCTATCGCGACGCCGATACCGGACCGATCGTCGGAACCGCGAAGCCTGAGCACGAACCGCATCCGGTGCTCGATGCCTACCGCCGTGCGCATGAGGATTGCCTCAGCCACAGCAAGGAAGAGGTGGTGCGGCACGTCAGGCCGACCTACATGGGACTGGTCAAGGAGCTGGACGACCAGATCGGCCGCCTGATGGCCGAGCTCGAACGGATGGATCGGCTGAAGGACACGATGATCGTGTTCTGTTCCGATCACGGCGATTTCCTGGGCGACCACGGCCTGGGCGAGAAGGAATTGTTCTACGAACAGGCGGTGCGTGTGCCGCTGATCATCTATGACCCGCGCGCCGAGGCCGACGCCACGCGCGGCACCGCCGAAAAGCGATTCGTCGAGTCGATCGACGTGCTGCCCACCATGCTCGATGCGCTTGGCGTACCGGTACCCGAACACATCATCGAAGGCCGCGCGCTCACGCCGCTCCTGCATGGCGCGGCGGTCGACGACTGGCGCGACTGCGTCTTTAGCGAACTGGATTACTCGTTCCGCGACGCGCGTCGGCTGCTTGGCCGCAGCCCGGATGAATGCCATGCCTGGATGGTGCGTACCGCGCGCTGGAAGTACGTCCACTACAAGGGCCTGCGGCCGCAACTGTTCGATCTGCAGGCCGACCCGCTGGAGCTGGAAGACCTTGGCGCCGACGCGCGCTACGAGCAAGTGCGCGCGGAAATGCACGCCCGCTTGGCGGACTGGCAATTGAACCTGAAGTGGCGCACTGGCATCGACAACGCGTCGGTCGAGCGCGGCACGGAAGGCTGGAAAAACATCGACATGAAGATCGGTGTCTGGTGATTGGAAATCGATGCCGATTGAGTAGCGCATCGGTTCCCTGACCCGGAAGCAGGGCCGGCGCCCTAAACAGGGCGTTGAAATAAGAAGTACTACAGGAGATACATTTGAAGAAGGCATGGACCGCGTTGGCTTGTCTCGCGGTGACCGGGAGCGCCATGGCGCAAACCGGATCGACAGTCAATTTGTATGGCGTTATCGATGGTGGCGTCACTTATGTCAATAACCAGGCCGGCGGACACAACGTGCTGGCCACCTCCGGCATCGTGGAGCCGACGCGCTTTGGTCTCACCGGCTCGGAGGACCTGGGAGGCGGCTTGTCAGCGATTTATCGTCTGGAGAGCCAGTTCTCGCAATCGACCGGCGCGCTGGTGGGCACTAGCCTGTTTGGACGGCAGGCCTATGTCGGCTTGAAGGGCAGTGCCGGCACGCTCACGGTGGGCAATCAGTACGACTTCATGTTCGACACGCTGCAAATGAACGGGTACGATGCCGCCAGCCGTTTTGGGGGGCTGTACAGTTTGCGGCGTGGCCCGTTCGGCAAGTTGGCGATTCCGGGAGCGCCGGGAGGCTCGGGCGACTTCGATCGCCTTTCAGGGCAACGCATCGCCAATTCGATTAAATTCACCAGCAATAATTACGGAGGATTGACCTTCGGCGGCATGGTCGGCGTGGGCGAACAGCCCGGCGACAGCGGCAAGAACCGATCGATCAGCGCGGGCGCAAACTACGAAGTGGGCAGGTTCGGCGTCGCCGCGGCTTACACCGATGTCAGGTATCCGGATCTGGCGGGCGGGTTGGGCAGCGTGCGCAATATCGGCGTCGGTGCGAAATACAAATTCGATACCGTGCTGGTCAGCGCGCTGTACACCGGGACCAAGAACACAGCCAACGGCGCCAATGTGAATGTTCTCGAACTGCTCGCCAAAAAATCGCTCACCGAAAAGCTCTCCGTGGGTGCCAGTATTGATTTCATGAAGGGCAACGCGGTAGTGGACAACAACAAGGCATGGCAGCTCAACGGCGCCATCGATTATGCATTCTCGAAGCGGACCGACATCTATGCGCTGGTGGGTTATCAGTTGGCACAGTCCGGCAATGGCGGCTTGGCGCAGGCGAGCATTCATGGCATTCCCACTGCCGCAAGTGGAAGCCACCAGGCATTGACGCGTATCGGCATCCGTCATCGTTTCTAACCACGACCAGAAAAAAATGATTGACCGGCACAGGCTGTCAAGCTGCCTGGCGCCGGCGTCCTAGGAGACATCGATGTTGCAGTCACAATCAAAATTCCATGAACGGTTAGTGGTCGGTCTGCTGTTCGTTTTCATGGTGATTAATTTTGCCGACAAAGCCGTGCTGGGTTTCGTCGCCGTTCCGATGATGAAGGAAATGGGCCTGACCCCCGCCCAGTTCGGCATGGTCGCCAGTAGCTTCTTCCTGCTCTATTCCGTATCCGGCATCGCGTTCGGATTCCTGGCCAATCGTTTCAAGACCAAATGGATCCTGCTGATTCTCGCCCTGCTGTGGGCGGCGACCCAGTTCCCCATCATTTGGTGGCCGTCGCTGGGTGTGCTCGTGGTGTGCCGGGTGCTGCTCGGAATCGGCGAGGGACCTGCATACCCGGTAGCGATTCACGCGGTCTACAAGTGGTTTCCGAATGACCGGCGCAATCTTCCGACCGCCTTCATCTCGCAGGGGGCGCCGGTCGGTGTGGTGGTGACCGCACCGATCATGGGTTATCTCATCGCACAATATGGCTGGCGCGCAGCGTTTGTCGCACTGGGTTTGGCGGGGCTGGCATGGGTCGCCGTCTGGTTTGTTTTTGGGGCGGAAGGCAAATATGGCGATGCCCCAGCTGACACCAAGCAGGGCGCACCGGCCGAGGTGGCGAGCGAACCTGTTCCGTATTGGGCGCTGCTGACGGATCGCAGCATTGTCGGAACCATCATCGCTTCCTTTGCCGCCTACTGGATTCTGGCGGTGGGGCTGACCTGGCTGCCTCCGTATTTGCAGCATGGTCTTGGCTACAGCACGGTCAACACCGGCTGGCTGGTGGCGGTGATCGTGGCATCGAATATCCCGTTGCAGATCGGCGGATCGTGGCTGTCGCAGTATCTGCTCGAACGTGGCGTTTCTTCGCGCATCTCCCGCGGCTGGGTGATGAGTGGCTTGATCGCCATTGGCGGCCTGTCGATCCTGGTGGCCATGACGGTCGCTGGCGGCCTGGTCATGAAGATCGTGTTCCTGGCGATCGGCTGCGCGCTGCCCAATATCGCTTTTTGCATCGGCCCGGCGATCATCGGCGAAATCACGCCGTCCGCGCAACGCGGCGCGATTTTGGCGATTAATAGTTCGCTCGCGACCATTGCTGGCTTGCTGGCGCCAATGGCAACCGGCTGGATCCTGCAAAACGCTAGCACTCCCGGCATCGGCTACGGCAACAGCTATCTGCTCTCGGCCATGATATTGATCGTTGGCGGCGGTATTGCGCTGCTGATGATCCACCCCGGCGCCAGCCGCAATCGCCTGTTGAAGGCGCAGCGCGCGAGCAGCCCGGTTGCCCATGCCGTAATGCGCAAGCAAGCCTGAGCAAACGATGCAGCCTGCCTCGATTTTCAATGGATGGCGCCCGGCCTGGTGGGGGCGCGTCAATCCCGGCAACCTGCGCCGCGACCTGATCGCCGGACTGCTCGGCGCGGTGCTGGTTTTGCCGCAAGGCGTGGCGTTTGCCACGCTGGCCGGGCTGCCGCCGCAATACGGGATTTATTCGGCGGTGGTTCCGTGTATCGTGGCAGCGCTGTTCGGGTCGAGCTGGCATGTCATGTCCGGACCGACCAACGCCAATTCCCTTGCGCTGTTTGCCATGCTGTCGCCGCTGGCTTTGAGCGGCAGCGGACAGTTCATCCAGCTCGCGCTGGCAGTTACCGTGTTGGTCGGCGTAATGCAATTGGCAATCGGCGCGTGCAAGCTCGGTTCGGTGGCCGACTTCATTTCGCCATCGGTCATGCTTGGCTTTACCAGCGGCGCGGCAGTGCTGATTGCACTGTTTGCACTTAAGGACCTGTTCGGCCTGCAGGTGCCTGCTGGTACGAGCGCGCTCGGCGTCGTACACCATCTGGTTGCACAGGCCGCGACCATCAACTGGTATGCGGCGCTGGTTGGTATAGTGACGATTCTGGCCACGCTGGCGGCAAGGCGGTTTGCGCCGGCCTTGCCGCATATGCTGCTCGGTGTATTGTCCGGCTATGGCACGGCGTGGTGGCTCAATCATGCGGCCGGCCACGGCGTGGCCCGCGTCGCCGTTGTTGGCACGATACCGTCGGCGTTACCGGCGTTCGGCATTCCGCATGTGTCCTGGGCGGTCTTGCCCGACCTGGCCGGTATTGCGGCTGCCTTGACCATCGTTGCGCTGGGCCAGTCGATTGCCATCGCCAAGGCGGTGGCGATGCGATCGGGCCAGCAGATCGACGCCAACCGCGAATTCGTTGGACAAGGATTGTCCAATATCGTGGGCGGTTTTTTCTCGGCCTATGTCTCGTGCGGCTCGCTCAATCGCTCCATGCCGAATTTCGAAGCTGGCGCGCAAACGCCGCTTGCGTCTGTGTCTTCCGCCTTGTTGTTGGTTGTTTTGGTGGCAGCCAGCGCCCCGTTGCTGGCGCAGATACCGCTTGCCGCTATTGGCGGCATGCTGATGCTGGTGGCGTGGGGCTTGCTCGACTTTTCGCGCATGCGTCGCATTTTCCGCGTCAGCCGGGTTGAGTTTGCCATCGTCCTCGCGACCCTGGTTGCCACGATCCTCATCCGGTTGGAGATTGCCGTGCTGCTGGGGACGGTGTTATCGCTGGTGACCTATCTGTATGGGGCATCACGTCCACCCATCCGCCCGATGGTCCCCGATGCTGAAGATGCCGCGCGCGCCTTTACGCCGCTGGATGAATTGCCCCAGTCGCAGCCAGAGTGCCCGCAGCTCAAGCTGGTGCGTGTGGAAGGGGCGCTTTACTTCGGCGCGGTTGCGCATGTGGCGAGCAGGTTGCAGGCGTTTCGCACCGATTCGCCGTCGCAGAAGCATCTGCTCGCCATGGTAAAGAGCATGAATTCAATCGACATGGCGGCGGCCGATATGTGGGAGGACGAAATGAAAAAGCGCCGGGACGAGGGCGGCGGCCTGTACTTTCACCGCCCGCGGCGGCAGGTGATGGAAATGTGGAAGCGCACGGGGTTCATCGATCGCGTTGGGCCGGACAATCTCTTCCCCAGCAAGGCGTCAGCGATCGGTGCGATATACGAAAGACTTGATCCTGCCATTTGTTCGGGTTGCCAAATTCGGCTTTTCAAGGAATGTGGCCGAAGCGGCAGCGAACTCCGTTTGCAGTCTGGAGAGACTCATCATGCGAACTCTTGATTTATTCCTCCGGTCATCCGGATTCATGAATCCTTACTCCCGGCTCTTGCTCCTCGTGTTAGCCGGCGCTGTAGGTAGTGCCAATTTTGTGCTGATTGCGGTTTTCCCCTGGTTGTCCTGGAATACAGGTGTTGTACTTGGCTGTGCGTTATTTGGGAACATATTGTGCGCTATGCTCATTGCACTCGTCGTGTTGCTGCAGTTCGCAAGGCGTGACGCTGGCGTCACGGCCGGATTGGAGAAATCGCCTTGCGGTACGAGGGACTATGGCAAGGAGTGGGCCGAGTATCTCTAGCGGGATTGCTCGTCAGGTACGTATGTATAGATCCGGTACGGGTGCCAGTTCTCTTGTTTCCAAAACCCGAGCAGTTTGTCAAACAGCTCGGGGTGCCTGAGGTTCAGGTAGATGATGATGGCCTTTCTCGGTCGTTGTTCGAGCGACGCCAAAATATTTATCAAAACCCTCTCGAGCACGTAAGCCTCGAATGGATTAAAAAAATACAGGACAAGGTCTTCAGTTGGCAGGTCGAATATGGCGGCATCGCAGTGCAGGCTCACGACGCGTTGCGCCGAGCGTCGTTTGTAGAGTGAAATGTTCCGGTTTGCGAGATCGTTCATTTCTCCGCTGAACTCGACACCGATGACCTGCTTGAACGGCCGCTCCCCTGCGAGCAAAAGCACTCGTCCTTTTCCAGACCCGAAATCCACGAACGCGTATTGGGCATAATCTATGTTCAGGTGCCCCAGCAAGCGCCTGAACGAGAAAACAGGAGACGCCTCATAACCCGGTCCGCAGCTCGTTCGCGCCAAAGGATCTGTGATAGACCGAGTAGAAACGCCATTAACCAGGTCAAAGCTTATGTTCCAAAATCTCCTGTAAAGCTGCGTTGGCGAATAGTGCCATGCCTTCTCTTTTCGCCAAATACAAAAGGTGCTCGCTGCTGAGATGATCGGAGCCAGAAGCCATTCCACTAGTTCTCGAGGGAGTTGCCTGTGCTTCGCGAGCAAAATCTTGAGGTGCATCTTGCTTCTCCTGGCAGGGTTGCCCCTCTATCGGTCAGGCAACGTCGGACGATAACTACACTTGCTTCGCAGATCATGCCTGCGGACCACAGCCCGTGCACTGCGTCGACACAAGATACGTACTCTGCGAAGGTCGTACCAATTCCAAGTCCCGCATTAAATCAAACACAAATTTCTGGTCGGCATCTGTGTGTCGGCCGATCGGCGTGCTTGAGATATTGTTTAGATTTCATGTCCGTTGCCTTTTTGGCATGTTACCCTGGGCGCAATTTCTTTAAGCCAAAAGGGAACGGGGATATGTCAACAGTATGCATCACGGCACCAAAGCGTCAGAGCTGGGGAAAACGCCTGCTCCATTTTCCGCTGACGAAAATCGTAATCGCGACGTTTCTCGCTGTGGCGTCTGCAGTCCTGACGTTTAAGTTGGCGAAGGCTATCGCGGCCAAGGAAATGCGAATCATATGGCCTGAAATCATCAGCGCAATTGTCGTCTTGTTGAGTTATTGGGCATATGTTCGTCTCGTCGAAAAGCGGCCGGTGACCGAACTATCGCGCCTCAATGCCTTGTCGGAAATCGTTGTGGGCCTGTTGATTGGTACCTTGATGGTCGAGGCTGAGATTGGTGCCCTGTATGCGTTGGGCCATTACGAATTAACGGGAATAAATAACTGGACCATGAAGCTCGTGCAGCCCTTGGCCGTCATGGTTTTTGTCGGGGTAATCGAGGAGGTAATTGGTCGAGGCATCATTTTCCGGATTACCGAGGAGGCGTTGGGAAGCTTGCCAGCGATCTTGATCTCCGCGCTGCTTTTCGGGCTCGCGCATATTCCAGGGAAGGATGCCGGCGTTATGGCGATCGGCAATACCGTAGCCGCGGGCGCCTTTTTTGCTGCCGCATACATGCTGACGCGTCGCCTCTGGCTTTGCATCGCCATCCACGCTGCCTGGAACTACACGCTGGGGTCGATATTTTCGATCGCGGTATCCGGCCAAGCGAGCAGCGGCTTATTGAATGGAAGATTGACCGGTCCGGAATGGATAACAGGTGGTGCTTACGGGCTCGAGGCTTCGGTATTGACCTTGGTTGCCTTGGTCATTGTTGGCGGCTATTTCTTCTGGCTGGCCCACAAACGGGGCCATTTTGTTGCCCCCATTTGGCGTCGGGTTTCTCTTTCGGTGGCATAGTTTTACCGCCCTTGCGGCCGCCCGGCCAGGTGTGCGTGGAATAGTGCGCGGTCGGGGCCGGGGTCTGACAGGTAATCGATCTTGCCCGCAATGACGGTCGCGACTGGCAGCCCATCCCGGAACAGGATGCGGTTGCCGGCAAGGGCAGGGACTTTGTCGCCGGGCAGCAGCGTACCGCACAGATTCAGCGGATCGACGCCGGAGATGCAAACCAGGCAGCCGTCATCCGCGCGCCGACGCACTTCGCGCAGCAGTGGAATGGCTTCGGGAAGCGCAAACTGTTCGCCCGAGAAACCAGCGACGAAGCGTCCCCCGCGGATGTCGCCGCGCGCTTCCAGCCGGTGATACACCGCAAGCAGATCGCGCCACGGCGGTAGCCACGCGGCTTCCCGCTCCAGCAGGCGCCAGAACATCACTCCGTAGCGGCGCAGCAGCGTCATGGCGACGTATTCCAGCGTTTCCGGGTCGATGCGGGGCTTGTGGGTTGGCTTTCCTGGAGTCGCCGCTCCGCTTGCGGTTACCGGGCGCCGTACCAGCGCCCAGCGTCCCGCTTCATCCATCGATGGAGCGACGCTGCGCCGGCGGCGCTTGTCGTTGTTGGTTCGCTTGTTTGCAGGCAGAAGCATGGCGCGCAGTCCCGCGAAGCTGTCCGCGTTCACCAGGCCGACGGATACCAGCTCGCCGAGCGCGTTTTCCAGTTCCACCGGCAGCAGGCGTGCGTCGTGCTGCAGTTCGTCGAAGAACATCGCGCCTTCACGCCGGAGTAGGTCCAGCACTCGGCCGGCCCGGGGCGAAATGTCGGGCTGACCGGTATCGGTTGGGAGCGCGTTCCATAGCATGGTCTGGCGACGCGGCAGCAGCACGATTGGCGTGCTGCGCACCGGACCACCGGACGCCGAACGTGGCGCGTCGATGCGCGTCCATACCAGCTTGCCGGCGCGGCAAAGCTCGTCCAGCCACAGGGCGGAGTAATCGCCTAGCCGCAGTGCGAGTAGATCGCTTTCCCATGCTCCGGCGGCCGCTTCATAGCCTTCCAGCTGCTCCAGCACGTGTGGCAGCGCGACTTGCCCTTGCAGTTGCGTGTCCGGCGCCAGGTGCTGCCAATTGAAGAGGAAGCGCATGAAGTCCCGCGCTTGCACCGGTTCGATTTCGCGCCGCAGCCGCTTGATCGTGTAGCGGTGGATGCGTGCCAGCAGATGGCGCTCGCACCATTCCTCGTCCGTGACGCCGGGCGTGAAATGGCCGCGCATGACGTAGCCTTCATTCTCCAACTGTGCGAGGGCGATAGCGACGGCAGTCTCCGGCAATGCCAGGCTCGCGGAAATGGCCGCGAGTGGCTGTGGACCGAAGCCGGACAGGCGGGCACGCAGGATCTCGACCAGTGCGGCGTCGCGCGTCCACGCCTCGCCGCCGTTACCGCGGTGGCTCTCCGGTATGGTGAGCTCGGGCGAGGCCAGCGCCTGCGGATAGGCGGCCTGCATGCAGTCCAGGCGTTCCAGCGGCACCCAGAAGTCGACGCCTTGCCCGTCCCGCAGGCGGGTGGCGCGTCCGCTCGCGGCAAGTGCTTCCAGCCAGATCGTCCAGCCATCCTCTTGAATAGCTTCGTCGTGCGTGACGAAAGCCAGCGCCACGAGCGCTTCCTGTACTTCGTCGGCGTTGCGCGCGTGTGGCCAGGCTTCTTCCGCCACGCTGGCAATCGCATTTGCGTCCAACGCGCCAAGATCATCGGTTGATGCCGGATCGGTCCAACGCCGGGTCTGGACGGCGCGCGCGCGGCGTTCTTCCAGCGGCGCGTCGTCAAGGAACGCGTAGGGCTGCGCGTTGAGGATTTCCGCAGCCAGCGGGGAGGGCGCGGGCAGGTCGCGCGACAGCAGGCGGATCTCGCCCGCTTCCATGCGCCGCAACAGGGCCAGCCAGCCTTCGCTGTCCATGGCTTCGTGCAGGCAGTCGTCGAGCGTCTGGTCCACCAGCGGGTGGCTGGGCAGTTCGCGTTCCCCTACGATGTTTTCCAGGCACGCCGCCTGGTCGGGGAACACGGCTGCCAGCAGGTCGTCGCTTTTCATGCGCTGCAGCTGGGGCGCGACCCGGTGCCCGCCCACGAACCGTGGCAGGGCCAACGCCGTGGTGGCGGTCCAGCGCCACCGGACGTTAAACAGCGGTGCGTCGAGCAGGGCTTGAACCAGTATCTGCTCGGCGCTCGCCGAACGCAGGTAGCGCCAGACTTCGTCCAGCGGAAAACTGTGGCTGATCGAAAGCGAAAGGATGATCGCGTCTTCAAGGGCCGCGGCCTGCAGTTCGAAATTGAAGCTGCGGCAGAAGCGCTTGCGCAGGGCCAGCCCCCAGGCGCGATTGATGCGGCTGCCGTACGGCGAATGCAGCACCAGCTGCATGCCGCCGGATTCGTCAAAGAAGCGCTCCATTACCAGGGTGTCCTGGGTGGGCAGGGTGCCGAGCGCGGCGCGCGAACGCGCCAGGTATTCGGCGATCTGGCGGGCGGCCGCCTCGGATATGCCCAGGTGCTCGCCCAGCCATGCGACAGCGCGGTCCCGCGCCGCGCCGCCGTCCGCACCCGCTTCGGCCAGCTGGTGTTCGATCTGCGAGCGCAGCCGAGCCACGCCAGCCGAAAGCTCGTCGCTTCGGCCCGGCGCTTCGCCCAGCCAGAACGGTATGTTGGGTGCGGCGCCTTGCGCATCTTCCACCCGCACCCTGCCGGTTTCAACCCTGATGATGCGGTACGACCGGTTCCCAAGTTGGAAGATGTCGCCCGCCAGACTTTCGACGGCAAAGTCTTCGTTCACAGTGCCGATGGTATGGCCCTGCGGTTCCAGCAGCACGGCGTAGTCGGCGGCGTCCGGTATCGTGCCGCCGGAGGTGAGGGCCGCGAGCTGGCCGCCGCGCCGGCCGCGCACCGAACGGGTGGCGGCGTCGCGGTGCAGGTAGGCGCCGCGCACGCCGTTGCGGGTGCTGTAGCCTTCGGCGAGCATGCGCAGCACGGCATCGTAGTGGCTGCGCTCCAGCTGCGCGTAAGGCTGCGCGCGGCGCACCATGTCGAATAGTTCAGTCTCGCCCCATTCGCGGCAGGCCACTTCGGCCACGATCTGCTGTGCCAGCACGTCCAGCGGCGCCTTGGGAATGCGCAGCGCGTCCAGTTCGCCGCGCTGCACGCAGTCGAGCAGGGCCGCGCATTCGATCAGGTCGTCGCGCGATGTGGGGAACAGGCGGCCCTTGGGCATGCCGCCGACGTGGTGGCCCGAGCGGCCAACGCGCTGGAGGAGTGCCGCGATATTGCGCGGCGAGCTGACCTGGCACACCAGGTCCACATCGCCAATATCGATTCCCAGCTCCAGCGATGCGGTCGCGATCAGCACCCTCAGCTCGCCGCGCTTCAAGCGCTGTTCGGCGTCCAGGCGGTACTCCTTGGCCAGGCTGCCGTGGTGCGCCGCCACGTGCGCTGTGCCAAGGCGATCGCCGAGGTGGCGCGCGGCGCGCTCGGCCATGCGGCGCGTGTTGACAAAGATGAGCGTGGTCCGGTGCTGCGCTACCAGTTCCGCCATGCGGTCGTAGACGCGGTCCCATACCTCGTTGGCCATCACGGCCTCGAGCGGCACCGGCGGCAGTTCAATCGCCAGGTCGCGGGCGCGCACGTGGCCAACATCAACCACCGCGCAATCGCCGCCTGCGGCACCGACGAGAAAGTCGGCCACGGCGGACAAGGGCTTCTGGGTCGCGGACAGGCCTACGCGCACCGGCTTGTGTGCGCACAGCGCGTCCAGCCGCTCCAGGCTGAGCGCCAGGTGGCTGCCGCGCTTGCTGCCCGCGACGGCGTGGATCTCGTCCACGATCACCGTGCGTACGGTGGAGAGCATGGAGCGGCCGCTGGTTGACCCCAGCAGCACGTACAGCGATTCGGGCGTCGTGACGAGGATGTGCGGCGCCCGCTTGCGCATCGCGTTGCGTTCCGCCGAGGTAGTGTCGCCGGTGCGCACGGCGGTACGGATGCCGTGCGCCGGCAGGCCCGTCGCGGCAAGTATGCGGTCGATGCCCTCCAGCGGCGCCTCCAGATTGAGGCGGATGTCATTCGAAAGCGCCTTCAGCGGCGATACGTAGAGCACCTGTGTTTCGTCGGGCAGCTCGCCGGTGCCGCTCTCGCGCACCAGAGTGTCGATCGCGGCAAGGAAGGCTGTCAGGGTCTTACCCGATCCGGTCGGCGCTGCCACCAGCGTCGGCCGGTTAGCCTGGATCAGCGGCCAGGCGCGCAACTGCGCCTCGGTCGCGTTCGGGAACGTCGCGTTGAACCACGCCGCGACTGCAGGATGGAAGTTCTGCCAGATGTCGTCAATGCGCACGTGTTTGTTCATGATCGGCAGATGGGGTTGACGCGACCGAAGGCAAGAGCGCGTTCAGGATCCAGAATACTGCTACCAGGTCAAGTATGCCCGGTCTTGTTGACGTGTCAATCCTTGCGCCGCTATTGAATTTGGTACACTGCCTCCTTTTGTTCGCACAGGGTTTTATCATGGCGCCACCGCTCGAGTTGCGCGCACAGGCGCTGCAATGCTTGCTGGAGACTGATCCGGTCATCAAGACCGAGGGCGTGGCCGCGATGGCAAAAGCATATCTCGCAGGCGAATGCGGGGTGGACAGCGAGGCAATTTTGGCGGGTTCGGAGGCGATTCCCGGCCGCCCGGAGCGCCCGTTGCTGGTGCCGCCGCGGCTCGTGGGGCGGCGTTCGATGGCGACTGTGGAAGGGCGCGCCATGCTGGTCCACGCGCTGGCGCACATCGAATTCAATGCGGTCAATCTCGCGCTCGACGCGCTTTGGCGTTTCCCCGGCATGCCGGACCAGTATTACAGCGACTGGCTTCGGGTGGCAACGGAAGAAGCTTTCCATTTCTCGCTGCTGGCCGCGCATTTGCAAACGCTCGGGCACCAGTATGGCGATTTCCCGGCACACGACAGCTTATGGGAGATGGTCGAGAAAACCCGTGGGGATATCGTGGCCCGCATGGCGCTGGTGCCGCGCACGCTGGAGGCCCGCGGCCTGGATGCTATTCCGCCTTTGCGCGCCAAACTCGCGCAGGCAGGCGACCTGGCGGCGGCCGAAATCCTCGACATTATCCTGCGCGACGAAATTGGACATGTCGAAATCGGCAATCGCTGGTACTGCTACTTGTGCGAATTGCGTGGGTTTGAACCACGCACGACCTACGATGAACTGGCGCTGCGGTACAAGGCGCCGGTGTTGAAGGGGCCTTTCAACATCGAGGCGCGCCGGCTGGCGGGCTTTTCCGAAGCGGAGTTGGTCCGCTTCGCCGACGCCGGGCTCAATCCGCCAGAAAGTTCCGCAGCAGCGCCGTGAATTCGGGCGCGGCTTCGATATTCGAAAGATGCGACGCCGGAAGCACGGCGACTTGCGCGTTCGGTATTGCTCCTGCAAGCCACTGCGCGTCGGCGACTGTTGTCACGGGATCGTACTGACCAGCGATGACCAGCGTGCGGTTGGGGATTGAGGCGACCGCGTCGCGCAGGTCGCAGGCGCCGAGCGCATCGCAGCAGGCAGCGTAGCCGATGCCATTCTGGTCGCGCAGCCGGGCGATCATGGTGTCCACGATTTCAGGCTGGCGCTCGATGAATGCCGGGGTAAACCAGCGGCCTGCGGAGCCTTCCGCCACCGGGTTCATTCCTTCCGCGCGGACCATGGTGGCGCGGCTGCTCCAGCCTTCCGGCGTGCCGATGCAGGCCGCGGTATTGGCCAGCACCAGCTGCTTGACGCGGTGCGGCGCTGACACTCCCAGCCATTGGCCAGTGATCCCGCCCATCGAGATGCCGCAGAAATGGGCGCCTTCGATGCCAAGGTGATCGAGCAGGGCGACGACATCGCGCCCCAGGTCTGCAATGGTAATCAATCCGGAAGCGGGCAGCGATTGGCCATGGCCGCGTGTGTCGTAGCGCACTACAAAGAAGTCCTCTGCCAGCGCGGCGGCCTGGCTGTCCCACATGCGCAGGTCGGTGCCGAGGGAGTTCGAAAATACTATGCAGGGTTTGCTGCTGTCGCCTTCGGTGACGTAGTGCAGCCTGATGCCGTTGATCTGTGCAAATGGCATGGTGTCTCCTTAAGGTTTGATTCAAAACGCTGTGTGTGGGCGGTGCAGCCGTCCGTAGGGTGCGCACCCGTGCGCACGCGGTTCGCGAACGTTGCGTAGTGGTGCGGGAGCCGCAAGGCAGCATGCGATGACCGCGTGCGCACAGGTGCGCACCCTACGCCTCCCGGCAAGCGTATCTAGCCCAAGTCGCCGCCCGCAACTGGCAGCACCGTCCCGGTGATGTATGAGGCCTCGCTGGATGCGAGGAACAGGATGGCGGCCACCTGTTCGTCGATGCTGCCGTAGCGGTGCATCAGGCTGGTCGATCTGGTCTGGTCGACGATGCCCTGATACCAGACCTGCTCCTGTTCCGACAGCGGTTGCGGGTTGCGCGGCACCTTGCGCGGCGGCGCTTCCGTGCCGCCGGTGGCCACCGCATTGACGCGGATGCCGTCCTGCGCATGCTCGAACGCGAGGCTCGCGGTGAGCGCGTTCACGCCGCCCTTGGCTGCGGAGTAGGGAATGCGGTAGATGCCGCGCGTTGCAACCGACGAGACGTTGACGATCGCTCCGCTGCGGCGCGCGATCATCGACGGCAGCACGGCGCGGCAGCACCACAGGGTCGGGAACAGCGAGCGGCGGATCTCCGCTTCGATCTGCTCCTCGTCGTATTCCTGGTAGGGCTTTGCCCAGATCGTGCCGCCTACGTTGTTGATCAATACGTCGATGCGGCCGTAATCCTCCAGCGCCTTCTCGACCAGCGCAAGCGCGCCGGAGTAGGTTTCGAGATCGACCTGCGACACCACGACTTGCGCCTTGAGCGCGGCGGCCTCCTGCGCCACCTCCGCCACGAGCGGCGAGCGGTCGGCCAGCACAAGCTGGGCGCCTTCGCGCGCCGCGGCCAGCGCCACGCCGCGCCCGATACCTTGCGCCGCGCCGGTGACCACCACTACCTTGTCCTTGAAGCGTTCTGGATGGGTCATGCTGCTGCTCCGCTGCTGGCCGAGAATTTTTCGAAGTAGAAGTTGGCCGGGGTGACACCGACACTGGCCAGCCAGGCGCGCACCGCATCCACCATCGGCACCGGTCCGCACAGGTAGAGGTCGATGTCGCCGCCGTTCATCCAGCCCGGTTCTACATGGGCGGTGGCGTAGCCCTTGCGCGGGTGGCTGCTCGCTTCCGAAGCCACGCAGGTCACGAATTCGAACTGCGGGTGCGCGGCGGCGATCCGGGCAAGCTGATCGAGCGCGACCAGGTCGTGGTCGTTGGTCACGGCGTACACCAGCCGCACCGGCTGTGTGAAACCCTGCGTGGCCAGCACGTCCAGCATCGACAGGAACGGGGCGATACCGGTGCCGCCTGCCAGGAACAGCAGCGGGCGCACGACCTGCCGCAGGTAGAAGCTGCCGTACGGGCCGGAGAAGGAAATCGCATCCCCGGACTGCGCCTGCTTGGCCAGGTAGCGGCTCATGCACCCGTCCGGCACGTTACGGACCACGAACTGCGCTTCTGCCGCGCTCGGGCTTGATGCGAACGAGTACGAGCGATGCAGCGCGGTGCCGGGAATGCCGACGTTGACGTACTGCCCGGGCAAAAAGTCGAGCGCTTCCGGATTGTCGAGCGCAACCGAAAAGCGGATGGTCGACTCGGACAGGTGTTCGACCTGTCCGACCTTGCCGCCGAAGCTGGTAACGCCGGTCTTGCAGGCGGTCGACGTGGCCGGGATTTTGATGACGCAGTCCGAAGTGGGGCGCATCTGGCAGGCCAGCACGTGCCCAGCGGCGGCGTCCTGCGGGTCGAGCGCGTCTTCGATGTAGCTTTCGGGCGGCATGTCGTACTGCCCCGATTCGCACAGCCCGCGGCAGGTGCCGCAGGCGCCGTCGCGGCAGTCGAGCGGAATGTTGACCTTCTGCCGGTAGGCCGCGTCCGCCAGTCTTTCATTGGGATTGCAGGTGATGAAGCGGGTAACCCCATCTTCAAACTGCAGGGCGATGGTATGGCTCATCATGACTCTCGATTCAGATGTGGTAGACGTCGATGACCTGGTTGATGTAGTCGTTCTTGAGCACGACGTACTTGTCCAGAATTTGTGGGCGGCCACCCGCAAAATCGATCACGTAGCGCGACATGCCGAAGTAGCCGTAGTTGGTCTTGTACCGGTGGCTCAAGGTATGCCAATTGAAGCGTACCGTGCACACCGCGCCTTCCTGCCGTTCGAGCTCCACGTTGGCGATGTTGTGGCAGGTGCGCGTGTCGGGCATGGTGGCGCTCGAACGCTCGGTCTTGATGCGGAATACGCGGTCTTCCAGGCCCTGGCGGTTCGGGTAGAAGATGAGCGAAATCTCACGCTGCGGGTCGGTGGTCAGCTGGTCGTCGTCGTCCCAGGCCGGCATCCAGAAGCGGGCGTCGGGGTGGTAGCAGTCGAGCCATTCGTCCCACTGTTCGTCGTCGAGCAGGCGCGCTTCACGATAGAGGAAGGACTGGATATCCTGCATGCTGATCGTGCTCATTCCTGTTCTCCTTGCGCCGCCAGCGCTTTTTGCATCACTTCCAGCCAGTAGCGGTGCTGGACCGTGTACAGGCCTTCGTCCTCGGTACGCACGCCGCTCATTACCGGCGCCAGTCCAAGCTCTTTCGCCGCATCGTCCGGGCCTTCGATCCAGTGTTTCGCGCCACGGCACATGTCGTTCCATTGCATGGCGCTGCCGGCATAGCCCTGCTGGCATGCGCGGAATTCTTCCAGGTCGTCTGGCGTGGCCATGCCGCTCGCGTTGAAGAAGTCCTCGTACTGGCGGATGCGCTGGGCGCGCGCCTCAAGCGGTTCGTCCTTGGGGGCGATGCAGTAGATGGTCACCTCGGTCTTGTCGACCGCGAGCGGGCGCAGTACCCGGATCTGCGTGCTGAACTGGTCCATCAGGTACAGGTTCGGGTACAGGCAAAGGTTGCGCGAACGCTCGATCATCCAGTCGGCCATGGCGCGGCCGTGGCGCTCTTCGTATTCGGCATGCTGCTGAAAGTTGGGCCGGTCTTCCGGATTGGCCCACTTCGACCACAGCACCATGTGCCCGTTTTCAAAGGCGTAGAAGCCGCCGCCCTGGCGTCCCCAGTTACCTGCATCCATGGCGCGGATGTTGTCCTCGTGCGCCGCCTGTTCCTCTTTGCGCCGGTTGGTCGTGGCCGCATAGTTCCAGTGCACCGCCGAGACGTGGTAGCCGTCCGCGCCGTTCTCGGCCTGCAGCTTCCAGTTGCCTTCAAAGGTATAGGTCGATGATCCGCGCAGTACTTCGAGTCCGCCCGGCGACTGGTTCACGATCATGTCGATGATCTTGCCCGCCTCGCCGAGGAAGGATTCGAGCGGTTCCACGTCCGGGTTCAGGCTGCCGAACAGGAAGCCTTTGTAGTTCGCAAAGCGCGGAACCGGCTTGAGGTCATGCGAGCCTTCCTTGTTGAAGCACTCCGGGTAGCCGGCGCCTTCCGGGTCCTTCACCTTCAGCAGTTTGCCGCTGTTGTTGAAGGTCCAGCCATGGAACGGGCAGGTGTAGGTCGCCTTGTTGCCGCGCTTGTGGCGGCACAGCTGGGCGCCGCGGTGGCTGCACGCGTTGATGAAGGCGTTCAGCTGCCCCTGGCGGTTACGGGCGATGAATACGGGCTGGCGTCCGATATGGGTCGTGTAGTAGTCATTGACGTTCGCGACCTGGCTTTCGTGCGCCAGGTAGATCCAGTTACCTTCGAAGATGTGCTGCATCTCCAGTTCGAACAGCGCCTCGTCGGTGAATGCGCTGCGGTGCAGGCGGTATTGGCCACTGGCCGCATCCTCGACCAGGTAGTCGTCAAGGCGCGCGGGGCGGGTCGGGCTGACCGGACGGATCGGGATCATACTTAAGCTCCTTACGCTGCCGCGCGCTGGCGCTGCACGATCGAGGTCGGTGCGGCGTCGGTGTCGCCGTACAGGCGGAAGTCGAAATCGATCGAAGCAAACGGCTTGTCCAGCTGCTTTGCGGTGAGCGCAGCAGGGTCATCGACGCGGGCGATCTGCGGCACCAGTCCCTCACGGCTGGCAAAGGCGAAGTCGTCCCACAGATATTCGTCGCCGTCGATATTGATCTGGGTGGTCAGCTTGCGATGGCTTGCTGCGCTGACGAAGAAGTGGATGTGCGCCGGGCGCTGGCCGTGCCGGCCGAGCAGGTCCAGCAACTGCTGGGTGGTGCCGTCCGGCGGGCAGCCGTAACCCTTCGGGATGATGCTGCGGAACTGGTACCGGCCGTCGGCATCGGTGACGATGGTGCGGCGCAGGTTGAAGTCGCTTTGGGTACGGTCGAAAAACGAGTAGTTCCCCAGCAGGTTGGCATGCCAGACTTCGACTTTGGCGCCCGGCAGCGGCTTGCCGTCCTGGCCGTAGACTGTGCCTTGCATGAACAGGGTTTCGGCAATGTCGCTCTCGGTGCCGTCGTCCAGCCGCGCAAATCCCACGCTCTCCGGCGCGCCGGCCACGTACAGCGGGCCTTCGATGGTGCGCGGCGTGCCGCCGGCCAGGCCGGCCTTGGCTTCGGCCTCGTCTGCGCGGATGTCCAGGAAGCGCTCCAGGCCCAGGCCCGCGGCCAAGAGGCCAAGCTCGTTGGCGGCGCCGGCGGCCGACATGTAGGCAAGGCCGGACCAGAGTTCGCTCGGCGTGATGTCGAGGTCCTCGATCGCCTTGCACAGGTCGCCCAGCAGGCGGACCACCACCTGCTGCACGCGTTGGTTGGCAGGACGGTCGGCAGCGTCCACTATCCAGCTCTGGACGAGTTTATCGATGTCTGCGTGGTTCATTTGTGTCTCCTGGACGTGTTTTCAACGGTCGTTATTGCGGATGGAAGAGGGGTGGCGGCACAGCGGCATCACCTCGATTTGCATGTAAGGGAACAGCGGCAGACTTGTCAGCAGCGCGTGCAGTTCATCGACGCTCTCGACATCGAAGATGCTCACGTTCGCGTACTGGCCGGCGATGCGCCACAGGTGGCGCCACTTACCTTCCGACTGCAGGCGCTGCGCGAGTTCCTTCTCAGTCTTCTTGAGCTGCGCCGCCTCTTCTTGCGGCATCGATGGCGGCAGGTTGACATTCATCCTTACGTGGAACAGCATAAAAATCTCCTTATTTGCGCTGCAGGGAGCGCAGCTTGTCGTTATCGATCTCGACGCCCAGGCCCGGGCCGGTCGGCACCTGCAGCATGAAGTCGCGGTAGACCAGCGGCTCGCGCAGCACTTCCTCGGTCAGGAGCAGTGGTCCGAACAGTTCAGTGCCCCAGGCCAGGTCGTCGAAGGTGGAGCAGAGATGGGCGGTGGCCGCAGTGCCGATGCCGCCTTCGAGCATGGTGCCGCCATACAGGCCGATGCCTTCCAGCTGCGCCACCGTGGCCACGTCGCGCGCCGGCAGCAGGCCGCCGGACTGGGCGATCTTCACCGCGTACACGTCGGCCGCATCGCTCTTGGCCAGCGCCAGCGCGTCAATCGGCCCGTGCAGCGCCTCGTCGGCCATGATCGCCACGTCGAAGCGCTGCTTCAGGCGCGCCAGCGCGGCCACGTTGCCGGCCTTGACCGGCTGTTCGATCAGGTCGACGCCGCCCGATTCGAGCGCGGCGATTCCGCGCACCGCGTCCAGCTCGCTCCAGGCCTGGTTGACGTCGACCCGGACGCTGGCTGCGTTGCCCAGCGCGCGTTTGATCGCCAGCACGTGTGCCACATCATCAATGACGCTGCGCAGGCCAATCTTGAGCTTGAAGATGCGGTGGCGGCGCGCCTCCAGCATGCGTTCGGCCTCGGCGATGTCCTTTTGCGTGTCTCCGCTGGCCAGCGTCCAGGCGACGGGCAGCGCATCGCGCACCCGTCCGCCCAAGAGTTCGGACAGCGGCACGTTCAGGCGCCGGGCCTGCGCGTCCAGCAGTGCGGTTTCGACCGCGCACTTGGCAAAGCGGTTGCCCTGGATGGTCTTGCGCAGCTTGGCCATGGCCTTGGCGACCTGGCTGGCTTCCATGCCAACCAACAGCGGGGCGATGTAGGTGTCGATATTGGTCTTGATGCTCTCCGGGCTCTCGTCGCCGTAGTTCAGTCCGCCGATGGTGGTGGCTTCGCCCCAGCCGATGATGCCGTCGGCGCATTGCACCTTGACCAACACCAGCGTCTGGGTGTGCATGGTTGCCACCGAGAGCTTGTGCGGACGAATTGTTGGCACGTCCGCGAGGATCGTCTCGATTTTCTGTATCATATTTAATGCGTATAGTGCGTTGGGGTGGTAACACGATATTCCTGCGCCGCGCCCCCGTCCAACACCAAGTTGGTATCGGCTGAATACTTTAAAGGTATGGAAGATGGAACTACGGCATTTGCGCTACTTTGTTGCGGTCGCGGAAGAGCGAAATTTCACGCGTGCAGCCGAACGGCTGTTTATCGCGCAGCCCCCGCTGAGCCGGCAGATCCAGCAATTGGAGGAAGAGCTCGGCGTGGCGCTGATCGAAAAGGGCTCGCGGCCGCTGCGCCTGACCGAGGCCGGCCAGTTCCTGCTCGGCCACGCGCGCGCGCTGCTCGACCAGGTGCGTGAACTGAAGGCGATGACCCAGCGCGTCGGCAAACTGGAGCGCGCGCTGTCGATCGGCTTTGTCGCGTCCACGCTGTACGGCCTGCTGCCCGAGATCGTGCGGCGTTACCGGGAGCGATATCAGGAGGTTGAGGTCACGCTGCACGAGATGACAACGATCGAGCAGCTCGAGGCGCTCAAGGAGGGGCGCATCGACGTCGGGTTCGGGCGCCTGAAGAGCGAGGATCCCAGCATCCGGCGCATCCTGCTGCGCGAAGAGCGGATGGTGGTGGCGCTGTTTCCGGGGCACCGGCTGGCGTCAGGCGAAGGCGGCTTGCAGTTGAAGGAACTGGTGCACGAGCCCTTGCTGGTCTATCCCAAGGCGCCGCGGCCCAGCTTTGCCGATCAGGTGCTGGCGGCGTTCAGTGAGCGCAACCTCAAGCCGGATCGCGTGATTGAGGTGCGCGAACTGCAGATTGCGCTCGGGCTGGTGGCGGCCGGGCAGGGCATCTCGATTGTGCCGGAAAGCGTGCAGGGCATGCACCGTAGTGATGTCATCTACCGTAGCCTGGATGACAAGCATACCGTCTCGCCGGTGCTGTTCAGCGTGCGGCACATGGACCGGTCACCTGAGCTGGAGAACCTGCTGGCGGTGGTCTACGAAGTCTATGACTCGTACGGGTTTTCGGGCGAGCGGGAGATGTTGTAGAGGCGCTCGGGCCAGGAGGGCCAAATGGAGGCGTAGGGTGCGCACCCGTGCGCACGCGGTACGTGTGCGTACCCGCGCCAACAACATTCAAACGTACCGCGTGCGCACAGGTGCGCACCCTACGCCCGGTGATGTGCAGTCACGGCAGGAGCACCGAAAGCTCCTGCGCCCCCTGCCGCAGCACCGGCAGGAACTGATCGACCATCTGCTCGCGTGAAACCCGTATCGCCTGAGCCCCCACGTTCAGCGCCGCCAACACCCGCCCGGCTGCGCCGCGCACCGGCACCGCGATCGAGCGCAGCCCCAGTTCAAGTTCCTCATCGATGATCGCGTAGCCGTTTTGGCGCACGTCCGCCAGCACCTGGCGCAGGCGCGCCTTGTCGGTGATGGTGTGCTCCGTGCGCGGGTGCAGCTCCACGCGCTCCAGGTAGGCGTCCAGTTCGTCCTGCGGCAGGTGCGCGAGCAGCACACGGCCAAGCGAGGTGCAGTAGGCCGGCAGCCGGCTGCCAGCCCCCAGCGCCACCGACATCACGCGCGAGGTGGCCGCGCGCGCCAGGTACAGCACCTGGTCTTCCTCCAGCACCGCCAGCGAACTCGATTCGTGCAGCGCTCGGCTGACCTGGTCCAGCACCGGCTGGGCAGCCGTGGCTAGCGGTGTCGACGACAGGTACGAGTAGCCGAGTGTGAGCACCTTGGGCCGCAGTGCGAAGTTGTTCAGCTCCGCGTCCACGTAGCCGAGCTGCCTGAGCGTGTGCAGGCAGCGCCGCACCGCCGCGCGTGGAATGCCGGTCTTTTGGCTGATCTGGGCGATGGTCTGTGGGCGCCGCGCATCGCTGAACGCCCGCAGCACCGCCAATCCGCGAGCGAGCGAGGTCATGAAGTCTGGGTCGGCCAGGGCGTCGATTTCGTCGGCAATCGTGCGGCTGACGGCGGGTGCGGTGGAAGTGTCGGGTGGCAAAGACATGGCGTGATTCTAATGCAACGTGAGCAGGAAGCCGACTGTTAACTTGACCGCCTGAACACCATAGGCGTAGACTCGGTGTGCGGTGATCGACTATGTGTGCGGTCACCGAACATTCTAGGCTTAATCGGCCGTCCCGGCAACGCCGCCACGGCCAACAAAGGCGACAACAACATGATCGACAAAACGTTTGAATCCCTGGAGCGCGCGGTGGCCGATATACCGGACGGCGCGACAGTGATGATCGGAGGCTTCGGCAATGCCGGCATGCCCACAGCGCTGATCGACGCGCTGCTGGCTCAAGGAGCGCGCGACCTCACCATCGTCAACAACAACGCCGGCAATGGCGAAACGGGCCTGGCCGCGCTGCTCAAGGCCAGGCGCGTGCGCAAGATCATCTGCTCGTTCCCGCGCCAGGCGGACTCGCAGGTGTTCGACGCGCTGTACCGCGCGGGCGAAATCGAGCTTGAGCTCACACCGCAGGGCAACCTGGCCGAACGCATCCGCGCCGCCGGCGCCGGCATCGGCGGCTTCTTCACGCCCACCGGCTACGGCACGCTGCTCGCCGAGGGCAAGGAGACGCGCTCCATCAACGGCAAGAACTACGTGTTCGAGACCCCGATCCACGCCGACTTCGCGCTCATCAAGGCGCTGCGCGGCGACCGCTGGGGCAACCTCGTGTACCGCAAGACCGCGCGCAACTTCGGCCCGATCATGGCCATGGCGGCCAAGGTCACCGTCGCCCAGGTGCAGGAAGTGGTGCCGCTCGGCGCGCTCGACCCGGAGGTGATCGTCACGCCGGGCATCTTCGTTCAACGTGTGGTCAGGGAGGCAGCATGAACCGACTTACTCGCGACCAGATGGCCGCACGCGTCGCGCAGGACATTCCGGAAGGCGCCTACGTCAACCTCGGGATCGGCTTGCCGACCAAGGTCGCCAATTACCTTCCGGCCGAGCGCGAAGTGTTCCTGCACAGCGAAAACGGGTTGCTCGGCATGGGCCCGGCCCCGGCTCCCGGTGAGGAAGACCAGGACCTGATCAACGCCGGCAAGCAGCCGGTTACGCTGCTCACTGGCGGCGCCTACTTCCACCACGCCGACTCGTTCGCCATGATGCGCGGCGGGCATCTGGACATCTGCGTGCTGGGCGCATTCCAGGTGTCGGCGCGCGGCGACCTGGCGAACTGGCATACCGGTGCGCCTGACGCGATTCCCGCCGTCGGCGGCGCCATGGACCTGGCGATCGGCGCCAAGCAGGTGTTCGTGATGATGGAACACCAGACCAAGACCGGCGAAAGCAAGATCGTCAACGACTGTACCTATCCGCTTACGGGTATCGGTTGCGTCAGCCGTATTTACACCGATCTGGCGGTGATCGACGTGACGCCGGCCGGGCTGGTGGTGCGCGAGATGGCGCCGGGCCTGAACTTCGCCGAACTGCAGGCCATTACCGCGGCACCGCTGCTGCCGCCGAAGGAGAAGAACAATGCTTGACGCTTTCATCTGCGATGCTATCCGCACCCCGATCGGGCGCTACGGCGGTGCACTCAAGGACGTGCGGGCCGACGACCTGGGTGCGGTGCCTTTGACGGAACTGATGCGGCGTAATCCAAACGTCGACTGGAACGCGGTGGACGACGTCATCTATGGCTGCGCCAACCAGGCGGGAGAAGACAACCGCAACGTCGCGCGAATGTCATCCCTGCTGGCCGGGCTGCCCCCGGAGGTTCCGGGTTCGACCGTCAACCGCCTGTGCGGTTCGGGTATGGACGCGGTTGGCAGCGCGGGGCGCGCGATTCGCAGTGGCGAGGCAAGCCTGATGATCGCCGGTGGCGTGGAATCGATGACACGTGCGCCTTTCGTGATGGGCAAGGCAGACGCCGCCTTTTCGCGCAGCGCGCATATCTACGACACCACGATCGGCTGGCGCTTTCCGAATCGGCTGATGGAAAAGCTGTACGGCACCGACTCGATGCCGGAGACCGCGGAAAATGTGGCGCAGGATTATGGCATCAGCCGCGCCGACCAGGACTTGTTTGCGCTGGCGAGCCAGCTCAAGGCCGCGCGGGCGCAGCAGGAAGGGATCTTCGAGGAGGAGATCGTGCCGGTGCTGGTCCCTCAGAAGAAGGGCGATCCGCTGCGCGTTGCGCGCGACGAGCACCCGCGCGAAACCACGATCGAGGCGCTGGCCAGGCTCAAGCCGGTGGTGCGTGCGGACGGTACGGTCAGCGCGGGTAATGCGTCCGGCGTGAATGACGGCGCGTGCGCTTTGTTGCTGGCGAATGAGCAGGCTGCCAAACAATACAGACTCACGCCGCGTGCGCGTATCGTCGGCATGGCGACCGCCGGTGTGGCGCCGCGCGTGATGGGTATCGGTCCGGTGCCGGCCACACAAAAGCTGCTGCGCCGGCTCGGCATGAGCCTGGATCAGATGGACGTTATTGAGCTGAATGAAGCGTTTGCGGCGCAGGGACTGGCGGTGATGCGCATGCTGGGATTGCAGGATGACGATCCGCGCGTGAACCCAAACGGCGGCGCGATTGCGCTCGGTCACCCGCTCGGGATGAGCGGGGCGCGGCTGGTGACAACCGCGATGTATCAACTGCACCGCACGGGTGGTCGCTACGCGCTTTGCACGATGTGCATCGGCGTTGGGCAGGGCATCGCGCTCGTCATCGAGCGCATATAACATCCCGCACAGTGGGCAGGTCCTCCTGCCCACGCGTTCAGCAATAACCGGCCAAATCCGAACAGTTTCCATTGTCGTTGAACGCGTGGGGGAGACCCGCCCACCCTGCGAATCCCGCACTTACCGGTAACTGCGCCTAGAACTTTCGTGCAGACTTCTCGCGCGGAGCCTTCACCTGCCACCGTGCGTTAGGCAGGTCGGCCGACACCTACCGGCTGGCGCATCGCTCGACTTGGTCGGGCGGTTGCGAAAAGTGTGTGACTTAATGGCAATTGTTAGTCAATTAAGATTCGGACAGCCGTTCGGTGCGCGCCGCCGGACCGTGCCATGCTAAGATTACGGTATGTTGCAAGTGGGCACGATGGTGCGCGTGCGCCTTGACGCGCCGCAGCACCGCCAATTACACTCGCGCTGTTTTCAATTTTTGGGGTCCACATGGGCACGTGTTCCAGCGACAGTTGTAGCCAGTTACCTGGCACATCCTCGGCAGAATAACGCAGGCCTTTCCGTCCCTGCCGTCATTCGCCCTGGATGACGGTGCAGTCCCCCTTCCGGCCCGACGCCGGAAACCCGCACTCCTACAACCCACGCCAGTTCCCGCCGCGCCCCCAGGTGCCGCAAGCAGCCATCGTCCAGCTCCGGTTTGGCCCGGATGGGCGATGTTGTGCGTGCTGGCGCCTGCATGCGGCAATCGATGACGGGTAACCGACGACCTGCGCAGCCGGCCGCATGCCGGCGCCGCGCGCGTCAAATAGTCTGCGCGCTCCGCGCAGTCTCAGGAATAGCGATGTTTGAATTCTTCGATCGCGGCCAGGCCACGCCGAACCGCGTCCAGGTCACCGGTCCCAACCGCTGGGATTGGGTACTCTTGCCGTTGGTGCTGGCGCTGCTGGGCGCCGCCGCGTATGGCGCGATGCAGATGGCGCGCCCGTTCGTGCTCGGCCAGCCGACCCCGATTGCGCTCGATATCGGAGAATTACCCTACTACCTGCTGCGCACGACGCTGCGCATGTTCATGGCGCTGGGCTGTTCGCTGCTGTTCAGCTTTGTGTTCGCCGCCGTCGCCGCCAAGTCGCGCGCGGCCGAAAAGGTTTTGATTCCGCTGCTCGATATCCTGCAGTCGGTCCCGATCCTCGGCTTCCAGGCGATCGCGATCGCGCCGTTCATCGCGCTGTTCCCGGGCAGCCTCTTGGGGGTGGAATGCGCCGCGATCTTCGCGATCTTTACTTCCCAGGCGTGGAACATGGCGTTCAGCCTGTACCAGTCGATGCGCACCGTGCCGGCCGAGCTCAATGAGGCGGCGCAGGTATTCTGCCTGTCGGGCTGGCAGCGTTTCTGGCGGCTGGAGCTGCCATACGCGATGCCGGCACTGTTGTGGAACATGATGATGTCGATGTCCGGCGG
This sequence comes from Massilia horti, assembly GCF_004614195.1. Lineage (GTDB taxonomy): Bacteria > Pseudomonadota > Gammaproteobacteria > Burkholderiales > Burkholderiaceae_D > Telluria > Telluria horti. Next base: position 47,547 of record NZ_SPUM01000047.1, on the reverse strand, counting down.
CTGGTTCTTCCTGGTCGCGGCCGAAGCGATCTCGGTCGCCGGGCAGGACATCAAGCTGCCCGGTATCGGCGCCTACATCGCGGTGGCGATCGAACAGGAGAACGGGCGCGCCGTGGCGTGGGCGATCGTGGCGATGTTCGCCGGGATCGTGCTGTACGACCAGCTATTCTTCCGGCCGCTCTTGGCATGGGCCGACAAGTTCCGCTTCGAGGAATCGCAGGGCGACACGGGCCAGCGCTCGTGGCTGCTTGACTGGGTCCACCGCGGCCGCTGGACGCGCGAGGCGGGCAATCGGTTCTGGGCACTCATGCGATCGGCCCTGGGCTGGTTCGGCGGCACCGGTAAGCGCCGATCGCTGCCCGACCCCCGGTCAACGCCGATGCGTCGTGCGTTGCCGCGCATGTGGGACGCGCTGCTTGCCGCTGGCGCGTTCTACGCCGCGCTGCGCCTGGTCACCTATATACACGCCGACGTCGGCTGGGCGGAGGCTGGCCACGTGTTCCTGCTTGGCCTGGCCACCCTGGTGCGGGTAATGCTGTTGATCGGACTGGCGTCGCTGGTGTGGGTGCCGATCGCCGTCTGGATCGGGCTGCGGCCGCGTTATTCGCAGCGGGTGCAGGCGGTGGCGCAGTTCCTGGCCGCGTTCCCGGTCAACCTGTTGTTCCCGATCGTGGTTTACGTACTGGTGACTTACCGCCTGAACCCCAACATCTGGTTAAGTCCCCTGATGGTGTTCGGCACCCAGTGGTACATCCTGTTTAACGTGGTGGCCGGCGCGTCGACCATTCCGACCGAGCTGCGGCTGGCGAGCGATAACCTGCGCCTGACCGGGTGGCTCAAGTGGAAGCGGGTGTACCTGCCGGCGGTGTTCCCGGCCTACGTGACCGGCGCGATCACGGCCAGCGGCGGGTCGTGGAATGCGAGTATCGTGGCCGAGTACGTCACCTGGGGCAAGACCACGCTGGTCGCCCATGGCCTGGGCAGTTATATCAAGCAGATGACCGATGCCGGCGACTTTCACCGCATTGCGCTGGGCATTGGCGTGATGTGCATCTTCGTGATGATATTGAACCGATTTTTCTGGCGCAGACTTTACGAGCTGGCCGGCAACCGCAGTCAATAAGGAGTGGCAATGGCAGACAATATCCTGGTCCAGCTCGAAGGCGTGGGCAAATCATTCAAGCGGGCCGATGGCGCACCGCGCCGGGTCCTGGACGGAGTGGACTTTACGCTGCGCGAAGGCGAGATCGTGGCCATGCTCGGCAAGTCCGGTTCCGGCAAGTCGACCTTGCTGCGGATCGTGGCCGGCCTGATTCCGCTGGACGCCGGCCGCGCCGTGTATCTCGGCCAGCCGATCACCGGTCCCGCGCCCGGGGTGGCGATGGTGTTCCAGTCGTTCGCGCTGTTCCCGTGGCTGACCGTGCAGCAGAACGTGGAGCTGGGGCTGGAGGCGCAGGGTGTGCCAGCCGCCGAGCGCGAACGCCGCGCCGACGACGTGCTGGAAATGATCGGCTTGGCCGGGTTCGGCGGCGCGCTGCCACGCGAACTGTCGGGTGGCATGCGCCAGCGCGTGGGCATCGCGCGTGCGCTGGTGACCAACCCGGACGTGCTGCTGATGGACGAAGCCTTCTCGGCGCTCGACGTGCTGACCGGCGAGACGCTGCGCGACGACATCCTGGCGCTATGGGACAGCAAGCAGATCCCCACGCGCGGCATCGTGGTGGTGTCGCACAATATCGAGGAGGCGGTGATGATGGCCGACCGGATCGTCATCCTGTCCAGCGATCCGGGCCGGATCGCGAGCGAGGTCAGGATCGACCTGCCGCGGCCGCGCGACGTCGATTCGCCGCGGGTGCGTGCGCTGGTCGACCAGGTGTACGGCCTGATGACGACCCGTAAGGCACCAGCGCCGGTCGCAGTCGGCGCGCCTGCGCCGCATCCGGACTACCGCCTGCCGGATACCGACATCAGCCGCATCGAGGCGGTGCTGGAGCTGATCGCGCAGCCGCCGTTCGATGGCCGCGCCGACCTGCCGCAACTGGCGGAGGAGGCCGAGCTGCCGGACGAGGAACTGTTTCCGACCTACGAGGCGCTCACCATGCTCGGGCTGGCCCACGTGGAGGGCGGCGACATCATGCTCACCCCGCTGGGCATGCGCTATGCGGGCGCCGACCAGGCCCAGCGCCAGGAGATCTTCGGCCGCCAGCTGCTGGCCAACGTCCCGCTGGCGGCGCGCATCCGCCATGCGTTGACCGAAGAGGAGAAGGGCACGCTGTCGCGGGAACCCGTGATCAAGCAGCTGGAGGAAACCATGAAGGAGGACGAAGCCCGGCGCACCTTCGGCGTGGCGGTGGAGTGGGGGCGTTATGGCGAGGTGTACGAGTATGACCTGAACCTCAAGCTCCTGAAGCTGCCGGAGATGGAGCTGCGCTGAATCGTGCCTTCTACTGATGGAGCTACAGAACACGTCCTCCATCCTAATGCCCCGGCCGAGGCAGCGTACGCGCGCTGTGGCGCAAGGCCGGCGCCGGCCCCGTCATGGCTGGCTGGCCCAGCCCGGTCGCGCTCCAATGACGCGCAGCACGCACAGCCAGGCCGGCGTCTCGATCGCACAGGTGGGCTATCGCGGCGGCGTCGAGCACATTGCTGTTCAGGCATTCGAGGCGCTGCAGCGCGCCGCCGGCAATAAGGACTGCAACTGCCCCTGGGTCCACAGAAACAACTGGCGCAGGCCGCGCACCTGCACGGCGGCCTCGATCACGCGCAGCAAGTATTCCTGTTCGGCGCCGCTGAGGATGAGCAACTGGTCCGGCGCCGCCGCCCCCACCGCTTACGCTTACGCTATCGCGCGCGCGACCGTCGCCTGCGCGGCGGCCAAGCGGCGCGCGTTGGCGCGGCCGTTCAGGCGCGTCATGTAGACCACGAAGACCAGGCCGGTCAGCATCAGCACCCAGTCGGCCGGTTCGGGTACGGCGACAGCGGCCACCGGGGTTAAGCTCAGCAGCGACGAGGTCGAAGTAACGACGACGCCCGTCTTCGACAGCGAGAAGTTCAGCGCGCCGTTCGGATCGCCAATGACGTTGGAGAGCGAGTCGTACAGCACTATCGAGAAGAAGCTGTTGCTGTCAAAAGTGCTGGCGAAGCCGAGGAAGCCTTCCGAGAAATTCAGGTCGAACGCAAACGGACCGTCGACCGCAAGGAACAGATCGTTATAGGCGCCGGCGTTGCCGATGATAAAACCGTCAGATGTCCCGCTGACCGCGCCCGTACGATCGAGCTCGGACAGCGGAATGCCTGTAAAGTGAGACAGCGAGGCCGTCACGGGGGCAGCGCCGTCGATGCTGCCAAACACGAAGTCGATGTAGGCAATGTCTGAGGTGGCGGTATTGGCGACGTCGATTTTGTAAGTCGGCAGCACGGTGGCGCCGGCCGTCAGGCTCGCCGCAGCCAAGCCCAGGGCCAGCACGACATGACGCAGGTGTTTTTGAACGTTGAACATGTGATTTCCTTAGAGAGTGCCGCTGTAGATGATAGCGTTGTAGCCAATCGGGCCTTTGCTTGGGTTGGAGAAGATCACCGTTACCGTCGCGGTCTGACCCGGAGCGAGCGCGCCATTGGCGAACGTGACGTACTGCGCGCCGTTGTGGGTGCCCGAGGCGTTGTCGATCGAGACGCCCGACGTCAGGCCGGCGAACTCAACGTTGACCGGGCCGCTGATGGCTGCCGCCGTTTTGTTGGTCAAGGTATAGGTCACGCTGAACTTCTGGGTCGTACGGTTGTACACGGGGCCCACGCTGGTCACCTCGAAGCTGGCGGTGACATTGGTGATGCAACTATGGAGCGGCGTCGACGTGTTACGCGGCGCCGCCGCCTGGACCGTGAAATCGGCGCCGTTGTTGTCGGTATCGACGCATTCATTGGTGCGGAAGGCCGCCGTCGTCGGCGACAGCGTTGCGGTCGGCACACCACCCTCAGCAGGCGATGAGCCGGTGCCGAACGCCACCCAGTCGATCACGTTCGTGCTCGTTGGCGTCGCTGCGGCGGGCAGTGCAGTCGTGCCGTTGACCAGGGCCACTTTCCCGGCTGTCCCCGACAAATTGATCGTGCCCGTCGCATCCGCAGTCGGGAGTGCAGACCCGATGGCGCCGTTCGAAAATTCCGCCACCAGGAAATATTGCCCCGGTTGCAGTGTCTTCGCTGGCAGCGCCGTGGTGTTGCTCCACGAAGTGCCCGTCGACGAGGCATATTGCACGCTCAGGCCGCTCAGAGATACCGGCGCCGAGGTCGGGTTGAAAATTTCGATGTAATCGTTCCTCAGCGATGCGCCGGCATTACCGCCAGCACCATAAATTTGACTGATCACCAGGTGGGCAGGACGGGGCGCGGGCGTTCCCGCTGTATTGTCGATCGTGAACGCAAAGGCACTGGAGCTGCCAATGTTGTTGGCCGCGTCATAGGCCTTGGTCACAAGACTGTGGCTGCCGTTGGTCAGCAATGTGGAGTCGTATGCCAGCGTGTACGGCGCCGTCGTGCTGGAACCGACCAGGCTGCCGTCGACATAAAACTCGACCTTGGTCACGCCGACGTTGTCGGTGGCCGTGGCGTTGAGGGTGATGCGACCCGCGCTACCTGTTACGCTGGCGGAGACGACCGGTGGGACCAGGTCGATGATCGTATTGCTGATCGTGAAGGTGACCGGGGACGACTTGCCGATATTATTGGCCGCGTCGTAAGCCCAGGCTACCAGGCTGTGGCTACCGTTCGACAGTTTGGTCGAATCGAGCGTGGCAGTATATGGCGTCACGTCAGTGCCCGCGATCAGGTTGCCGTCGACATAGAACTCGACCAGGGTCACGCCTTTGTCGTCGCTGGCGTTGGCCGACAGCGTGATGTTGCCACTGCTGCCGCTGACACTGGCGCTGACAGTCGGGATAATCAAATCGCCGGCGCCGGCCACCTGGGTCACCCAGATCGGCGCCGACCACAGGATGTTGCCGTCGTTCTGGGTCACTTTGGCGTAGTAGAAATGTTCGCCAAGGGCCGGGGTGAAGGCCTGCGATGCGCCCGTCCCCAGCACGGTGACGGTGCCATTACGGCCCGGCACGCCTTCGTAGAAGGTCACCGTCGAGGCCGACTTACCATTGGTATTCGAATAGTTCGCGGTCAAGGAAAGCGAGCCGTAATTGGTGAAGCGCTCGCCCATCATGTGAGTCTCGCCCACCGTCGCACCGTTGCCCTTGCTGGTGAGGATCAGTTGCGAGGCCTTGTCCATGGTCGCGAACACGCGGCGCGCCTTGATGGCCTCGATAAAGCTGGCGTTGGTGAACGGGGTGCCGGTCGGGATCAGGATACCGGTGCGGTTGGTGTAGGACGCGCCCCAATTGGCGCAGTGGTTATCCTGGTCGGTCGAGAACGCCACGTGGAAGCCCGCCTCAAGCGCCTTCTGGCAGGCACCCTCGTAGCTGCTGCGGCCCGTTTCCGTTTCCGTCGTGTTGACCGAGAAGGCCGAGGTATTGAGCACTTCGCACAAGGCCATCGCGGTGTCGCCGTCGGCCGTATAGCCGAGCGCCTTCCCATTGACGAGGAACTGGCCGCTGCTGGCAGGGTGATTGAATTGGCCGACCCAGCCGCGCTTGGCCATCAGCGTGTACAGGCCGGCGTAGTCGCCCTTGGCCGTGAACGTGTCGCCGATCAACTCTCCGCTGCTGTTGTATTCCCATTCCAGCAATTCCGGCGTGTTGAAGATGTTCATGTGACCGCCGTTATTGATTACGCCCCATTCCAGGCCGTAGATGCCGAGGAAATTCGGGTTGGCCGCATTGAAATCGACGGCCGCCTTCAGGCCCGACTGGTACAGTGCGCGCGCCCTGACGGCGTCGGCGCCGGTGTTGGTGCCGTCGGAGCCGTCGTACATGTGGTTATGCTCGGAGGCCATCAGGAAGTCCAGGCCCCTGTTCTTCGCATAGGCGAAGGCCTCGGCCGGGCCGCCGGCGGTGCCCGCCTGGGGATTCTGGGCGCCCGAGCAACTGGCCAGGTTGCCGCCGCCGTCGCTGTGGTTGGTCTGGCTGTGCAGGTTGCCGAAGTAGACCGTGTAAGCCGGCTGCGTGGTGGCCGTGGCCATGGCCATGGCGGCGCGCAGCCGCGGCGACGCGTTCGGCTCGGGCAGGGGCGCGGCGAGCGTCGCGGCGCTGGGCATGGCGGCCACTGACGGCTCGCCGACGACGATATCCCATTTCTGTTCTTCGGCGTCATCGGCGGCCGCGAGGACGGCGTCGACACCCTCGGCACTCGTGTCGCCGCCCGTGTCGGTTGTCGGCTTGGCCGTGGCGACCATGCGCACCGTGTAGACGCCATCGGCCAGGCTTGGATCGGCGCTGCGCGCGGCCCAGTCGATATTGACCTTGCGCGGCGCGTCGGTCAGGCGTTCGATACCGTGCCAGCGCTGCACGGTGTTGCCTCGCGCGTCGAGCAGTTCAAGGCGCCAGAAGATGTCCTGGGCGCTTTCAACGAAGGGATAGGAAAAATCGAGGGTGAAGCTGCGACTGCCTTGGGTGTCGCCCGCGTACGGTGCGTACAGCGTGGCTTCGAATTCGCGATGATCCTGCTTGAGATCTTGCGCCAAGGCGCCGAAATTGATTGCCGCCAATGCCATCGCGACCAGTGCGCGACGGGGCAAACCATGCCTGCCAACCTGATTCTTGCCGTTCATAACCTGAGCCTTTTCGTTGATATACGTGTGGAAACTGGTGCGCCCGTTGTGCAATATGCATTAACAAATGTACTAAAGCAATTGCAAATTCTTCACCAATATCAGGGATGTCGCGACAAAATTGCGCTTTTTCCCTATGAAAAGATAAAGTCTTTTAGATAAATTAATGTGAAAAAATAATAATACGTGTTGCAAAACTGTCACATCTGGAGCGTTGAGCGCCAAATTCGCGTGCGAATACCACCTGAACAATTGCCAACAGGAATTTTTATTGGCACATTGCATATTACCTACTCAGAAAGACAACATCATGACAAGTGCTTAGCCCATCTGGACTAATTACAGTTTGTCGTAAGGGGAATAGGTGTGACGCGGCAGCAGAAGCACGCGGCGACAGGAGATTGCGACGAAAAGTGCGCGGATTGCCCGCGCGCCGGGAGGGTGGATACTAGCGACGGGAGTGCGCCATGAATCGCCGAACCCAGGGGTGCGTCCTTTGAGGTCGTCGAGTATGCGGTATACAAGGTACTCAATGGACGGTTCGCCCATATGGCAGCGATCCACGATGCCGGAGCTGTCAAGCGTCAGCTGGGCAACCGAACGGCCAGCGACGCGTATCTAAACGCCCCCAATCGCCTATGGCAATGGCGGGCGCCGCCTCATGATCGACACCCCGGGGCGGCCACCCACCTCGTGCGCTGCTTTTGGCCGGCTACTGCCCTCCAGTGTCTGGCAACTGTCGACCCGTTGCGGACGTTCGTGGTTGCGCCAATCACGCTCGTCCCACGGTTACATGTCCTCGCGCGCCAGTTACCTCAAGCTCGAACCGACTGGTCGCAGGGTATGCACGGGTCGGCGCATTCGACTAGACCGCCGTCCGGCTATCGCCTAAGGTGAAAGCTTTCGTACCTCGGGACTTTCCATGCGCGTTTTACTTTCTATTCGACGGGTGACTGAAACGATAGAATTGCAGAATTGCACTTCTGGAAACCCCGTGTGAAAGTCGAAACACCCTTGCTCGTTCCCGTGCTGGCCGCACTGCCGGTTTGCGCCTGCATGGCCATCCTCGGCCTGCCCGCCTTTGGCCATAGCTATATAGTTGCCTTTCGTACGCTATTCTTCGTCGCCTGCCTGGTGTGGCTGATTCCGCTGACGCTGCTGCAGCGGGCCATGTGGCGCCGCGAATGGTCCTGGCTGCGGATGGGGTTGATACTGCTGGCGACCACCTACGCAATGGCCATCGTGAACGCCCTGCTGGGGCAGCGCCTTGGAATCTCGCTCGGGATGGAGAAGGGCTACCGCTGGGCCGATCTCGCACGGGGGCTGGACAGCTGCTGGCTGGCGCTGATCGCCTTCTGCGCGGTCCATGCAGTGGCGGCCTATTACCTGTCGCTGCAACGGGTCCGCTTGCATCTCGCCCAGGCGCAAAGTGCGGCGCGCGACGCCGAGCTGCGCGCGCTGCGCCTGCAGGTCAATCCGCACTTCCTGTTCAACTCCCTGAACGCGATCTCCGCGCTGGTGTCGGCCCAGTCCAACCGTGAAGCCAACCGCATGCTCGCGTGCCTGTCCGACTTCCTGCGCGCCACCCTCGCACACGACGGCCGCCACGAGCATTCGCTTGCCGATGAATTGGCCCTCCTCGACGCCTACCTCGCTGTCGAAAAGGCGCGGCTCGGCGAGCGCCTGCGCCTGACGATGAAGGCCGGCCCCGACCTGCTGGACAGCGTCGTGCCCTACCTCATGCTACAGCCGCTGGTCGAGAATGCGATCCGCCACGGCATCGCACCGCTGTCTGCTCCCGGGCGGCTCGACATTCTTGTCGAACGCGCCGGGGCGCGCCTGCTCATCGACGTGCAGAACGACGGCCAACAGCGGACGCACGCGGGAAGCGGCATCGGCCTGGCCAACGTAAGGGAACGCCTGCGCCACCTGTACGGCGAGGGGCAAGAGGTGGACGCTGGTTGGAGTATCGATGGCCGCTTCCGCGTGCGCATCCTCCTGCCACTGCGCAGTCAGGAGGCGGCTGCATGAACATCCGGGTCGTTATCGTCGACGACGAGCCGCTGGCCAGACTGGCGGTCAAAGTCAGGCTGGCGCGGCGCAGCGCCTTCGAGCTGGTCGGCGAATTCGGTGACGGAGCCAGCGCTTACGAAGGTATCGTGGCGTTGAAGCCGGACCTGGTGTTCGTCGACGTCGAAATGCCGGGCAAGACCGGCCTCGACGTGCTGGCCGCACTGCCGCCGGCGCAGCGGCCGATGGCGATCCTGCTCACGGCCTACGACGGCTTCGCCCTGCAAGCCTTCGAACTGGCCGCCCTCGACTACCTGCTCAAGCCCGTCGATGACGAACGCTTCGACGAAGCCCTTGACCGTGCCCAGCAGGCTTTTCCCTACCGCGGCCAGGGCCGTGCCGCAGCATCGGCACTACCTGCCGTGCGCAGCTTCAGCGTGCGTATCGGATCGCGCACGGTGCTGGTGCCGGTTGCTGAAGTCGAGCGCATCGAGGCGGACGGCGACTACGCCACCTTGCATGCGAACGGCAAGACCTGGCTGGTGCGCGAACGCCTGCACAACCTGGCCATGCGGCTCGATCCGCGCCAGTTCCACCGCGTGCACCGCTCGTCCATCGTGCGGCTGGACATGATCGCCGAGCTGTGCTCGCTGACAAACCGGGACGCCTTACTGCGCCTGCGCGACGGCAGTGTGCTGCGCGCCAGCCGCTCCTATATGCCCGCTCTGGCGGAAGCACTACAACACCTCAACAGGAAACCCGAATGATGCAGCCATGCCTACCTGAGCGCCTATTCGACGACGCCTCCAGGGGGCGCATCGCCCGCATTTTTTTCACACAACTATCAAACGATTAGTAGTCCAACTTGGAGGAAGGTATGTCAGGCAAGAAGAAGTTTGTCGCAGGCGTCGTGTTGGGTACCCTGTTGTCGTTTCCCGCGTTTGCGGCGGGGGACACCCCGTTGAACGCGTCCGATCGCGCCGCGATCGTGCAGACAGTGGCAGCGAAAATGAACGCGAATTACATCGAGCCGGCAGTGGCCGAACGGGTCGGCAGTGCGATCGCCAGGAAAAATGCCGAAGGAGGCTATGCGTCCGCCGCCAGCGCGCAGGCGTTTAGTGCGGCGCTGGCGAAGGACCTGCGTGAATTCAGCGGCGACTTGCATTTCGGCGCCAGGCTTGACGAACGTTTTCGTGAGTCCAGCGGCGCCGCCGACGTGCCCAGCCGCGCCGAGATGGACGAAGCGCGCGACCAGTCCGAGCGGTGGGGCTTTGGCATCGAGAAGATCGAACGCCTTCCCGGCAACGTGGGCTACATCGACCTGCGCGGCTTCGGAGTCACGGAATTCGTCGGCCCGGCGTACACGGCGGCGATGTCGCTCATGGTGGGGACGGATGCGCTGATCCTCGACCTGCGCCGCAACGGCGGCGGGAGCCCGGACAGCGTGGCATACCTGATGAGCCATTTCTTCCCGCTGGGCGACCAGCGTCACCTGATCGACATCTACAATCGCCCGACCGATACGACGCGGCAGTTTTGGACCGTGCCGACGGTCGCACAGCGTTACGACAAGCCCGTGTACGTGCTGACCTCCGCCCGCACGTTTTCCGGCGGGGAGGATTGCGCCTATGACTTCCAGGCGCAGAAGCGCGGGACGCTGGTCGGCGAAACCACCGGCGGCGGCTCCAATCCGGTGGGCTGGTTCAGCGTAGGGCACGGCATCGTGGTCGCGATCCCGACCTCGCGCACGGTCAATTTCGTCACCAAGACCAACTGGGAGCACGTGGGCGTGAAACCGGACATCGCTGTGCCCGCGGCGCAGGCGCTGCAGACGGCGCACGTCGCTATCCTGCGCAACCTGGTGTCATCCGCAAAGGACGACAACGAGCGCACGAAACTGCAGCGCGTGCTTGCGATGGCGGAAAAAGGGGAAACCGAGAAGCCGATCTATACGCTCAGGGGGGAGCGTTGATCGAACAATCAGGACCATGGTTAGCAGTCCGAGGCGCTCGTCGAGTCAAAGGGCTGCCGATTTGCCGAGAAGTATAGCAATATACCTGTCCTCGTTCCTCTCGGATTCCGGCGGTCCGGGCACGTTCATGGACGCGTCCGGACCGCAGGACAATGCCTAGTCGCCGCCCTGGCACCCGCACGAAACCGGCTGCACCAGCCCCCGCTTGAACACGTAATCGGCGATCTGCCGCCCCAGGGTCATCCCGTTGTCGACATCGAAGCGGAAATGCACGCCAAGGTAAATCCGGCTCAGCCCGTTATCCTGCTCGGCGTCGGTGAGCGTCGCGAAGCTTCGTGGCACGAGCGGGCGCACGTTTCCGTGGTTGTCGCGGTTGACCCCGTTGAATTCATCGGAGACCAGGGTGAATGCGATCTGGTCGGTACCATAGAAGCTGCGCAGGATTTCGAACGCCGCGCTGCCGAGGACCGCGTGGCCCGACGGGTAGCTCGGGAACGGCGGCGTGAAATTGGGGACGCCGGGTTCGTTTGTTGCGGGCGAGCCGAGCGGGGTGAAGGTCGGATCGGGCTGCGTATCCGGGTTGTCGTCGGTGTTGGCTTCCCGGATTGCGGTGACGGGGCGCCAGAAATCGTAGGCGTATTTATCGTACCAGCCGACCATGCACGAATCGGCGACCGCCGCGTTCATTAGCGCCAGCATGCGTGCCATCTCGAGCGCGTCCGTGATGCGCTGGCGCGCAATCGCGACCGCCGCCTGATTGTATTGCCGGGGACGCGTGCCGATGTACGGCGTGCCGTCGTAGCCCCAGAATATGCCGATCAGGGTCTGCTCCGGCGTGCGCTCGGTGGGCGTGGTAATGCCGTCGCCGCCCAGCCGCTTGACCTCGTTGAATGCATCCGTGTACTGCGCGCTGGTGAGGGCAGGTGGCGGCGGCGCCTTGAAGTAGTGCACCGACGGAATCACGAATGGATGCACCTGTCCCCAGTAGGCGCCCAGCGCGATCGGATTGTTGCTCACCGGGTCGGGCCGCCACTTGCCCGGGGCGATCTGCGGGAAATAATCCACGCCCACCACCGGGTCGGGTTCGTTGGCGCCGTCGTTGGCACGCAGCGCGAGGATGGCCGCCGCCGCGCACTGGCCGGTCTGGATGCCGTTCGTCTTGGCCTGCGAATCCGGCAAGCGCGCCAGGTCCTGCGCCAGCAACTGGTCAAGGACGCTCGCCTGCTGCGGGTACAGCGCTGCGAGCGTATCGTGCGCTGCCTGCGCGATCGCGGCGTCTTCCGAAGTGCCCGGTGGGGCCGGGGCGATGTCGGTGTAGTTGGGGTATTGCTGGCGCACGGCGTTGATGGCATCGAACATTGCAATGTGCACGATGGCGAAGGCCCGGCTCGTGCGGGTCGGGCCGAGCTGGTCGGCCGCCGCAGGTTCGCTCGGCACGGAGCCGTACGCGTGGTCGATCGCGTCCGCGGCCGACGTCGCGCCATTCCAGTACAGCACCCGCTCGGTCGTATTGGTCGGGATCTGCAATGCTTTGTAGAGTGCGTAGCGATCGGGCGGGGTATCCCGCGGGGGATCGGGAGGAGGGCTGGTGGCGGATGAGCCAGCGTTACATGCGCCGAGTAACAGGAAGAGACTGCACAGCAGCAGGTGGAGGACATATCTCATCATAGGCTCCTGAAAGTGGAGAAAGGGGCGCACGTTTCGAAGGCGCAATTTCTCCAGGGAGCACGCGCCCCTCAAGGCTGAGCTTAATGACGAGTTTCGGCCTGACCTCCGCATTTCTGCATTACGGCTGAGCCCGCTCAAACGGAGCACAGCATTGGCGCCCGCGATGGGGACAATTGAAAAGAACTGTAAAGACTGGCGCGCGGTGAGCGCCCAGCTTGAGGCCGATTGGCCGTGCTCGGCATCTACAGCCCGAGGATATCGGCCAGCCGGTCGAGCGTGACGACGTCGAGCAGGTTGCGGCTGGCTCTGTCGCGCAAAAAGGCGCAGACGCTGTCCAGCCTGGCCGCATTGGCGCCTGCCACCGCGTGGTGGTAGTTGCACCCGCAGGCGCCCTGGGTGATCGTCTGGTCGATGTAGGCGGCAATCTGGTCCAGCGTGGGCGAGGTGACGCTGTCGGTCACGACGCTGTCGAGCTGGCCCAGCCAGCCGCCGGGTATGTTTACCATCGCCGAAAGACCGCCGCCGGTTGGCGCACCGACGTTAATCGTGTGCGCGCCGAGCGATGCGCCACGTATCCATTTGAGCCCTGTGCGCCGGCACGCCGAACGCACATACGTGTCGGCCGCGCCCTGGGGCAGGGCGAAAAACTTGGCCGCGGTCGCAAAGCCGAGCGCCGCCAGTCCTTCAATGCCGGCCATGATGTCGTTGAAGATGGCGCTGTCGTCAGGCGCGGAACCCGCGTAGCGGTAGTTGCCGAGCCCGGTCCAGTCGCTGGTGATGGCGACCGTCGGCGCGAGGCTGCCCTGGTCATGCGCAAGTGTCGCCGTGGTCGGCGTGGGCGTGGACTGGCAAAAGTAGGTGACGCCGGTGGCGATGCCTGGAGGGACCGTGTCGACGAACTGGATGGGCATGTTGGCGAGAAACCGGTGCGGGTTCTCGAACGTGAGCAGGTTGCTGCCCGCCTGGGCGCGGATCAGCCGCCGGCGGAAGGTACTGTCCAGTTGCCAGTCCCTGACGTATTGCGCCGGCAGCATGTCGACGGTATTGCTCAGGAAGTAGCCGTAGGGCCCCAGCAAGCGCAGGCCGGCGTTCTCCCGGCTGGACGGGTGGGTTGCCGAGTGCGATCCGATCGACCATCCGGCATCGCGCAGCGCCAGGGCTTCCGCCGCGCTCATGAACTTGTTGGGCCGCTGGCTGTAACCATAGCGCCCGTCAGTGCCGAGCCAGTCCGGTACAAGAAACAGGCTGCCCTTGAATCCATAACGCTCGACGATCTGCTGGCCGCTCTGCAAGCTCAGGCCCCGGTATTCAAACGGCGCGGCGCCGCTGAACCCTGGGCTGGAGACGGGGTTGCCCAGCGTGCTGTCGGTCGCCAGGGTGAACGTTTCCGTCGTCGGGACGCTGCACACCCAGTAGACGACTCCGCTGGCCAGGCCCGCCGGGACGGTCCCGGGGAACAGGATAGCGTCGCCAGGCACCAGCTCGTGGCGCGCGGCGGTGACGAATACGTTCAGATCGCTGCGCGTGACGGTGAGCGCGGGCGAGCCCGGTACATCTTCGCGGGCATTGCGCTGGGTATCGTTGCCGTCGTCAAAGGTGATGAGGAACAGCGGCCGGCTGCGCACGTCAAGGTAGACGCCGGCAAAATCGGCCGTGTCGCCGGGCAGCCAGGGGCCATCGGCCTGGACATCCAGCTGGCTGATCCGGGCAGAGCCCACGATGTCCGTGCCAGGAACCCAGTCGCTGAATGCCTGCTGGCTTGGCGACATGGTCAGGAACACCCAATGATCAGCGGGATCGATTGCGCAGTTCCATTCGACCTGGTGGCGGTTGCTTTGGTCGAAAATGCTCAGCCTGAAATTGAGGGTGCGAGTGCATGGATTGCGCGCCCACACGCCAGCGGAAAAACCGGGGGGAGGCCCGGGCGGCACGTAGCCGTGTGCGGCGGGTATGGCGAGTTGCTGGCCGAATGAGATGCTGGCGCTTTGCTGCAGGCGCAGGACAGTCCCCGCGCTGGCGCCTGGCGGCGGTCCCGGGATGAGCGCGGCATTGGCTGCCAGCGTTTGTGCATCGGACCAGTCCGCGATTTGCACGCCGTACTTGGCGTTGGGATCGGCGGGCGGATGTTTGCCGCCTCCGCAGGCCGGCAGGCAGGCCATGCCGGCCCCGAGAATCAGCATGTCGCGGCGCGTTGTCATGATGATGGTGTCCGTATGTCCGGCCCCATCTTAAACGCTGGCTTTGCCGGGCACCTGCACAGTACGGATGCTCATTTGCCCCGCTTGACAATCACGGCGGTTTGCCCATGGCTGAGGAAATTGTATATACTATCGTTTGGTTTGATTAACCCCCCGCTCGACTGTGCCCATGATCCGGATTCATTGCATTGCCCCCCAGTTTGCGGCCGCGTCCTTTGCGGCAGGGCTTTGCGCGGCACGGCGTTTCGCATCTCCCCTGCACCTGCCCAGTGTTCGCGCTTGCGGCATGGCTGCTCTAGTCTCCAGACACTTGGCTCGGCTTGATTAGGCTCGGCAGGCGGAAATAATTTCCGTTTTCTGCCGAGCGTCATTCTTTGTACCTTGCCCGCTGGGTAGGGCCGCTTGATTATTACCTCTGGCGCTGGAGCGCCAAGGCACTGGATACTGGACATGAATACGAAAACCACCCTGCGCGGCAACGGCCGGCAGCATGAACACCTCACCGCCAAACCACGCAAGCTTGCGCGCAAGGCAATCGAGCGCGGCCGTCATTTCCGGCGCCGCCTGGCGGCAGCTTTCGCTGTTGGCATGGGACTGGCGCTGGTGCTGGCGGCGCTGGACTAATACCTGTCGATCCCCAGTCAGGTTTCATTCTTTTGTTGCCCCAAACCCGTCGTTCCCGGGCTCGGCGCCCCCCTTGGCGGGAACCCATGCTGAGTTGGAGCGGTGATTGCATGCGCCGCAAGCATGCGAGGTCTGCATGGGTTCCCGCCAAGGGGGGCGCCGAGCCCGGGAACGACGGTGTTTAGCAGGAGGTACTAGACTTTTTCGGCGCCGTCTCATTCCTCCCGGCGCACTTTGGGAGACTGGTTCGTGCCTTCGATTTTGAGGAACAGGGTCCCGAACATGTTGCGCACAATTTTGACCTTGGGGTTGGTGGCGCCCGGCAGGTAGGCCTCGCTGCCGTCGACGACGCGCCAGACTTGGCCATTGGCCAGCTTGATGCGCGCGTTTGAACTCCAGCCATCGAAATCGCCCACGATCGTGCTTTCGATCGAATTGGTTTCTTCAACCGGCTTGGTCGCCGGCTTGGCCACAGGCTTCAGACCGAAATTCTTTTCGACCGTTTGCGCTGGTGCTGGCGCTGATGCCGGGCCCGTCGGAATGGCGTCGTAGCAGGCCAGGCGGCTGGCGGCATCTGGCAGGGTGCGGCACTTGGTCAGGGCGGTGTCGTCGGCAAAGGCGGCACCGGATACGAACAGGAGCAGGTACAGGTAGGTGTGCTTGGCTTTCATGATCCTCTTCTATTTGAAGGTCGAAGCAACGGCGCAGCTTCGTGACTGAGCAGCATTATAGCCAGCGCCGACCGTCAGCGGCCCACCGCCTGAACCAGCTTGTCCGCCACATACACCCGGTAATGCCGGATACGTCCGGTGACGTTGTCGCGCCCCTGGCGCGGCGTATAGCGCATGCCGGCAACTTCGACCTTGCTGCCCAGGTCGATCACCAGCCGGTGCGGAAGCGCGGGGTGCGGTCCATTGCCGCTGTAGGCCGTGTGCCAGTAGTCGGCCGCCTGGCCGTTGATCGCGTTGAGCGCCGAGCCGTCCTCTTTCGCGAGTTCTTCGCTGCTGGCGTAGGCGACGGTCCAGCTGGATTGGTCGAGTGCGTTGCCGGCCTTGTCCAGCAGGGCGATCTCGGCCACCGCGGCAAAGTCCTTGCCGTCAAAGGCGCTCAATGCTTCGAGGCAGAACTGGCGGCCGCTGACGGGCGTTGCAAAGCGTACGTCCTCCGTGGCGGGGCCAGGGGCAAAGTCGCCTTCATGCACCGGGGCCAGTCCGTCGAGTAGTGGATGTGCTGTGGCGCTCGGCCGTGCCAAATCGCGTTCCGGTTGCAGGCGGTCGAAGATGGGGGCCGTCAAGCCGGCGATGCGCGCGTTCTGCGGTCCGGTGAGGTCGAGCACCACGATCTCATTGCGTCCGGGCCGAATCCATGGACCCGGCAGGTACATGGTCTGGGTTGGGCCGATGCTCCAGTAGCGGCCAAGGCAGGTCCCGTTGATCCAGACGATCCCCTGGCCCCAATTGGACATGTCGAGAAAGGTGTCGCCCGTTTCGCGTACCGTGAAGCTACCGCGCCAGAACGCAGGGCCGGTGCTCCCCGCCCGTTTCCAGGCCAGCGGCGGCAGACGGCCGTCGGCGTCGAAATCGATCGCGCGGATTTCCCAGTTCACGATGGCCTGGGTATCGCCGACCTCCGGACGGAAGCGGATCGGGCCATGCAGGCCTTTGCGGTCATGGATCTCGACGCCGAAATTCACGCGGGCGATGGTGTAGAGCAGGATATCGAGCGTGGCCGGCGCGGAGCGAGCCGGCACGTCCACCCGGAACCGGCGGTAACGCGTATCCATCGTCCCGATCTGTTTGCCGTCGAGGTAGACCCAGGCCAGGTCGCGCACCTTGGCCGCTTCCAGCACGCCGGCCGGGCCGGCCGGCAGCGTAACGCGATAGGCCACCAGGCCGCGGCTGATGTCGTAGTGTTCAATCGGCCGCGGCGACACGTCGCGGATTGCGGTCTTGGGCAGGCTGGCAAATACGGCAGCGCTTTCGTTCAGGGTGAAGGCGTCGATCGCGATCACTGGTTTTCTCGCCGGTGGCGGCGGCAGGGTTTCGCCCGGTTCCAGGAACGGCTGCATGGCCGCCCGGTAGGCTTCGAACTTATCGCCCAGCCAGCCGGCTTCGCCAATTGGCGCGTCGTAGTCGTAGCTGGTGGTGTCGGGCCGGAATGGACGGTCGCAGCCGCCCCACAGCCCGAAGGTGGTGCCGCCATGCGCCATGTACAGGCTGAACGAGCCATTCGCCTTGAGCATGGCCTCTATGTCGCCCACAGCCTTGGTGGCATCGCCACGCCGGTGCGGGGCGCCCCAGGTATCGAACCAGCCGGAATAGTATTCGCCGCACATCAGCGGACCCTTCTGCAATGAAGCCAGGGCCTGGAAGCCGCGTTCCGGATCGCTGCCGAAGTTCGCGACGGAGAACAGTTCAGGGATGTGGGTCCGGGCCAGCGCGTTGGTCGGGTTGCATTGGAACAGGGGCACGTCGAACCCGCCTTCCAGCACGGCCTGGCGCATCATGCGCATGTAGTCGATGTCCTGGCCGAAGAATCCATATTCGTTCTCGACCTGCACCATCAGGACCGGGCCGCCACGCGTGACCTGCAAGGGCGCGAACACGCGCCCGACCCCGGCCAGCCAGCGCCGCGCGGGCCGCATGAACGCTTCGTCGCGCGTGCGCAGGAAGCCGTCGCCCGGCTGTTTGAGCAGCCACCACGGCAGGCCGCCCATCTCCCATTCGGCGCAGGCGTATGGGCCGGGCCGCAAAATGACCCATAGGCCTTCCTGCGCTGCCAACCGGCAGAATTGCGCAGCGTCGCGCTGGCCGCTCCAGTCAAAGCGGCCTTCGCGCCATTCGTGGAAGTTCCAGAACAGGTAGGCGCACACCGTGTTGAGCCCCATCGCCTTGATCGCCTTCAAGCGATGGCTCCAGTACTCGCGCGGCACGCGGGCGAAATGCATCTCGCCGCATCGGATCTGCAGGCGCTTGCCATCGAGCAGGAAGTCCTGTTCGCCGATCACGAAGCGCGGCGAGCGCGTTGCGGCGCCGACGGTTTGGCCGAAGGACAGGACCAGGCCGCCGACGGCAGCAGCAGCGGCGCCAAGCAGGCGCCGGCGGGGAGGGTGTGCAGTCATGCATCTGAACCGTCAGGAAACGAGATGCTTCCTATCATAAGCTCAGTTCTTTCAAGCAATTGATCGAATGTTTGCTTATTTGACGGTGTACGGGGTCTACGGCGCGCGCTGCAGCAGTTGCTGCGCAAGCAGGCCGGCGTGCGGCGTCAGTGCGGAGAAGTCGCGTGCGCACAGGTAGAGTCGCCGCGCGGCCCAGGCTTCCGACAGCGGCAGGATGGCCAGGTCACGTCGGATTGTCTTGGCCAGCGCATGGGAGAGGATCGAAATGCCGATGCCTGCTTCGACGTACATGGCCACATGCTCGGTGTTGCGCAATTGGATGCGGTAGTCGAGCTGACGGCCCAGCCGCGATGCACGTTCCGCCAGATGCGTTTCGAGCGCAGTATCCGCCATACCCACGATTGGCTCGGCCAGGATATCGGCAAAGACCACGTTCGATTGCCCGGCCAGGCGATGCGAATGGCTGGCGACGACGACGAGCTGGTCATCGGCGATCAGGTGCGTCTGCAGCATGGCCAGATCCGTGATGTCCGCGACGATGCCCAGATCGGCACGCCTGTCCACCAGCGCCTGGACGATTTCCGCACTAGGCCGTTCTTCCAGGTCGATCGACAGGTCGCGATGATCCGCCAGGAATCGGCAAAGCTGCGGCGGCAGAAACCCCGCCATCGCGGCGGTGTTTGACAGCACCCTGACGCGGCCTTTCAGGCCCGTTGCGTAGGTTCGCAGTTCACCGCGCATCTGTTCGACCTGGCCCAGGATCGAACGGGCATGTCGAACCAGCGCCTCGCCCGCAGCGGTGGCACGCACGCCACGACGGTTGCGTTCAAGCAGAGGCGCGCCAAGTGCCGCTTCCATGCCAGCGATGCGTTCACTGACGGATGCGAGTGCCAGATGCATCGCGCGGGCACCTTGCGTCAGGCTGCCGCATTCCACCACAGTCAGGAATAGCCGCATATCGGTCAGGTCGAAGCGCATGGCAAAGGTCTCGTGGTTTCGGAATCTCCGAAGTGTAGCACCGGAATTGCCAGATTGCGGGACCGCGACCCGCCGACTAACATCACTTGCATGAACCCGATGTTTTTGACTTTTTCAGCAGGAATGGTAGCTGGCGCGATGAATGCGCTGGCGGGAGGCGGCTCATTCGTCAGTTTGCCGGCCCTGATTGCGGTGGGCGTGCCACCGGTTCAGGCGAATGCTTCCAGCACGGTCGCGTTGTTTCCAGGTGGGCTGGCCAGCGCGTGGGCATATCGTGACGGATTGCGTCCGGTCGGCGCCGTGTCGCTACGCGCGCTGCTGGCGACGACGCTGTGCGGCGGCCTGGCCGGGGCGCTGCTGTTGCTGCACACGTCATCCGCCGCATTCACCTTCGTGCTGCCGTGGCTGCTGCTGGTTGCGTCCATTGCGCTCGCGTTTGGGCGACGCATTGGCGAGGCATTGCGCGCACGCTGGCAGATCCATGCACACGCGGTGCTGGCCGTCCAGTTCGCGCTTGGTGTCTATGGGGGCTACTTTGGCGGCGCGGTCGGGATCATGATGATCGCGATGTGGGGATTGCTCGACAACCGAGACCTGAAGCATTTGAATGCGCCTCGCACGCTGCTGGTCAGCGCGGCCAATATGGTGGCGGTACTCGCTTTCATCATGGCCAACGCGGTGCGCTGGCCCGAAACGCTGACCATGCTGGTGGGCGCAATCGTGGGCGGATACGGCGGCGCGCACATCGGGCGACGCGCGCCAGCGGGCATTATCCGCGCCATCACGCTGCTTGCCACCTCCTGCATCACGCTGGCGTTCTTCGTCAAGACCTACGCACCCACGCTGCTGCATCATTAATCTCAAGCGAGAAAACCATGCTCGACGCCTTGTTAGAAACGATCGGAGCGCTGGCTATCCTGGCCAGTATCGCGGCAAAGTTCGTCAAACCGTCCGCCGACACCAAGCCGCGCGACGCCGCCGACCAGATGCCGGCGCAGTCCAGGGACGCCAATGTCAGGCCGCGATGGCGTCCACATCTCCCTGCTCGCTCGCGCCGATGTGGCGGTTCACGGCGGAGAGTACGGCCTTGAACGAGGCTGTCACGATATTGCTGTCGATGCCGGCCCCGAACAGGGTCGGGCCGTTGGCCACGCGCAGTTCGACATAGCAGGCCGCGCGCGCATTGGCGCCCGAGCCGATCGAATGCTCGTGGTAGTCCATCAGGCGGATGTCCAGGCCGAGCGCGGAGACGAATGCGTCGATCGGGCCGTTGCCGATGCCGTGCAGTGCCTGCGGCGCGTGGTGCCGGTTCACCGTCACATCCACGCGGACCGGGTGGCTGTCGGTGCTGTTCTCCGTCATGTGGTGCGAGACGTAGTGATACGGCGTGTCCTGCTCCAGGTATTCGCGCGAGAACAGGGCGTGGATGTCGCTTGCCGCGATTTCGCGGCCGCTGTTGTCGGCTACTTTCTGCACCGCGCGCGAGAACTCGATCTGCAGGCGGCGCGGCAGCGCCAGGCCGTATTCCTGCTCGAGCAGGTAGGCCATGCCGCCCTTGCCGGACTGGCTGTTCACGCGGATCACGGCATCGTAGCTGCGTCCCAGGTCGGCCGGGTCGATCGGCAGGTAGGGCACTTCCCAGATCGCGTCCGGCTGCTGTTGGGCGAAGCCCTTCTTGATCGCATCCTGGTGCGAACCTGAGAATGCGGTGAACACCAGGTCGCCCGCATACGGGTGGCGCGGGTGCACCGGCAGCTGGTTGCATTCCTCGACCAGCTGGCGCACCGCGTCGATGTCCGAAAAGTCCAGGCCCGGATGCACGCCCTGGGTGTACAGGTTCATCGCCAGCGTCACGAGGTCGACGTTGCCGGTACGTTCGCCATTACCGAACAGGCAGCCTTCGACGCGGTCGGCGCCGGCCATCACCGCCAGTTCCGCCGCCGCCACGGCCGTGCCGCGGTCATTGTGCGGGTGCACGCTGATGACCAGCGCATCGCGGCGCTCGAGGTGGCGGCACATCCATTCGATCTGGTCGGCATACACGTTCGGCGTGCTCG
Organism: Massilia horti; assembly: GCF_004614195.1. Classification (GTDB taxonomy): domain Bacteria; phylum Pseudomonadota; class Gammaproteobacteria; order Burkholderiales; family Burkholderiaceae_D; genus Telluria; species Telluria horti. The sequence goes on along the minus strand of NZ_SPUM01000047.1, from coordinate 26,210 downwards.
CTTCCACGGTCGAGGGCAGGTTGACGATCATCGGTTTGGCCGGCGTCGGCTGCCAGACGGCGCTGACGGCGTCGACGATCTGCTTGGAGAAATCCAGTTCGGTGGTCGAGAACGACTCCGGCGAATATTCCAGGCGCCAGTCGGTCTCCGGATGGGCCGCTGTCAGTTCCTTGAACAGTTTGGTGCCGTTGACCGCGATCTGCACGATCTCGTCGCGGCCCATGCCGAACACCACGCGGCGGAACACGGGCGCTACCGAGTTATAGATGTGCACGCAAGCGCGTTTGGCGCCGGCGACCGATTCCACGGTGCGGCGGATCAGTTCATCGCGCGCCTGGGTCAGCACGATGATCGTGACGTCATCCGGAATGCGCTTGTCGTCGACCAGGCCGCGCACGAAGTCGAAGTCGGTCTGCGAAGCCGAAGGGAAGCCTACCTCGATTTCCTTGATGCCGATCTGGACCAGCATTTCGAAGAAACGCAGCTTTTTTTCCGGGCTCATCGGCTCGATCAGCGCCTGGTTGCCGTCGCGCAGGTCGGTGCTCATCCAGATCGGCGGGCGGGTGATGGTCTTGCCCGGCCACTGGCGGTCGGCGAGTGGAACGGCGGGGAACGGGCGGTACTTGGCTGCGGGATTGTTCAACATGATCGGTTGCTCCTGATTGGCGAAACGGAATATGCCTTAACGGCAGGGGTGTGGCGGCAGGCTGCCGGACGGGCCACGGAACGCTAGGCCCGGCAACCGATCGGTAGTTTTAGCAGCAGACGGAACTGCGCGCGTGCGCCGACAGCCAGGAATAACCGGGAGGGGGCAAACGATTTATTGAAACGGGGATTGGCGAACATCGGTACGACTTTCCTTCAAACTGCTTGGGGCCGGCGGGTGCCGGACGGATACGGCGGCGAATTACGCGCGTAGTAGCAGGCCTGCCGGCAATAGAGCGCCGGTCAGCGATAGGAAGGTCGACAGATGCAGGGGATGGGACATAAGTTGACTCTACGGGAATCGAGCCAGGTGTGTCAAGCATTCATTGCGGGTCTGGGGCCCATGCACCTTGTTAATTACAAGCAAGCCCTGTACGCTAACCGGTTTAGCACAAGATGCATGAGGAAAGAATGAAGAAGCAAACGGTTGCTGTGGTCGCCCTGGCGTTTGCCGGCGCGGCGTCGGCGCAGGAAGTCGTAAAGATCGGCCACGCATCGGGCGTGACCGGGCCGGTCGCCTACTTCGGCAAGGACGACGAGAACGGCGCGCGCATGGCGGTTGAAGCGCTGAACGCGCGCGGCGTCGTCATCGGCGGCAAGAAGGTGCGGTTCGAGCTGGTGGCGGAAGACGACGCGGCCGACCCGAAACAGGCAACGGCCGTGGCGCAGAAGCTGGTTGACGCCCGGGTCAATGCGGTGGTGGGCCACGAGACATCGGGCACGACCATTCCGGCATCCAAGATTTATCACGACGCCGGGATTCCGCAAATTTCGCCGGCAAGTACCAGCCCCAAGTACACGCAGCAGGGTTTCAATACGGCTTTTCGCGTGGTGGCCAACGACATTCAGCTCGGCCGTGCACTGGGCGGCTACGCGGTCAAGGGACTGGGCGCGCGCCGCGTGGCGGTGGTCGATGACCGCACCGCCTACGGGCAGGGTCTGGTGACCGAGTTCAGCAAGGGACTGCAGCAGCAGGGCGCCACCATCGTCGCTAAGGAGTTCACCAACGACAAGGCGACCGACTTCAGCGCTATCCTCACCAAGATCAGGGCTGCAAATCCGGACCTGGTGTTTTTTGGGGGCATGAGCGCGGTTGCCGGTCCCATGCTGCGCCAGATGAAGCAGCTGGGCATGAACGTCAAGATGATGGGCGGCGACGGCATTTGCTCGGACGAGATCTTCAAGCTCTCCGGCGGCACGATGACGGATGGCCAGGTCGTCTGCGCCGAGGCGGGTGGGGTCGAGGAGGCTGGCAAGCCGGCGCTGGACAACTTCCGCGCGGCTTACAAGAAACGCTTCGGCGTCGATGTGCAGATCATTGCGCCGTATTCCTACGATGCGGTAATGGCGATCGCGGCGGCGATGGTCAAGGCGGGTTCGGCGGCGCCGGCCAAGTATTTGCCGGAACTGGCCAATATTCGCTACAAGGGCGTGACCGGCGAGATAGCGTTTGACCAGCGCGGGGATATCCGCGATGGCACGATTACCTTGTACACGTTCAAATCGGGACGCCGCACGGTTGTGGCCGTAACAAAGTAAGGGCCTCGACAGGAACCAAAGAAAGCTGCGCCCGTAAGCGCAGCACCTGTAGAAATGGTCTAGCCTGCCGCGGGATTGCGTGCGTGGCGGCTAGCGGTTCTGCTTTCCGGCACGCCCACGCGATTCGCCGGTATTCTCACCCTGGCGGTTCTGGCTTTCCCACTGTTCGCCTTCTCCCAGGTCGCTGCTCTGCTGGCTGCCGGAACTTCCCACATCCCAATTCCCGCTGTCCAGATCGGTCGTTTGGAGATTGCCGGCGCCCCACGCGCCTTCCCGGCTGGTGCCTGCGCCGGTGGCTTCGTCATAGTTGGCGCTCTTGACTCCCTTGCCTTTGTATCCAGCCATTATTGCCTCCTTTCCATAACTTTAAGGGGAGCTTCGATGGTAGGCCGTCCCGCCATAAGGGCAATAGGCGAAGCGGAAGTAGGTTTGTAGGAGCAGTCGTACACACTGCTTGAGCAAGGGGCTGGCGTATGCGGCCACGCACCGATGTTGCGCTCCGTTCAATTGAAAGTCAAAAAATTTTTACCCATGCTAGTCTTTCCCGGTAGTAATTTTTGAAGAGGGGAGAGGCGTGGAAACACAAGTCAGAGAATCGGTAATGGATGCGATCGGAAACACACCCGTCGTCAAGCTGAAGCGACTTTTTCCGAACGCGCATGTCGTGGCAAAGCTGGAATACATGAACCCCGGTGGCAGCATTAAGGACCGCATGGTGCGTCACATGCTCAAGCGCATGCCCGCAAGCACCCGGCGGGTGGTCGAGAGCTCGTCGGGCAATACCGGGGCGGCCCTGGCGATGGCCAGCGCGGTGCTGGGCCTGGAATGCGATATCACGGTGCCCGAGACCACCAGTGTCGAAAAGGTCAAGCGCATCGGCGCGTACGGCGCCAACGTGCATGTGTGCGGCGCCGAGAACGAGGGGACGCCGGGACATGGCTACCAGGCGGTGGCCGAACGCATGGCCCAGGAGCGCAATGCGTTTTACCTGGACCAGTATTGTTCGGAGCTGAACCGGCAGGCGCACTATGTCGATACGGGGCCCGAACTGTGGTCGCAATTGCGGGGAGAGATCGACGTATTCGTTTGCGGGATCGGCTCGGGCGGCACGATCTCGGGCATTGGCCGTTATTTGAAGGAGCAAAACCCGGCGCTGCGCGTGATCGGCGTGGAGCCGCTGCATTCGTCCTACCGTCAAATGGTCACCGATGTCTCCGCCCCGGGCCAGTTTGCGACCGTGATTGAAGGGGTCGGCAAATGCAAGCCTTCGCGCAGTTTCGACCCGACCGTGGTGGACGACGTGATTCAGGTGGCCGATGAAGAGGCGCTGGCATGGGGACGTCGGCTGGCGCAGGAAGAGGGCATTCTGGCCGGCGGATCGAGTGGCTGCATCACGGCCGGCATTGCGCAATTGCTGCCGCAGCTACAGGGCAAGCGCGTCGCGGCGGTGTTTCCCGATTCCGGGGCCTTTTACCTGTCCAAGTATTTTTAGTGTCCCGAATTGCACACGCACCCGTAGGTCCGTAGGGTGCGCACCTGTGCGCACGCGGTACGGTTGAGTAGCGTTGGCTCCGGTTTGAACACGTACCGCGTGCGCAGCAAAGCTGCACACCCTACCTCACTAGCGGGAGACGAGCAGCTTGAGCCCGAGGCCGACGAAGATGCCGCCGGCAACCCGGTCAAGCCACATGCCCGCGCGCGGGCTGCGGTTGAGCCATCGGCCGATCGAGCCGGAGAAGTATCCGAGGAGCGCGAACAGGACCGCGGCCTGGGCCGTGAAGGTGACGCCCAGCGCCGCGGTCTGCCAGCTCGCGTGGCCCTGCGTGGCCACGACGAATTGCGGCAGGAAGGACAGGAAGAACAGCACCACCTTGGGGTTGATCGCGTTCGCGAACATTCCCTTCGCAAACAACCTGGACAGGGATTCCTCGCTTGCTGCCGTGCTGGCCTGTGCGCCGCCAGGGCTCTTGAGTGCATTGAATCCGAGCCAGACCAGGTAAAGTCCGCCGCAGACCTTGAGCAGTGTAAAAGCCGCGGGAGAAGCGGCGATCAGGGCGCTCACGCCAAGCACGGCGAGCAGCGTGTGGCTCAGGCACCCAAGCGCGCAGCCCAGGCCAAACACGATTCCGCGCGCACGGCCCTTGGACATGCCGACACCGAGGACCATCATGTTGTCGGGGCCGGGCGACAAGGTGATCAGGACGGCGGCGGCGAGGAAGCCAAAGAATTGTTCAGGGGATAGCATCGGATGGGAGTCGCGTTACCGAAAGGAATGAGTGTACCAAAGCCGTGGAAATAGCCCTGGCCGGGTCGCACCAGCCGCCAATGGTGCTATCTGGATCGACGGCCTGCCACTACATTGCGCACCGCCCCGGTCAGCGCGCCATCGCGCTTGTGCCGGGAATCCGCGCGTCGTCCAGCTCGATCCAGGTCGGCGCATGGTCGCTTGGCTTTTCCCGCGCACGCACGTCGCGGTGGACCCCGGCCGCTTGCAGCGCGCCGGTGAGCGATGGGCTGAGCAGCAGATGGTCGATGCGCAGGCCCGCGTCGCGCACGAACGCATTGCGGAAGTAATCCCAGAACGTATAGATCTTTTCGTCCGGATGCAGCGTGCGTAAGGCGTCGCACCAACCCTGGCCGGTCAGCCGGTGGAAGGCAGCACGCGTCTCCGGCCGGAACAGCGCGTCGTCCACCCAGCGCTCCGGCTTGTAGACGTCGAGCTCGGTCGGCATCACGTTAAAGTCGCCCGCCAGCACGACCGGCGCGCCGCCGGCAATCAGCTCCTCACCACGCAGGATCAGCCGTTCGAACCATTTGAGCTTGTAATCGAACTTGGGTCCGGGGGCGGGATTTCCATTTGGCAGATAAAGACTGACGACTACCACTCCGCGCACCACCGCCTCGATGTAACGGCTTTGTTCGTCGTCCGGATCGCCCGGCAGGCCGCGCCGGATCTCCTGCGGTTCGGTGCCGCGCGCCAGGATCGCGACGCCGTTAAAGCTCTTTTGCCCATGCCAGATTGCGTGGTAACCGGCGTCGCGCAGTGCGTCCAGCGGAAATCTTTCCTGGGGCGCCTTCAGCTCCTGCAGGCAGGCCACGTCCGGCTGACGTTCCTCCAGCCATTGCAGGAGTGCGGGCAGGCGGCTGCCGATACCGTTGACATTGAAGGTGGCGATGAGCATGTGTTCTCCCGGTGAATGGGTGCGCCGATTTTCGCGCCGCAAGCGCGGGGCGGGCGCACGAATCAGTTCGGCATTGTCTTTCTGGCTTACTATACTCGCCAAGGCAATATCGTGTGCAGTCCACAAGGCGCCTGGCGCAGCGTTGCAAAGGAGTGGGCAGATGAAGGTTGCGAAGACTCGGCTGCGTGATGCAGTGCCCGGACAGTGGCCAGGCCCAGCGCTGGCTGGCGCGCTCTGCATGGCGCTCATCGCGAACGGCTGTTCGAGCCGGCCCACGAACACGTACCAGGGTTATGTGGAAGGCGAATTCGTCTACATGGCATCGTCTCAGGCGGGGCAGCTGGTTGACCTGGCGGTGCAGCGCGGCCAGACCGTTGCGGTGGACACGCTGCTGTTCGCGCTCGAGGCCCAGAACGAAACCGATGCGGTGCGGCAGGCGACACGACAACTGCAGGCCGCGCAAGCGCAGCACGCGGACTTGCTCACCGGCCGGCGCCGCCCGGAGGTGGAAGTCACCCAGGCGCAGATCGAACAGGCGCGCGCCGATGCCCATCGCCTGGATTTGCAGCTGCAAAGGGACGAGGCGCAGTATCGTGTGGGCGGTGTGCCGAAGGGCCAGCTCGACGACTCGCGCGGCGCCGCCGCATCGGCGCAGGGGAAAGTGCGCGAGCTGGAAGCGCAGTTGCAGGTGGCGCGTCTTCCCGGCCGCGCAGAGCAGATCCGCGCGCAGCAGGCGCAGGTGGAGGCGGCCCGCGCGGCGCTCGCCCAGGCACAATGGAAGCTGGACCAGAAGCGCGTGCGCGCGCCCCACGCTGGCCTGGTGTTCGACACCATGTACCGCAGCGGCGAATGGGTCCCGGCCGGTAACCCGGTGGTGCGCATGCTCCCGCCCGAGAACATCAAGGTGCGCTTCTTTGTTCAGGAAACGGTGGTCGGTGCGCTGCGGCCTGGCCGCAAGGTGGTGATCCGCTGCGATGGCTGCGCGGCCCCGGTGCCGGCCGCGATCTCGTTTGTCTCCGACCAGGCCGAATATACGCCACCCGTCATCTTCAGCAATGAAACCCGCGCCAAGCTCGTGTTCATGGTGGAAGCCCGTTCGTCGCGGGAGGACGCCGTCAAGCTACGTCCGGGGCAGCCGGTTGAGGTGGCCGTGCAATGAGCGCGCCCCCCGACGACCTGGCCATTGACGTGCACGGCCTGAATAAATCTTTCGGTACCAGGCACGTGGTCAAGGACGTCTCGCTGCAGGTTCGGCGCGGCGAGATCTTCGGCTTCCTTGGCCCGAACGGCAGCGGCAAGACGACCTGTATCCGCATGCTGTGTGGTCTGCTCACACCCGATTCCGGGAGCGGCACCTGCCTTGGCCTGGACATCATCCGCCAGAGCGCGCAGATCAAGCGCCAGGTCGGCTACATGACCCAGCGGTTTTCGTTCTGGGAGGACCTGAGCATCCGCGAGAACCTCGATTTCGTCGCGCGCCTGTACGAGGTGCGGGACCGGGAGCAGGTGGTCCGGCGCACGCTTGACGATTTGGGGCTGGCGCAGCGATCCGGGCAGCTGGCCGGCACGCTGTCGGGTGGCTGGAAGCAGCGGCTGGCGCTGGCCGCCTGCCTGCTGCACGACCCGCAACTGCTGCTGCTCGACGAGCCGACCGCCGGGGTGGACCCGAGCGCGCGGCGCGATTTTTGGGAGGAGCTGCATCGGCTGGCGGCGCGCGGGATCTCGGTATTGGTCAGCACGCATTACATGGACGAGGCAGAACGCTGCCACAAACTGGCCTACATCGCATGGGGCAAGTTGCTGGCGCAGGGAAGCGCCGCCGAGGTGACAGAGGCGCAGCACCTTTCGACCTGGGCGATTTACGGAGATGACCTGGTGGGGCTGGCCGACCAGCTGCGCGGCCAGCCGGGAGTGGAGCAGACCGTCGCTTTCGGTAACTCGTTGCACGTGAACGGCAGCGACGCGGCCGCGCTGCAGGCGACGGTGACAAACCTCGCGCGTGAGCGCGGGTTGCGCGCCGAGCCGATTCGAACCAGCCTGGAACACGCGTTCATCTACCTGATGAAGAAGGCACAGGAAGAGGGCGTCGCGGAGCAGGGAGCGGGCCAGGCATGAACAACACGTTTTCCCTGACCCGCTGGTGGGCGATCGTGCTCAAGGAATTCCTCCAGCTGCGCCGCGATCGCATTACGTTCGCGATGATCATCGGAGTCCCGATTATCCAGATCGCGCTGTTCGGCTTCGCGATCAACACCGACCCCAAGCACCTGCCCACCGCGGTGATCGCGTCCGACCACAGCGAGTTCACGCGCAGCTTCATTGCGGCGATGCGCAATTCGGAATACTTCGATATCGTCGAGACCTTGCCGAACGAAGAGGCCGCGCGCCGCGCGCTGTTGCGGGGCAGTGTGCTGTTCGTGCTCGACATCCCGGTGGGCTTCACGCGCGACCTGGTCAAGGGCTCCCGGCCGTCGCTGCGGATTGACGCCGACGCTACCGATCCGGTGGCGGTGAGCAGCGCGCTCGGTGCGCTGCCGGGGCTTGCTCAATCGGTGCTGCAGAAGGATATGACCGGCGCGCTGTCCGGCATCTCCCCCAGCGGCCCTCCGGCCTTTGACGTACAGGTGCACAAGCTGTACAACCCCGAGTCGATCACCCAGTACAACATCGTGCCTGGGCTGATGGGCGTGATCCTGACCATGACGATGGTGATGATGACCGGGCTCGCGGTGACCCGCGAACGCGAGCGCGGCACCATGGAGAACCTGCTTGCCATGCCCGTGCTGCCGCTGGAGGTAACGACCGGGAAGATCGTGCCCTACATCGCGATCGGCCTGGTGCAGGTGACGATCATCCTGCTGGCGTCGCGCTACGTGTTCAGGGTGCCGATCCTGGGCAATATGCTGACCATGTACCTGGTGGCGCTGCTGTTCATTGCGGCCAGCCTGGCGGTGGGGATCATGCTGTCCTCGCTGGCGCAGAACCAGCTGCAGGGGGTGCAGCTCACCTTCTTCTACTTCCTGCCCAATATTCTGCTGTCCGGATTCTTTATGCCATTCGCGGGCATGCCATTGTGGGCGCAATGGATCGGCAACGCGCTGCCGCTCACCCACTTCAACAGGCTGGTGCGCGCGATCCTGCTCAAGGGTGCCGGCTGGGCCGACCTGTGGCCAAACGTGTGGCCGATGCTGGTATTTATGGTCGTAGTGATGGCGATCGCGGTGCGCGTGTATCGGCGTACGCTCGATTAGGAGGAAGGGCGATGCGACCAACGTCATGGCAGTGGAACGTGCGCGCGGCAGGCAGTGCCTTGCTGTGCGGCGCGGCCTTGTGGGGCTGTGCCGCCGGGCCGGATTTCCGGGTCCCGCCGCCTGTTCCGGATGCCACCTATACTCCGGTGCCCCAGCCCACCGGGACGGTTGGCACGCAAGGGCCGGGCGGCGCGGCGCAGCGCTTCGTGAACGTGGAATCGGTGGGTGGCGCGTGGTGGCGCGCGTTCGGCTGCGATGACCTGGACCGGCTGGTGCAGCAGGCGCTCGAATCCAGCCCGACGCTGCTCCAGGCCCGCATGCGGCTGGAGCAGGCGCGCCAGGACTATCTGGCGCAGGCCGGAGGCACGCAGTGGCCGCAGGTCGACCTTTCCGTCAATTCGACGCGCGAGAAGATCAATCCGACCGCGATCGGCATCAGCAGCCTGATCGGCAATGTGACGCTGCCCCCGTTCACGCTGTACCAGACCAAGGTCAGCGTGTCGTACACCCTCGACCTGTTCGGCGCCAACCGGCGTGCGCTCGAGGCGGTGGCGGCGCAGGCGGATTATCAGCAATTTGAACTGGACGCGGCGCGGCTCACCCTCGCGGGCAACGTGGTGACTTCGGTGGTGCGCCGGGCCTCGCTGGCCGCGCAGATCGACCTGACCGAACGCATTCTGGCGGTGCAGGAAAGCCAGCTGCAAATCACGGAACAGCGTCTGCTGGCCGGCGGCGTGGCGGAGGGCGACCTGTTGTCGCAGCGTACGCAGGTGGAGCAGACGCGCGCCAGCATTGCGCCACTGCGCGCCCAGCTCGCGCAGGCTGATCACCTGCTGGCCGTGTACTTGGGACGTACTCCGGCCGAGGGAACGGGGAGGGCGCCGGGGCTCGAGAAGCTGGTTTTGCCGACAGAACTGCCGCTGACGTTGCCATCGGCCCTTGCGCGCCAGCGGCCGGACATCCGCGCTTCTGAGGCGCTGCTGCACCAGGCCAGCGCCAACGTCGGCGTGGCCACGGCCAACCTCTATCCGCAGATTACATTAAGCGGCAGTTTTGGACCGGCCGGCGACAAGCCGTCGGACCTGGTGACTAATGTGGCCAGCATGTGGTCGATCGGCGCGGGCCTGACCCAGCCGTTGTTTCATGGCGGGCAGTTGCGAGCGCGGCAGCGGTCGGCGCAGGATGCGTACGAGGCTGCGGCGGCGGGCTATCGGCAGACGGTTCTGCAGGGTCTGCAGCAGGTGGCCGACGCGCTGCGGGCGCTCGAACAGGATGCGCATGAGCTGTCGGCGCGCGACAGTGCGCTGCGCGACGCGCAGGCGGCCGCCAACCTGGCGCGGCTACGTTATGAGGCGGGGGGCTTGAGCATGGTGGCCGTGCTCGATGCGCAGCGCCAGGAACTGCAGACGGCGCTGGACCGGGTGCGCGTCCACGCCCAGCGGCTGGCCGATTCGGCCGCGCTGTATCAAGCGCTGGGAGCCAGGCCCTGACGCTTCATTTGTTCGTCCTCAGTAGGTACGGTGCATATCTGCAATCAGTTGATCACAACCAAGTTTTGGAAAATGCAATCATGCAATGATGTTCTCAACCATTAACAGGAGGACATCATGGAACTGGTAAAAGTGTATCCAAAGCTTCGGCAGCTGTTGGGCGGAACTCCCCGTACTGATCTGCTGACGGCAAGCCGCCTCGACTTCTGCCTGACCCTGCTGCCGCACATGGGCCGCCAGGCTGTGGCTCGCATGCTGGCTGATCACGACGTGCCTATTGGCGTGGTCGTACGTGTGCTGGCCTCGCCCAAGCGCCGGGCGATTGACTCTTAAAGGGCGCGTTTTCCAGCCCGATCCGGCACGCTACTTAACTGAACGCAATTTGTTTCTAATCAATAGCGCCATCGCACCTGCGCGCACACTGCCTAATGTTGCGCGGTGGCTAATCGACGCAACCTCTTCTTTTCACGATGTCGTGTCCCGGACTGCAACCCCGGGGCACGTTCCCTTTTAGAACGAGGTCAAGCATGGTAAAACTTCCAGGCAGTGTGCCGGCATCATTCGCGGATGAGCGTTCCCTTGGGCCGGTGCCGGCCGACGAACGATTCCAGATTACCGTCGTAGTGCGTCGCCGCGCCGAACTGGCGCCCCTCACCGAAGAAAACAACCTGGCCCAACGTCAATACCTCACGCGTGAGCAATTCGCTGCCGCCCATGGCGCCAGCGACCAGGACCTGGACGCGGTCGCCGCCTTCGCGCAGAAGCACGGCCTGGTCGTGGTCGAGCGCAGCGCCGCCCGGCGCAGCATGGTTCTTTCCGGTACCGCCGAGCAGATCACGGCCGCTTTCAACACCTCGATCGAACGCATCGAACATTCCGCCGGCATCTCGCGGCGCCGCACCTCGCCGGTCCATGTGCCGGCCGAGCTTTCCGACATCGTGGAAGGCGTATTCGGGATCGAGGACACCCCGATCGCCAAGCCGCACTTCCAGTTTTCCACCCCGTCCATGGAAATGGCAGCAGAGCAGGCCACGTCCAGCGCCTTTAGCCCGGTCGATGTCGCCAAGCTGTACAACTTTCCCACTGGACTGGACGGCAGCGGCCAGTGCATCGGCATCATCGAACTGGGCGGCGGCTACCGGACCTTGGATCTCAAGACCTACTTCAAGAGCCTGAACCTGCCGGTGCCGAACGTGACCGCGGTGTCCGTCGACGGTGGCAAGAACAGCCCCTCGCTGCCCTGGAGCGCCGACGGCGAGGTGATGCTCGACATCGAAGTGGCGGGCGCCGTTGCGCCGAAGGCGGCAATCGCCGTCTACTTTGCGCCGAACAGTGAGCAGGGTTTTCTCGACGCGATCACCACGGCCGTCCACGATACCGTGAACAAGCCGTCCGTGATCTCGATCAGCTGGGGCGCCCCGGAATCCGAATGGACGCCGCAGGCAATGGCGGCAGTCGACCAAGCGTTCCAGGCCGCCGCGGCACTTGGCGTAACGGTCTGCTGCGCCGCCGGCGATGCCGGTTCCGGCGACCAGAATCCGGACAATTCGAAGCCTGACGGCCGCGCGCACGCCGACTTTCCCGGCTCGAGCCCCTATGTGTTGTGCTGCGGCGGCACGCGCCTGAGCGCGAACGGCGGCGCTATTGCCAGCGAAGTCGTATGGGACGACGACCCGCTGCGCAGCGCCACCGGTGGCGGCGTCAGCGATGTCTTTGGCCTGCCCGCATATCAACGCTCCGCCAAGGTTCCACCCTCGGTCAATCCGGGCGGGCGGATCGGGCGCGGCGTGCCCGATGTGGCGGGGAATGCGTCGCCGGCGACGGGGTATCGGGTGCGTGTCGACTTTCTCAACTTCGTGGTTGGGGGCACGAGCGCGGTCGCGCCGCTGTACGCCGGGCTTGTGGTTCTCATGAACCAGAAACTGGCAAAACACGTCGGCTGGCTCAATCCGCTGCTGTATGGGCCGGTCGCCGGCACCGGCTCATTCCAGGACATCACCAGCGGCAATAACGGGGCGTATTCGGCGAATGGCGGCTGGGACGCCTGCACTGGCTGGGGTTCGCCAAACGGGGCCAAACTGCTGGCGGCGCTGGCCAGATGATCTGACAAGTGGGGTCGGAGTCAAATTGTTTTGCAATTATCGAAAGTTGCTCAACAATTCTACTCTGACCCCACTTGTTTATTTTCGATTGGAATGCAGCAAATATAGGGTCAGAGTCGATTTGTTCGGCAAGTCCTCGAAGTTGCCGAAGAATTAGGGTCTGACCCCAGCCTGGATTTAGACGGCGCGGGATTTCGAACGTACTGTTCGGCGGCGCATTGCCAGTCCAACCAGGCCAATCCCGAACGTCGCCAGTGTCGCAGGCTCAGGCACGGACGTCGTCGTGTTCACCGCAAAGACGCTCAGGCCTGGCAAACTGTATCCGGTGCCGATGGAATAATCCCAGGCAAGCCAGCCATTCGCCGTGGTATAGCCTCCCGGCAGGGGAGCCGCGTTGGTGTTCCACATCTCGTCGAAATCGGATTTCCAGGCATAGAGGCTGCCGTCGCCGTAAAAGCCCCAGATCATGTAGGCACCGGGACCGGCGCCCATCGCCAAAGCATCGCTTGCGAAATTGGCCGGGTTGGCACTCGCGCTGGCGGTCAGCGTCGCCAGTTCGGCTTCGCTGGCGACGTGGTAGCCAGTGGGCAGGATGCCGAGGATCGCCGCGTAGTCCTTGCCGTCGTATTGGCTCAGCGTCTGCCAGCGGTAGCCGGTCGAGGTATCCGTAAAGCTGCCGTCGCCGTTGTTGATCAGGCTCGCATTGGCCAGCGGACAGGCTAGCGCCGCGAGCACGACCGCGTGCGCGGCCAGGATGGTTTTGAAGTTCTTCATTGTTTTGTCTCCGATTATTTTTGATCCGCAGGGTCAGAGCATGTCGACCGCGTCATAGGCGTAAGCCGGGCTCAGGAAGTCGCTGCCAGCCGTGCCTGAAATGACGTTGATCGTGAGCGTGTTGGTTCCGGCGGCGAATGCGCTGGCCGGTACCGCGTAGGTGTACGTCACGTTATTGCCACGGTAGGTACCAATCGTGATGCTGCGCGATTTCGGTTGCGTCGAGGTGGCAAAGGCGGGAGAGGTCCAGTTGTTCACCGTAATCTGCGCCCGGCCACCGTTGTAAGCGGCCGTCAGGCCAATGCGGATCGTGTGATCGGTAACCTGCTCCGGCGTGAGGGTGAAGGTCACCTTGGTCGGCTGGTTGATGCCCGATTTCCACTGCGCCGCGGGGAAGGTATTGAACGGTGCACCGATGGCGTAGGTCACCGGTCCCCACGAGGCGTTGCGCGGGTCCGACGGATGGCGCAGCGTGATTGCCGGGCCGTTGAGGAATTCGGTCGGCTTGCCATCCCAGGTGCCGATGCGCCACACAGCCGGCGTCTTGTCCGGGTCGCCGGTGAGCATCCGTACCGGCAGCGCGGTCGTGGCGCCGCTTGTGACCGTCACGCTCTCGCTGTAGATGCCGAGTTCGTCCTTGTAGACGGTCATCGTGTAGGTGCCCGGTTTCATCGCTGGCATGGAGAAGTTGCCGTTCGGAGCTTTGGCAACCGTCCAGTACTGCGCCGTGTCGTTGGCGAACCCGACCACGTACTGGTGCAGCATGTCGAATCCAAACAAGCCGTTACCCGTCACCTTGCCGCGCTGGCTCGCCGGCACCCAGCCGCTGAGGTTCTGGTTTTCCATCCAGCTCATGTCCGGCGCGGTTGGCGTTTGGCCGTCAGTGAACATCAGCGCGTACGGTCCGTGGAAACCCATGCGCCATGCCTCGGTCTGGTTATGGCCCGAGTTCATGTAGTTGTACACCTCGGCATCGCTACCGGTCTGGTTCTGGATGTCGCGATGGAACGGCCCGCCGGAGCTGCTCTCGCGGTTGCCGTAGACCATGTATACGCCGACGGTCGGGCCGCTCACACCGCGTACCGACAAGTCCATCGCGCGTTGGTTGCCATAGTACTTGGAGCGCGTGGTGCCGTCGGGCATGCCGAAGATGTCGCTGCTTTCGATCGCGCCAGTGTTGCCGCGCAGGTCAGATTCCGCCGGGGCATTCGGGAACGCATTGGAGTTGAGTCGCGTGATCCAGCGCAGTTCGCCTACTGATGGTTCGGCGGTCACGTAGGTGCCCATGTAAATCGTGTTGTCGCCTTCACGTACGAGCAGGTAGTGGACCAGCGTCGGCGTGGTGAGCGTGATCTGCGCGACCGAACCGTTGACGGTGTAGGAGACCACGGCGCCAATGCCCGAGGCAATGTGCGAGCCCTTCGATTGGCCTTGCAATTCCGTGCCGCCCTTGTAGCGGATCGACGTGATGTCCCCATTCGATTGCTTGACCTTGAATACCAGTCCGGAACCCGTGTCGACGGTGAGGTAGCCGCCGGCTTCCGTGACGCCGAACGAACTGGCGAACGCGGTGCTGGCAAGCAGTCTGGGTGCGGGCGAGGATGGGGAATCGGGGCTGCCGCCCCCGCAGCTGGCGAGCAATCCTGCGGCGATGAGACTGATAATCCAGACCGGTATTCGGTGATGCATGGTATCTCCTCCGTGATTTTTGTTGGTTTGTCAACAAGAAAAGAATATCAGCAGTAATTCAAATGAAATCGCCTGAAGCAATCGTACGTACAAAAAATCAGATTTTTGATCAGGCTGGCGGACCGATCCCATCGACTTTCTGTTTTGTAACAATTTGTTCAGTTGTTAAGGATGGTCTGGAAATATCGAGTACCTTTGCTCAACACTAACAACGGGATGTGCTCATGTTGAAACGCTATATCGCCGCGCTGGGCCTGAGCCTGGCGCTGCCCGCCTGGTCGCAGACCACGGTTGCCGATGACACGCCCTCGATGCAACTGGACGAATCAGCAATGGAGACGCAACAAGTTCTTGTTACCGGCAGGCGCCCGGGACCGGGGTTATGGAAGGTTTCCAAGGGCGACCATGTGCTGTGGATTTTTGGAACCTATTCACCGTTGCCGCGCAAGATGGAATGGCGTTCACGAGACGTTGAAGACATCGTCGCCAAATCGCAGGAATTCCTGCCGCCGCCAAGCGCGAATGTGCATGTCGGGACGCTGAAAGCACTTACTGCACTGCCGTTCCTTGTCGGAGCCAAGAACAATCCAGACGGAAAGACGTTAAAGGACGTGTTGCCGCCGGACGTTTATGCGCGCTGGCTGCCGCTCAGGAAAAAATATTTTAAAGACGACGAGGGGATCGAGCGGGAGCGTCCCGTATTCGTGGCCGAGGAGTTATACGGGCGGGCGTTGGCCGCGTCCGGCCTGGGGAATGGACGCGAAGTGCGAATGGCGATCGACACCATCGTCAGGAAAAGCAAAATCAAGATAACCGAGAGCACGGCGAACGCCGAGATCAAGGAGCCGGGCAAGGCACTTAAGGAATTCAAAAAGTCGGCAATGGACGATACCGCGTGCTTTGCAAAGACGTTGACGCAATTGGAAACCGACATTGACGCCATGCGTGTGCGTGCCAATGCCTGGGCGATTGGCGACCTGGCGGTGATCGAAAACCTCGACTATGCCGATCGTAAGGCGGCTTGCGACGCCGCGTTCCTTAGCAGCCCGATCCTCAATAGCGAATCGGATCTGAAAATGATGAGGGAGCGTGTGAGGCAGGCCTGGCTGGCTTCGGTGGACAAATCGTTGGAAACCAATTCCTCGACATTTGCGGTTCTCGAAATGAAGGACATCCTCGATCCCCACGGGCTGCTGGCCGCACTGCGCGCTAAGGGTTACACGGTCGAGCCACCGAAATAAGCGCTATTGCGCGTCGCCGTCGACCACTACACGGTCGCGTCCGGAGCGCTTGGCGGCATACAGGGCCTTGTCGGCAGCCTCGATCAGGGCCTCCGGTTCGCTCAATCGATCCTTGTCCATGCTAGCCACGCCGATGCTGAGCGTGACATAAGGGCGCACTGCGCTTGGCGCCTGTTTGAGGTTGAGCGAAGCGACGTGTTCGCGAATCGAGTTGGCCAGTGCCCGTGCCTGCTCGGCCGTGGTGTCGGGCAGGATCGCCGCAAACTCTTCACCGCCGTAGCGCGCGGCGACGTCGGCAGGGCGCTTGAGCATTTCCGCCAGCGCTTTGGCCACCGTCGTCAGGCAGGCGTCGCCTTGCTGGTGGCCGAAGTGGTCGTTGTAAGCCTTGAACGAATCAATGTCCGTCAACAGCAACGACAGTTGCCCCCCAAGGCGTTGTGCGCGGCGCAATTCGCGGTTGAGTGCCACGTCAAAGTAACGCCGGTTTGCGATACCGGTCAGGCCATCGACGTACGAACGCGCACGCAGCGATTCGGCATGGTCGAGTAATTGGCGCTCGCGGTCGACGGTTCCGCTCACGTCGCGGATTTCGATCAGGCAGAAACGCTCCTTGTCCTCGGAAAAAGGCGTGACCGTCACCGCCTGGTCGATGCGCGCGCCATCGAAACTGCCAGCTTCGCGCAGCGGAAACGGCGCGCGGCTTTGCGACTGCGGGATATTGGTCGCGACATTATCGATTAGTGCGGCCAGCACCGCCGATTCCACGCGCGAGCCGCGCAATTCCGGAAATACCTCGAACAAGGGCTCGCCGCGTACGCGCGCCGCGGACCGCCCAGAACGCGGGACCATCCAGCCATTCCATAAAACGATCTGCTGGTCCGCATCCAGGACGATGAGGCCGCAATTGACGAGATTGACGGCACGCGAGGAAAGGTCGTTTATTGGTTCGGGCTTGGGAATGATCACGGCGAGTTCATAGTCCGGAAATGATGGCTTGGATGATACCGGAATTTATTGCTCTGCAGGAAGCAAAGAGCTGAGGCAAGAAAGCCGGGTAATCGTCGGCGGGGGCATTGGGCTTACCCAGCGGTGCCGGTAAAGCATCACCACACTACCTTTCATTTCTCTTCCATGACGGTGCCTGAAAAATTTCTAATTTTTAACCTGAATAGAACAAAAACCTTATAGCACCTAACAAAACCCTTTACTTGCTCTGATAGTAACAACCTCGTACACTGAGCCATTCCGGACGTTGCTATCGGCCCGTGCGGCTCGTCGCGTATCTCGAACGGAGGACATCATGGGACTCTTAACCTTTAGTATCAACGTTACCTTGGACGGCTGCGTCGACCACCAAGAAGGAATCGCCGACGACGAGACACACGCCTTCTTCACCCGCCTCATGGACGAGGGCGGGGCGATGCTGTGGGGCCGCGTCACCTACGAGATGATGGAGAGCTACTGGCCAGCGGTCGCCTGCGGCGCCGCGGACGCTCTGCCGGCGATGCGCGAGTGGGCGGTCAAGCTGGAGGCCAAGCCAAAGTACGTGGTGTCCTCGACACGAACGGACTTCCCCTGGACCAACAGCCACCACATCGCCGGCGACCTGCGCTCGGGCGTACAGAAGCTCAAGGACGCGACCCCGAACGGCGTGCTCCTCGGTAGCTGCAAGCTCGCGACCGAGCTGGAACGGCTGGATCTGATCGACGAGTACAAGTTACTCGTCCACCCCAGGATCGCCGGCCACGGCCCGACCCTGTACGAGAGCGGACTGCCCAGCACGCGACGGCTCGAGTTGATCTCCGCGAAGCCACTCTGCAACGGCGCGGTCGCCATGCACTACCGGCGCACGCGCTGACGGCCCCAAGTTCGCGCGGATGCCGTTTGCCGTGAAACAGGATGAACCGGCGGATCCAGTCTACGTAGCAATCCTCGGTACGAATACTGTAGTGCTTGGTACGAATGCATGACCGGGCTTGTTCGAGCAAACGTGGTTTCTGTTCAATCTTAATCCATCCCAGGTGGGTTTCCAGGGCGCGATTAGGGCGTCTTAATATTCATATACCTAATTGATAATACTGACGAATTGGCCTTGTGCGATTATCGAAAACGGGCTTCTGTCGGGAACACACGCCCATGTTGGGGTGCCTACTTCACGTTTGCCCCATCTTTTTTCACTACAAAAGGGAAAACATGTCCAAGTCTACGTTCAGCGCTAAAGTGTTCGCGGTTTATGTGTTGTTTGTTGGCGTTGTGCTCGTTGTTGCTCCCAATTTTCTACTATCCATTTTTCGGCTTCCGCAGACCTCCGAAGTTTGGGTTCATGTAGTTGGCGTTCTGGTGTTCAATATCGGCATCTATGCATGGATCTCGTCTAGCCATAAGCCGTTTCTCGTGGCATCTGTCTATACACGGTTCCTGGTCTTCGCAGCATTAACGACATTCGTTGTCATCGGTCTTGCAAGGCCAATGCTTGGTCTTTTGGGAGTAGTGGACCTCCTTGGCGGCATATGGACATACTTTGCATTGAAAGCTGATGCTTCAGTTACCAAAGTCACTGCGAGAGTGGCCTAACCTGGCGCTCAAGGCGGACTGGCCGGACACGGCGCCCTGGGAGAGCTGCTCTTGCGCGGCCACCGAAGTGATCGGACTGGACGCTTACCACAGGTGCGCACCCGCCTCCGGTAAGTCATGCGATCCGCTACAGCCGATAGGGGGCCCGGGCCTTTGATGCCCCGTGCGCAAGCGGATCATATCGACCTGTAACTGTTCACCTAGGTAGGAACGTAGGTCAACATGATCACATTCTCATCAATACGATCATGAGAGATAAGGCGAAGCGGCGGCCGGGGGGCGGCGAAACATGGCTTGCCGTGACCAAGCACGAGGGGGTGCAGGTAGATTCGATACTCATCAATCAGGCCAAGTTCGGTCAGGCTTCGCCCCAGCTCGGTGCCAGCGACTTCGATCTCCCTGTCGTGCTCGGCCTTTATCTTGCGGATCGCGCCTTCAAGATCACCCTCAATAAGCGTGGCGTTGGGACCGACCGACTCCAACGTGCGCGAGACCACCCATTTCGGATGCTTCCGCCACGCCGCCGCGAAGGCGCGTTCCGATGCACCCCATTCAGGATGATCGTCTTCCCAGTAACGCATGACCTCGTACATTTTGCGGCCGTACACAGTGCCCGCCTGCCCCTGGGCCTCCTCGATGAAGTGGCGGAAAAGCGTAGGGCTTGGCGCAAACGCCGTATGGTCGACGTAGCCGTCGAGGGACTGGTTCATTTCGAAAACGAGCTTAGCCATACCCAACTCCTTTCCTCATGGGGACATCCGCGGGGTTCTGATTGCTAACTTGAGAAAATCTATATCGCAATTCGCTTTGCATGAGAAATAGGGCACCGCGAAGTTTTCTCTAGTCCCATTCCTTCTCACTCTCCTGCTCGCGCGCCTTGAGGTCGCGAGCGAACATTTGGTTGAGTTCGTCACGGGCTCGCTTTGCCAGCGATACGTATTGCTTCTGGTCCTTGTAGACGGGGTATACCGCATGCAGCGATTCGATGTTGTGCTGACGGAACTTTAGCGCGGCTTGCCGGGCCTGGTAAGCGCCAAACCCGAGTTCGGTCAGCACGCGCCGGCCCAGATACAAGGCGGACTCGAAGGTCTCGCGCTCAATCACAGACACGCCACGATCCATGAGCTGGAAATAGTGGGTGACGTTGCGCGCGCGGGCCAGGATGGGTAACTCCGGAAACTCCTCGCGCACCGCGTCGACCAGCTTCAGACTGTCTTCCACATCGTCGATCGCCAGCACGAGCGCGCGTGCTTTCGCCAGACCCGCTGCATGGAGCAGGTCGAGCCGGGTGGCGTCGCCGTAAAAGACCTGGAAACCGAAACTGCGCAGGATGTCGATCTGGTCCGGATCGTGGTCGAGCACAGTGAGCTTGACCTGGCTTGCGATCAGCAGGCGGCCGATAATCTGTCCGAAGCGGCCAAAGCCGGCGATGATCACATGGCCTTCGTTCGCTTCGATGTGGTCGGCCGGGCGCCGTTTGGCGGCGGCCAGCCGCGGCGCGATGACGCGGTCGTAGAGCATCAACAGCAAGGGCGTGCACACCATTGACAAGGCCACTACCAGCACCAGGACCGATGCGGTCTGGCTTGAGAAAACACGCGCCGTGGCGGCGGCGCCAAACACGACGAACGCGAATTCGCCGCCCTGCGACAGCACGAAGGCGAACAGCGCCTGCTGGCTGGAAGGTATCCCGAACGCCCGGGCCAGGACGTACAGCACCACGATCTTGATTGCCAAATAGGCCACCACCAGGGCGATCACCAGTTGCGGATGGGCGAAAAGCACCGCAAAGTCGATCGACATGCCGACCGCGATGAAGAACAGCCCCAGCAGCAGGCCCTTGAACGGCTCGATGTCGGTTTCCAGCGCATGGCGATATTCCGAATCGGCCAGCAGCACGCCGGCCATGAAGGTTCCGAGCGCCATCGACACGCCGACCCATTGCATCAGCAGCGCGATCGAAATCACCAACAACAGCGCGAACGCGGTGAAGATTTCGCGCAGTTCGGTGCGCGCGATGATCCGTAGTACCGGACGCAGCAAGTAGCGGCCGCCGGCGATCAGCGCCGCCAGCACCAGCGCAAGCTTCAGAAAGGTCTGCCAGCCGTGGCCGGTTTGAGCGTGGGCCGCTTGGCCAAGCAGCGGAATCAGCGCGATCATCGGAATCGCGGCCACGTCCTGGAACAGCAGGATCGCGAAGCCGGCCTGGCCGGCCGGGGTGGGCAACAGGTTGCGCTCGCCAAGCGATGCCAGCGCGAGCGCGGTCGATGACAACGACAGGCCCAGCGCCGCCACCAGCGCCACCTTCCAGTCGGCCCCGGCTGCGATGGCTGCAACCGCGAGCGCGGCAGCCACCGCAGCCACCTGCGCGCTGCCCCAGCCGAAGATCGGACGCCGCAGTGCCCACAGGCGGCGCGGTTCGAGTTCCAGGCCGATCAGAAACAGCAGCAGCACCACGCCGAACTCGGAAAATTTCAGGATGTCCTCGACCTGCGTGATCAGGCCAAAGCCCCATGGGCCGATTGCGATTCCCGCCAGCAGATAGCCGAGCACCGCGCCCAGTCCGAGACGCTTGGCGATCGGGACGATGGCGACGGCCGCGGCCAGGTAGACGAGGGCGTTGAGCAGGAGGCTGTTTTGCATCGGATCTGGACCGGCGGCCTAGTCAGCGGCGGTGGGCGCGGAAGCTGCGTAGTTTGACAAGCGCTCGCGAAACAGCGCGACGTGGGCCTGCAGTTTGTCTTCATCCAGGCCGCTGGCGCCATGCAGGATGAGCGGCGCGATCCAGCGCATGCCGCACAGTGCCGCGGTCTGTTCGAATGGCGCCAGAAAATCTGCGAACGGCCGGCCGTGCAGGCCCCCAGGCCGGTAAGCCTCGATGCCGCTGCCGGTGCTGGCGACCAGCCAGAAGCTTTTGCCCTTGAGCGCGCCTTCATTGCGTTCGTAGGCCCAGCGCGCATCGAACACGACATCGAGCCATTCCTTGAGCAGCGACGGCATGCTGTACCAGCGGATCGGGTGCATGAAGACCAGCAGATGCGACGCCTCGACCAGTTTGCGTTCGTGCGCCGCGTCGATGTAAAAGTCCGGATAGGTCTGGTACAGGTCGCGCACCTGAACCCCGGGGACGTCGCGGGCGGCCTCGGCCAGCAAACGGTTTGCGCGCGAGCGCTGTGGCGCCGGATGGGCGTAAAGGACAAGGATGCCGTTGCCGGACGCCATTGGGGTAGGTGAGGATGGGGCAGGATGGGTATTGCCGTTATAGCACACAACCCGGCAAAGGTGCGCGCCGCGCTGCCCAACTAAGCGGCAGAGGCGCGGTCAAACTGGCAATGCCACATCATCCACTTTACAGGAGGCCGTTATGGCGAACTCGCAAGATGCCCCGGACAACCAGGCCTGGCCGCCCTTGCCATTTCCGGAGTGGAGCGACACCTGCAGTACCTTGCACATGTGGTTCCAGATCGTCGGCAAGATTCGCATGGTCCAGACGCCCTGGACCAATCATGCCTGGAATGTCACCTTGTACCTGACCGCGCGCGGGCTGACGACGTCGCCTATTCCCTACGGCACGCGCCTGTTCGGGATCGATTTCGATTTCATCGATCACGAACTCAGGATCGACACCAGCGACGGCATGCGACGCATGATCCCGCTGCGCGCGCGGGCGGTGGCCGACATGTATGACGATGTGTTCGCCCAGCTTGCCGACCTTGGCATGCGGATCCGGATCAATGCCGTGCCCAATGAGGTTGTGGAAGCGATTCCATTTACGGTGGACCGCAAGCATGCCTCCTATGATCCCGTTTTCGCGAACCGCTACTTCCGAGCGTTGGCGCAGGCTGATCGGGTGTTCAAGAAGTTTCGTGCGCGCTTCATCGGCAAGAATAGTCCGGTCCATTTATTCTGGGGCAGCATGGACCTGGCCACCACGCGCTTTTCAGGCCGGACAGCGCCAGCCCACCCGGGAGGCATCCCGAATTGTCCGGACTGGGTCACGCGCGATGCGTACTCGCATGAGGTCAGCAGTTGCGGATTCTGGCCGGGGAACGAGCAGATGCCGGAGGCGGTGTTCTATTCGTATGCGTATCCTGAGCCGACTGGATTCAAGTCCGCCGCGGTGCGGCCATCGGAGGCAAGATACGACGCGGGATTTGGTGAGTTCGTGTTGCCGTATGAGGTGGTGCGCCAGGCGCAGGACCCCGACGCGGTGTTGCTCGACTTTTTGCAGAGCACCTATGAGGCCGCGGCTGATTTGGCCAAGTGGGACCGCAGGGCGTTGGAGGCCACCGCAGAAGTACCTCGGTCGTAACGTCAATTACCAACGTACGAAAAATAGCCCGGGAACGACGGTTTTTGGGCTAACTACGTGTTTTTTTTGAGGCCGTCTAGTCGACGTAGGGTGCACACCTGTGCGCACGCTGTACGGTTGAATGCCGTTGGCGCCGGTACGCACACGTACCGCGTGCGCACAGGTGCGCACCCTACGGCGGTAAGCACGGGCGGGGCGATCTAGTTGAGTGGAGTCTTGAGCATCGAGGGATAACCCACGTCCTCAGTAGCCTTCTTGAGATCGGCGACGGTCGCCTTGCTGTCGTCATACACGATCACGGCCTCGCGGCGGTCGTAGCTGACCTTGACCTTGGAAACGCCGGGCACCTTGACCAGTGAGGCCTTGATCGTGATCGGGCAGGTCGCGCAATCCATGGTCGGGATGTTCAGCGCCACGGTTTGGTTTTTGGCCAGGGCCAGCGGGCTGGCGCACAACAGCGCGGCAACAAGCGGGAGCGAGCGAAAGGTTTGCATGGCGGTCAATAGAAAACAGGGGCAATCAAGGGAAACAGCAGCAGGGCGGCGATGAACACCGCGCAGCCGACGAAGAGGCGCCGCATCAGCGGGCGCGTCACCGCACAAGCGGCGTCTTCTTCCATCGAGCATGCCTGCACGGGACGGAAGACGAGGTACCCAGCCCAGCCGAGGGCGCCGACGGCTGCCGCGACCAGGTAGGGTGTGGCCGGCTTGAGCACGGAAAGGTGCACCATCCAGGCGCCTGTAATGCCGGCCAGAACCAGTACCAGCGGCAGCACGCAGCAGGTCGAAGCGAGCAGGGCCGAAGCCACCGCGAGCGTCATCCACCCCAGGCCCTGGTTCCTGCGTGTGAGTGCTGCGTTCGATTTCACTGAAACTGGTTCCGTTTGCATAGTTCCGGTCAATCAGGCGCGGCGGCAAACCGCGCCTGCCACGAGTTAAGCCTGGAGTTGGCGTGCCGTGATCGTGTATTTGAACGAGTCCGGGTCGAGTGGATCGTAGGCCTCGCCGTTCGTCTGGGCCTGCGGATACATCAGGAACCCGAGCTTGCCTGCGCTCGAACCCGGCAGGCTTACGTCGTGGGCGAAATTGTAGGCCATCCAGTTGCCTTCCCAGCCGCCGAACAGCGCCTTCTTGACCGGCGCGACCACCGGATTGTCCGGGTCCTTGATCCAGCTGCCGGTTTCCAGGCGCATGACCTTGCCCACGTCGGCCGGGTCCATTGCCACCCAGCCGTGCTTCTTCAGGTAGACCTCGGCGCGGCAGTGCTGCGCGCCCTTGAGCGAGGCCGGATTGCCGCCCAGCTCGCGATAGCCGAAGGCGCTGGGCACCAGGCGCAGGCCGTACACGTCCCGCGCCGGCACGCCGGCCGCGCGGCACAGGCCAACGAACAGCCCGTTGATGTCGCCGCATTTGCCGCCGAAGTTGCCGGTCTCGAGCATCGTCTTGATATCCCCGGTTCCACAGCCTTTGACCTTTGGCTCGCGGAAAGTGTTCAGCACAATCCAGTCGTAGATGCGCTGTACCTTTTCCGCGTCGGAACGCGAGCCGCTGGTGATCTGGGTCGCGGTCTTGCGCACGATGCCGTCTGTGGGCATCAGGTCGGTCGGCTTGAGCCACACGCGCAGGTCTTGCGAGTCCTCGGGAGTGAAGACGCCCGGCGCCTTCCAGTCGTGGGCGCGGTCGCGGGTCTGGATGCGCGAAGCTACTTCCAGCACCGGGCTGCTTACGCCGTCGAACTCGGCGACAAGGAAGCGCGCGCCGTAGTTGCTGTCGATGCCAACGCGCATCGACTTGGCGTTGCCCGACCAGTTGTCCGACAGCGAGCGCTGCCAATCGGTGGAGACCGACGGCAGCGGCACCCAGACCGTCGACGGACCGGTGTGCTGCAGGTTGACCTTGGTGACGACCTCGAAGGTACGCCAGTCGCCCGGGCGCGGGTCGAACAGGCGCCGCTCCTGGGTCTGCGCCAGGAGGCTTCCCGGCAGGGCGCCGAGCAGCATGGTGCCGCAGGCCCCCTTGAGCAGCGAGCGTCGTGTGATTTTGTGGTCTTGCATTCAGTTTCTCCCAAGTCTGGTTGCTTTGTTGTCGCGGCTTGCGCCGCATTTATTGTTGCAGCATGCTCTCCAACGCCTGGCGAAAGCCGGCGTCGTTGATATCCAATTCGCCGGTCACGCGCCAGCGGGCATGCCCGTCGCGGTCGATCAGCACGGTGGTTGGCATTACGCCGCTGCTCCACTGTTTGAATGCCGCGCCGGTCTTGTCGCGCAGGACCGGAAAACGAAACGGGTGCTCACGGGTGAAGCGGACAATCGCGTCCGATCCTTCCTTGTAGTTGACGCCCAGCACGACCAGATTGTCGCGTTGCGCCAGTTCGTTGAGCACCGGAAGTTCCTCAACACAGGGCCCGCACCAGCTAGCCCAAAAATTGAGCACGACCGGCTTGCCGCTCAGCTCTTCCAGACTCCATTCCTTGCCGGCGAGGTCAGTCAGCTTGAGCTGCGGCGTGGGAGTCCTGGCGGGCCAGCGGCGGAGAATCGATTCCGCTGCCGAAAGCGATGTGCTTGTGGTTCCGAGCGCCAACAGGAGTGAGGCCGCTATGCACAACCGGCCGCGTGAAGTCCTAATCAGCATGAAACTCGGTAATCCTGGTTGGGGCAAACAATGGCCGACATGATAGCAGATTCGTGTAATCGAAGCCGCGAGCGCCGTGCATTGTAGGGTTCGCACGCTGCAAGGTTGGGCAGAGAATCGTAACGTGAAAGAAAGCACTGTACGGACGTGCAGCGTCCTGACCTGAGTAGGCCATCGAAAATTGTGTTACGCCTGCGCTTACGCGGTTTGGACGATATGTCCGAACTTCTTGAGTGCCTTGATCCAGCGAGGCGCGTTACGTTTTACCGCGAGAGCTTCGTAGTCGGTGGCGCTATCCCGGTAACATTGGCCACGCTTGAGCATGAAGAACACGGTACGCAGCAGCTTGTGTGCGATGGCGATGATGGCGCGCTTGTGCCCCCGCCGGATGTGCAGCGACTCGAATTTGGATTTGAAGACGCAGGTGGTGCGTCTGGCGGAATGGGCGAATTCGCACAGCAACCGGCGCACGTAGGGGTTGCCCTTGCCAGCCCGGCCTGACTTGCGCTTGCCGGCCGATTCATTGTTGCCCGGGCAGACGCCGACCCACGAGGCCAGCCGGTCGGGGCTGCCGAAGGCGCCCATGTCGGTGCCGATTTCGACCAGCAGCATCGCCGCGCCGATCAGGTCCACGCCGGGCAGGGTTTGCAGCAGCGCGAGCGTGTTGCGCTGCTCTTCCATTTCTGTCAGTAGGTAGGTATCGAAACGCGCGATGCGTGCC